>NZ_JBCNJT010000002.1:0-732466 GCF_039596395.1 Fluviicola sp.
TTTTAAACTCTCACTTGTCAGCCCTTTGCTCGTTTGCGGGGTGCAAAGGTAATCATCTTTTTTATTCTGCAAAGCTTTTTAAAAACTTTTTTTTGATTTCCTCTTTTCCCTCCTTTTCAATCTCTCCGTTTCCGAAGCGCCTATCGTTCTAAGCGGTGGCAAAGGTACTCACTTATTCCACTTTAACAAGCCTTTTTTAAGATTATTTTTTTCGCTTTTCGGAAATCAATCCTTAACACACTGATAATAGTCTGGTTATAGCCTGAAAAAATATTGCTTTTTTTTCAGGATTTGAGGTAAAGCTCCCTCAATTGCCCTATAATCGGTGCATTTGAATGATTGAACGATTCCAGGTTTTGACTCTCTTTTAACAAGCTTTGCACCAAAATAGGGTTCAATAGCACATATTTTCCTTCAGAAACTTTCAATTTACCCGTATTATTTGTCTGATCAAATACAATCATCATCCCTTTTAATGAATGATACGGTTCATTATATACAGTCAATATCTGCAATAAAGCATAAGCCAGCATCTCCTCTACGTCCAATTCTTCACGGGTTGTATCGTCAAATTGTAAGTCGGAAAGTAATTTTCCCATTCTTTTCTCCACTGCTTTCTTCTCTGCATTCGTCATGTTTCGATAGATCGCGCTCACCTCGTTCAGATAATACCGATGATTCACATTAAACTTTACTGCATCCCGGGAGAGTTTTTCTTTCAAAGCTCTTCTCAACCATATCCGTAATGAGATAGTGGTTAAAAGAATCAAAACAACCCCGACAATCTTCGCGGGCACGATCAATCCTTTATCCAACAGAAAAGGGATCGCGATTAATAAGACAATGATCGGTATTAAAAGTGCCAAAAAACGTTTCATACTATATATAGGTATACCCGATTTATTTATTCTGTTCTCTAAACACTTTCAGTAACCACGGAAGCAGTACTATTAATATCAATGTTGCTCCCATCATTAAGTAGAAGTTCAGCATGAAGAAAGACGACTTATTATCGTACTGATCCCAAAGAGATGCAATTACTCCACTTAATTTATTCCCGATTGAGGTTGAAATGAACCAAGCCCCCATCAGTAAGGCAGTCAATCTCGCAGGTGCCAATTTTGAAACCATCGATAATCCGATCGGTGACAAACACAACTCTCCAACGGTGATTACACCATATGTCCCGAAGAACCACCAAAGACTCGATTTAATTTCCCCGTTCATGGATGCTTTTGCCGCCGCAACCATTACCAGACAAGATAAGCCGGTAATGAATAATCCCAATACGAACTTGATCGGGATGGACGGTTCCATTTTGCGTTTTCGCAAGAAACGGAATATTGCCACGACCAGCGGCGTCAGAACTATTACCCAAAACGGGTTTACGGACTGAAAAATATTCGAATTGAAGACAACCACTTCCTGGCCGGGTTTCAATTCCGATACTTTCTCGTAATTTTTAAAATAGCTCGGGTACTGAATCGCTTTTTCATCTCCAACTTTGCGGAATTGATTATCCAGGACCTGTGTTGAATCTTCCGACATTTCGTATTTGATTGTTCCGGCAAGGTACATCCCCTTCAACCCGTTGCTAACCGATTTCGGCACATCGCGGTTCGTATAATTATCTGCCCAGGTATTCAAGACCGTTCCATTCTGTTTGAAAATGGCCCAGAAAGGAATAACCGCCAGGCACACTACTAAAATTGCACTAACTACTCTTCGCTCGTGTTTCGGCGAAGTGAACAGGACATACCCGAAAAAGAAGATTACCGGAATACATGCAAACAGGAATGCATCCGTCACGTCATCTTTAACTAAGTAAGAATGTTCGTTGGTTTCAGAAGGAACTCCGTTGATGAAGTAGCCGATAATTGCAAACAATACCGCCGGCACTACAACGATCAACAAATCGATCCACCAGGGCTTTTCTCCCGGAGCGGCCACTTTCTTCACATCACCCGAGACATAGTGTTTATTCCCGACCAGGAAAACCGCCACTCCGATAAACATCCCGATTCCGGCACCCACGAATGCCATGGAATATCCGTATTTGTTCATCAAAAATGCAGAAACGATGTTACAGACAAATGCTCCCACATTAATTCCCATGTAGAAGATGTTGTACCCTTCATCTTTCTGATTCCTGTATTGGTCCGTATTGTAAAGGTTTCCAAGAAGTGTTGAGATGTTCGGCTTAAACAATCCGTTCCCGGCAATCACCAGTACCATTCCGGTGTAAAGCATCGTAAAGGTGTGAACACCCATCATGCAGTAACCAACTCCCATCATCAATCCTCCCAGGATAATCGGAAGACGGTACCCTAAAATTCTGTCGGCAAGAAGCCCGCCGATAAATGGCGTGAAAAACACCAGCGCAATGAAGGTCCCATATAAACTTGCCGATTCAGCTTCGGTCATTTGGAAACCGTGATTTACATCCTTTAAATAAAAGGTGAAAATTCCGATCATTAAATAATAGCCGAAGCGCTCCCACATTTCTGTGAGGAATAAATAAGGTAATGCCTGAGGGTGTTTGCGTTGTTTTTCCATAGTCTTTTAACTAAAAAAGTCCCCCGTCATAGCGGAGGACTTTAAATGTATATTGTTTGTGGGTGTTATTTTACACCATTCATCATTTTCACTAAGAACTTACTTAAGATAAATAAGATGATTGCTGATCCTCCGGCCAGGTACACAAACAACCAGAAGAATGATTTCAAGTCGGTAATCTTAATACCGATAAACGACTTTTCTTTGTTCACTGCTTTTCTTGCAAATTCGATCTTCTTTTCCTGGATGATCTTCGCATTTGCACTGATTGTTTTTTCGTCATTCTTGTCTTTTACTTCAGCGAACAGGCGATCAAATTTGACATCAGAGAATTTTACTTCCACCGGTTTTCCTTTCTCATCGATCACTTTCACTGTATCTGCTTCCGTTGCCGTTTTTACTTCATCAGCCAACAAGTAAACCTTGTGCGTTTTCGTAGTAAATTCTTTTTCCAACGCACGAACTTCTGTTCCTGTCAAAACCGGATCCGGGTAGAATGAACTTAAGAATCCGGCGAAGTTATTTGCTGCAGCTGTACTCAAGAACCAAACTCCCATTAATAAGGACGCGAATCGTACAGGCGCCAGTTTGTTCACCATGGAAAGTCCGATCGGAGACAAGAACAACTCACCCACCGTGTGAATGAAGTACAATCCGGTCAGCCAGATGATGCTCACTTTCACTCCCGGCTCAACTCCGTCAACACCGATTGCGATGAATACATATCCCAAAGCAAGGAACAATAGACCGAAAGCTTGTTTGTAAGGGGAAGCCGGTTCCATGTTTCTTTTCGCCAATTTCGTCCACATAATGGAAATAAGCGGTGCTAAAATTACGATGAAAACTGCGTTAAAACTGTTGAACCAGCTTGCAGGCATTGAGAATCCGAGAATATCCCTGTTTGTTTGCTCAGCCGCGAAGAATGTTAAAGAAGCCCCGGCCTGTTCGAATGCAGCCCAGAAGAAGATTACGAAGAACGCAACAATGTAGATTACCCAAATACGCTGCTTCTCGATTTTGTTTAATGATTTATCCGTTATAATAATGAACGGAATACTGATGGAAATTGCAAAAATGGCTGCTGAAATGTAGTTGTTTACGGTATCGATCATTGTTTCATCTTCTGCCATAAAGACAAAGAAACGCAACAACACCAACACCACCATTCCTACCAGAACACCGATGTATACGTTGCTGTTCGATTTTTTCCCGGAAGGAGCTTCTCCCATTTCCTCAGCTAAAAGGCGTTGTTTGTTCGGAATTTTCCCGATCGCTTCACCTGTAGGAGTAACCAGCACTTTGTTTTTTCTCATTTCGAAAGTGATCACAGAAATGATCATACCGATACAAGCACACAAGAATCCCCATTTAAATGCTCCCGGCATAATATTGTTTGCAGCGTCGTAACGCTCTCCCAAATAACCACAGATCAACGGTGCGATGAAGGCTCCAAGATTGATTCCCATGTAGAAAATGGTGTATGCAGCATCTTTACGCTTGTCTGTTTCAGCATATAACTGACCTACCAATGTAGAGATATTCGGCTTGAAAAATCCGTTTCCGAAGATCAGGAATGTTAGTCCGACGATCATCAAAATCAAAGCCAGGTTGTGATTGGAATAAAATGATGCCGAAAAGAACATAAACAATTGTCCGATAGCCATCATCACACCTCCTACAAAAATGGATTTTCTGTTTCCCCAGATATTATCCGCGAAATAACCTCCTATAATTGGAGTCAGGTAAACCAAACTGGTGTAAGAACCATAGATTCCGGAAGCTGTTTCCTTATCAAACATCAGGGCATTGATCAGGAACAGGGTGAATAAGGCACGCATTCCATAATAGGAGAAACGCTCCCACATTTCAGTGGTAAACAATAGATATAATCCTTTTGGATGTCCTTTCGGAGTCGAATTTTCCATATTTCGATTTAATTTTTAGCAGCGGTGAAAATAGGTAAAAAATGGTTGATTGGTTCAGATTGTCTTAAATTTAACGCATCGATTCCTGTTTAATGACTGATTTAGAGTACCTTTTCGATTCGCACACACATCATTTTGACTCGAAAAACCGGGCAATTGTGCAGCTTACGGGCTCATTCCCGGAAAAACTTCCTCCTTTTTTCTCCTTTGGTATCCATCCTCAGGAAAACGGGATTGATTTCAAGCAGACAGAAGAGATTTGCCTGGCTTTGAATGAGAAAAAAGGGTTTCTGGCAATCGGCGAAATTGGCCTCGACAATCGGTATAACACAGCTGAAACCCAGGAAGAATCGTACATATTCCAGCTGAAACTCGCAGCAAAACTAAATAAACCGGTCATTCTGCACTGCGTCAATTCCTGGGACAGATGCCGGTTTCTTCACGAAAAATATGCTCCCGGAACAACCCTGATGTACCACGGATTCAACAAAGCATCGATTACCGATTCCGTTTTGAATTATCCCAAAAGCATCATCAGTATCGGAGAATCTGTTCTATCCAATGAAAAACTTCAAAACGCCGTAAAACTAATTCCTTCGGAGCGCTTAATCCTTGAGACCGACACGGGTAATGGAGCACTCATTGACACTTATCGAACGGTCGCTGAAATAAAAAAGCTATCTTTGCACGCCCTGACCGAACTATTAGATCAAAACGCAAAACGAATTTTTAACTATGAGTAAGTGGTTGGAGCGTACGGAGTTGATCCTCGGACCAAAAGAAATGGACCGTTTGAAATCTGCTCATGTACTTATTGTTGGACTCGGAGGAATCGGATCTTTTGCAGGTGAATTCATTGCACGTGCAGGAGTTGGAACGATGACCATTGTAGATGGTGATGCTTTCGATATCACGAATAAAAATCGCCAGTTGACCGCCTTGGATTCCACCATCGGAAAGAACAAGGCCGTTGTTTTAGGTGAACGCATTAAGGACATCAATCCGGATATTAACCTGAATATTGTGGAAGAATTTGTAATTCCGGAACGTGTCTGGGAATTGCTGGACCAATACAAACCGGATTATGTGATGGACTGCATCGACAGCGTTACTCCGAAACTAGAATGGATCATTGCCTGTAAAAGCAAGAAAATCAAAGTGATCACGCACCTGGGAGCGGGCGGAAAAACAGATCCTAACCGTGTGCATGTAACAAAACTCCCAAACAGTCACAACTGTAAGCTGGGTGCACACATCAAAAAACGACTCAAGAAAAAAGGAGTCGCCTTCGAAAAAATCAAGTGTGTTTATTCGTCTGAATTGCAACAGAAAGATTCCCTGAAAATGACCGATGGATCCAACTTCAAGCGTTCATTTTACGGAACAGTCAGCTACATGCCGGCACTGTTCGGATTAATGGGGGCGGCAGAAGTGATTCGTTATCTGACCAAAAAAGATGAAAAGTCAAACTAAGTTGAAATTCAAAGAAAAAAGTATATTCGCGTACCTCAAACTGAAAAAATGAAACTAAAATCCCTGTTCGGCATTGCTGCACTAGCTCTCCTTATTACTAGTTGTGGAAACGATGCAGAGCCATTAAATAAAGATCAATCGATCAACGGAGTAGTAGCGGGACATGACGCCCATTCCTACTCCAACACAGATGAAATCCGAACCAAACATTTGGATCTTGAAATCGATGTGAATTTTGAGAAAAAAACCATTTACGGAATAGCGCGCCACCGCATGGAGCGCCTGAAAGATACAGATACCGCTATTTTCGACATCAACGGACCTGAAATTCAGAAAGTAACTTTGGGAAAAAAGGGGCAGGAGAAAGAAACTGATTTCATCATCGGGTCCATGCAGGAATTCATCGGCCAGCCATTGAGTATCAAGATCGACAAGAATACCGAATACATCAATATTTATTACAAAACGACTGAAAATGCCGGCGCTTTGGATTGGATGGAACCTGAATTAACTGAAGGAAAAGAACATCCGTATTTATACACCCAGGGTCAGGCAATTCTCACACGCACCTGGATTCCCGTTCAGGGAACTCCGGCCAACCGGATTACTTACAGTGCAGACGTTACCGTTCCTTCCGAACTTTTGGCGTTGATGAGTGCTTCCAATCCGAAGGAGAAAAACCCGGAAGGAAAATACCATTTCGAGATGAAACAACCCATTCCTGTTTACCTCATTGCATTGGCAGTAGGTAACCTTGAATACAAATCACTTGGTAAAAACTGTGGAATCTACACGGAACCTGAAATGATCGACAAGGCAATCTGGGAATTTGCAGACCTTCCGAAAATGATCCATGCAGCTGAAAATTTGTACGGCCCTTATCAGTGGGAACAATACGATGTAATCGTTTTACCTTACTCCTTCCCTTTCGGAGGAATGGAGAATCCGCGCCTGACATTTGCAAATCCGACTTTGATTGCCGGCGACAGAAGTGCCGTTTCCGTTATTGCACATGAGTTGGCTCACTCCTGGTCCGGAAACCTCGTTACCAATGCAAGCTGGAATGATTTCTGGCTGAATGAAGGGTTTACCGTGTATTTCGAAAACCGTATCATGGAAGAGCTATACGGAAAAGAAGTAGCAGACATGTTAGCTCTGATCGAATTCCAGGAACTTCAAACCGAAATGCAGGATTTGGATGAAGAAGACACGCATTTAAAGTTGAAATTGGGGAAACGTAATCCGGATGACGGGATGACTTCGATTGCCTACGTAAAAGGAGCTTTCTTACTGAAAACCCTGGAACGTGATTTCGGAAGACAGCGCTTTGATATCTTCCTGAAAAAATACTTCAAAGACCACGCTTTCCAAACACTTACAACCGAGCAATTCAAAGCATACCTGGAAGAAAACCTGATCAGCCAGACAGATATCAAATTCAATATTGATGAGTGGCTGTACAAACCGGGATTGCCGAAAAACTGTTATGCAGTAAGCTCTCCGCGATTCGAGAAGATCCAGCAAATGGCACGTGAATTCGCAAAAGGAAAAGACATCTTCAAAAAACCGGCTAAGAAAAAAGGCAAAAAACAACTTCCTGCGTTAAGCCGCGACCAATATGTTCCACAGGAATGGCAGGCATTTATCCGTGCTTTACCTAAGAAAATGGATCCGGAACGTTTGGCATTGATCGATGAGAAACTACATTTCAATACTTGGGGAAATGCCGAAGTTGCAACCGAATGGTACGTGCTTGGAATCAATTCCAATTACACGGAAATCCGTCCGGATATTGAAAGATTCATTTCAAAAGTGGGCCGTAGAAAATTCTTGTTACCGATCTACACCGCACTGAATGAAAATCCGGAAAGCAAACAATGGGGATTGGAAATTTATCAAAAATACCGACAAAATTACCATCCGGTTTCTATTGCAACCATGGATGATTTATTGAAATACAAACCGTAACCATAAACAGTGGGCGCGTCCGTACGTACGGGACGCGCCCACTGTTTATGTAAATCAAATAATACCATTTCAACCGCGGATAATCAAAAGGTGCTTTCGACTCCTAAAACAACCTGAATTCTTCTTTCAGATGCATTCATCTTTGACATAACAAATACAACAGTTATGTCACGCTTCATTATTCTTCTATCGCTTGCAACGAGCTTACTGGCAACCATCTTTGCCTGCTCGGGCAACAAGATCCTTTCCGTGGATCCCAAATTCAGGAAGTGGGTTTCCGGTTATACCTCGGGAATCATCTCCAATACCGACAACATCGAGATTGAACTCAAAAATCAGCTGGATTCCTCCAAACTTATAGAGCTTGGAATGAAATCCCGCATGGATGAAAAAGTGCTGAAAGAAATCGTGGAGATTAGTCCGGAAATTGATGCCGATATTCAATGGGTGGATTTCAGGACCATTCAAATCGTTCCGAAAAAAGCCCTGGCCTCCAACCAGATTTATACCGTGAGTTTGGATTTGGATGAAATCATGGAAGTGGAAGACGGATACGAAGAATTCAACTTTCAGTTTGCCACCAAACCGCAAAAGATGGAGGTCGGTGATCCAAGCCTGATCGAATACGATTCCTACAACCTGGAATGGTATTCCCTGCGCGGAACGATTTCCATGACCGATCATTTCGACACCACCAAACTGAAAGATCTGATTACCATCAACCTCGGGAACCGGAAACAAAAAGTACACTTTGAAGAAAGCTACGGCGAAAACGAATATTATTATATCGTAGACAGCATCAAACGTTCAGAAAAAGAACAAAAAATAACCGTTGAGTGGAATGGCGACCCGATTTCCTCTTTTTCAAACGGATCAACCGGCATTGATGTTCCCGCATTGGGAGATTTCAACGTGAGCTCTTACAATGTCAGTGATGAAGACGATCAAAGTATCCGGCTGACTTTCTCAGAGCCTTTATCCACCAACCAGGATCTGAACGGATTAATTGACCTGGTGGGAGTTTCCGGTGAAACTTTTTCCATCTATTACAACGAAGTTACGGTGTTCATTCCAAGTCGCATTGAAGGAACTTACCGCTTAAAAGTCAATTCCGGGATCCGGAATATCAAGAATTACCAAATGCTGAAAGGCAGTGAATACAGCTTGTTATTTACAGCTTCCAAACCCAAAGTACGCATTGTGGGGAGCGGCTCCATCCTGCCCGATTCCAAAGGATTGATTTTCCCTTTTGAAACAATCGGATTGAAATCCGTAACCGTGCGCATTATCAGGATTTACGAAGAAAACGTGCATCATTTCCTGCAGGTGAATGAACTCAACGAATCCGAATCCATTTTCCGTTTCGGGAAGAAAATTGCTGAAAAGAACATCTCTTTGGGAGTTAAAAAAGAAGACAAAAGCGACTGGGCATCACACGTATTGGACCTGGAAAAATGGATCAGGCCAGAACCCGGCGCCATTTACCGTATCTCCATTAAATTCGGGCAGAAAGACGCTTATTGTGATTGTCCGGCAAATCCCGAAGAAGAAACAGCAGATCAGCCTTCGGAAAGCGAAGCAAGAGTGGAAGAAGAATGGTCTGAACGCCCGTGGCATTTGGACGATTGGGATGACGGATACGAAGATTGGGGCGGTTACGGTTCGAACGAATCGCCTTGTAGTTCCGATTATTACTATGGAAAAGCTGTTTCCCGGAACATCCTTGCTTCTAACATCGGTGTAATCTACAAACTGGACGCCAAGAAAGAAGCACACGTTTTCCTAACGGATATGATCACCACACAGCCGATTCCAAATGCTTCTGTCACTTTTTACGATTACGCGAAACAAGTCATTGCTTCCGGAACCACAAATTCCGAAGGAATGTATACCAAAACCCTTTCTGAAAAACCCTTTTTACTCATCGCGAAAAACGGAAAGCAGCGCGGTTACCTGAAAGTCAGTGATGGGCATTCCAATACCCTTTCCGAATTCGATGTGGAAGGAGAAGAAGTTCAAAACGGCCTGAAAGGATACATTTATGCAGAACGCGGAGTCTGGCGTCCGGGAGATTCTATTTACGTGAACTTTGTTTTGCGCGATTACGAGAAAAAACTTCCGTTGAATCACCCGGTTACGTTCACTTTAACAGATCCTTCCGGTTATGAAACAAGCAAAATAACCAAATCCCAGGGCATAAACGGACATTACGACTTCCGCACGGCTACACGTCACGATGCAAAAACAGGAATCTACACTGCAAGCGTGATGGTCGGATCACGTGAATTTACCAAGTATCTGAAAGTTGAAACCGTCAAACCAAACCGCTTAAAAATCAAATTGGATGTTCCGCTCAGTTCCGACAGCCTGCTTCACCTGGAATCTTACTGGCTGCATGGTGCTCCGGCAAAAAACCTGCGTGCAACAGTCGATGTCGAGTACCAATCAACCAAAACCGTAATCCCGGGATTCCCGAAATTTGAATTCGATTCGCCGATCCGTAAGATCAATTCCGACAACAATACTTTGTTTGATGACGATCTGGACGCCAATGGAAAAGCTTCCTTTAAGCAGGAAATATCATCCCTGTCACAGGCATCCGGAATGATGAATGCGATTTATACGATGCGGGTATTTGAACAAGGCGGGAATTTCTCCATCGACCGTTTTTCTCAAATCTATTCTCCTTACAAGCAATATGTCGGATTCAGAACTCCCGACCTGGAAGCAGACAATTCACTGATCTCCGGCAAAAAACACACTTTCGATGTGGTGATGGTGAATGCTGCCGGGACCATTTTGAAAAAACCGTCCAAAATCCGTGTAAAAATCTACCGCATGGAATGGAGATGGTGGTACGAAAGCGGCGATGACGATTTGGGCAATTTCATGGCGCGCAACGGGAACATGCTCGTTTACGATTCCCTGCTGAATGCTTCGAATGGCAAAACCGCTTTCAAATTCGGGCTGAACGAGACAGATTACGGGCGCTTCCTGGTAACAGTAACAGACGAAGAAGGTTTTCACCAGGCAGGTAAAATCATTTCGATTGATGTTCCTTACTGGAGCCGCGGGAACCAAAAGAACAATGAATATGCTTCCATGCTCAACTTTTCCACCGATAAGAAAAGTTATGTCAAAGGCGAAATCGTGAAATTGAGTATTCCATCACCGGCTTCGGGTAAAGCATTGATATCCGTTGAAACACGTACCAAAATCGTGAAGAAATTCTGGGTAAACACTACCAAAGGCGAAACTACGTGTTCTTTTGAAACAACCGAAGATATGGCTCCGAACGCTTATGTGCATGTGAGTTTGATACAGCCGCACAGCGCCACTACCAATGACTTGCCTATTCGCATGTATGGAATTGTTCCGATTATTGTCGATGATCCTGCAACACATCTTCACCCGGAAATTGCCGTTGCAAAAGAATGGCGGCCGGAATCGACAGCTAAAGTGACCGTTTCGGAAAAAAGCGGAAAAGGAATGACTTACACGCTTGCCATCGTTGATGAAGGATTATTGGACCTGACGCGCTTCAAAACACCGAATCCGTGGAATACCTTTTATGCCAAAGAAGCATTGGGCATCAAAACCTGGGACATGTATGACTATGTCATCGGTGCTTATTCCGGAAAACTGAACCGGCTGTTGAGTATCGGTGGTGATGGTTCTGCAGACGACGGTGCAGGCCCAAAAGCGAACCGTTTCAAACCGATGGTGCATTTCTTAGGCCCGTTTGTTTTACCGGCCGGTTCTTCCAAAACACACCAGGTTGAATTACCGACTTACATCGGGTCGGTTCGCGTGATGGTGGTAGCTCATTCCGCAACAGCATTCGGAAACGCCGAAGAAACGGTAACGATCAAAAAACCGCTGATGGTTCTTGGAACATTGCCCCGCGTCATTGGTCCGAGTGAGACAATCCAGCTTCCGGTAGACGTTTTCGCCATGAAAGAAAACATTAAAAACGTTGATGTTCAAGTAAGCTGTAACGATCTGCTGGCTGTAAACGGAACTAAAAACCAGGGAATCAAATTTGCAGCAGAAGGAGATCAGATCGTAAACTTTGAATTAAAAGTCGCCAATAAACTGGGCATTGCCAAAATCAGGATTTTTGCGAAATCCGGTGCTGAAACTGCCACGCAGGAATTTGAGGTCGACGTACGAAGCCCGAATCCGCAGGTACTGGAAAGCGAAACCAAGGTGATTGAACCCGGAGCAACAGCCGGTTTCACCATGGAGCAGGACGGAATCAGCGGCTCTCACTCCTATTCGTTAGAGACCAGTCAATTCAGTTCGATTAACTTGAGCGGCCGCATGGATGAACTGATTAATTATCCGCACGGATGTATCGAACAAACGACTTCAGCCGTATTCCCGCAGCTATTCGCCATGGACGTGATGCAATTCAGCGAAAAAGAAAAGAAAGAAATGTCGGCAAATATCAAAGCGGCTTTGATCAAATACCAAAGTTTCCAGCAATACGAAGGTGGTTTCGCCTACTGGCCCGGAAACCGCGAAGCAAGCGATTGGGGATCCAATTACGCCGGTCATTTCATGATCGAAGCCGAGCAGCATGGATTTACCCTTCCTGCAAACCTGAAGTCGCGCTGGATGGAATACCAAAAAAACGAAGCCAATAAATGGACGGCGGATTCCTACCAGGGATATGACAGTCATGCAGAAGAATCGCATCAACTGATACAGGCTTACCGCTTGTACACATTGGCTTTGGCCGGAAAACCCGAATTGGGTGCTATGAACCGTCTGAAAGAAAACAGCAAACTCGGAGTCACAGCGAAATGGAGATTGGCAGCGGCGTACTATCTGGCAGGTCAGAAAGATCTGGCGAAACAAATGACCCGCAACCTGAGTTTTGCTCCGGCTAACTACCGCGAGTATGCTTATTCTTACGGTTCAACGCTGCGCGATAAGGCCATGAACCTGGAAGCAGGATTGATGATCGATTCCAAACCAACCGATCAGACGGAAAAAGAAATTACAGACATTTTGAAATCGAACCAATGGTTGAGTACGCAGGAAGCGGGTTACTGTATCCTTGCATTGACAAGCGGGAAAATCAAGAATAACGGAACGCTGCAATTTGAAATCAATTCTGAAAAAGTAACTGCCGGCAAATGCATGATTACTAAAAACTACACGGAAGCTGACGGAACCAAACTGAAACGTCTGTCCGTGCGAAACACTTCTTCCAAAAAAATCTATGTGACTTTTTGCACGAAGAAAGTACCACAGATCGGTAAAGAGAAGAAGATCCGGAGCAACCTGGAAATGACGATCAGTTACACCAATTTGAATGGTGTTTCTATTGATCCTTCCAAAATCACACAAGGAACAGATTTTATCATGGAAGTCAAACTGAAAAACCCCACAAAAGACCAATTCTATCGCGAAATGGCTTTAAACCAAATTATGCCGAGCGGCTGGGAAATTCACAATGCACGCTTGTATGATGATGAAAGCACCCCGAACATTGATTACCAGGATTACAGGGACGACCGCGTTTATAGTTACTTTAAACTCGCACCGAATGAAACGAAAATTTTCAAAATCCAGTTGAATGCTTCGTATTTGGGAAGATTCTATCTGCCAGCTGTATTCTCGGAAGCCATGTATGATCATGCCGTCAATGCCCAGGAAAAGGGTCGCTGGGTGGAAGTAACCAAAATCATAAAACAACCTAAATCATCCTAATAATTAATTCAAGGCTGCTCGTTAAACCGGGCAGCCTTTTTTACTCATCAAAAAATATAAGTAATTAAAATACAAACAATTAAATAGAACTTGTTCGTATCTTTGGGAACACCCGAATTACTGAATTCCCACTATTGGGATCGTTTGAAAACCGATACAAATGATCATTCTCAACCTGAATCCACACAATCAAAAAACTGTTTATCAATAGCTTAAACGAAATTCTGTTCATAAATTTATAAACAAGTGAACTTATAAATTCTGAAATTCAGAAAAGCTTTTGAAGGGGTTTGCAAACTTTATTGCAAATAGACCTCCTATTTCGTAACTTGTATTAAAAAGCATATGAAAACGCTCGAAGAATGGTTTGCAGAATATTCCGTCAGTCACCAAAACGCGACAAACAAGAAAATTCACTACATCTGTGTTCCGGCAATTTTCTTTTCGGTTGTGGGATTGTTAATGAGCATTCCCAATCGCGGATTGATCAGTTTGGTTCATTCGGATAATTTCCTTTACGTGAATTGGGCGGTCGTTGCTTTAATTCCAGTATTGTATTTCTATTTACGCTTATCCTGGAAAATGGCGTTCTACATTTTGATCTTCTCGGCAATTTGCGTAATCGGTAATTATTTCCTGGCACAAATAGGACCTTTGTGGCTAAGTTCCCTGATCATTTTTGCGGTTGCGTGGGTCGGGCAATTTTACGGACATCAAATTGAAGGGAAAAAACCGTCTTTTCTCAAAGACATTCAATTTTTATTAATCGGTCCTGCCTGGATTTTGCAAAAGTGGTTCGGTACGCCTAAGTAAAATAGTTCAAATGGTTCAAATGGTTCAAATGGTTCAAATGGTTCAATAAAACAACTGATCAATTTTGAACTTTTTAAACATTAAACCTTTGAACTTGTCAAAGCTGTTCCAGCATCTTCACCACATCCGCACGCTTACGGGTAGAAACGGGGATCATTTTTCCATCCGACATAATCAAATGTCCGCCTTCTACTTTTACAAATTCCTGGATCATTTTCGTATTTACCAGGTGCGACTGATGCACCCGGAAAAAGCCCAATTCGCCTAAAATATCTTCAAAATCCTTCAAGGTTCTTGAAACTACAATGCGCTTCGAATTGGTAAAAAAGAATTCCGTGTAGTTTACATTGCTTTCGCAACGAATAATATCTGCAATTTGTACGATGTGGATTTTGTCCTGTGCATGTAAAGCCAGGCGTTCCTGTACTTTATGACTTTGTTTCAGAGACTCGTTTAGCAAGCGGTAATTGTCCTGCTCGTTGTGATTGTGGCTCCGGAATTTCTTCAATGCTTCGGTCAGTTCATCCGGGTCCACGGGCTTCAGCAAATAATCAATGGCCGCATAGCGAAAAGCCTTGATAGCATGCGCATCGCTGGCCGTTATAAAAATGATCTTGAAAGGAATTTCGGGCAAAATATCCAGGAGGTCAAATCCCGATCCGTCCTGCATCTGGATATCCAGGAACAAAATATCAATGGGAGTTTTCTTCAACAACTTTGCGCCCTCCACCACTCCGGAAGCTTCGCCCACCACTTCAATGTCCGGTGCGTACACTTCCAGATCCTTTCTGAAGGTAATGCGTGCCTGCTCAATATCATCAATAATTACAGCTCTGATCATTTACAAGGGTATAAAAAGTTGAACTTCCGTTCCGATAACCTGTCCGTTGTCGTCGTACAAATCTACAATTTTGACTTCATGTCCGCCCGAATTGGTACTCAACAAATCTAATCTTTCTTTCGTCACATTGAAACCGCGCGAAACATGTTGCGGTTCATTACTGGCCTGCTGATTTTTTCCGGCTGCTTCCCGGCCGATCCCATTATCCCGGATTACGCAGGTAATTCCATCACTTTCTTCCCGGAACGAACACGTAATTTTTCCTTTTCGGGAATCTGCAGCATCGAATTTAAAGCCATGTTTGATGGCATTTTCAACAAAGGGCTGAATGAGCATCGGGGGAATTTGAATGAAGCTCGATTCTGTTTCCAGATCCACAATGATTTCGTATTCAAAGCGGTTTCCATTGCAGAACTGTTCAATTAACAGGTAATTTTCAAGTGTCGAAATCTCCTCTTCCAATGAAATGGTGGCATTCCGAGAATTGTCCAAAATCTGGCGCATCAACCGGGAGAATTTCGCCAGGTAATAGCGTGCTTTCGTTTCATTCTCCGTACCGATCAATCCCTGAATGGAATTCAGTGCATTGAAAATAAAATGCGGATTCATCTGCAAACGCAGGGCCTTTTGTTCCAACTCCAGCAAATTCCGGGCAAATTCTGCCTCTTTTTGTGCAGCTTTTGCTTTGGTACGGATCCGTTTGGTCAGAAATTGAACAGTTCCCAAAAGAACGAAAACTCCCGCCAGGATTTCCAGCAAAATAAACCAGGTAGTTTTCCAAAACGGAGCTGCAATCGTAAATACAATACGTTCAGGTGTTTGATTCACGAAGCCGTCTTCGTTTCGGGAACGCAGTAAAAACACATATTTCCCGGGCGACATATTCGAGTACGTAATCCGCTGATCTTTTGTCCATGGCGACCACTTGCTTTCAAAACCAGCCATTTTCCAGGAATATTCCACACCTTCCGGATTCTTAAGGTTGATTCCCTTAAAGATAAAACTGAGGTGATTCTGATCGTAGTCCAGATCAATAGCGCGATAGCTGTTCCAGGGAAGAATATCTTTTGCAAAGCCTTTCGCACCCAAAGACTCATAAAACAATTGCACATCCAGGATACTCAGGATCGGCGCTGTTTTGTTCAATTGCAAATTCGAACGGTTGTAACAGCTGGCACCGTTAATGGTCCCGAACCAAATTTTCCCGTCTTTATCTTTCCAAACACTGTTCTGGCACGTTTCCACTCCTAAAAAACCATCACTTTTGCCATAATGCCGCTTGTTTTTGATCTCCAGGTTTTCAGTGAGATCAATCACATCCAGCCCGGATTCAGAACCTAAAATCAGGTTTCCGCGCAGATCAAACACCATCAGGTAAACATTCGATGAATGCAAGCCTTCCTGAATGCTGATCTTCTTAATGACTTTCAATTTGGTACCGACCGAAATACAATTCACTCCCGCCCCCGCTGTTCCGACCCAAATACGGCCTTTGGAATCTTCCACGATGGAACGGATCGCATCCGAACTCAGCCCGTTCATTTTCGTCAACACCCGGCTCTTTCCCGTTTCCGGATCGTAACAAGCCAACCCGGCGGATTCTGATCCGTACCACACCAACCCTCGCCTGTCCACATACACGGATGTCAGGCGCATGTGGATCAATCCTTCCCGGATAGACAACAATTTGACCGTTTTTCCCTGGTCGGTAATGCAAACCAACCCTGAACCGGAAGTTGCAGCCCACAAACGGTTCTTATTATCACAAACCATTTGACGTACGTAATATTTACGCGTCGGATCAATCCAGCTGAATCCGCCTGCTGAGAGCATCCCGATTCCCTGGCCTTCTGTTCCGAAATACATCAAACCATCCTGGTCTTCCGCAATTGCCTTCACTTTGATTGCTTCGAACCCATTTTGGAGGTTGTGCTGTGAAAAAGTTCCCTGGTCCAAAACACTTACTCCGTTTTGTGCCGTTCCAAACCACAATTTCCCCGAATGATCCCTGAATATCGAATAGATAAAATTTCCTCCCAAACCGGAATTCGTGGAATAATGCGTAAATAGTTTCCCTGCAAATTGCGAAACTCCACCTCCCGATGTCCCGATCCACAAGTCGCCCCAATTATCTTTTATGACCGATCGCACGTGATTGTTTCCAAGTCCGTTCCGTTCGGTATACATCGTGAATTCTTTGGTATTCCTGTCGACCTGTACCAGTCCGAGGTTTAGTGTTGCCAGCCAAATCGTCTGATGTTCGTCGATTAAAATGTCGAAAACCGTTTGCTTGTATAATTCGCGCTTCAGATCGATCCTGAAATAATTCTTCCGGTTGTAAACGTAGACACCATCACCATAAGTTCCGATCCAGATAGCTCCCTGCTGATCTTCCGTAATACACGTGATCGCATTTTTCATCACGCGGTTGCGTTTCCCGTGATCGGTCACATACCAGCTTCCGTTTTGCTGTTTCGCTGAAAAAAGTCCGTTCCCGGTTCCAAACCACAACTCACCCGATTTATCAAAGAACAGGGTATTGACCGTTCGCTCACCGATTCCCAAGGTATTGTTCAATGAACGGATCGAGTCTCCGTAAACGACAAAAATTCCGTGATTGGTCGCTAACCAGATATGCCCGGCTGGATCTTCTGCCAGGTGAAAAACGGCAAAATGATTCTCAAATACCGGTACTTTGAGGGTTTCAAATTCCTTTCCGTTGTACTTCGACAAGCCGTCGTTTGTTCCTACCCAAAGTGTTTTGTCACGTCCCTGGTGCAGCGAATAAATGTAATTATTGATTAATCCCTGCTTGTCCGTATAGGATTGAAAATTCTGACCGTCGAATCGCGACAAACCACCACCTCTTGTTCCAAACCACAAATACCCCTTATGATCCTGGAGTGAACAATACACCTGTGATTGTCCCAACCCATTTTCCACCGAAAAATTCCGGAAACTGGCCAATTGACCGAATCCGAAATTGATCGAAATCAACAGGAAAAAGCATATCAGAAATCTGTTTTTTCGCATGGAACTGTAAGTATCTTGTATCTGCTGAAATTACTAAATCCCGGCAAATAGTTGCTTTTTAAATAATCAAAAAGAGCGTGCACTTTTCGCTCTTCGTCCAACGAATAATAAAGCGACCGGAATCCATTCGTTTCAAGCGGTTACTTTCAGTAAAAAAACGATGCGAGAAAGACTTTTTTGGTGGAAGGAACAATACCGTTGGAAAAAACGGGCCATCAAACGTGTTTTATTTTACGGTTTCCTGATTTGGTACATCCAGGCCTTGCCCGCTCAGTTGTTCAACGATCCATACTCGACGGTTCTGGTTGGAAAAAACGGCAAATTGCTGGGAGCTCACATTGCAAAAGACGGTCAATGGCGTTTTCCTCCGGGTAATAAAACTCCGCATAAAATTGCTGTTTGCCTGATTACTTTCGAAGACAAAAACTTTTATTATCACCCCGGTGCCAGCATCAAGGGAATTTGCCGGGCGTTTTACCAGAATATCACCCGCGGGAAAATTGTCAGTGGTGGAAGTACCATTACGCAGCAAGTAGTTCGTTTGATGCGCAAAAACCCTTCTCGAACCTATTCCGAAAAAATAGTTGAAATACTGTTGGCAACGCGTTTGGAATTCAGCTATTCGAAAGAAGAGATTCTCAATTTGTATACGGCAAATGCTCCTTTCGGGAACAACGTTGTTGGAATTGATGCCGCATCCTGGCGTTATTTTGGCCGTGCCCCCGAAAACCTGAGTTGGGCGGAAAGCGCCACTTTAGCCGTGCTTCCAAATGCTCCCGGACTAATTTACCCGGGGAAAAACCACCGGAGCCTGCTCAAAAAACGGAACCGTTTGCTCAAAATGCTTTACGAACAAGGGGAAATCGACAAGCTGAATTATCATTTAGCCCTGGAAGAACCGCTTCCCGACAAACCACTTCCCCTTCCGCAGGAAGCTCCGCATTTATTACAGCGTTGCATCCTTCACGGACAAAAAGAACAGTTGATCCGGTCTACCATTCAAGAAGATATCCAGGCCATGGTGAACAACGAAACCGAACAGTATGCTCTGCGCATGAATGAATACGGGATTTTCAATGCTGCTGTTTTGGTTACCTCCGTAGAGACGGGAGAAGTGGTTGCTTACAAGGGAAACCTGAACCACACCGACGATAATCACGCTTTTGATGTGGATTGTATCCAGGCTCCGCGAAGTACCGGAAGTATTTTAAAGCCATTGCTTTATGCCAAATCCCTGGAGTCCGGTTTAATTACTCCGAAACAATTGCTTTGCGATTTTCCTTCCCGTTTCGGAACTTTTGCACCGAATAATTTCAACCGGCAATTTTCGGGTGCTTTGCCTGCCAACAAGGCTTTATCCAAGAGTTTAAATATCCCCATGGTGTTTCTGCTCCGCGAATACGGCCAGGCGAAATTCCACAACGATTTGAAACATTTTGGTTTCCGGAACATGAACAAACATTCCGGACACTATGGCTTATCACTGATACTTGGAGGTGCAGAAGCATCTGTTTGGGAGATCAATGCATGTTACAATTCGATGGCACAGCATCTTCAGCATGAAACACCTTCAAAAATCCATTTCGTTGGCAAACCTGAAAATTCACAGAAGCTTAGCCTGGATAAAGCCTGTATTTATTCCACTTTCGATGCTTTAATTGATGTGAACCGCCCGGATGAAGAAAACAACTGGCGGGCTTTTGAATCTTCGCAGAAAATTTCCTGGAAAACAGGAACCAGTTTCGGTTTCCGGGATGCCTGGGCGGTTGGTGTTACTCCCAAATATGTGGTTTCGGTTTGGGTGGGAAATGCAGACGGAGAAGGAAGGCCCGGTTTAACGGGTGTCAAAGCCGCGGCGCCTTTATTATTTGCCATTTTCAGAAACCTGGAATCTCCCCGCAAGTGGTTTTCAAAACCTATGGCTAACATGACACGAACTGAAATCTGCAATGAAAGCGGTCAGATTTCGAATCGCGACTGCGAGCATACGCATGTTGAATACATTCCTTCCAGTTGTTTGATCAGCAAAAACTGCAGTTACCATCAATTGGTACATTTGAACAAGGAAGGAACATTCCGGGTGAATGCGGATTGTGAAGCAAGCGGAAATATCATTCATAAATCCTGGTTCATTTTACCACCCAGTATGGAAAAATACTATGTGCAACAAAACCCGAACTATCATTCCGTTCCTCCTTTCGACCCGAAATGCACTTCAAATAAGCCGGAAAACATCATGAGTTTCATCTATCCGAAAAAGCAAACCCGGATTTATATTCCACGCGAATTGAACGGATTAAGGGGAAAAGTCTTTTTTGAAGTCGCACACACCCGTCAAAATAGCATTCTTTACTGGCACATTGACGAAGAGTTTATCGGTACGACTTCGGATATCCATCAGATTTCGGTTCAGCCTGAACGAGGCAAACACAAGGTTACTGTCGTCGATGAAACAGGAGTACTATTGACAGAATCGTTTGAAGTCCTTTAATGATTATCCTTTCAAAACAACTGTTTAATATGTAAAAGGTACAGTTAAGGTTTTTTAAGGATTTTAATTACAACTATCGGATTATTCCTGCGTTAATTGAAAAAGAAACAACGCTAAACTTTGTCAATCATGAACAGCAAAACAATCTCTCAATTGGAAACATACAAGGCTATTGAAGCTGTTTGTGTGAGCAACCATTCCAGCTGGACACATGTCAAAGAATTTCGCGGGGCTTTTTCGCGGTTTGCTTTAAAGGTTGCACAATTGGATTTATTGTCGGAAAACGACAGTCCTTTCCTCAATCCGCGTTTGGAGTATTTGATCAAGGAAATCGAGCAGATCCTGAATTTGTATTTTGATCGCTACTTTGATTATTTAAAGCAGAAGAACAGCGAAATCTACCAGGTTTACAATCGCATTCGGAGAAGCAACTAACTGGTTTTTATCTATCAGGTTTTGTAGCGCAGGGTTGATAGGTAAACCATGCTTCTTCCGGTTATTTCGAATATAATAAATGGTGTTTAGTAATTGATCCGCATTACGAATCACTTTGCAATGGTACTTCTGCGTCCAGAAAGGAATCGATTTATCCTTTAATGTTCTCGGCTCGTATCTTCCGCCCGTCGCGTCAAGGGGATTAATCCCCTTGACGGCGCGGTGCGCGTTACACGCCCGGGCTGTCCGACCTTTTACCCGATGCATAATTTTCGGCACCACATCCATTTTGCAGTAAACCAGCAAATGCATGTGGTCTCTGCACAGATTGAGAGCCACAATCACAAAATCCATTTCTTCCGACAAGAAAAAGACTTCATTCGCAATCAAACCTCTTCTTCGGCACTCATGTAATAAATATCTGGATATGGAAGTGTTCCGTGAAACCGCCTTTCCCGTGCTCTGTAGATGATCATACGTCGGGAAGTTCTGCTATCATGCAGGTTAGTGGTCAAATGAAAATAAGCGTGTGAATTCATATCAAACTTTACTTTCCTATTCAAGCTAAGAAAAAAGTTCGTTTGAAACAACAAAAAAAGGTGCCCGAAAGCACCTTTTCCACTATTGATTTTCTTTTTGAATTAATTCAAACTTGCCAGTTTTTCTTCCAAAACAGCAATCTTTTGTAACGCATCTGCTTCTTTTTTGCGCTCGTTCGCCAAGACTTGTTCCGGAGCTCCGTTCACGAATTTCTCGTTACCCAGTTTCCCCTGAACACTTTTCAGGAAGCCTTTCGTATAGTTCAATTCTTCTTCCATTTTTTCTTTTTCCGCTGATACATCAATCGCATCACCGAAAGGAATGAAATATTCATTGGACTGAACCAGGAACGAATTCGCATTTGCCACTTTATCCGTTGTGTACTCCATTAGGGAAAGATTTCCCATTTTCAGGATTACCGGGTCAAAAGCCGGATCAATCTCGTTGTTTTTCTTAACGAACAATTCAATGCGTACTTTGTTGGCAATGTTATTCTTCTTACGGATGTTACGGATATTAGTAACTACGTCTTCGGCAATAACGAATTGCTTCAATACGGAAGCATCGTAAGATTCTACAGTCGGCCACTTAGCGATGATGATATCTTCACCTTCTTTGCGTTCTCTCAGCAAGTGCCACAATTCTTCGGCAACAAACGGAGTAAACGGCTGCAACAAACACAACAATTTTTCAAAGAAAACAATGGTTTGTTCCATAGTCGCTTCATCAATCGGCTGTTCGTAGCCAGGTTTGATCATTTCCAGGTACCAGGCACAGAAATCATCCCAAACCAATTTGTAGATCGCCATTAACGCCTCGGAAATTTTGAACTTCGCCATCAAATCATTGATGTTTTCCAATTCCTGGTTGAAACGTGCATGGAACCATTCAATTGCTTTTTGTGAAGCTTTCGGCTGTTCGATCGGTTTTACTTCCCATCCTTTTACCAAGCGCGCTGCATTCCAGATCTTATTTGTAAAGTTCCGTCCCTGTTCACATTGACTGGAATCAAATGGCAAATCGTTTCCTGCCGGAGAAGAGATCAAAATTCCCAGGCGAACACCGTCCGCCCCGTATTTCTCGATCAATTCAATCGGATCCGGGGAATTCCCCAATGACTTGGACATTTTACGTCCCAGTTTATCGCGAACGATTCCCGTGTAATATACATTTCTGAAAGGTAATTCTCCCATGTATTCGTATCCTGCAATGATCATACGTGCTACCCAGAAGAACATAATCTCCGGAGCAGTTACCAGGTCATTGGTCGGATAGTAGTACTTGATCTCTTTATTACCAGGTTGCGTCAATCCGTTAAATACGGAGATCGGCCACAACCAGGAAGAGAACCAGGTATCCAATACATCTTCGTCTTGCTTCAAATCTGCCGGTGAAATAGCTCTTCCGGCTTTGTGGGAAGCTAAAACAGCCGCCTCATCACCGGTTTTTGCAATGACGAAATCTTCCGGCCCTTCACCGAAATACCATGCAGGAATGCGATGTCCCCACCACAACTGACGGGAAATACACCAATCCTTTACGTTTTCCATCCAGTGACGGTAAGTATTCTTGAACTTATCCGGGTGGAAAGAAATATTTCCGTTCATTACGTTTTCCAAGGCCGGTTGCGCCAATTCTTTCATCGATACGAACCACTGCAGAGACAAGCGCGGCTCGATCACACAATTCGTTCTTTCGGAATAACCGATCTTATTGATGTGATCTTCTACTTTTACCAAATAGCCTTTGTCGTCCAGTTCTTTGGCAATTTCCTTGCGAACGTCAAAACGGTCCATACCTGCGTAATGCAATCCGTTTTCATTTACAATTCCATTGTCATTGAAGATATCAATCGTCTCCAGGTCGTATTTCTTACCCAGTTCGTAGTCATTTACATCGTGTGCAGGTGTTACTTTCAAACATCCGGTACCGAAATCCATTTCTACGTATTCGTCACAAATGATAGGAACGGTGCGATTAGCAATCGGAACAATCGCATGCTTTCCGTGCAAATGCTTGTAGCGCTCATCATCCGGATGAATACAAATCGCGGAATCCCCCAAAATGGTTTCCGGACGAGTGGTTGCAATGGTCAGCCACTGATCTTCTGTTCCCGCTACTTTATAGCGAACGTGAAACAATTTCGAGTTTACCTCTTTGTGAATTACTTCTTCATCGGAAAGTGCCGTACGTGCTTCCGGATCCCAGTTGATCATGCGAACACCGCGGTAAATTTTTCCTTTATTGAACAGGTCGATGAACACATCAATTACCGAATCGGAATATTCCGGATCCATGGTAAAAGCAGTTCTTTCCCAATCACAGGAAGCCCCCAGCTTCTTCAATTGCTGCAAGATTACACCTCCATATTTTTCTTTCCAGTCAAAAGCGTGTTTCAAAAATTCGTCGCGGGAAAGATCCGATTTCTTGATTCCTTCCTGGCGCAGTTTCTGAACAACCTTCGCTTCGGTAGCGATGGACGCATGGTCCGTTCCCGGAACCCAGCATGCATTCTTACCTTCCATTCGTGCTTTACGAACCAATACATCCTGAATGGTGTTATTCAACATGTGTCCCATGTGTAAGACACCCGTTACATTCGGCGGAGGAATGACGACGGTAAACGGCTCACGATCATCTGGTTCTGAATGAAAGTAACCCTTAGCCATCCAATGGCTGTACCATCGTTCTTCTGCTGAACGGGGTTCGTACGTTTTTGGAATTTCCATGTTATTTTTTTTATTAAGTTGCAAAGTTACTAAAACAGGCCAATTTATCAAGGTTGGAAAACCGTCATTTTCACTAATTTTGAATGAAATGAGCTTATGAAAAAAATAGTGCGCATCTTTTCCAAAAGCATCCGGATCTTCTTCGAATTGCTTTTTGCTTTCATCTGCATCTATATGCTCATTTTCCTGGCCGTTTCTCCTTTTACTGTTCCTGCCGAAAAAACCGGTGAGCCAAAAACGGAAACGATCTACATCACCACCAATGGAATCCATTCGGACATCATGCTTCCGATACATCATCCGCTGAAAGATTGGGAAAAGACTTTAAACCTGGAAAAAGGATTGGCGGTTGATACCTTTCAAACACATTTGAAATTCGGTTGGGGAGATAAGAACTTTTTCCTCAAAACCAAAGAATGGAGCGATATGGAGGTTGGAACAGTTCTTAACACGGTTTTTGGCCGTGGACCGGGAGCCATGCATTTGATTCTCTGCACTCCGAAAGACTTGGATCCGGCTGACCTGGTGGAATTACATTTGACGAAAAAGCAATACCAGCGTTTGTGTGCTTTTATTCACAGCAGTTTTGAATTTGAGAACGGAAAGGCTAAAGCGATTGAAAATCACCCTTACGGTACATATGATTTCTTTTTTGATTCGGGTATTGAGTATAATATGACGTATACGTGCAATACCTGGACGAATAATGCATTGAAGCGCGGCGGACAGAAAGCTTGTGTTTGGACACCGTTTAAAGGTGCTATTTTTTCCAAATACCCGGGCCAATCGTCTGGACGCCCCTAAAATCCCGGTTTGCCATTTGGCAAATTGGCAAATTTGCGCTTCGACCCCGATCACTCAGAAAGACGGATAGACATCCATCTATTTGCCCCGTGTTTTCAAACCTTAAGGCTCAAAAAAAGCCCCGATCCACTTCTGCGAACCAGGGCCCCTATTTAATAATCATTTAAAGTACTAACCGACTAATCAGTCAGCACCATCGATCTCTTATTTCTTTCCTTTTCCGTTTCCATTCCCTTTTCCATTGGACTTCCCGTTTCCATTTCCATTTCCGTTTCCAGAACCTTTGCCGTTACCGCCTCCGGAACCTTTGGAATTCCCTTTCGATTTATCTTTCACTTTTCCTTTCAAAGCATGGAATTCAGCCGATCCGGGTTTAATTCCCAATTCTTTGGCCATTGCGCCCCACCCTTTTGACTTACTGGATCTGTAAACCGTAATAACTTGTTCAATCGGTCTTCTAGCAATATTAGCAACCTGGAAAGCCATAAACGCATCTCCTGCATTCATCCCGATTTTGAAACAGGTTTCTACCTGAGGCATTGTCACATTGAAGGTTTTAGTCAAATTCAATTTGAAAGCCGGCAAGTCTCTGTTTGCATCCGTATTGACGATTTTCAAACTTGCATCCAGTTCAGTGTCTCCCGATCTGTAATCTTGTCCTAAAGCGATGCCTGAAACCAGCATCAACACTAAAAAAATGGTCTTCTTCATAAAAGTTGTTTTTTTGAACAGTTTGTAAGTATACACTTTTTATACCAAATTAATTCAATCGTTGCAAGCCAATTCGCTTGCGCATTTCATCAATTTCTACCACACGCACTTCCACATGCTCATGCAGGGAAATCACTTTTGTAGGATCTTCCACATAATGGTCAGCCAGTTGTGATTTATGGATCAACCCGTTTTCCTTAATCCCGATATTCACGAAAGCTCCGAAATTTGTCACGTTGGTTACAATCCCGTTTAAGATCATTCCTTCTTTCAGGTCTGAAATGGTTTTGATACGGCTGTCGAACTCCAATACTTTAGCCTGCTTTCTTGGGTCACGGCCCGGCTTTTTCAATTCTTTGATAATATCTGCAAACGTAAACGAATCGATTTCTGAAAAATCAGCTTGTTTCACCTCATTCAATTTGCTTTCGTTCCCAATCAGGTCTTTCAGGTCGATTCCCAGTTTTTTAGCCATTTGGTTGACAAACCGGTAACTTTCAGGGTGCACGGAAGAGTTGTCCAACGGATTCTCGCCATCACGCACACGCAGGAACCCTGCGGCTTGTTCGTAAGCTTTGTCTCCCAGGCGCTTTACTTTTTTCAATTCTTCGCGCGACTTAATGCCTCCGTTTTCCGTACGATAAGCCACAATATTTTCAGCCAGCCCCATTCCAAGTCCGGAAACATAACTCAATAAATAAGGAGAAGCCGTATTCAAATCTACGCCAACTGCATTTACTGCTGAAACCACCACATCATCCAGTGCGTCTTTCAATTGTGTTTGGTTCACTTCATGTTGATATTGCCCAACTCCGACTGATTTCGGATCGATCTTCACCAATTCCGCCAAAGGGTCCATCAATCGACGGCCAATCGAAACCGCCCCACGAACCGTTACATCGTAATCCGGGAATTCTTTGCGCGCAATCGGACTTGCGGAATAAATCGAAGCACCGTCCTCACGAACCACGTAAACATCCAGGTCGCGATCAAAACGGATATGCTTGATGAAAGATTCCGTTTCTCTTCCGGCAGTTCCGTCACCGATAGCAATTGCTTCCATTTTGTAGGCCTGCACCAGTTGCGCAATTTTTGCCGAAGCTTTATCTTTTTCGTTTTGAGGAGCATGCGGATAAATCGTCACATTCGTGAGTAAATTTCCGTGTTCATCCAAACAAACGACTTTACAACCTGTCCGGTATCCCGGATCGATCGCCAAAGTACGTTTATTTCCAACCGGCGGAGCCAATAACAACTGCTTCAAATTCGTTGAAAACACGGAAATCGCTTCTTTATCCGCCTTTTCTTTAGCCTGGGCCAATAATTCATTTTCCAGGGAAGAGCACATCAACCGGGAATAGGATTCTTTGCAGGCACGAGCCACCAAATCCCCGCACTCATCATCCGTTTTCACGAAAAATCGCTCCAGGGATTCCAAAGCATCGTCTTTATCCGGTTGTGCTTTCAGGGATAAAATACCTTCTCTTTCTGCACGTATAATTGCCAGGAAACGGTGTGAAGCAGTTTTATAAAGCGGTTCGGAAAAATCGAAGTAATCGCGGTATTTTGCGCCTTCCTCCTCTTTCCCTTTCACCAATTTGGAAGTAAGAGTTGCTTTGCGCTGGAACAAAGTGCGCACACGGCCGCGGGCAACGGCATTCTCATTGATCCATTCCGCCATGATGTCCACAGCTCCCTGGATCGCCATGTCTTCATCAACCACTTCGCCTTTCAGGAAGCGC
Source organism: Fluviicola sp. (assembly GCF_039596395.1). Taxonomy (NCBI): domain Bacteria; kingdom Pseudomonadati; phylum Bacteroidota; class Flavobacteriia; order Flavobacteriales; family Crocinitomicaceae; genus Fluviicola; species Fluviicola sp. The sequence goes on from NZ_JBCNJT010000002.1 coordinate 27,783, forward strand.
TCTGCCATTTGCTCCGGATCACCACCGCGCTGCGACATGATCATTCGTGCCAGGGGCTCAAGGCCCAATTTCTTCGCCTTGTCTCCTTTCGTCTGACGTTTTTGTTTGTAGGGTAAATAAATATCTTCCAGTACTACCGAATCAAAACAGGTAAGTACCTTATTCTTCAATTCGTCTGTCAACTTCCCCTGCTCTTCAATGGAAGCAATCATGGTTTGCTGACGCGCAATAATTTCATCGTACTTTTTAGCCAAATCGCGGATCTGAGCAATTTGAACCTCATCCAAACCACCGGTCATTTCCTTCCGGTACCTCGAAATAAAAGGAACGGTAGCTCCTTCTTCCAATAACTTAAGTGTGTTCTGAATGGCCTTCTCTTTTAATCCTGAGGCACTTAGTACGAATTCGTTTTTTTGCATAGATGCAAATATAAAAGTTCCGAAAACACAGACCCGCACCTGTTGAAAAAAGAACGTTTCATTCGGAATCTCAGCGGAAAAATTCAAAAACCAACAACATTCCTGTCACTTAAACGTTGAATGCAAAAACTACAAAACATGAGAGAAATAATCACCCTACTGGTCATCACATTCTTCGGATGGATCCAATATGCCAATGCTCAACCGAATTACATTATGGTTAATGACACTGCTGCTGCCTGTCACAACAATTTAATCATTACCGGGCAAACCGGGAATTACAGTGAGATCGAGTCTGTAGTTTCAGTTGACTGGGGAGACGGAACGAACAGTTTATATACTTTTTCAGCAGATGCTCATTCACCTTTCAAAATAACAGCAACACATACTTATACTGACGCAGGAATCTATACAACCATGACCCGTGTTTACAATGCAGTACATGACATCTGGATGGATACAACTGTTTACTATCAACTGACAATGGATCCCTCTGCTTGTGGAACGATTCGCATAATCACTAAAAAGGCTGATTATCCAAATTATACTTACCGCGATGCCCTCGTTGATTTTACAGATGTAACCGGAAAAACCACTACGATTAGTCCACACCGCACTGGATACCCAAGCTATTATAACTATGAGGGGTTAGATCTCTATCAAGCTCCTTATTCAGTAACCTTAAACCCAAAATGGTTGCAGGAACATCATTTAACACAAACCAGTGCGCCATTAACCATTACCAGCTTCAACTGGTCGGGCGTTGCGAACCCGTCGACCTATCAATTTCTAACAACCTGTGCAGTGAACACAACTACCATTCCTGATATTAAACTGGAGAATCCGATGGCTTATCAGTTCACGACAACCGGGCAAAAAGGATACGTACATTTTGACATCCGGAATTTAAGTTGCTCTGATACTTTGAACGCAACTGTTTCTATTGATTTCCCTAACGGTTGTTTGCCTGTAATTACCGACTTAACAAATCCTGTTATAAACGGGAACACGCTTTCTTTCAAAGTAAAGAACGTACGCTCCTATTTGGATTCTGCTTCAAGAACGGTCCCGTTTGCATTTCCTGCAAGTACTCCTCCGGGGACACAGTTTTGCTTTGACATCCATATCAGCACGCCAAATGAGAGCAATTTATCTGATAATTCCGCAAACGTATGTACCTTTCTTTCAAACGGTTACAACCCTGTCAATAAATTGGTTAATCTAAATCCGATTATTGATTCACAAAACGTAGAAACATTTACTTATAAAATCAATTTTCAAAACAGTGACATCGTGAATGTAAAGCATTTAAAAATCCTGGATTCACTTTCTGAAAACCTGGATTTGAGTACTTTCAAAGTCATTTCATCTTCACACGGCGTTTCTACTTACCTGGATGAATCTGCAAGAGTAGTCACCTTTACTTTTCATGATCCGGACATTGTTCCGGACATCTATGGACTGGGCTGGTCACAATTGGAAATCATTTATTCCGTTTCAGAAAAGGCGGGATTAAAAGGAGGTACAGTCATTGACAATATGGCCTATATCTACGCAAACTACAAACCGGCCATTATTACCAACACTACCCACAATATGAACGAAGCTCCACTATTATTGGACGAGTTACTTCTAAAAGAAATTTCCATATTCCCCAATCCGGCACAGGACAAACTTTACTTCAGTCAGGACATCAATGAAATCCGTCTATATGATGCGTCCGGAAAATTGGTCCTGGAGCAATCCAATATACTCGATGATGAAATTTCGCTGAATGGTCTGCAATCAGGTTTTTACCAGGCAGTTGTGAAAACAAATTACCGCATTTCAACTCAAAAATTAGTGATCAAAAAATAACGGAAAACACCCGTTTTCAAGCCTGGTTCTTAAGAAAGAAACCGGGCTTTTTTTTGTCATTTTCCAACCTATCAGAAGAAATTCAATCTATAAAAAAACAGCGTTATGAAAAATCTAATCATCACTTTAACACTCCTTAGTTGTTTCAATCTGTCATTCGGTCAACTCTCCGACACCATGGCTCTCAGTCTCAATATGAGTAGTTGCGGCGAAGCTCAATTTGGCATTCTTTATTATTTTGAAAATGAAGACTCCATAAATTTTCATATCGATTTTGGCAATAATACCGATTCGACGTACTTGATGGAGACTAATTTCTATTCAGGGAATTTTGTTTCATCCAATTATACTTATTCCGGAAATTATACGGTCGTGATCACAGCTGAGACTCCTTCAGGAACATTTCTTGACCAAAAAACCTACAGTTTTGCTATTCAAGGCGGTGAAAACTGTTCGCAGGAAACGATCTATAAAATAAGAAATGATTTTTCGGGCCCCTATTTGATTACTGATACTATTCCTATCGATTTTACAGGAAACGATGGAATAACACATACTATTACCTCTATGAATCCGAATTCATACCATACGAATCCGCTACTTTATCCAGCTCAAATCAGTGCTAGTGCCAGTTGGCTAGCAACTCATAACCGTGTTCAGCTGAACCCTCCGATGCATTTTTCGGGCCCTGGTATGATCTCACCCGATGATTTGTACTACGGACTTGGCTGGCCTGCCTTCATTATTTCGAGAACGGATATTCCCAATCAAAACAATTTCATGTTTTCATCAAGTAATAGCACGGTTGTATCCGACCAATATCCCACGGATTACTATTTAAAACTGAACAATACTACGGATGCAATTCCGGACAGCGCCAATCGCATCCGGGTGGAATATGATCCGTTTTTACAAGTTAGTCACGACACATTATTAAATATGACCGAAGGAACCGGGTATATTGAATTCGACGTGGAACTATTAAATTTCTATGACCCAATTCACTTTGCATTAACGGCAAGCAGTGTTGTTTCTTTAGACAGTATCTATTTCCGGTGCTTTTACCTGAACAATTCAGATCAAAATGCCCAGGATGACACCACCACTCTTTATTTTGAATCGGTAGATCCCTGTGCAGGAATGACAGATTCCGTCCTCAATATTTCCTTAAGCTCTGTATTAACACAATACGGAAATGCACAACCGATTTCCTATTTAACTCTTGCAAAAAATATGTGTGAACAGGTTGACAGTATCGGACTAACCGTTCATTACTCTCCGATTATGGAAATCGATGCTCCAAACAGTAATTTTCAATTTACTCAAATCAACGACAGTACCGTACACGGTTTCGTATCCATTCAGCAGTATGCTGCAAGTCAATATCTCGGCATCCCTTTTATTTTAGATGCAATACCTCCAGGATCTGTTTACGTAAATTACGAGATCGATATTCAGGATTCAGATCTTACCGACAATTTGATCGGAGACACCCTCTCATTTATAGCTTGTGATTCGGTCGATTTCACTTTCGCTGCTGTTTCAGCAATCATGGTCGCACCTTTACAGAAAGGAACATACAACGTAAGTCCTCTAATAATCTCTCAATGTTACCTAGCTGACAGTGCAGAAATTCTGATTACATTCCCTTCTTATGTAGTCATGGATTCAACTACGTTAACATTGGGCACATACACCGATTCAACCTTCCATTTATTTGTCGACTGGTCCAATCAACACGATTATTTCATGCTTTCCTTTGATATCCCGGGCACCATTCCGAGCGGAACACCTTATACCATTACCGCAAAGATTATAGGTGATAACGATGTCGATTCGACAAACAATGAGTATATCTTCAACGGAACCGTTCTTAATTCATACGATCCGAATGAGAAACATGCGGACCTGCCATCGGCATTGGATCCGGATTTGCAGGAAAAAATCACCTACACCATTCATTTTCAAAACGACGGAAACCTGGAGGCTTACAACATCGTAGTTCGTGACACGCTTTCGCCAAACCTGGATTTATCCACATTCGAGTTTTTAGGTGCATCACACGCTTGTGAAGTAACTGTTGATGAAAATACCAGAGAAGTTATTTTCAATTTCCCGAATATCATGCTTGCTTCCAGTGAATTGGATTCTTTGGGTTCACAGGGAATCTTCAGTTATCAAATTTCCGAAAATGCCGATCTTCCGGTTGGATCGGTAATTGAGAATACTGCTTACATTTATTTCGATTTCAATCCGGCAATCGTTACGAACACCACGCACCATATCAATGATTCCGCACTTGGACTGAACGAAACGACTTCTGAAAATATCGTGATGTATCCGAATCCGGCGGAAAACAGGGTTCAATTCTCAGGCGCTTTAGTGAAAGAAGTTTCCATTTACGATCTGGCCGGAAAATTAGTCCTGGAAATCACCAACTGTTCAACCAATGAAATTTCGGTTGAAGACCTGCAAACAGGTATCTACCAGGTTGTTTTGAAAACAGAAAACTCCGTTTCAACGCAAAAATTAGCGATCAAAAAATAACGAAAAACAGCCGTTTTTAAGCCCGATTTCTTACCCGGAACCGGGCTTTGGTGTGTTAACGAATTGTAAAATATGGTGTTAGAACTTTTCAGTTTCCCTATCTTAGCTACCCAACTTTTAATTTTAAACGGTTTGAAATATTGGATTTTAGGAATAATTGCGGTGAGTTTTTTGGTGAGTTTTCAGCTTCAAACACCGTTCGCTCAGACAGGTAATGCCAGTTATTACTCGAACAAATTTCAAGGCAGAAGAACAGCTTCAGGTGCCACATACCACAAAGACAGTATGTATTGTGCACACAAATCCCTGAAATACGGAACCCTGCTCAAAGTAACGAATCTGAAGAATGATTCCATCATCATCGTGAAAGTGGTTGACCGCATGGGGAAATCTTCTCCTCACATCATCGATTTGAGCATGGCAGGTGCACAAAAACTGAATTTTGTAAGAAACGGCATCGCCAAAGTAAAAGTAGAAGAGGTCGTTCCCACTCCGGTAGCGAAAGCAGATTAAGCGCTTTTTCTTCTTACTTTTAGAGCATGTTTGAAGATTTAATCGTCATTGATTGCTCTACTGTTCTGGCCGGGCCCTCTGTAGGAACTTTTTTTGCAGAATTGGGTGCTGACGTAACGAAAATCGAAAATCCGGCAATTCCGGATGTTACCAGATCCTGGAAATTGGCATCAGAAGGAAAGGACTCCCCCGTTTCAGCTTATTTCTCCTCGGTCAATTACCGCAAACAGTACCAAAAAATCGATTTCAAAGAGCAATCCCAACTTGAACAATTCATCGACCTCGTTAAAACAGCAGATATTTTATTGAGCAATTTCAAAAAAGGAGATGCGGAAAAATTCGGGATCAGTGATGCGTATTTACAATCCATCAATCCGAAATTAATCATCGGGAAAATTTCCGGTTTTGGTACTGAAAGTGACCGTGTTGCTTATGATTTGATCCTGCAGGCCGAAACAGGCTTTATGTCGATGAACGGAACTCCTGAATCAGGCCCCGTAAAAATGCCGGTAGCACTGATCGATGTCCTCGCTGCGCACCAATTGAAAGAAGGAATTCTCACAGCTTTACTGAACCGGACAAAAACCCGGAAAGGAGCGGTCGTTTCCGTTTCCCTGTACGATGCTGCAATTGCGTCACTTGCAAACCAAGCCTCCAATTATTTGATGGAAGGACACATTCCCAAAAGGATAGGAAGCCTGCACCCGAATATCGCGCCATATGGAGAGATTTTTACAACGAACGACGGAAAACTGATCACTTTCGCCATCGGAAGCAACAAACACTTCCGCTTGCTTTGCGACTTCTTTGGGCTTTCCGAACTGCCATCCGACCCGCGTTTTTCCGAAAATGTGGAACGCGTAAAGAACAGAACCGAGTTGCAGGAAATTATCGCAAAAATCAGTTCACGCTTTAACGCCGACGACATCCTTCAATTCATGCACACCCATTTCGTTCCGGCAGGCCTTATCAAAGATTTGAAACAGGTATTTGAAGATTCCGGCGCACAGAGCCTTGTTCTAACAGAAACAATCGAAAACCTCCAAACAAAACGTGTATCACAAATTGCTTTTCAACTAAAACCATGATAGAAGTTAAAAAACCGGAATCCGAAAAAGATTGGGAGCTCTATTACGACCTTCGTTACCGGATTTTAAGAGAACCTTTGGGAAAAGAACGCGGTTCAGAACGCAATGAAGGAGATGAAACAGGAGTTCATTTTGCATTATATGAAAACAATACTCTAATAGCTGTGGCACGTCTGGACCGTGTGGATGAAACGGTTTGCCAGGCGCGTTTTGTAGCCGTGGAATCTCATTTACAAGGCAAAGGTTACGGAAGAAAAATCATGACAGCGCTGGAAAACGAGGCTCTTGCTTTGGGTTATGAAAAGTTGATTCTACATGCACGTGATTACGCACTTCCCTTCTACGAAAAATTAGGATATACACTGGTGGGACCTTCTTACAAATTGTTTGATGTACTCCAACACTTCGAGATGTTCAAAGTCTTAGCGTAGAGAGAAAGAAACACAAATTTTCATTCCGTTCGTGCCGTCAATATCCAGGTTTCCGTTCAGGTGCTCTACCATTCCGCGGATAATTTCAATCCCGCTTCCTGAAAGTTCACGGTTTTCCTTAATCCCTCTCCCGTTGTCGGAGATTTCCAGTACACCTTTTGGGCCCAGCATCTGAAAATCAATACGGATCACTCCGATCTCATTTTCTCCGAAGGCATGCTTGTAAGAATTCAAAACGGCTTCATTAATAATGATACCCATTGCGATAGCCAGCGAACTTTTCACTTCACAACTGTCAATACTGGTCAACAATTGCAATTGCTTCTGCGGAAAGGAAAGACTTTCGCGCAAACTCTGTACCAACCGGTTGATATATTGCCCGAGGGAAATGCGCAGGTTTTTGGAATTGTCAGCCAGCAATTCATGCAGGCTCAAAATACTTTGCACCCGGTTCACGGAATCCAGCATGAGGTTCTTATGGTAAGCGTCTCTTGCTTTACCCACTTGAATATTCAGCAAACTTGTGGTGATGTTCAGGTTATTGACAATGCGGTGATTCGTTTCCGTTAACAAGCGTTTTTGCTGGCGTAATGCGGCTTCCAATTCCTGTTGAGCGACTTTTCGCTTGTGGGTTTCCACTGCCAGGGAAACCATTTGTGCGGCAATCAGTCCGAATTTCTGGTCATTCAAAGACCAATTCCGGGTCTGTTTCACCTGTTCGAAGCAAATCACCCCGATAATTGCCCCTTCGGAACGCAACGGAATATCCATCACGGAAACAATTCCGTTCGGGACCAGGTATGTGTCATTCAGTTCGGAAGTATACGGCGAAGTCTGTGCACTCGCTGCCAGGATAATTTTCTCCGTTTCGAAAAGCATAAAATAAGTCGGCATTTCAATAACAGGAAGCGATTCCTGCGGGATCATTTTACCTACCCGCGTATCGTAATTCCCTATACATTCAATGTGCTCATGCGCATCATCAAACAACCAGGCATTTACACGGGTCACTCCAACTGCTTTGGAAGACATCTCCAAAATTTCATAGATCGCATCGTGCAATTTTCCGCTGCGGATCTTTTTGGATTTCGAAAGTAATTCGATGGTCAGGGTCTTGCGAAGTAAATCCCTTCTTTTTCGCTCAATTTGTGTGGCGTCTACCAGGCTTCCAAGCACCACATACTCCTTTTCATCTACTTTCCAGGCCGCCAATCTCATACGTGCGTTAAAAACTCCCGTTCCACGTTTGAGGATAACCTGCAAATCTACATAGCGCGAGGTATTCAAATCCCTCAGGAAATTTTCAATGCGCTCATGTTCGTAGTTCAAATGATCGAAAATCGTTGTTCCGGTCAGGAATTGACGGTCCAGCAATTTTTCCAGGTCGAAAGAAGCATGCAGGATCTTTCCTTCCTGATCAAAGATAACCAGGCTCTCATCCATTCCCGAAATGAGCTTACGCAAAGTAGATAGAATATCTTGTTGTGCCATAGCAGTTTACATTGGTCAAATGTAGTCGAATTTTTCTTACCCGGGTGACTGTAAATACTACGTTTTTAGTAAATTTATCGTACGTCGTATTACAATGAGCAAACTGCTGTTTTATCAGGAAATTCTTGTAAATTAACAGACATATCAATTAAGCAAATTTAAATAGTTTAACCGTTCAAAAAGTTTAAACTTCAAATCTCCTGAACCTTTGACTTTTTGAATTTTTCCTTCAGAAAAATATTACTATGCTTGCATAACAATATTTTATTACTTATCTTGGAGCCAGAAACGAATTTAAAACAACATAAAAATATGTCACAAGCTATCAAAGGCGGAGAATTCATCATCCGCGATGTTACCCCTCAAGAAATATTCACCCCGGAAGAATGGTCGGAAGAGCAGCACATGATCGCTCAGACGTGTGATGATTTTATCGAACAGGAAATTACCCCGATTTTGGAGCGTATTGACAAGATGGAAGAAGGATTAATGCCTTCCCTGCTTCAGAAAGCCGGTGAATTGGGAATGCTTGGTTTATCTGTTCCCGAAGACCTGGGAGGAATGGGTGTTGATTTCAAAACTTCTCTTTTGGCAACGGAACGCCTCGGAAAAGGCCACTCTTTCTCCGTTGCTTATGGTGCTCACACGGGAATTGGTACTTTACCGCTGTTGTATTACGGAAATGCGGAACAAAAAGAAAAATACATCCCGAAACTGGCAAGCGGAGAATGGAAAGCTGCCTATTGTTTGACAGAACCAAGCGCCGGATCGGATGCAAATTCCGGTAAAACGAAAGCTGTACTTACGCCTGATGGAAAACATTACGTATTGAACGGACAAAAAATGTGGATTACCAACGGTGGATTTGCAAACCTGTTCACCGTTTTTGCAAAGATCGATGACGATAAGAACCTGTCGGCTTTTTTAGTGGAAGCTGATTCGGAAGGAATCAGTCTGAACCCGGAAGAAAAGAAAATGGGAATCAAAGGTTCCTCTACGCGCCAGGTATTCTTTAATAATGTGAAAGTACCTGTTGAGAACATGCTTTCGGAACGCGAAAACGGATTCAAGATCGCGTTGAATATCCTGAACATTGGTCGTATCAAATTGGCTGCCGGAGTTTTGGGAGGAGCGAAACAAACCATTACCGATTCCATCCGCTATGCCAATGAGCGCGAACAATTCGGAAGAAATATTTCCAAATACGGGGCGATCCGCTTCAAAATTGCGGAACAGGCTATCAGAACGTATGTTGCCGAATCTGCGATTTACCGTGCAGGACAGAACATCGACGATGCCATCCAGGCCTATGTAGCAAGCGGAATGGAAAAAGGCCCGGCTACATTAAAAGGTATCGAACAATTTGCGCCGGAATGTGCCATCCTGAAAGTTGCCGGCTCCGAATGCCTGGATTATGTGGCTGACGAAGGTGTTCAGATTTTCGGTGGAATGGGTTATTCGGCGGAATCTTCCGTTGAAAAGGCTTACCGAGATTCCCGTATCAACCGCATTTTCGAAGGAACCAATGAAATCAACCGTTTATTGATTGTTGACATGGTATTGCGCCGTGCGATGAAAGGTGAATTGGATTTGATGGGACCGGCTATGAAAGTTGCTTCCGAATTAATGAGCATTCCTGAAATGACGGAATTGGGTTCTCACCCATTAGCTGCTCAACGTCAGGCGCTTTCCGGATTTAAAAAGACTATTCTGATGGTTGCCGGTTCGGCCGTTCAAAAATTGATGCAGACGATGTCGAAAGAACAGGAAGTTCTGATGAACATTGCTGATATAGCGATCTGGGTTTACCAGGCTGAGTCTGCATTGCTTCGCGTAGAGAAACTGATCGAAAAACAAGGAGAGGCAGCAGCTGCAATTCCGGTTTCCATTGTTAAAACATATTTCTACGATGTGGCGGAACTGATCGACAAAGCGGCTAAAGATGCTATCTACAGTTTCGCAGAAGGTGATGAAGCACGTATGATGGTTACAGGTGTGAAACGTTTTACCAAGCTCGATCCGATCAACCCGAAAAACGAAAGACAAGCGATTGCTCAATACCTGATTGACAAGAACGCATATACTTTATAATCTAAAAAAGCCATTCGAATCGAATGGCTTTTTTTTGTTCAAATGTTCAAAGATGTTTAAAGGTAAAACTTTGAACTCTTTGAACTCTTTGAACTCTTTGAACTCTTTTGAATCAGCCGCGGCTGAAACTCTTTGAACTCTTTACACAAAAAAATCCCGACCTGCAAAGCAAATCGGGACTTGATATTTTTTTGAAAGCAGCTTTTACTACTTCAAATACTTGTCTTTCATATCCTGGAAAGTCATGCTCTCGCTTCCGACAGTAATTGTGCGAAGATCCAAAGCAACCAGCAAACGATTCATGACATTCACATTCATATCTTCATTCTTCAACAAAGTTACTTTTAAGATATCCGATGATTCGTTGAATGCAACTGTGAAATAATCCTTGTAGTAACCTTTCACAGCTTCCACTTTTTCAGCAGTGATTGATTCCGGAACCGAGAACTCAAATACTCCATTTGATTTTCCTGTTTTCAATTGAGATTCACTAATTGAAGCAGAGTTTTGGCTGAAAGCAAAAGAAGTTGCCAGAGACAAAACGAATAGCATTATTAACTTTTTCATAATTCCATAACAGTTTATAAGTAGACGTAGAAAAAAACCTAAAGGTTGTTTCGTGATAAATATACAATTATTTTTATAACATTTGCATGCATGCAATTATTAGACCATTTCGACGAAACAAAGCTGGAAGCAGGGTGCGATGAGGCCGGAAGAGGCTGTCTGGCCGGGCCTGTGGTTTGTGCTGCCGTCATTCTTCCGAAAGGTTTTTCGCACGATTTGCTGAACGATTCTAAACAGATTTCTGAAAAAAGCAGGAATTTATTACGTCCGATCATTGAAAGAGAAGCACTTGCATTTTCCGTTCAGTTCCTGCAGCCGGATGAAATTGCCGAACTGAATATTTTGAAAGCATCCTTGACCGGAATGCATCGCGCGGCTATGGCATTGACAATTAGACCGGAATTGTTGCTCATCGATGGAAATAAAGCCCTGCTCTCGAAAGAAATTCCTTCTGTGCCGATTATTCAGGGCGACGGGAAATACAAAAACATTGCTGCAGCATCCATTCTTGCCAAAACGTATCGCGACGAATACATGGAACGTCTTCATGAAGAATTTCCGCACTACCAATGGCATGTCAATAAAGGGTATCCGACCAAAGTCCACCGGGAAGCCATTGAACTGCACGGAGCCTGTATTCACCATCGCCCCGGGTTCAATTTGCTGGGGAAAGGACAATTATCGCTGTTTATGGAGTAAACAGTCCACTGTTAACTACTTCGCAAGAAAGATGCGAAGCGTGGTAAACGAAGCAGTATTTTTGAGCTATAGTCTGAAAATATGCTCAATCGTTCAATCATTATTTTTCTGGTAATCTGCTCTCTGGGATGGATCAGCTATGTAGGTTTCACATTGGTGGAAGGCTCAAGTGCTCCTCCGACTCCTGAAAACACGTTCTCCAACCAGGATGACACCATTATCGTGGTTCACAAACCCCTGGAAATCGACTACAACAGTGCTATTGTTTCTTCCCTGCAAAAGAACAGCTTCTTTGCAATGCTGCTCAACGAACCCGAACGTATTCAGCATTTTTATTTTTCTACCAATCGCGACCTGGTATTGCTCGAACGAAGCAAACCATGGACCAGCGAGATCGTAAAAAGCTACGCCGAAAGACTTTCTTTATCTTCTACGATTTCGACCCAAAAGCACCTGTCATTGTCCAATAACTGGAAAGGTGAATTCCACGGGAAATTCCTGGTGCTTTACCAGGGAAATTGGGAGCCTTCACTCAAAAGTGTTGCTTCCTGGAAATATTTAGACCGGAAGAGCAGCTTGTCGCTCATTTACAAAACCACCGACCAGAGTTATGAAATAGAAGATTCGTATTTCATTTCCAGCCACAATGCCAAATACATCACGCACACAGGAGGCAGGGCTTTACCACTTGTCAACGACCAGGAGTTATTCCAGGAATTGATTCCTGCCGATTTCAATTCCTACACGTTCTACGAAAAGAACTACCTGTTCACCAAATTCCCTATGAAATCGATCCTATCGGAATGGATCGACTTCGGGTTGGCAGTGATAGTTGACCAAAAAGACACGTGTTTGATCACCGATTATAAACCCGGTCAGGACCCGCTGGCAATTTTGAGCGAATTGGATCACGTGGATATTTCCGACAAACAAAAACAGGCTACTCTGAAAGGATACTATTTCCCATTCCTGGATCGCAGCAAAAAGATTTACCTGGAAATTTTCAATAACAGCGTACTTCTTTCCAATTCCCAGCAGAGTATCAACCGCATTATCGGTAAGTATGAAACAGGTGCAACGCTGGAGCAATCCACCACACTGAAATTCAAATTATTCAGTAACAGTCCTCAAAAAGTATCTTACCGCCAGTTTGACCGAAACCGGCAAATAACAATGAGCAGGCTTACCGGTGCTAATCACAGTACGGTTCAACTATTGAACGAAGAAACTTCTGATACCGAATCCGGGTCGAAAGAAGTTCCGAAACTCAATCCGCTGCGCCTGGATGACAACCTGCGAAGTTTAAACCCGATTCCGGGCTCGAACAACTTGCTGGCAATTACAAAATCCAACACACTTTATTTAGTTGGGAACAAACAAATCCTGTGGAACAAGAACCTGGAATCCGAACCGGTTGGAAATCCTGTTTTCATCGGCAACGGAATCTTCCTGAGTACCAGAACAGGAATCCAGGGCTTCGACAGGGCCGGAAACAACCTGGCAGGCTTCCCTATAGTTTGCAATAACGTTTCCAGTAATCTTTTCTCCTATTACTGGAACGGAAAAGACTATGTTTCTTTCGTAGCAGACGGACAAGTTCAGGGTTACGGAACGAATGGAAAACAAAGCTTCAGGGTAGGAGTGAACGGAACTTTGCAAAAAGATGCACAACTGGCCATCCAGGGTAAAAAGGGCGAATTAATTGCACATATCTGCACGAATTCCAATTGGTCGAGTGTTTCTATCAAACGAAAACGTGTTATTAAATCGCAAAATTTAAGTGAAGGTGAATGGCATTTGGTAAAAGCTAACAATACGATCAGCCTGTTGGGATTGACCAGAAAACAATTTGTCCGCTTAACGGAAAACGGTACCAAAGCGATGCTGGTAGGAAATGTTTCTTCTATCCTGAACACCCAGTCCTTCGGGGATGAACAGCTTTTCTTCCTCAATCAGCAAAATACGATTTACGTCATCAACGGAACGGGAACCATTCTCGGCCAGTTCAATTCTACCATTACCAATATCGATGATGCTTCCCTGGTAAAATTACCAAATGGTAAAACTGTTGTTGGAATAATTGATGGGATTGCCAATAATTGTTATATTTATACAATACGTGGAAGTGAATTGAATAAAGAAAGCTACGAAGGCTCTAATAAAATTGTGTTCCAAAAACAGGCAGATGGAACGATTTTGTTAGTTTCGCAGGCGAATGGTTATTTGATTCGTTATCCATTGAACTATTAAAAAGACGCTACTTATGAAGAAACAGTTACGTAAATTAACTTTCTTAGCTTTTTCATGCGTTACTACTATGACCGCGTTTTCCCAAAACTATTTGGGCGTGCACAGCAGTAACTATGCAGGAGTTATGGGATTGGACGTGCAACCTGCCAGTTTTGTCGACGGAAGATTCATTGTCGATATCAACCTGGCGAGTGCAAATGTGGGGGCCTGGCAAAATGCCAAGTATTTTAAAACAGATGTGATGCCGAAATGGTGGCTGAAATCTTTCAAGAAAGACACCATGTGGATGAAGCCTGACAGTACGTTGTACGAACGTTCCATCTTCGATCTGTACGATTACAACAAAACCGGGATTAAAACGAGAGGTGTTTATTTGAACTATCAAATCGATGTCCTGAATTTTGCATTCCATATCAATCCGAAGATTGCTATCGGGTTTGCTGCTAAAAGCAGAATGATCACCAACGTAGATGATATCGACCCGAAACTGGCAAAATTGGCACAGGAAGGATTGGATTTCATGTCTCTTTGGAACCTGCAGCTGAAAGACAAATTGGTTACCACCAACATGATGGCATGGAACGAATATGGTATCAATTACGGTCAGGTTGTAATGGACAAAGGAGAACATTTCCTGAAAGTCGGTGGTCGTGTGAAGTTATTGCAGGGAGTTGCTTCCGCTTATGCTTACACGGATGAGTTGGATTACGAATTATTGAATAAGGATACGGCAACGACTTTAAAAGGAAACTTCAAATACGGTTATTCAGATAACCTGGATGACGAGTTGAAGGATTTCAACGCCAGCAGCTTCTTTAAATCTGCATCCAAATTAGGTTTTGGATTGGATCTGGGAGTTGTTTACGAATGGCGTCCGAAATACAAACAATTCAAATATGAAATGGATGGAGAAACAGATCTTTGGATGCGTAACGAAAACAAATACGAGTTGCGTGCCGGGGTTTCCGTTTTAGATATCGGTGGAATGAAATTTACAAAAGGCGGAAAAAGCCGCGATTTCTCTGTAAATACGACTACACTTGATCTGCGCATTTTCAAAGACGCAAACTCTTTTGCTTCTTTCGATTCTATTGTTGACAGTTTGATCACCAATGATCCAGGGTGGACAGCAAACCAGGGAGTTGGAGGATCTTATTACATGAACACTCCAACTGCATTGAATATCCAATTGGATTACCACATCTGGAAATGGTTCTACATCAACGCAACGGGTAATATCAATATGATCGGTAAAAAGAACCCTTCACGCGTAAAAACTCCGAACCAGTTCGCAATTACACCAAGCTTCGATTATGCATGGTTCGGACTATATGTTCCGATCTCCGTAAATAACTATTCGGGATGGAAAGCAGGTATTGCTTCCCGATTAGGACCTATTACGGTCGGAGTAGTCGATTTCAACTCGCTTTTTGCAAGAGGAAAAGTACGCGGAACAGAGTTCTTCGTTGGACTTCGTTTACCGATCCTTTACACGAAACCGGATGACAGAGACGGCGATAAAGTTTCCGATAAGAAAGATGAGTGTGTGGAAACTCCGGGAGTTTGGGCATTCAAAGGTTGTCCGGATACGGATGGCGACGGAATCAAGGATGTGGAGGATTTATGTCCTGAAATTCCGGGATTGGCAGAATTCCAGGGATGTCCTGACCGTGACGGTGATAAAATTCCTGATAAAGACGACGCATGTCCGGATTTGGCTGGTTTAGCAGCTTACAGAGGATGTCCTGATACGGATGAAGACGGAATCATTGATCCGAATGACAGCTGTCCTACCGTGAAAGGTTTACCGGCATTCAACGGTTGTCCTGACCGCGACGGTGACGGAATCCAGGATTCTGAAGATGCTTGTCCGGATCTTCCTGGTCCGTTGGCTTACCAGGGTTGTCCGGATACAGATAACGACGGATTGTTCGACAATGTAGATAAGTGTCCTACTATTTACGGTTCGAAAGAAAACGATGGTTGTCCTTGGCCGGATACAGATGGTGACGGATTGTACGATAAAGATGATGATTGTCCGACAATACCAGGTGTAATTGAAAACCGCGGATGTCCTAAGATTGCGAAAGAAGAACAGGAAATCCTGAACACAGCATTCGAAAACTTAGAGTTCGAATCAGGTAAGGCAGTAATCCTTGCATCTTCGTTCAAATCATTGGATGACTTAGCAGCATTGTTGATCAAGAAACCGGAGTGGAAACTTCAAATCGCTGGTCACACGGATAACAAAGGTGATGCTAAGAAAAACATGACGCTTTCCAAAAACCGTGCTGAATCAGTTAAGAAATACTTAGCTAGCAAAGGTGTGGATGCAACACGATTGAAACCGGAATGGTATGGTCAAACCAAACCGATCGCAACGAATGCAACACCTGAAGGACGTCAGAAAAACAGACGTGTAGAAATGAATGTGATTTTCCAATAGGAAATCATGGAATAATAACAGGAAGGGCGCCCGTCAAATTGACGGGCGCCCTTTATATTTTCAATCCAACCAGGTAGGTACGCAATTAATCGCGTGCTTGCCTGTTTTATTTATTTCCCCAAAACTTCTTTCCTGTGGGCCAGGCCCCAATAATGCAATTCCTCGATTACCTTCTCCAGGGATTTTCCATGTTCGGTAATGGTATACTGCACCGTTGGCGGAAAGGTATCGAATACCTCACGCGTAATCAGTTTATTGGACTCCAGTAATTTTAACTCCCGCGACAAGGTTTTATCCGTAATCCCGGAAACCTCTCTTCCCAGTTCCTTAAATCTTTTCGAGCCGGTCGACAGCGCAAATAAGATCAGCAACTTCCACCTTCCCTCTACTGCTTCCAGGGCATCTTTGATCGACAAAATATTCTTCGGGCATCCTCCTGTTGACAACATACTCCTTGATTTAATCCATTACTTCCCGTTTGGATAGTGCTATCCGGATGGAAAGTGCTTTCATTTGGATAGCAAACGTACATACTTTTATTCAATAATTAAAAACGAATAACCAATGAAAAGAACAAGTAACATTTTCCTGTGGATCGCACAAATCCTGATTGCAACGAGTTTATTATGGGCCGCTTATGCTAAATTGTTTCAGCCAATCGATCAATTGGAAACCATGTGGCCGTGGACGGGTGAAGTTTCACCTGCCTTTGTCAAATTTACGGGAGTCATTGATCTTTTGGGGGCTTTGGGAGTACTTCTGCCCGCTTTACTCCGGTTCAAACCGGTTCTGACACCCATTGCAGCAATCGGTATCGTACTATTGATGATCAGCGCAAGTATTTTCCACATCTGCCGCGGAGAAGCTTCCCAAATCGGATTCAATATTGTATTCGGAGCAATTGCAGCATTTGTAGCTTACGGCAGATTCAAACTGGCACCGATACCATCGAAATAAAACCAATAGGGACGCGAAGCATCGCGTCCCTAAAATCATTTATAACCTGATATTCGTAATTATTTCAAAAGGTTTACGTGCCCCACGTATTCGCGGCGCTTGTCTTTATTGCGTTCTTTAACAACGATCTTCCAGGTATAAACCCCTTCCTTACACAAGTCTCCCATATACGTTCCATCCCAACCGTAAGATATATCGTGGGATTCGAACAACACCTCTCCCCAACGGTTAAAGATCAGCAACGTATAGTTTTGTCCGTCGAATGCGGAATTAAGCACCGGGAAGAAAACATTATTGTGCTCATCACCATCCGGTGTGAAGGTATTCGGTACATAAATAATCACATCATCTACCACTGAAACCACTACCACCGCACTATCATTACATCCCGCTTCATTCGAAGCATGCAGAACCACGTGGTAAACTGCCGGAGAATTCGGATAGGTATGTGAAGGGCTTGTTTGCATGGATGTATTCCCGTCACCAAACTCCCAGAAATAGGATGTAGCGTTGGTGGAAGTATTCGTAAAATGGAACACCGGGTATACAACAGGCTGTTCAATCGTATTGACTCCAAAAGAAGCATTTACTTGCGGAGCAATAGTAATCATGTCGGTATGAGTCACAGAACCGGTACATCCGCTTGGATCTGTCACCGTCAGGGTCACATCATAAGTTCCGGATGCACTGTATTGCTGGGTAACTGATCCGCAGCCAACCTGCGTTCCACCACCTTCAAACGTCCAGACACAATTCGCAGAAGACGAACTGCTATTGGTGAAGGTAACGGTAAGAGGAGCACATCCGCTCGTGACGTCACTGGTGAATTGGACCGGCAATTGCGTATAAGTTACGACAACCGGTTCCACATCGGAGCAACCTCCCGGACTGGAAAGCCGGATGTAATAAGTTCCGGCAGTTGTAACTGCACCCGGATTTGCCAGCGGAACCGTACAAGCTGCATTCGAAAAATATTCCAGTGTTCCTGAACCTGCATTGATGGTAGTAACACCGGGAGCCGTCAGGTCAACGGTTGCCGGAGAACAAACTGCGGCTGGATTTGTTACGGAAATATCCGGACCAGGAACCACCGTTACAGAAGCTGTTACCGTAGAATTACACCCTACCAGGGAGGTCAATGTACATTGATAAGTAAACGTTCCCGTAGTAGTCGGAGTAATGGACAAAGTATTCGAAGTTCCCAGGACTGTTCCCGGATTAGATGTTTCCACCCACGAATAACTTGCCGCTCCAACCGGTGCTGTAAGCGTTGACGTTTGGTACTGGCAAACATCCGGCGGAGAAACGATCGTCATCGGTGCACACGTTGCATCCAGGTAAGCATAAGCGTAATGCGCACCCTGCGAACAATCACCTACCGTAAACCGGATAGTAATACAGGAACCGATGTAGGGCGTTAAATCCAGCATAACCGGTGTCCAGTCTTTCCAGAAAACACCCGAATTACCAATCTGGGTAAAACCTGGTATTCCCGGGCCTCCCGTAACCAATAAATTACCGCAGGCAATCGGGTTACCGAAACAATCCTGGGCATCAATCTGGAAGTAAGGCTGCTCCTGGGCTAAATGCGGTATGGTATCCGTTGCTATTCCATCCCCATCAAGGTCATCAATTATATAGGCATTTTGTAATACCGCTGCATAATAATAGGTAAACAAGGCATTGGATGACGTTACCTGAAATTTCTGCTCAATCCGTGATCCGCCGAATGCACCGTTAGCACCGTCTCCCAAACGAATGGAGTTGGTATTTCCCGGAACAAGCGGACACACCTGGTCAATCGGCGCCATCATGTCTACTCCTCCTGTTGTTATATCATGCTGACCGGAGTTCATCGTGAAGAACATCGGTGTATAGATTGGAGTTAAATCTCCTGCCGCACCAATTTTCATGGAATGTCCCCAGGACCCCTGCCATCCGGAAGTTGATCCGGAATCAAAACCAATATTTGTACAAGCCGGTTGCGTTGGGGCAGGCGGATTCGGGGGAACTACATTTGTAATCTGAATGGCGTAATCAAATCCCGTGAACTGTCCGTTATCGATCCAAAAAACATAGCATTCTCCGGGAACCGGATCAAAAGGAGCTCCCATCGTTCCGGAATTATCTCCGGCCACTTGTGCAATCGCAACTACATCAAGGGTTGATGCATTGTAAATAGTAAGCTGCGGGTATACCGGGCTTGCCAAACCGCCCGGATTAAAGCTGATAGTTGTCCAGATAGTTGCACTTGAAGTCGCACAATAGTAATAGAACCAGTCCGGGCCGTCATCCATTGCGGACGCAATATCATCGAAATCATTGTTTGCGAAGACCGTTGAACCCAAAGCATTAAACGGCAATGAAATCGGAGAAAAACTTGCTGACAGATCGTCATCGCCGCCCTGGGAAAAAACCGAAGAGCTCAGGAGCATGCATAAAGGCAGTAGGATATAACTCCAAAAAGTAATTTTTTTCATAATAAGGAGAGGGTGGTACTAATAGACTATTTTGATTTAGGATTTCTGTAAATGTATAATAACTCCATCCGTTGAATAAACGGGTAGATCATTTGATGAGTAGTAGCTCCTTTGAACCGGATAGAAATATCAGATCCATTGATATCAACCTGAGTGATTGCATTCAGGGATTCCATGTAATTTTCCAGTTCGTTTAGAGTTGCAGTTTCCAACGGTGATTTTAGGTGGTAAACAACAACATCAGATCCTACACCAGTGATATTAGGATTGGCATAAACGATATCGTCATGTTTTTCAAACTGTTGGCCATAAGCTGCGAAGACGGAAAAAAGGAAAAACGCAGCAGTAAAGTAACAACAGTTAATGAAATTTTGTTTCATTAAATGATTAATTTAGTTCAGTGCAAAGTTGACGAAAAAAACCTTTTTGGGTTGTCTTTTTTTCTGAAATTAATCCTTTTTTAACATTTTAATACGGGATAAAAACGGCAAAATGTGAATAATTTCAGCCTTACGCCTTCAACTATTACCAACCTCTTTTTCAATAGATTCAAGTGTTCCGGGTACTTTCCAATCATTACCGACCCGAAGGATTTATTTTCAAGTCATTCGCCGAAATCAGATCGGCATCTGCAAACAAATTGTAATTTTGGAATATGATAGAAAAAATCATTCAAAAAAGACTAAATCGCTGGTTACTAAGTATCTTATCCGGAATCCTTTTAACCGTTTCATTTCCTGAAACAGGTAGTTTAACGCCTTTAACATTCATTGCGTGGATTCCATTGCTACTTGTGGAGTCTTATTTTCATACCAAACGCAAGGCGTTCAGTCTTTTTATCCAGGCTTACCTGGCATTCTTCATCTACAATGTCGGGACAACCTGGTGGGTTTACTACGCCAGCGCGGATGGTGCTTACCTGGCATTTTTCGCGAACAGTTTATTGATGGCAATTGCATTTTTGATTTACCATTTACTAAAGCGCAAACTTGGCTCCAAATGGAACGGGCCGATCCTGATCTGTGTCTGGCTAAGCTTCGAATTCCTGCATTTTCATTGGGAACTTTCCTGGCCGTGGCTAACACTCGGGAATGTATTTGCTCCGAGAGCTTCCTGGGTACAATGGTATTCCATTACCGGTGTTTTGGGAGGATCGCTTTGGATCCTGGTCATGAACCTCTTATTTTACAAATTGGTTCTTCAACCCAAAAATCTGCTCAAAAACAGCTATTTCATTCTATCAGTTATTATCCTGTTCCTTCCACTTTGCCTTTCGGCCATTCTGTATTTTTCGAAAGACACCGGCGGAACTCCTTACAACGTAGCGATCATTCAACCCAATATTGATCCGTACGGGGAAAAATTCGTACTGGACAACGCCGCTCAGTTGGAAGCAATCCTGGAACAGGGCGATAAAGCAGTTTCTAAAGAAACACAATTAGTTATTGCACCGGAAACCTCTCTCTACCCGACTGCTAAAATTTACGAATCCGGCCTGCGCAAGGAAATTTTCTTTTACGTCATCAATGAGCACCGCGCCAAATGGGCCAATGCAGGTTTATTGATCGGTGCAACGACTTTCCAGGCATTCGAGCAAAAAAATTCACCGGCGAGCAAGTTTATTCCGCAATTGAATGAATATGTAGAGGATTACAACTCATCCGTTCTTTTCGACAATACACCAAACCCGAAGATCATCCATAAATCCAAGCTGGTATTGGGAGTGGAAAAAATTCCGTTTGTGGGAATGTTCCCCTTCCTGGAAGAACTGGCCGTCGAAATGGAAGGTGGTTCCGGAAGTCTTGGAGTAGAAAAAGAACCAAAAATTTTTGAGAAGAACCGCGTAAAATTCTCACCAGTAGTTTGTTACGAATCCATATACGGCGGATTCCTGGCCAAACAGGCTAAAAACGGCTCCCAGTTCATCGCTATTATCACGAACGATGGCTGGTGGAAAGACACACCGGGCTACAAACAGCACTTTCAATTCGCACGCTTAAGAGCCATTGAAAACAACAAATACGTTGTCCGATCAGCAAACACGGGTAAATCCGGGGTTATTTCCAATCGCGGGGATGTTTTGAAAGAAACAAAATGGTGGGTCAAAGATCAGTTCAATTACACCATTCAGCTGAATTCCAAACGAACACTTTACCAGGCACTGGGAGACTTTATCGGCTACTTCGCATTGGTGGGACTCGGGATGTTCTTCATACTTCGCATCATTCGCATTTTTCAACGCAGCACAAAATAATGGCAAATTGCGAATGCCGAATTTCGAATTTTAGATTCTACTCATAGGCCCGACCAGTCTTTCTCTGCTTTATCCGCGGTAGTTAATCCGGTCTGTTTATTCGAAAGACAGAAAGCCGTATTTATCTTTTTTATTCGACGCTGCGAAGATCACCTGGTGCGTTTTGTAATTCACTGTGGAAAGTTTCAGGCACACAAATGCCCCTATCGCATCATAAGGTGAGAACAGGTTTCGCTGTGTTTCCCCGTTTTCCAGGTTAACACTCGTTTTTGCCAGACAATACTCTTTGTACCGCAAAGAATTGGAGAAAGGAATCCGTGTTCCCAGGTATGCCCCGATCTGGTCGTAATTCTGGACGTGATCATTGAAAAATATCACCAGGTTTCCCTTGCTGGTATAACTGATCAGGGAAGAAAACTGCCCGAAATCATTGACTGATTCCTGTTTCTTCGGAATTTTCCGGAACCAGTTGAGTTCCCCCTTATTGGAAATCGAATAAACTATGCAATCGTTGTAATTGTAGTAATTCGTCACCTGGTTCATTCCCCTGGAATCGGTTGTATTTACTTCATAGATGTAATACTGCTCCGCCAGCACGCTGAGCGATCCGTCGGGCAGCAAGATCACATTCCTGAAGGCATAATTCAGCAATTCGTTATTGATATTCTGATAACTGTAAATATCATCCGACCGCGGATTTTCCTGTTCCAGCACTTCCAGAGGAAATTCGAGGAACTTCGGCGACTCCATTTGGTTGGACTGAAGCGAAAAGGTCGAATAAAAAACTCCTTTCGCACCTCTTGAATCTTCGTCTCCCCAGGTTCCGGTGAGGATTGCCGTAGAATCGTTTGAAGTAATCACGAAATTATAGACTTTCCGTTGTTCGAGATCCAGTTCATACATCCTCATGGAATCCTGCGGACTCATATGTATCAGCACCGATTTGTCTACCTGTCCGAAATCCTTCCAGAGACTGTAATATGCTTTGGAAAAAACGGATACTCCCAGGAAATAATCTCCTTTATCGGTCAAATGCCGGGCCTCCACAGCCGAAAGTTTCGAATCGTATGGAATTTCATATTCTCCTTCACGCACCGAAACCATTTGCTTGTTCAGGATGTTGTAGCCGAAGCGGTCATAAGTTTCTTTTTTAGCCGGAATGAGGTAATCCACCACTAAAAAATTGTTCTCCGGGGAAACTTTGGTTGTTACCAATACATTTCTACTCCAGCCTTTCGGAATCACATAAGAAGCAACAACCAGCGGCGGCCCGAAAGGATCCACATCGTCGTCGTATTCCTGCATGTATAAAGTCACGGATGCTCCTACTTTATCCGAAAACAGGCCGAACAGACGATTGGAAAAAAGGAACATATCTTCCAGCGTCACCATTTTCTGGTCAATCCGCGGTTCTATCCGTTTGGAAATGATTTCTTTCCCGTTCTCAAAGCGCGAAATTTTGGCAGAAGGCATCAGGGAACCATTGCCGTAATGGAATGTAAAAAAAACACCGTTGTCCTTGGGTAAAATAGCAAGCGTATTGGGCCGGGCCAAATTCTCAGGTCCCCAATCAATTTGAGGAGGAACCTGCCCCCAAAGGAAATGATTCAATACCAGAAAAAAAGTAAGTTGGATAAATCGCAAGGCTTTTTTTCTGTAATATAAGAAAAACCTGTGTTCACAATCCATTCCGGGCAAAATTAATTGCCCAATAAACCTTAAAAGATTTCTTACACCAGTTTTACCCCGGTGTAATTAGAAGGAGTGATTTCTTTCAAACGCGCTTTCATCGAATCCTCGACATCCAATGTATCAATAAAATCGTGAACTGTTTGTTGTGTCACTTTCTCGTTTTTACGTGTCAATCCTTTCAAAGCCTCGTAAGGTTTCGGGAAACCGATACTTCTTAAAATCGTTTGGATCGCTTCAGCTACAACCGCCCAGTTATCTTCCAAATCCTGCTGAATCGCTGCTTCGTTCAGCAATAATTTGTTCAATCCGGCAATAGTTGCTTTAAACGAGATCAAAGAATGGGCAAGCGGCATTCCGATCGCTCTCAAAACCGTTGAATCCGTTAAATCGCGCTGCAACCTGGAAACCGGTAATTTCGCAGCCAGGTGTTCATACAACGCATTTGCAATCCCGATATTCCCT
The DNA here is from genome assembly GCF_039596395.1 of Fluviicola sp. Classification (NCBI taxonomy): domain Bacteria; kingdom Pseudomonadati; phylum Bacteroidota; class Flavobacteriia; order Flavobacteriales; family Crocinitomicaceae; genus Fluviicola; species Fluviicola sp. Next base: position 52,027 of record NZ_JBCNJT010000002.1, read on the forward strand.
TCCGAGTTCTCGAAATCGATCGGGTTTACTTTGTGCGGCATTGCGGATGAACCTACTTCGCCTTCTTTCAATTTCTGTTTGAAATATTCCATCGAAATGTAAGTCCACATATCGCGGTCCAGGTCAAGAATAATCGTATTGATACGCTTCAGGCAGTCGAATAAATTCGCCAGCTGGTCGTAATTCTCAATTTGGGTGGTCAGCTGGCTTCTGGTCAATCCCAATTGCTCATTCACAAACTTATTGGAGAAAGCCACCCAATCCGTTTCCGGGAAAGCTACCTGGTGTGCGTTGAAATTCCCCGTTGCACCACCGAATTTAGCGGCATAAGGAATCATTTTCAGAATTTCCAGTTGTGTTTCCAAACGGTATACAAAAACCCCTACTTCTTTCCCTAAAACTGTCGGAGAAGCCGGTTGCCCGTGTGTTCTTGCCAATAAAGCAATCCCGGACCAGTCCTTCGTATATCCTTTTAAAACAGTGATCAGTTCATTCAATGAAGGAATGTATACTTCGTTCACCGCCTCTTTCAGGCTCAACGGAATGGAAGTGTTGTTGATATCCTGGGAAGTCAACCCGAAATGAATAAACTCCAGGTAATCTTCCAATCCGAGGTTTTGCATTTTATCCTTCAGGAAATACTCCACCGCCTTCACATCGTGATTGGTCGTTTTCTCAATATTTTTGATCTCCAAAGCATCCGCTTCCGAAAAAGCCGTAACGATTTCTCTCAGCTTCGGGAAAATCGAAGAAGAAACCGCCTTTAACGGGCCAACTCCCGCTTCCACCAATGCAATAAAGTATTCAACCTCTACATGTACCCGGTATTTAATCAATCCGAACTCGGAAAAATAAGGAGCCAGTTCGCTAACTTTTGAGCGGTAACGTCCATCAACGGGACTAATTGCTGTTAACGATGTAAGAGACATGGAATTACTCATAGGATCATTTTTGAAAGGTGCAAAGTTAATGCTTAATTGCGAATTACGAATGCCGAATTGATCGATTTAGTTATGGATAACGAAATCTCACATGATAATTCATAAAAGGTACTTCGACTTCGCTCAGTCATCTTTTAATTCGAAATTCGTAATTCATATTTCGTAATTTTGAAACATGCGATTCATCAAGAACCTTTTCATCGGTTACAAGGCTTACGTCAAAGCATTTCGCTTAATCATCGATTACAAGTTGTATTTCTACATCATTTTTCCGGCCATTCTGATGCTGGGAATTTACCAGGTAGGTTTCATGATCCATTTGCACGAACCGAAAGCAACTGCCACTAGTATGAACGGCATCATCTGGTACCTGATCAAATTATTGTTCGAAATCCTGGTCGCAACAACCCTCATGCGCTTCGCCAAATACCTCGTGGTAATCCTGCTCGCGCCCTTATTTTCAAAAATTTCCCAGAAAGTCGAATTCATTCTTACCGGAAACCGCTATCGGTTCAATTTCACGCAACTGGTTAACGACATCAAACGCGGATTGAAGATCGGGGTACGCAACATCATGTGGGAAGTATTCTTTTTCACCGTTATTTTCCTCATTGGGGTAATCGGCTGGGGAGATTTCAGCATCAGTCCGGTTCGCCACGTCCTTTTCTTCATCAGTTTCTATTACTACGGTTTTTCATTCATGGACTACATCCACGAGCGCCTTCAGATGAATGTGCAGGAAAGCACGCAACTTGCACGGGAAAACCGCGGAATAGCGCTTTCGATCGGGTCGGTCTATTCCATTTTGATCTGGAACTTCATTGATCTGAATACGCTTTTCGACTGGTCGGGCTTCAGCGCTGATCCCGGACAATTCATCCTTACCTTCATCACCAACCTCGGACTTTGGTTTTGCGCTTCCTTCGCTCCGATCTGGGCCATTGTGGCAGCGACGATTGCCATGCACGACCTGCTGGATTTGAAAACACACCGCAAAGACGAGTTTGCAGAAAACACTTTAAGGTAGAAAAGGTTCAAAGCGTTCAAAAAGTTCAAAATATTGAAACCATTGAACAATTAAATCTTTTAAACATTTGAACTAGCAATTCATAGGTTGTTTTTCCATTTTTTTATCTTATTTTGTCTTCGAATTATACAACATCTCTATATGAAAATCCTATTCGGAACTTTGTTATTACTACTATGTGCCAGCAAATCATTCGCTTTTACTTCTATTTCGAAGGATAGCGTTACGGGAATTATTGACAAATCCGCTGCTTTGATTAAAATCGACCAGGGAAAACAATTGGTTGCCGAGAATAAAATCCGTGAAGCCTTACTGGTATTCCGCGAAGCTGCAATTAAAGATCCGAACTCCTGGAAAGCTTCTTTCTGGATCGCCTTCTGTCACTACCGGTTGAAAAACTACGGATATGCCAAACAATACGGGTTGGATGCTATTGCAAAAGGACCGGATGATGTGGACGCGGAAGTTTACGATATCCTGGGAACTGCTTGTCATAACATGAATGAATTGGACGAAGCTGAAAACTATTTCCAGACCGCATTGAAATTGCTTTCCAAATCACGTGCAAAAGAATTGAATACGGAAAACAAACTGGCTTCCGTTCAATTTGCAAAAGCAAACAAAGGAACTGCAAACCTGCGCATGCCGCTAATGGGAGATGTCAATTCCGGATACAACGATTATGCGCCTGTTTTCACAGCTGATGGAAAACGCATTTACTTCACTTCCAGAAGAGCGAACACAACCGGAGGAATGATGAACCCCGATGACCAGGAATACTTTGAAGACGTGTATACCGGAGTTTGGAACGAAAAAATGCTGAAGTACGACAGTATTTCCAACAACGTTGAACGCATCAACGGCCCGGGATTCGAATCCATGTCCTGGCTTTCCAAAGACGGTTTGCATGCAACTGTAACGATGAACAACACGGCTACCAATGCGAAAAAAGTAACCGGATCATCCGATATTGCAGAAGTGGAATTTACCAAGAAAGGAAAATGGAATGTTCCGAAAGTAATTGCCAACAAGACGATCAACACCAGTTTCTTTGAAGGTTCGGCAACTGTGACTGCCGACGGAAATACCATGTATTTTGTTTCCGACCGCAAAGGAGATAAGCGCTCTACGGATATTTACGTTGTACAGCGCACCGGGAAAACTTGGGGAGAAGCAAAAATCTTAAGCGACAGTGTAAACACGGTTATGCGCGAAACCACTCCTTATATTTCTCCGGACGGAAGATTCCTTTTCTTCAGTTCCGAAGGCCACGTCGGAATGGGCGGATTGGATGTATTTGTTTCTGAAAACACGGGTTCCGGCTGGACAAAAGCTAAGAACTTAGGCCCATTGGTAAACTCGGTAAACGACGACACGCATTTCGTGATCTACAAAGAATTAGGAAAAGCTTACTTAAGCGGATTGACCGTAAATGATAAGAAAAGTAGTATCGATATCTACGAAATCGATTTAAACAAATTGATTTTACCGGTAAAACTTTAATCATCCGTTGAACGAATTGAACACATAAACGTACCTTGCTGGGTACGTTTTTTTTTACATTATACTATGAACAAATTAACATTGATCTTACTGCTCATTCCTGTTCTCGGGTGGAACCAGAAAGAAACCAAATCGGAAGCGATGATCCAAAAAGTAACCGTCTTCAAAGAAGGTGCACAGGTAGAACATTCCAAAGAATTAAACCTCGGTACCGGGAAACAAGTGGTGGTTTTCCAGAAACTGACGGATTTCCTCGACCCGAGTTCCATTCAGCTGAAATGCTCACAAGGGGCAACCATCCTGAGTGTGCGCACCCGCAAGAATTTCGACGACAAAACCATTGCAGAAACGGAACTGAACGAAAAGAATGACCGCAAAAAAGTCCTGGAAAAACAGGCACGCACACTGCGCGACGAATACAAAGTATTGCTCCTGGACGAACAGCTTTTGCTCAAAAACAACAGCCTCAGCAGTCAGCAGCAGGCTATGAAAATTGCCGAACTGAAAGAAGCTTCGACCTTCTTCCATGCAAAATTGTCGGAAATCAATACCCGTAAATCGCAATTGGATTCTGAAATAGAAGCGGTAGTTCGCAAGATCAACACCATCGAACAGGAAATCAATACCCGCAAAGGATTACCGGTTGTGAACTACACAGAAGTGGAAGTAGAACTGGACGTAGAAAAAGCCGGAACTATTGATTTCGACTTTACCTACATCACTCACAAAGCTTCCTGGAAGCCTTATTACGACATGCGAAGCAACGGAGTTGGCGCGCCGGTTTTACTGGAAGCAAAAGGGCTGGTTTCCCAAAACACAGGAATCGACTGGAAAAACATCAAACTGATCCTTTCCACAAACGATCCGTACGACAATACGCAGGAACCGGTGATTGATCCATGGTACGTGAATTATTACACACCTGCTCCGAGAAAGCAAATCGTTGACCGCTACATTCCCGAGTACAACTTCGACGGAGAAACCATTCACGGAGAAGTAACCGACGCCACTTCCGGCGAACCGCTGGCTTTTGCGAAGATTTCCATGAACAACAATCCCTTAAACAGCTTCACCACAGATGCAACCGGACGTTTTACATTCTCCGTTCCGAGGGGCGAAAGAAGCTATACCATTTCCTATTTGGGCTATCGTTCGCAATATGTGAATATCAATGCCCCATACATCAAAACACAATTATATCCGGAAGCTGTTGCTATGGAAACCATTGGAAACGGTGATGTGATAAATGGTAAGATCAACCAGGTATTTACAGGAAGCGATATCTACCTGACCGATGCTGCAGGATCAAGAGAATTGAGTGAAGTTGAATTGACCGCAGGCATTGCATCTACCCGCAAAACGCGCGCAAAAGGAAGAAAAGACGACGAATTATACAAGGTTTCAGGAGAAACATTCACTCCCGGAATTTACGATGCTTCCATTGCAGAGCAGGTAGAAAAAGATTTGCGCATGGAATTCCAGATCGAAACTCCGTTTTCCGTTCCTTCGGATGATGCGGATCACCGCGTAGCCATTGCTACTTACCAAATGAAAGCAGATTACGAATACCACGCGGTTCCGAAACTGGACGAATCGGTGTATCTGGTGGCACAGATTTCCGGCTGGGAAAAACTGAACTTGTTGAACGGAGAATCGAATTTGTACTTTGACGGAACGTATATCGGGAAAAGCTTCATTGATGTGAATTCTTCCAAAGACACATTGAGCTTCTCTTTAGGAAAAGACAAGAAAATTATCGCTTCGCGAAAACGCAGCGAGGAAATGAGTAAAACACGTCTGCTTGGAAACCGCTACAAATACGAAGTAACCTGGGATTTCACCATTCGCAACAACGGTGGTGCTTCTATTCCTATCATTGTAAAAGATCACTTCCCGATTTCCATCAATGATGATATCAAAGTCAAACAGGGAACTCATGAAGGAGCAACTCTCGACGAGAAAACGGGAATCCTGACCTGGAAATTCATCACCAATAAAGGGGAAACGAAACAATTCAAATTTGACTACCAGGTAGATTACGGGAAAACGCAACCGGTTTACCTGGAATAATCAGACTGTATAAAACTTCAAAAGCATCAGCCGTGGCTGATGCTTTTACCTGATTATGAAGAAAAATTACTATTGCTTCACAACCGCATTCAACCAAACTTTCTTTATAGAAACCAAAAAACCTTACAGCGTTTTGAGTTTAGTCAAACACAGTAAATGTGGCAATAAATATTGCTGTTACTTAAATAAAAATTCTGGAACTTAGTAGTAAGTTATAGATGTTGTCTATTAGTGTTTCAGCTCTACGAATTTAGAAAAGGAAATGTTAATTTTCAAGATGACCCCGCTAAATTGCGTGAATTTATGATAAGTGGTTAATTTTCAATCTAAACGGCTGATTTTAATTATAAAGAGTCAAATTGCTTCCAGAAATCCGGGTAACTCTTTGAAACTGAGTCAGCATTCGTAATGATTGTTTCACCCGTTGCAAACGTTCCGGCAATGCCCAAACACATGGCGATCCGGTGATCGTGATGCGAATCGACTTCTGCTCCGTTCAACTTTCCGGTTCCGTGAATAAGCATCCAATCAGCTTCCAGGTCGATTTTCAATCCCATTTTCCCCAATTCGCTTTGAAGAGCCATTCCACGGTCACTTTCCTTGTGGCGTAATCTGTGAACTCCTTTTATTCGCGTAACGCCTTCACATTTGGCTGCCAGAACCGCCAATGCAGGAAACAAATCCGGGCAATCCGTTGCATCAAATTCAAAAGCACGAAGGCCCGAACCATCCACATGGATCGTATTCTCACCGAATGACAATTTGCAACCTGCACTCATCAATCCCTGCAACAATGCTTTATCCGCTTGCAAACTGCGCATGCTCAACCCTGAAATTTCAATCGAATGGCCGATCGCAGCAGCAACGAGCCAATAACTTGCCGAGCTCCAATCCGATTCCACGGAATAATCCGTGCATTGATACTGCTGATTTCCCGGAATACAGAACAGGTTATTTTCCTGCTCAACCACTATTCCGAATCGCTTCAGCGTATTGATCGTCATTTGAATATAAGGTCCGGACTTCATGTTCTTAACGGTCAAAGTACTTGATTCACGGCTTGTCGGCAATGCCATCAATAACCCCGAAATGAATTGAGAACTCAGCGAACCGTCCACTTCCAGTTCTTTCCCATGAAGCGGCCCCTGAACCTCTATCGGCAGCTTACCATCCATTGTTGAAACAATTGCTCCGAACTGAGGAAGCACCTCATCAAAGAAATCCATCGGTCGTGATAGCAAGCTTCCTCTTCCGTTTAGCAATACTTTCTGCTCAAAAGAAGCAGCAACACAAGTCAGCAAGCGCAGTCCCAAACCGGATTCACCGGCAGACAATTGCACATTCTCAGCAAGGCTTTTTATTCCGGTAATTGAAACAGAATGAGAATGAATTTCAAGTTCATGAGGAGGCAAATCCTCATTCCCTCTCCTATACCGAATAACTGCTCCCATTTGATGAACAGCTTCCAGCATGGCCTGTTCATCATCACTTGTCCCGATTCCGGTTACGTGTGAAGTTCCGTCCGACAAAGCAGCACAGAGAATGGCCCGTTGCGCATCGCTTTTGGAGGCAGGGATTACAACGGTACCTGAGATCAGTCGTGGGCGAATTACCTGTTTCATCATTCCTCTTTACCCGAACCGTTGTTCATCACACGCACCTGGTGACGAATGGATTCCTGGTGAATCGCATCCATGACCTGGCGCACAAAACGATCGCTCAGTTTGTACTCATTTGCCCGGCTCAACCTGGCAGAAATGATCTTCTTCCAGTGTTCAGGCTGCAAAATGGTGATATTGTGCTCTTTTTTGAAAATTCCCAGTTCTTCGCTCAACTGCATGCGGGCGGTAAGAATATCAAATAAACGATCATCCAGGTCGCCGATCTTCTCACGAATGACCGAAATGTGTTCACTATCGAGTTTTTCGGAATTTTGCGATCTCAGCACCAATGAATCCAGGAGAATTCCCAGGTTTTGAGGCGTTAACTGCTGTGCAGCATCCGACCACGCAGCATCCGGGTTGCGGTGCGTTTCAATGATCAGTCCGTCAAAATTCAAATCCATCGCTTTCTGCGAAACTTCCAGCAACAAATTCCGGTTTCCGGTAATATGGCTCGGATCGTTGATAATAGGCAAATCCGGAAGCCTTTCGTGCAACGCTATGGGAATTTCCCAATTCGGTACATTACGGTATTTCGCGTGTTTATACACCGAAAATCCGCGGTGAATTGCTCCTAATTCTGTTATTCCTGATTTCTCCAAACGCTCGAAAGCCCCGATCCACAATTCCAGGTCCGGGTTTACCGGGTTCTTGACCAAAACAGGGATTTTCACTCCTTTCAATGCATCGGCAATTTCCTGCACAGCAAAAGGATTCACGGTTGTCCGTGCACCGATCCAAAGAACGTCCACACCGGCTTTTAATGCCTGTTCAACATGTTTAGTATTCGCAACCTCCGTGGTAACGGGAACACCCAATTCTTTTCCGGCATTCACCAGCCATTCCAAACCTACCTCTCCTACTCCCTCAAAGGAATCAGGACGGGTACGCGGTTTCCAGATTCCGGCCCGGAGCATATCGATCTGACAGAACTCCTTGATTTGAAGCGCTGTTTCCATCATTTGTTCCTCCGTTTCTGCACTGCAGGGTCCGGCAATGATAATCGGCCTTTTCCCTCCTTTTTGAATGATGCTGCTCATGACGTACCAAATTACCTATTAATTGCGAATTGCCAATGCAGAATTGCGAATTAAACAACTCCAAAAAATGGCTTATCCGGGATATCTTATCTTCCAAGTGAAACGTTTATTATTTTCAAAATAAGCCGGTGAGTTAACAACTCCTTAACGAAGGATGGCTTAAATTTGCAGGCATGAAAGCAGAATCAGTGGCATTTGATGCTAAAAAAACAGTTTACCCTATTCTATTTGCTGTTTGTTGTGGTCATTTCCTGAATGATTTGATGCAAGCGGTGCTCCCGGCCTCTTACCCGATTTTAAAAGACGCTTACAGCCTGAGCTATACCCAAATCGGTTTTATCACTTTTGCTTTCCAGATCACTTCTTCGTTGTTGCAACCGGTTGTTGGAACATTTACGGACAAAAAACCACAGCCTTATTCCTTTACCGTAGGAATGTTATTTGCTTTTTCAGGTTTGATTACCCTTTCCTTCGCATCCAATTTTATCACCATTCTCCTGGCAGCTTGCCTCATCGGAATGGGTTCTTCTATTTTCCACCCGGAAGCTTCACGCGTTGCGTATTATGCTTCAGGAGGAAGAAGAGGATTTGCCCAATCTATTTTCCAGCTGGGCGGAAACGGTGGAAGTGCCATCGGGCCGTTACTGATTGCATTTATTGCCATTCCATTCGGTCAATACACCATTGCCTTTTTTGCATTTTTTGCGATCCTGGGAGGTTTTATCCTGTTTAAAGTCAGCAACTGGTACAAAGGCTATTTAAGTCACAGTTCTTTCAGGAAAAACGCTTATAACGAAGAACCTTTGGGGTTATCCCGCGGAAGGATTATCCTTTCCATCGTAATCCTCCTGGTGCTGATCTTCTCGAAGTATTTCTTTACGGCAAGTATTTCCAATTATTACGTATTCTACCTGGAAGAAAAATTCGGATTATCAGAAACAGCCAGCCAGATGCATTTGTTCCTGTACCTGCTTGCATTTACATTGGGCACCTTATTCGGCGGACCATTGGGCGATAAATTCGGACGTAAAAAGATTATCTGGTTTTCCATTCTGGGAGCCGCACCTTTCTCCCTGGCCCTGCCGTATATCGACAGTTTGTTCTGGACGAGCGTCTGTATTGTTTGCGCCGGAGCAATTTTAGCCTCCGCCTTCTCCTCCATTTTGGTTTATGCACAGGAATTATTGCCCGGAAGAATCGGGATGGTTTCCGGCCTGTTTTACGGATTTGCTTTCGGAATGGGTGGATTGGGCTCTGCAATTTTGGGCGGAATCATTGATAAAACGAGCGTAACATACGTTTATCATTTATGTTCCTATCTGCCCTTGATCGGAATGGTGACGGTTTTCCTGCCGAATATTAAGAAACGAAGACAAAAAAACTAACGTTTTTTTCTAATTATCAATGATCAAGTATTGAATTATCAAGCACTTGATACTTATTGAATTCACCATTTGACAATTACTTCTTAGCAGGTGCCTGGTAAAATTCCTTCAGATAAGCAGGTTCAAAATAAGCCACATCTTCAAATTGCCGGTTCAAAAACTTTTGATAGGCCGCATGGATTTGTCCTTTTGCGGAAGGCTCCAATTCCAAATCGAACAGGATATTCCGTCCACTCCAGATTTCTGCCATCTTTGATGCCCCATCACCGAAACAAACAAAAGGCTCAAAATCGGTGTATGACTGCTCATCCAGCACATCTGCGCTGACGGGTTTCAGAACATCCGATTCAAAATTGGTGATCAGTGAAAAAACTTCCATTCTCCGTGCATCGATCATCGGGCACAGGTTGGAATCCGGGTACACAATCCGCGCCACTTCAGCCATTGATTCAAGCGTGTCTATTGCTATCAGCGGAATGTTCAATGCATAGCACAAACCTTTTGCGGTAGAAACACCGATCCGCAAGCCGGTGTAAGAACCCGGACCGGCAGAAACAGAAACCGCCGACAAATCTTCCGCTGTTATTCCCTGGAGTTGCAACACTTCCTGGATCAACAGCGTTAATTGTTCTCCGTGAGAATATCCTTCGTCTTTGAATTCCCGGATACGGGCCAACTCTCCGTTCAGGGATAAAGCAACCGAGCAAACTTTTGTTGCCGTTTCAATATGTAAAATGTAAGTCATTGTGTTTAAGCCAAAACTTCCAGTTTAAAACCGATGCCATGAATATTGGAAATGGCGATTTTAGGATCCATCGAAAAGTATTTTCTGAGTTTGGTAATAAAAACGTCCATACTTCTTCCGGCAAAATAATCGTCTTGTCCCCAAACGGCAGTTAAAATATTCTCACGCGGTACTACGGCATTTTTGAATTTGCACAGGATTTTCAGGACCATCGCTTCCTTTTTAGTCAGTGTTTTTTCAAACTCCGGGTGCTTTAAGGTGAAATTCTCCGTATCAAAAGTATAGGTACCGATCTGAACCACTTTTTGTTCGGGTTCGTCCTGGATATTTACACGTTTCAACAGTGCTTTCACACGAACCGAGAGCTCATCAAAGGAAAAAGGTTTTGTCAGGTAATCGTCTCCGCCTGCATTGAAACCGGCAATCTTATCTTCCGTCATTGCCTTGGCAGTCAAAAAAAGAATCGGAATCTCCTGGTTCATTGTCCGGATTTCCCGGGCAAGTGTAAACCCGTCTTTTTTCGGCATCATCACATCAAAAATGCATAAGTGGAATTCGTCTTCGGAAAAGCGCATGTGACCATCCATTCCATTGGTGCAAAGTGATACATGATATCCTTCCGACTTCAATTGGTCCGAAATAACAAATCCAAGATTGGTGTCATCTTCAACCAATAATATTTTAGCCTTTGATTTCATTCTAAAATGATTGTTTTTGTGAAGATACTAAGAAAACGTTTCGGATAAATGATCTCCGGAAAATAGAATCCGGATTACCTGAAAAAGATAAGAGCTCAGGACGGGCGTCCCAAGCTCTTATCACACTAATCAACCTAACCTACTACTACTGCAACAAAGATAAGCCATTATCTCGTTGCTTTTTCACTTTTTTGAGAGACTTACAAAAAAGAACAAATAAAGGATTTAAAGAATGTTCCAAACGGATGTAACTATCATCCGTTAAATAATTCACTGATCAGTCAATTAAATCTAAAATTGAACAGATTAATCAACAAATACCATCGACGAACCAATTATTACCCGGGTATGTTATCATTTTAAGATTCCAAGAAAGTCGTTTTTTTTGACGAAAAAAAGATTTGTTTTTAGGGTTGAATGGATGAAATGATTGATGAACGGATTTTTAGCAATTTCTTCATCCAAAAACTTCTACAAGCCTCATTTCAACTATCCCGTTTTAGTTTTCCAGAATATAATCGACGAATAACCAGCCTACTTAAAATACTTTCTTACCTTTGAATGGATCCGGAACTCATTAAGAATGGACAAAATTTTAATAGTTGATGACGAAGAAGATATCCGCGAAATTCTCGGATACAATCTGAAGAAAGAAGGCTTCAAAGTTTTCCTGGCAGAAAACGGGCAAACGGGAATCAGTTTATGTAAGGAAGAAAAACCCGACCTGGTAATCCTGGATGTGATGATGCCTGGAATGGATGGTATTGAAGTGTGCGAACAAATCCGGAATACACCCGGATTGGAAAACGTACTGATCTGCTTTCTGACGGCCCGTAATGAAGATTACAGCCAGATTGCAGGATTGGATGCCGGTGCGGATGATTATATTTCCAAACCGATCAAACCGCGCGTACTTATCAGCAGGGTTCATGCCTTATTAAGAAGAAAAGAAACGGTTCAGGCAAAACCCGCTGGAACTCCCGATCTGGTGATTAACCGTGAAAAATACCTCGTAATTAAGAACGGCGAAACCCTTCATTTACCAAAAAAAGAATTCGAATTGCTGGCACTTCTGGCCTCACGTCCCGAGGTCGTTTTCGAACGTGATGTAATCCTGGAGCGCGTTTGGGGAACGGATATCGTTGTCGGTGACCGCACGATTGACGTTCATGTACGAAAACTACGGGAGAAAATAGGCGACGACTATATCCAGACTGTTAAAGGAATCGGGTATAAATTCAAAGCACTCGGTTAAATCTTTTCCTTTTTGGGATGCGGTGTTCTTTTGAACACATGTGCATAGGTAATTTGCAGGTAATCTTTTCTGCGCTCTGTTCCTGTAAGCTTCAAAAACTGATGCATCAATCCGATTTGAATGGAACTATGCTGCATTTTGTAGCCTAAGCCAACAAAGAAACGGTTCTGATTGAAATACGGGAGTTTATGTGTAAACATGATTTCATTGGAAACATTCGCGTAGAAGGTTTTGGCCTGCATCGTTTTATGGTTGATCGGAACGAATGCCTGAAGCCTGTAACGGAAACGGTAACGGTCTTCATCCGTAGTTCCATCGTAATTGGAAGTAAATCCATCCAGGGCACTGTTCCATTTTTGAATAAAGCGGTACTCGAACCGGTAACGGTGATCAAACTGAATCCTCTTTCCGTTTGTTTTCAATAAAAACTCTGCCCAGACACGGTTCTCCGTTTGTTTCTGTGGAGTTCTGAAATTCTCATAATCCACGTATTGGTGATAAGTCCCCACTCCCAATCCTCCGGAAAGCTGTTCGGTAAATAAGTAATGAAAGAAGGTCTTCAACTCCCAATAATTTAAATCGTCGTAAAATTTTTGACTACGCATTTGCCCTTCCGCAATAAAATGCAATTTCGGGAATGCTTCATAACGTACATTCACCACATTCCAGGATCCGGTCGTAAAACGGGTATCATTTGCCCAACCCTGAGCTTTCAGTGTAAATGGAAGTACCAATAATACCAGTGCAGCAATTTGTTTCATTTCGATTTTTTTTTGGCAAAACTAATGGCTTCACATTGAATTAATCCACACCAAATGTTAGTTTAATTTTTTGATAACATTTTTAATATTCGGGTAACATTAAACCTCATTTCGGAGATTTTTAAGCTCTGAATTCGGTGTTTATTTACTATTTCCTTCCGGATAAAAACGCATCTCTTAACATTGAGTTAACATTGCAATTCTGTTAAATACCTCAAACACTGGCACTTTACCTGAATTGACCTCTTTCAGGCTCTAAAACTCCGCAACTTTACCATTTCGTTAACATTTACATTCCGCGAAACATCCTCCGTAAACTCGAACTACATTTGCGCCATCAATATTAAGTTTAAACAAATGGCATCAGGAATTTTAAAGTTTTTCTTACCAAAAGACAAAGTGTTTTACTCTCTATTTGAAGAGGCTTCTCAGAACCTGGAAGCAATCGCAGGTAAATTGGTATTATGTGTCAACGAATCCGATTACAATAAGAGAGCGGCCATTATCAAAGAAATGGAAGATCTTGAGCACCAAAACGACGATTTAACCCATAAAATCTTTGTTGAATTGGGAAGAAATTTCATCACTCCTTTTGACCGTGAAGATATTCACTCATTGGCTACATCTCTGGATGATATTGCAGACTACATTTATGCTTCTGCGAAAAAGATCAACTTCTATAAAGTCGATCCGAATGATTCGGGGATTTTGAAAATGGCTGATGCGATTCACGACGCAGTTTTAGCTGTAAATGCAGCCGTAAAAGAGCTTCGTAACCTGAAAAACACCCAAAAGATCGTGGAGTGTGTGATCAAAATCAATTACGTTGAAAACCAGGCAGATGATATTTTTGACCTGAGCATTGAAAAGTTATTTGATTCGGATATCGACGCAAAGAGCCTGATCAAAAAACGTGAGATCTACCAGATTATGGAGGTTGCAACAGACAAGTGTGAAGACGCAGGAAATGTGATCGAATCCATCGTTGTAAAATATGCTTAATATTCATTGGTAAACCAATAAGATATGTTTTCACTATTAATTGCCATCATCATCCTTGCCTTATTATTTGATTTGGTAAACGGTTTCCATGATGCTGCAAACTCGATTGCTACAGTTGTTTCCACCAAAGTACTGACACCTTTCCAGGCAGTTGTATGGGCGGCGGTTTTCAACGTTGTTGCCTTCTGGGTATTCGATATGAGCGTTGGAAATACCGTTGCAAAAACAGTAGACAACAGCGCCATCGACTTATATGTTATCCTTTCTGGATTGATCGCTGCGATGATCTGGAACTTGTTAACCTGGTGGTTGGGAATTCCATCTTCCTCTTCTCATACGCTGATCGGAGGATTCGCAGGAGCAGCAGTTGCTCACGCCGGATTCGATGTAATTGCCTCCGCAGAGATTATCAAAGTTACCTTATTCATTTTCCTGGCACCATTCATCGGGGGGATTATCGCCTTCGTGATTGCTTTGATCACCGTAAGCCGAAGCTTTGCCAAGAAAATGATTGCCATTTTAGTACTGTCCACAGCAACTTATTTTATTATGGATTACATGGTGGAATACCTGGACGTGAAGCCGGTGATGATGTGGATTGTGATGGGAATGATCGTTTTGTTCATCCTTACTTACACTTGGTACCAGCTGGTACATGGAAAACGTCAGACTGCACTGAAGGAATCCAATATGTACAAAAAACTGCAGTTGCTTTCTTCCGCGGCGTTCTCTTTGGGACACGGTGGTGCGGATTCTCAGAAAGTAATGGGTATCATTTGTGCGGCGTTGATGGTATTTGCCAATTCACAACGGAATGACCAGGGACAAATCGTAGGAGATATTCCAAAAATGTTCCAGATCTCGGAAGTTTTCCAAATTGAATTTGAAGACGCTGACGGAAGAAAGGCCAAATTCAAACCTGAATACACCCAAAATATCGATTCTTTAAAAATTGAAAAAGAAGACCACATTTTGATCTATACGAAAGGTGAAGATATCTACGATGCAAAAACACACGATGTCATTTTCAAAGGAAAGCACCTGAACCAGGATTACATGGAAGCAGCTATTTTCAATGATTATGTAGACAAAGACGGAGAAATCCTGAGCGGTCACAAAATCAAAGCGAAAGTAAATTCCGAAACTATGCCGGGCTGGATCGCATTTTCCTGTTACCTGATGATTGGTTTGGGAACCATGATGGGAGGTTGGAAAATCGTGAAAACCATGGGAACGAAGATCACAAAGGTAACTCCGCTGGAAGGTGTTTGTGCTGAAACTGCAGGAGCCCTGACTTTGTTTACCGTTTCCAACTTGGGAATCCCGGTTTCTACCACGCACACCATTACCGGATCAATTATCGGTGTCGGTGCAACGAAACGCTTAAGTGCTGTTCGCTGGGGTGTAACCATCAACTTACTATGGGCATGGATTTTAACGATCCCGGTTTCAGGGTTGTTGGCAGCCGGAATTTATTACATCACGAAGTTGTTTCATTAAACTTCAGATAATTTACGATAGAAAACTCTCATCCTCCGGGTGGGAGTTTTTTTTGTAACCAACTTTCCGTTCTATCGTTTACGGAAGCAAATCTACATGTATGAAAACAACACTTCTATCCATCTCATTCATTGCCTTTGTACTCCTTTTTTCTTTTTCGAAACCCAAAAAACCGATTACAGATCTGGAAGGGATGAAAAAAGCTCTAAAGCTTGGATATTCCTACATTCCATCCGGAAAAACACTTGTAGACGGAGATACCGTAAGTTGCCAGGGATTCTTTATGATGAAGGAAGAAGTGAGCAATTTTTCCTACCTGGAATATGTGTCTGACCTGAAGAAAAACAATCGCCCGGAAGAATACCTGCAAGCACTTCCCGACACCTTAAAATGGCACAATCCGGGCAATTTTCACCTGGAAAAGTATATCAATTATTATTTCAGGCATCCGGCTTATCGCAATTACCCCGTTGTGAATGTTTCGAAACAGCAAGCTCAAAAATATTGCGAGTGGCTAACACAGGTTTGGCGCAAAAACACCGGAAATCAGTTTATCGTTTTCCGCCTGCCAACCAGAGCAGAATTCCTTCGCGCAGCAAACGGAAGTAAAATGGACCGTCCCTACGCCTGGAATTCGCCTTATCTGCGAAGAAACGACGGAAAATTCCAATGCAATTTCATGACAATCGGTGCCGGAGCTATTTCAAGAGATTCAACCGGGAAACTGGTCGTAAAAAACTTCCCGATGGATTACCTGGCTCAAGGCGCAGAATATGCAGATTTAACAGCACCCGTTCGTTCCTTCTGGCCAAATGAATACGATCTCTATAACTTAAACGGGAATGTTTCAGAAATGGTGGCAGAAACGAATATTGCTGTCGGAGGAGACTGGAATTCTCCCGGTTACGATATCCGCAATCAAAGCACGAAAAAATTCACAGAAGCAACTCCTACAGTTGGTTTCAGGCCGGTGATGACCTTCGTGGAATTGAAAATGGATAATGGAACAATTGAAAAGTAAGGATTACCTTGAAATTTTCTCTATCACCTTTTAGATCCCGTGGCGGAAACTTTCACTTTTACAATTCTCCATTTTCAATTTGAAGTATATTTGTCAAAACACAAAAAATGACACTCAAAGAAACCCTTTCAGCAGTTGAAGCTTTTCACGATGCATTCAACATTCCGAACAATTACCAGCCCACCGCACAATTGTCCGAAGCAGATATTACGCTTCGTTATAATTTGATGAAGGAGGAAAACGAAGAGTACCTGGAAGCTGCAAAGAATGGTGATATCGTAGAAATTGCGGACGCATTGGGTGACCAGTTGTATATTTTGTGCGGAACCATTCTAAAACACGGTTTGCAGGATAAAATCGCGGAGGTTTTCGCTGAAATCCAGCGTTCCAATATGAGTAAACTGGATGCCGACGGAAACCCTATTTACCGGGAAGATGGAAAA
This sequence comes from Fluviicola sp., assembly GCF_039596395.1. Taxonomy (NCBI): domain Bacteria; kingdom Pseudomonadati; phylum Bacteroidota; class Flavobacteriia; order Flavobacteriales; family Crocinitomicaceae; genus Fluviicola; species Fluviicola sp. The sequence continues at coordinate 69,079 of NZ_JBCNJT010000002.1, forward strand.
GTCCTGAAATCCGACCTGTATTTCAAACCGGACATTCTTGCTGTTTTAGAAAAATAAATGAAGCGTTTCAACATCCGTATTTACGGAGTTTGCATCAACGAGCGCAACGAGGTATTGCTTTCGGATGAAACATACCGTGACTTGAATTTCACCAAATTTCCCGGCGGCGGACTGGAATTCGGAGAAGGAACGATCGATTGCCTGAAACGCGAATTCATGGAAGAGTTCAATCTGGAAATCGAAGTTGGTCCTTTGTTCTACCTTACGGATTTCTTCCAGGTTTCTGCATTCTCCGAAGACGACCAGGTTATTTCCATTTATTACCGGATCAAAGCCGATACGGATCAGCTCGATTATTTAATCGCAAACCATTTGGGTGCAGAAAAATTGCATTGGGTCAATCTTTCGAAACTCACAGAAGCTTCCGTGTCTTTGCCAATAGATCAGATCGTAGCGAAAAAACTCGCGCGTCAAGGGGATTAATCCCCTTGGACGTGCGCACGCGCACGCACGCGTATCATTTCAATTTCTCATTATTCTTATGCCGGTCGGCATCTCGTCCCGTTTTCTTCGCCAGGTTTTTCTCCAAAGCCTCCTCCAAATCCACACCGGTTTGGTTAGCCAGGCAAATCAATACAAAAAGTACATCCGCCAATTCATCTCCCAAATCCTTGTCTTTATCACTTTCTTTTTCGCTTTGTTCACCATACCTGCGGGCAATAATACGGGCAACTTCACCTACTTCCTCGGTAAGCATCGCCATATTGGTTAATTCATTGAAGTAACGAACCCCGACTTCTTTAATCCATTGATCTACTCTTTGCTGTGCTTCTGAAATTTCCATTATTCCCTGTTTTTTGAATCGATGAGTATGGTGACCGGTCCGTCGTTGAGCAATTCCACTTTCATATCCGCACCGAAAGATCCTGCCTGCACATGTTTCCCTAAAGCCATTTCCGCTTTCCGGATGAATGATTCATACAATGGAATGGCATGTTCGGGCCTCGCTGCTGCAATAAAACTCGGCCTGTTCCCTTTTTTGGTCGATGCATGCAATGTAAATTGACTTACAACCAATAAATCGCCTCCTATATCTTGTAAGGAACAATTCATTTTCCCCTCTTCATCCGGAAAAATGCGCATTTGTATGGTTTTCTGGATGAGCCAATCCACATCTTCTTCCGAATCTGCTTGTTCAATGCCTAAAAGGATTAACAAACCTTTTTCGATTTGACCGATAATTTGATTGTCTACCCTTACACTTGCTCCGGAAACCCGTTGAATGACTAGTCGCATAGTCAAATATAGGGATTGTTGGAAAATTTGGAATTTAGCAATGTAGAAAATTGGCAACATTGCAATATAGCCATGTTGAAATATTCCGATGTTGAAACTTCTTATTTATTCGATTCCCCGTTTATTCCTGCGGTGTACGTCTTCATCATCGCCGGTCATCAGCTGCAGGTATGTGAAATAACGGCTTTCATAGATCTCACCGGCTTTCACCGCTTCCTTCACTGCACAGGCCGGTTCATTCAGGTGCTGACAATTATGAAACTTGCACTGCCCGATCAACTCGCGCATTTCCGGGAAATAATGCGAAATAACTTCTTTATCCAGGTCTACGATCCCGAATGCCCGGATTCCCGGTGTATCAATGATAAATCCTCCGGATTGCAAAGGATGCATCTCAGCGAAAGTCGTAGTATGCTGTCCCTGATGGTGAGCAGATGAGATTTCTCCGACCCGCAGATCCAGACTGGGGTCCAGCGCATTTACCAAGGTACTCTTCCCTGTTCCGGAATGCCCGGCAATCATTACCTGTTTGTCTTTAATTTCTTCCCGGAGGAACTCAATGTCTTTTTCGTTCGTTGCCGAGATCGCATGACAGGGATAACCTACCGATTCGTACATGAACATGATTGCTTTCAGGTCAAGCAAACCTTCGTCGTCAAGCAAATCGACCTTATTGAAAATCAACGTTGTCGGGATGCGGAAAGATTCCGCGGAAACCAGAAAACGATCAATAAACACGAAATGTGTCACGGGATATTTCAGTGTGACCATCAAATAAGCCCGGTCGATATTTGCCGCCAGAATATGCATCTGCTTGCTCAAATTCGTGCTCTTTCTGACGATGTAATTTTCGCGCAATTCGTAATCCACAATTACCCGCTTTCCTTCCTCGTCGCTTTTGGGATCGAGGATCACCACATCTCCTACAGCAATTGGATTGGTGGTTTTCAGTCCTTCCAGTTTCAATCTTCCGCGTACCCGGCATTCCACAACATCTCCATTCGGCATCAATACCTGGTACCACTTTCCTGTCGATTTTAAAACCCTTCCGCGAAGATCTTCACTCATGATACAAAATTACCGAAAGAGATTGTAAATGGAAGAACGCAAAGTTTAAAAATTCCATCTTTGCGCTCTTCTTCTCTTTGCGGTGAACTATCAAACCTTCTTTTCATTTCGTTTTTTAACCAAACCAACGTTATTCCATTCCCAATCGTTATCTTCGCAACAAAGTTTTTAGTATGTCGATTGAAGTAAAAAACCTTTCCAAATATTACGGGGAACAAGCAGCAGTAAATGACATTACTTTTTCCGTGGGAAAAGGTGAGATCATTGGTTTCTTAGGACCAAACGGAGCGGGTAAATCAACGACCATGAAAATGATTACCGGTTTCATTCCTGCGTCACAGGGAGAAATCAGCGTTTGCGGAATCCCGGTTTCGGTAGACTCTATTGAAACCAGAAAACGTATCGGATATCTTCCGGAGAACAATCCTTTGTATCTGGACATGTACGTGAAGGAATACCTGGAATTTGTAGGAAAGATTTACAAGATCAGGAACCTGAAGGAACGCGTGAAAGAAATGATCAAACTGGTTGGTCTCGAAGTAGAGCAAAACAAAAAGATCGGGATGCTTTCCAAAGGTTACCGCCAGCGTGTGGGACTTGCTCAGGCAATTATCCACAACCCGGATGTATTGATCCTGGATGAGCCGACTTCCGGTCTGGACCCGAACCAATTGGTAGAAATCCGTGAACTGATCCGGAGAATCGGGAAGGAAAAAACCGTGATGCTTTCCACGCATATCTTACAGGAAGTAGAAGCCATTTGTGACCGCGTTGTCATTATTCGCCAGGGGAAACTGGTTGCGGATAACCTGGCTTCCAACCTGCAGGTCGAAACAGATACACAGGTAGTTTACGCCGAATTCGACGGAGCTGTGGCAAAAAGCTTGCTTCAAAAAATCCCGGGCGTTTCCAAGATCGAACGCGTTTCTGATTCCAAATACCTGATCGAAAGCCAGTCTTTGGAGGATTTACGTAAGACCGTCGCTCAATTTGCCCAGAAAAACAACCTGCTTGTTCTGACGCTGAGAACGGAAGAAAAATCGCTGGAAGAAGTCTTCAAGTCTTTAACGAAGTAATTCGTTATTGCTTTATACTATGCGATTTTTACAACTACTTCTTTTATTCCTGGTTGTTACAGGCTATTCAACAGCACAGGAAACACCTTTACTTTTGGGTACGAAATGGTATTTGAACTCTGCACAAATCAGTTCTTTTGCATGGAACGACAGCAGTAGTATCCATTCCCACATTCCGTCTTTAAATTACATTCGCTTTACAAGCAGTCAACTGGAGATCGGTATGGATTCCTCTGAAAACCAGCGAGCGAAAAGTACTTTTTTGGAATACCGGATGATTCAAGGTGCTGACCATACGGGTCAAATTTCCCTGTATCGCACTGCGAAAGAAAAGAAAAAGAAAATGCCTTTTGCCTGGTACGAATACAAACTGACGCCTTCCGAACTCATGCTGTTTACCTACCCGGAGAGTGAATTTTTCCCGGATATCGCACATACGGAAACCCTCATTTTCTCTCTCCAAAAAGATACGCTCCAATTGACCACCCAACTATTCGGTACGTGGAAATCGGAATCAGCTGCAAGTATTTTTTATGACGAACTGCCTTCTGATACCATCGTATTAAAAAAATCCGCCATACAGAAAGAAACCTACGATCTTTACTTTTATACATTCGAACGAAGATTCGATCAGCTCATTTGCACCGGACGTTATTTTGTTTCACCGGAAGTAAAAGGGAGAATGTTCTACGATGTTTCGCACAATTATAATTACCGGATTGACATTGCAAAAAAGCAACTGATCTTTATAGATAAACCGGCAAACAGGGTCTACGACATTCTAGAAATCAATGCCCGTCAGCTGGTTCTAAAGCTTCACCGGGAATAACATGCTCATGCTTCTCTCCCAGAATACGTTTTGCCAGGTAATGCATCACATAAATCAACGGCGTCAGGCAAACGGCGATCAGTAATTTCGTCAGATAGCCGGTAATAGCTAAAACAAGGACCATTTTCAACGGATAAGCACCGGAAAGGTACAACCCGATGATTGCGACAATAAACGAATCCACCAATTGCGAAACAACCGTTGACCCCGTACTTCTCAACCAGATCATCTTTCCTTTAGTGAGCTTATGGAAGAAATGAAAAAGCTGCACATCCAGTAACTGCGAAACAATAAAGGCCGTGATACTTCCGACCATGATCCACAAAGAGCCACCGAATGCTTTGGCAAATTCCTCGTCAGAAAGCCAGGACCCTTTTGCCGTGGGAAGCTGTACCGCACAATAAACAACGATGAAGCAAAAAGCGATCAACCCGGTAGTGATCCAGCTTAAACGACGAACAGCCTGCTTTCCGAAGTATTCATTCATGACATCCGTGAGCAGGAAAACAACCGGCCAGGGAACAATTCCGGCAATCATCGGCGCCAGGTAAGGGCCCATGTAAACCAATTTGGCTGAAATCAATTCCGCAACAATCGCACTGGTGATGAAAATTCCCGCCATCACCATAAACGCTATTTCTTTTCGTGTCTGAAGCATGTTCGAAGATACTATATTTTGATACTTCCTGATTCCCAATCTCTGAAACTTCACTCCAAAAGCTACGTTTTTTTTAAAATTAATCCTCTTCGCTGAACTGCACTAATCCGCCGGGGCGGATTCAGTTATCAAAAGCTGCGTTTTTTCTTCTATTTTTGCGCAATAAATAAAAAAGACACATGGAAAAGAATGTCATTGAAGAATTAAGATGGAGAGGAATGGTGCAAGATATCATGCCTGGTTTGGAAGAACAATTGCTTAAGGAAATGACATCCGGTTATGTGGGCTTTGACCCGACATCCGACTCCCTGCATGTAGGAAATTTACTTCCGATCATGTTATTGAAACATTTCCAGCTGGCAGGACACAAACCATATGCATTGGTCGGTGGTGCAACAGGAATGGTCGGGGATCCTTCCGGGAAATCTGCAGAACGCAATTTGCTGGATGAAGAAACGCTGAACCACAATGTGGCTTCGGTGCAAAATCAGCTGCGCAAGTTCCTGGAGTTTGAAGAAGGTGAAAACAAAGCGGAATTGGTGAACAATTTCGACTGGATGAGACATTTTTCGTTCCTGGAGTTCATTCGCGACGTGGGGAAACACATCACAGTGAATTACATGAGCGCCAAAGATTCGGTGAAAAAACGCATCGAAACAGGAATTTCATTTACTGAATTCTCTTACCAGTTGATTCAGGGATACGACTTCCTGCATTTATACCGCACCAATAATGTGAAAGTACAATTCGGCGGATCCGATCAGTGGGGAAATATCACCACCGGAACGGAATTGGTACGCAGAATAGCCGGAGGAGAAGCATATGCATTTACTTGTCCTTTGCTAACAAAAGCAGACGGAGGAAAATTCGGAAAAACAGAATCCGGAACCGTTTGGTTGGACCCGGAAAAAACAAGTCCTTATGCTTTCTACCAATTCTGGCTGAATGCTTCGGATGCAGATGCGGTTAAACTGATCCGTTTCTACACCCTGAAAACCAAAGAAGAAATTGAAGCCATTGAAAAAGAACACAATGAAGCACCTCATCTGCGCGCACTTCAAAAAGCTATCGCGGAAGAAGTAACCATCCGTGTCCATGGAAAAGAAGCGTTGGAAATGGCCATCGCGGCTTCCAATATCCTGTTCGGTAAATCCACTTCGGAAGATTTGAAAAAATTGTCGAACGATACGTTCCTGAGCATTTTTGACGGAGTTCCGATGGCGACTATCAAGCGCTCGGAATTGAACGAAGGAGTTAGTATTGTTGACCTATTATCAGCTAAGACAGGCTTTTTACCATCAAACGGTGAGGCAAAACGCGAATTAAAAGCGAATGCAATTTCTTTGAACAAAGACAAAGTAAGTGAAGGAACATTGGTTGGCCCGAGCGACCTGATCAATGAAAAATTCATCCTTTTAGGAAAAGGAAAGAAGAATAATTACATAGTCATTGTAGAATAAACTTTTAAATAAGGTGGGCACGCGATTAATCGCGTGCCTGATTACCAGCTACACATAGTGAATATTCAATTTGAAACCTGGATTGTCTTCTAACTCTGAACAGATACAATTAACAGTGTGCCTGCCTGTTTGTATTAGTCTTTATTAAAAATCGGGATGGAAATAACCACTTTCGTTCCTTTCGGATTTCCATGCTCATCCTTTAGTCCTTCAATGGTGAAATCAAATTCCGACTGGTACCTTTCCTGGAATAATTTCAATCGTTCGGAAGTAATTTGGGTGGCATAGGATTTATGCTCCGGATTCTGGGTATTCGGTTTATGCTTGTTATAGCCTACTCCATTATCGATAATCTCAACGATCAACCGGTTATTTTCTACGTTTTTAAAATTCAGGTTAATCAAACCACCCTGTTCCAATCCTTTGAACCCATGGATAATTGCATTTTCCGCAAACGGCTGGATCAGCATCGGGGGAACAAACTTATTCAGTTCCTCTTTCGACAAGGAAATTTCCACCCGGAACTCAAACCTGTTCTTGAAACGCATTTGCTCCAGTTCCAGGTACATTTGCAGGGAATCGATCTCCTTTTGGATGGAAATCTCGGTTTCCCGCGAATTCGTTAACGTTAACCGGATCAGTTTCGAGAGCTTCAATAAATAGCGTTCGGCCAATTCGTTTTCATTGTACAGCAGGAAACTTTGGATAGAATTCAATGCGTTGAAAATAAAATGCGGATTCATTTGCGCCAGCAATGCTTTTTGTTCCAGGATTTCCATATTGCGTTGGATCTCATTCCTGCGCTGGATGACTTTCAAACGATACCTGAAGACAAGAAAACTAATTATCAAAACGGCCAAAACGATTAATGCAGTGAACCACCAGGTGGAATAAAAAGGAGGAAGTACAGAGAATCTTGTCAAACTATATGAGTTACTCCAGCTTCCGTATTCATTCTGGTATTTTATTTCCAAATCATACGTTTCAAAAGCCGGATTAATCATAATCAATTCGCCGTTATATCCGACCGACCAAGGATCTGTTTTCCGGAACCGGTATTTATAGGGCTGTCTGTGCTGTGATTTGAAATTCGTTGTTTTCAGCAGGAGGCGAATTACTTTGTGGGATGAGTTAAATTCCATCCCTTTTTTGAAATCCGTTACTTTCTTTCCATTTGCAAATACCGCCTGAACGCTGATTTGTTTTTCGCGGGAAGACTTCATCCAGTTGTAGGAAGAGGGAATTAATGCTATTCCTTTTCTCGTACCTAAATAGACGCCCTCTTTATTGGCATAGACCGTACTTATTTCAGAAGAAACCAATCCGTTGAGTTGCGTGAGATTAAAAACCCGGACGTGATGATTTTTAAGTAAAACGATTTTAGAAATCCCTTCATTAGAGGCCGCGTAAATGATCCCTGATTTATCGACAAACAATGCATTTAATTGATTGGAAAGCAACCCGTCTTTCTCACCGATACTCGCCACGAATTTACCGTTTTTGAGAAGAAGGATTCCTTTTCCCCTGGTTGCTGCTATCAGGCCGCATTTCGGATGATATTTCAGATCGGTTATCCGGATATGGTCCAGGTCTCCCGGAAGTTTACATTTCTTAACCTCTCCTTTTCTGATCCGGAATAATCCGATCAAAGATCCGGCATATACTTCTCCCTCTTCCGCATCATAAGCTAAAGATTTAAAATGGTGAGCTACATACTTTTTGGCATTGTATACCTGTGCCCGTGTCAATAATTCTTCCGGTAATTCCGTTTTTTCATGAATCTTTACGGGCATTACATATGCTGCATAGAAATTTCCTTCCCGGTCATTTGTCCAGGCCTGGAACTGACTCATTTCATAACCCCATTTTCTTTTTACGACCGTGTTGGATAAAAAATAGGGAATGTTATTCGACAAGACTAACTGATTCTTCCAAATCCCGATTACGTTCCAGGCTCCTTTTACAGCAAAAAGCTCCTCCCCCGTTTTCAGGTTATAATAACCAAAAGCAGATGAATAATAAACCTGATTCCCGATACCATTAATGTTATGAATATGCCCCTTGCTTTCTTTATCCTCCGGAATCCAATTGACAATTTCTAAACAAGGTGTGTAATAAATTCCTTTGTCAAGGGTAGAAAACCAGTACCCACCTTCCAAATCTTTCGCAACCCCTGTTACTTTCTGATCTTTGAGATAAATTCCATCCGGTTTGTTGAGAGTTGCTTTTTCCGGATTTTTGAACTGATAAGCACCTGTTAAAGTCGTAATCCAAAACTCTCCTTTTATCAGATGAAATCCGGTAAATCCGCTGAAAACACCTTTATTGGACGGATTCGAAATGTCATATACATTTCCGTCTATACACATAAACCGTTTATTGTTGATCCGGATCATGTCAAATTGCGTTAATCCTGAATGGTACTTAAAACGGATGGGTTTTCCCTTCTGGGGAACTATATCAATTTCTTTTAATAAGTAGCCGGCGGAATCCTGAAGTGCAGTTAGGAGCCAGTCATTCCCAACTTCGTGCAATTCCCTTACTAATTTTGCTTTGTAAGGAAATAACTTACCTGTCTTATCAATGCGTGCGGTTGCATAAATACCGGAATAGTAGACATTATCATCTTTGTCAATACTAAATGACTTCCGGTGATTAAAATCCCCGTGGTTCAATTTAACCAGCAAATGATTGTATTTATACGGGAAGACTCTCTTTTTTTGCGGATCGTAGTACGCCAGTCTGCCATTATACAGGTAAAACCATACACGTCCCCGATCATCTTCCTGGATTTTAAAAACTACTTCATCCGGCAGACCGTTTGATTTATTGTATACATGAAGCTTGAAGCCATTGTATCTCACCACGCCATGATCCGTGCAAAACCAAACATTCCCACTCCTGTCCTGGTACACATAATAGGTTTCAGAACTCGGTAATCCGTCAGTTATGGAAATATTCATGTAAGAAGGTTCCCACACTTTGTTTTGCGCAAACGAACACTGCATCCCGGCAAACAGGAACATTATCAGGATACTTATCTTTCTTATCGAAGAAGGCTCGTTCATCGCAATTCTTTTAATCTTTATTAAAAACCGGGATCAAAATAATGATTTTTGTACCACACGGCTTACCGCTTTCATCCGTCAGGTTTTCTATCTCAAAATCAAATTCTGTATTGTATTTCTCCTTGAACAAGCTTAGCCTTTCGGAAGTAATCTGCATGCCATAAGACTTATGCTCCGAATTCAATGCGTTCTTATTCTTGGAATCATACCCGATTCCATTATCCGTCACCACTACCACCAGCCTGTTCTCAACCAGTTCTTTAAAATTGATCTCCAGTTTACCGGCAACCTCCAATCCTTTGAAACCATGAATGATGGCATTTTCTACGAAAGGTTGTATCAACATCGGAGGAATGTGTTTTTGCAGTTCCGTATGAGTGAGTGAAACCGTAAACTCAAAATCAAAGCGGTCTTTAAAACGCATTTTTTCCAGCTGAATGTATTTGGACAAAACGTCGATTTCCTGCTGGATCGTTACCTCGCTTTCACGCGAATTATTCAAGGTCATACGTATCAACTGCGAAAGCATTTGGAGGTATTTTTCAGCCAGGTCGTTTTCATTATAAACCAGGAAACTTTGAATAGAATTCAGGGAATTGAATATAAAATGTGGATTCATTTGAGCCAGGAGCGCTTTCTGTTCCAGTTTTTCAATTTGCCGCTTATACTTTCGCTGGCGATTGATCTGAACTACCCTTATCCGGAACAGGACAAACGCCACCAGGAAACTGCTCAAAACCAGGAACAGGTAAAACCATACGGTCTCCACAAATTTGGGTTGTTTATGGAGCGTTAATATCCCATAGGGTTTTTGCCAGATTCCGTTATCGCTCAAATAAGACAATTCCAAATGGTAATCCCCGGAAGTCAAATCGTAGAAATCAATACTTCCGGTATTTCCGTACGTCCATTTATCGCCGGAAGAAAGGCGGTATTTGTATTTCTGGCTTCCCAAGCTCTTGTAATTCGTTGACCGCAATTCGATGTGAATCATTTTAGCACTGCTGGAAACTTCCAGGTAAGTCGATTTCGGATAAATCACTTTCCCGTCGATATTCAATTCTTTTACGGAAACTTGTCTTTTCAAGGGATTAATCAAAAAACTCAGGTCTTCCGGAAATTTCGAAATTCCTTTCTTGGTAGCCAGATACACGGTTTCTCCATCCAGGTAAACATAATTCACCTCATTGGTTGCCAAACCGTTTACATTCAGAATATTGTGGATACGGACATACCTGTTTCCTGCAAAAAACAATTTGGACACACCGCTGTTAGTGGCAACCCAGCAGGTATTCCCATTTTTATCGATCTCTATCTTGTTGATCTGATCGCTCACCAATCCATTTTCATTCGTGATGTGATACGCAATCTTTCCATCCTTGAAAATATAAATCCCTTCTCCCCTGGTACCGATTACCAGCCCCAGTTGTTTCGAATACCTGACACAGGAAACGCGGTTATTCCTGATTACTTGCGGAAACATGGAATTGTCCAGCAAACCGTTTTTCAGGCAGAACAAGCCTTTGGCATTTCCTAGAAAAATAGCCCCTTTATCGGAAGAACAAACCGTTTCAAAAAAATGGTGCATGTTCTTGTTGTATTTCCTCGAAGCAAAGTAATCATAAAGCGTATCAAGTTCACCCGAACGTTTGATCCGTACAACCAACGAGGAGCAAATCAGCATACTCGTATCGTTCTCATTGAAACTATCGTAATAATTCGGAACCTGCCAGTATTTTTTATTGCTTACATCAACCGGTAGTTCTCTGTTCGGCCTGGGTAAAACCAGGAGGTTGTCGAAACGTGAAATGATATTTCGTGAAATGTGGTTGGAAGTTATCAGCGGCTTATGATCTTTCAGGCGGAATATCCCCCAATGATTCGAATAAAAAATATCTTTATTTACGTCCACCGCTATGTGAGTGACATCAACCTCTTTCTGATTCTCAAAAACCGACAGGTTCTTCACAATCGAATTCGGCATATAGACAATCCCTTTGTCGAGGGTTGAAAACCACCATCCTTTTTCCCGGTCTTTAAAAACTGCAGATACCTGGAACCCTTGCATCAAATGCTTCCGGGGAGCTTTTGCCAATCCGTATTTCCTCACATTTTTCAGTCTGTGAGCTCCGTTTACCGTAGCAATCCACAGATCATTCCCTATAGGAAAAAAGCCGGTTGTACCCGGGAAATAAAGTGTTTTATCCGGATGATCCACGTCGTAAAAACTATCCTGGATGCGAATGATTCGTACACCATTTACCACCTTCAATTCACACAGGTAGCTTTGCATCATGTTCTTATAGGCATCCAGGTTATAAGTTTTCCGTTCCAGCTTCCCGTTTTTGCGGATGTTAGCTGTGAACACATTATTCTGGAATCTCGATAACAACACATCGAAAGTTACGAGGTAAGTACCGTTAATCAGGTTGAAGGTCAAAGGATCCTGCTTAAATGTCGATAAGTATGTTTTTCCTTTCGAATCGATCTTCAGAATACCATTATTGCCGGAACAGAAATAGACATTGTCTTTGTCATCGATCGTGAAGGATTTGTATGGATACAGGTTATTTCCAATATAATCGGATATTAACCGGTTGTATTTGTATTTAACTACTTTGTGGCGTTCAACGTCGTAATAACTTAAAAGCCCGTTGTAGCTGACAAACCAAATCCGGCCTTTATAATCCTCGTAGATCCAAAAAATCACATTGTCCGGAAGTCCGCTTTTCGTGGTCAATACTTCCATGTGGAAACCATCGTATTTTACCACTCCGCGATCCGTACAAAACCACATATATCCTTGTCGGCCCTGGTAAACAAAGTAAGTTTCGGAACTCGGCAATCCTTCCTTGATCGAAAACGTCCTGTATGCCGGTTCCCAATTGATTTGAGCGCCTGAGAAACTAACAAAAAGGAAAGTCATCAATCCTGCGATATGTCTCCTAAAACTCATTTCACTCAGCTGTTTTCGCGAACAATTCTTTTGGGTATTGAATATCGACCAAAAATAGTCCTTTTGCCGGAACAGACAATTTTGCTTCCCCCCGGTCTTTCAACGCGATAATGTGTGTCAGATCTTCTTCTTCCAGGTTGCCGTATCCAACTTCCAGTAAGGTTCCCACCACTGCGCGCACCATGTTTCTCAGAAAGCGGTCTGCGCTTATTTCAAAGTACCAGGAATCTTCCGTCAACTGATGCCATTTTGCAGCGGTGACGGTACACCTATTGGTTTTCACATCCGTGTGCAATTTAGAGAAGGAAGTAAAATCCTGGTTTCCCAGTAAACGGGTTGCTGCCCTGTTCATGGCTTCGAAGTCAATTGCGCTTACCAGGTGATAGCTATCCAGCAGGAATGCATTTTTTTTCCGGTGAATGAAATAACGATAAGTGCGGGATGTCGCTGAAAATCGCGCATGAAACGCTTCGGATACTTTTTGAGCGGAAAAAATCGCAATATCATCCGGGAGCATTTTGTTTAACTTATAGACCAATTGAGCCGTATCCACTTCTTTATGCAGATCAGCATGCAACACGTAATAAGATGCATGCACGCCAGTATCCGTGCGGCCGCAACCAACCACCGAGACCGGATTATTTCCCATCAGCTGAGACAAACGCTTTTCCAGTTCTTCCTGCACAGAAGAAGCATTCGGCTGGATTTGCCAACCGTGATAGTTCGTTCCGCGGTAAGCGAGTTCCAAAGCATATCGAAATGTCATTCCGCAAAGTTAATCAATTCGTTTGCTTCACAGATATCCCGCGTCAGGCTTAGCATCCTTAACATTAAAATAATCCGGCCGGTATTAATTAATTATTTCGTAACACAGCAGTAATTATTAAGGAAAGTTACAAGGATACTTTTGCCTCGAACATTAACAAGGAGCACAATGCAAGTGAGTAAGGGACAAACCATACTTTTAGTGGATGACGAAAAGGATATTCTGGAGTTTTTGCAGTATAACCTGGAGCGGGAAGGATATAAAGTATTTGTTGCCAACGACGGGCTCGAAGGAGTCGAAATGGCTCAAAAAGTTTCACCGGATCTGATCCTGATGGATGTGATGATGCCGAGAATGGATGGAATTGAAGCATGCCAGACCATTCGACAGGATCTTCAGCTGAATTCACCTTTGATTGCTTTCCTGACTTCCAGGGCAGAAGATTACTCGCAAGTTGCAGGTTTCGAGGCCGGTGCTGACGATTATATTACCAAACCGATCAGGCCGCGTTTACTGGTTTCAAAAGTAGAAGCATTGCTTCGAAGAGCCGGGCGCATCAACGGTACTGAGGCAGAGATCAAAACATCTTCCATTACGGTGAACCGCGAGAAGTTCCTGGTATTTATGAATGACGAAGAAATCCAGCTTCCGAAAAAAGAGTTCGAACTGATCGAATTATTGGCTTCCAGACCGGGAAAGGTTTTTACACGCGAACAAATCCTGACAACTGTCTGGGGTGACGAAACAATCGTAGGTGAGCGTACCATTGATGTTCACATCAGAAAATTGAGAGAGAAACTAGGAGAATCGTATATTCGTACCATTAAAGGTGTTGGTTATACATTTTCTGAAAAGTGAAAAAATTAAATCCGTTTACCATTGTTCTGATAGGAAGCAGTATTGTTGCATCAGCTTTAGTACTTATCCTGCTGACCGTTCATTTCTTCTACCCGATTCCGGCAGTGGCCTTTATTTCCATCGTTCTGTTTGGTTCCCTGGCTACCTTCACAGCTTTTTATTACCTCTTCAGAGGATTTATCTACAATCGCCTGCGTATTCTTTACCGGTCCATCCGCAAAGGAAAACTGGTACCGGAAGAAAAGCTGTACATCAACATGTCGAAAGACATTATCGGGAAAGCAGAAACGGATTCACAACAATGGAGTGACCAGCGAAAATCAGAGATTACCCAACTCCAGGAGCAGGACAAATTCCGGCGGGAATTTATCGGCAATCTTGCCCACGAATTGAAAACACCTGTTTTCTCCATCCAGGGATATGTTTTAACGCTGTTGGAAGGCGGACTGGAAGACGAAAAAGTGAACCGTATGTTCCTGGAACGTGCTTCCAAAGCAATCGACCGGATGACCAACATCCTGAATGATCTCGACGAACTAACCAAACTGGAAGTCAACGACCTGAAGATGGACCAGCGTCCATTTGACCTGAAAGAACTGGCCAAAGAAGTCATGGACAGTTTGGAGCTTCGTGCCCAGGAAAAGCATATTAAACTGCGATTTGCGAAAGATTATCACAAGGAAATCATGGTGCGTGCCGACCGCGGAAAAATTGCACAGGTCTTAACAAACCTGATCAGTAATTCCATTTCCTATGGAAATGAGAACGGGGAAACACAGATCCGCTTTTACGAAGTGGATGAGTTGGTTTCCGTAGAAATCTCCGACAACGGACCGGGAATAGAACCACATGAACTGCCGCGCTTATTTGAGCGTTTTTACCGCGTGGAAAAAAGCCGTAACAGGAATGAAGGCGGTTCGGGACTTGGCCTTTCCATTGTGAAACACATCCTGGATTCTCACAATCAAACAATTTCCGTTCGCAGTACGATCGGGGTGGGAAGTACGTTTACATTCTCACTGGATAAATTTGAAGGAACATCTTCGACTTTGGTTACTTCGAGAGGGATTACAATTAAATAATTGCGAGTTTCGAATGCCTGATTACGAATTAGAATTCGCGAAGAAAGTGAAGCTTCAAAAACATTTTTCACTCCTGACTAAAAAATATGGATAGACATGTGTCTATTTGACCAGTTGTGATAAGGAATTGAGGTATTCCTGCTCCAATTGACCGGGTGTAGGAACCAGCACTGATTTCTTCTTCAGAAACTCCATATCCATCAGGGTCGAATAGCCGTTCCGGGAAATAATCATCTCTGCTGAAGCAATTTCCGCATCGGCCAGTTTCCAGTCGGTAATCACCCGTATATTTCCAGGGACTTGCGAATAGATTTTCGGAGAAATCAATGTAAGGTCTTCCGTTCCATAATGCTCAACGATCCACTCAAAAAACTGCTCCGAATATGGTTCCGGACCACTTACAATTCCTACGATCTTATGGGGAATGACAGAAATTTCCTGTTCCTGAAAACGCGAATAAAACCCGATGTAATTCGATTTCGGAACGGGATTGCTTAATGTTCCGGCAAGCCGTTTTTGTTCGTCATCCATGATCCAGATCCCCGAAAACCGGTTCATCCATTTCCGGTGAATGCGTTGAGCAATCCAGCCTGCTTTCGGAGGGAGAGAAACCTGGTGCGTTATAAAAACCGACCGGACTTCAGAAGACCGGAATCCATAGCAATGATCCGAAAGAACAAGGGAAATGTGGTGCTTGGCAACCAATTGCTCCGTTTGTTTTTGTTCCTGTTTGATCCAGCGGGAAAAACTCCAGGCATTCCGCCGCATTTCAGAGGTAAAATTTCCATCTCCCTTAAAACGGAATTGAAAACCGGAAACAGGTAAATAAATTGCGGGAATTGCATAAACTTCGAAAATGCTTCGCTGCTTTTCAGAACAACAAATTACCAGTTCATTTCCCTGATCAGCCAATTGTTTCAATAATGAAACGGATCTGGCCACATGTCCGCTTCCCCAGTCGAGGCAGGCAAATAAAATGCGCTCTTGCGACAATTCGGCCGGGATCATTTGCTATTGGCTTCGTTTCAGGTTGATCGGAGCAGATTTGGAAAGTACATACGGGAAATTCTCTTCAACATAAGAACTCGGGTCCAAACCAAACTCGTTCTTTTCAGACAAAGCCCTTCCTTTGATGAAGAAATACATGTTCATGATTAACTTGTGGAACCACGGAAGCTCATTGTCATTCGACAGGAACTTACGGATCACAATGAACCGGAAATCACCGATGTGATCGCTGTGATGGTACTCACAAGCATAACGCGACTTGATCTCAATTTCTCCGTTTTGGACCAGTTCTTCCACTACCTGTTTGAACATCACATCCAGCTTCGGCTGAATACGGAATCCTAATTTGAAATCGATGCGGATTAGGTCGTTTTCATCGTGTTTGGTCACTTTATACTCTTTCGTATACGGTTCATCCGATGTAATCACGTGAACAAACCAGTAGCGCTCCGCACGTTTTGGCTGTTGTTCCAAAATCGAATAAAACACTTTCGATTCCACTTCATCGATGCGTTCCGCGCTGGTCAGGTAAACCAAATGCGTGGCGTATGTCGGTATTTGGTCGTCCACAGATAATTTTCTCAGTATCGGCAGATAACTCTTGATTTTCACAAAGTCAATGATGCTGTTTCGAATGATCTTACTTTTGAAAATGACGTACATTACCGCAATCAGTAACGAAGCAATCATCAACGTAATGTAACCTCCTTCCGGGAATTTTTCCACTTGTGCAACCGCAAACCCACCTTCAATGAACAGGAAAATAGCGATCATGGCATACCTGAAAATCGGATTCCAATGTTTCCGGGCCATGTAAAAGATCAACAATATTGAAGTGCTGATCATTGCCAATACGATGGATAAACCGTAAGCAGCTTCCATGTTTTCCGATTTACGGAAAATCCAGACTACGCCCAAACAACCGAACATCAGGAACCAGTTGATCGAAGGAATATACAATTGTCCTTTGATATCGGATGGGAAATTGACTTTTACCCGTGGCCAAAGGTTCAATCGGATTGCCTCGTTGATCAAGGTAAAAGAACCGGAAATTAATGCTTGTGAAGCCACAATTGCTGCTGCTGTTGCGATAATAATTGCAGGAAGCTTAAACCCTTCCGGAACGATCATATAGAACGGATTCTCTTCAAAAATAAAATACTTTTCACCCGGAGCCATTTTAGCACGTTCGATCAACAAATAAGCTCCCTGGCCAAAATAATTCAGGATCAACATACTTTTTACAAAAACCCAGCTTACGCGAATATTCTGCTTTCCACAATGTCCCAAATCGGAATACAAAGCCTCTGCTCCCGTGGTACAAAGGAAAACGGCTCCCAACAACCAGAATCCTTTCGGATAATGAACCAACAAATCATAAGCATAATAGGGATTTACTGCTTTGATGATAGATGGATCTTTCATGAAAAACATAAAACCGATCACACCAAGCATCAGGAACCAGATCATCATTACCGGTCCGAAGAAACGACCGATAAACTTAGTACCGAATTGCTGGATAACAAAGATCAGGATGATAATTCCAACCACTATAGGAGTTATCGGAATGTGTTTCATGGATGGAATATACGATAGTCCCTCTATTGCGGAAGAAACGGAAATCGGAGGTGTGATGATACCATCAGCCAATAATGCAGCGCCACCGATCATTGCCGGGATCACCAACCATTTGCGTTGTCTGCGCACCAATGTATACAAGGAGAAGATCCCTCCCTCCCCTTTATTATCAGCCCGAAGCGTAATGATAACATACTTGATGGTGGTTTGTAATGTCAAAGTCCAGAAAATACAGGACAAAGCCCCAAGAATTAACTGATCGGTGATTTCTTTTCCTCTTTCAATCAAATGTCCATGTGCATCACGGATTGGTTCAGCGTTTGTAATTGCTTTCAATACATAAAGCGGTGAGGTTCCGATATCCCCGAAAATAATTCCCACTGTGATGATCAATCCCGCGAACGAAAGCGCGTGATGATGACTTTTTGACATAAGGCTTATAAATTAAAACGTAAAGGTACATATTGGGAAAATCACTTGCTACGATTTGGTGAAAAATCCGCAAAAAACTTTTAGAGATTGTGTACTTTTGCACCGATTTATGGGAAAGAATAAACTGAGACGCTTTGCGGAAATGAAATCGTGGAACAATGTCTTCGAACCGACATTGGAACCAAACCCGCAAGACGCCTTTCCGTTGAAAGGAAAATGGCATCAAGATTACTTTAAGAACTCCAATCCGATCGTGCTTGAATTGGGCTGCGGAAAGGGAGAATATTCTGTGGGGCTGGCCAAACACTATCCGAACAAGAACTTTATCGGTGTGGATATCAAAGGTTCGCGCATGTTCGTGGGTGCCAAAGAGGCGCTGGATGAAAACCTGGAAAATGTAGCTTTCCTTCGTACCAAAATTGATTTCATCGATTCGTACTTTGAACCGAATGAAGTGGATGAAATCTGGCTGACTTTCTCAGACCCTCAGCCCCTGAAACCAAGAAAAAGATTGACTTCCGAGCAATTTATAGCGCGTTACAGACGTATTTTGAAACCGGGAGGAATTGTGCATTTGAAAACAGATTCCACGCTCTTGTTTGAATCAACGGAGGAACAAATCAAAGAACACAATTATGATCTGATCGAATTGACCTGGGACCTATACCAATCCATGCCGGAAGACCTCGATCCGACTATCCGTGAAATTCTGCATATCAAAACGCATTACGAACAGCTGTTCACTGCGAAAGGTTCAGTGATTAAGTATTGTTCGTTTAAAATTCATTGAAATAATACGACCATAAAACACGTAGGCACGCGATTAATCGCGTGCCTACGTGTTTTTTATCTATAATTGATAATTTCGCTATGCTACTTTCAATCGGGCAACCTTGCTTTTTGAGAATTGTGCTTTGGCATATTCCAGATCAACTCTGAATTCTTTTTCATCTTTCGATGGCAATTCATACATCGCATCTGTCAGAATCGCTTCACAAATAGATCTCAGTCCGCGTGCCCCCAATTTAAATTCGATGGCTTTCTCCACGATGAAATCCAGTACGTTCGCATCGAACGTCAGGCGGATTCCGTCAATTTCAAATAATCGAATATATTGCTTGATAATTGCGTTTTTCGGCTCTGTAATAATACGTTTCAGGCTTTTTGCATCCAATGGCTCCAGGTAAGTCAATACCGGGAAACGCCCGATCAATTCCGGGATCAAACCGTAGGATTTCACGTCTGTCGGTGTAATGTATTTCAGAAAATTATCCTCATCTACTTTTTCCGACACCTGTGATCCGAACCCGATTGTTTGCCTGTTTACACGGCTTGCAATAATGCGTTCGATTCCGTCAAAAGCTCCTCCACAAATGAACAAAATGTTCTTCGTATCGATAGAGATCATCTTTTGCTCCGGGTGTTTTCTTCCTCCCTGCGGCGGAACATTCACCGTAGAACCTTCCAATAATTTCAACAAAGCCTGCTGAACTCCTTCCCCGGAAACGTCACGTGTAATGGACGGATTATCGCTCTTACGTGCAATTTTATCAATCTCATCAATGAAAACGATTCCATGCTGTGCGGCCTGTACATTGTAATCGGCAGCCTGCAGCAAACGGGACAGAATGCTTTCTACGTCTTCTCCCACATAACCTGCTTCCGTTAGTACGGTTGCATCTGCTATACAGAATGGAACGTTCAGCATTTTGGCAATGGTTTTTGCAAGCAACGTTTTTCCTGTTCCGGTGCGTCCCACTAAGATCACGTTCGATTTTTCAATCTCCACTTCTTCGATCTTCGTTTGGTGCAAACGTTTGTAATGATTGTAAACGGCAACGGAAAGCGTTTTCTTCGCATCCTCCTGCCCGATTACATATTCGTCCAAACGCTCTTTGATATCCTGTGGTTTCAACACATTTACCGGAGCTCCTTGCGTAGATGTTTTGGTCGACTGATCTTCATCTACAATCATTCTTGCCTGCGCAATACAATGATCACAAATATGACCTGACAACCCCGCTATAAGTAACCCTACCTGACTTCGTGGTCTTCCACAAAACGAGCAGGAAGTTTCCTTTTTTGACATATTCAAATTTTAATCGACAAAAAAGTCATCCCGGCTAACCGGAATGACTTAGATAATACTGTGCAAAGTTAGACTATTTCGGATTGCGAAGCAAGATTTCGTCTACCATTCCGTATTCTTTTGCTTCTTCAGCCGTCATCCAGTAATCACGGTCCGAATCAGCCCATACTTTTTCGTACGATTGTTTGGAGTGTGTGGCGATGATATCGTACAATTCTTTTTTCAATTTTTGAATCTCACGAGCCGTGATTTCGATATCAGAAGCTTGTCCCTGAGCACCTCCAAGTGGTTGGTGAATCATTACACGAGCGTGTTTCAAAGCAGAACGTTTTCCTTCAGCTCCTGCACACATTAAAACTGCTCCCATGGAAGCTGCCATTCCTGTACAGATCGTTGCAACGTCCGGCTTGATGTATTGCATCGTGTCGTAAATTCCCAAACCTGCGTAAACAGATCCTCCCGGTGAATTCAAATAGATTTGGATATCTTTCTTTGCGTCAACTGATTCCAGGAATAACAATTGAGCATTGATGATGTTTGCAACCTGGTCATTGATCCCCGTTCCCAGGAAAATGATACGGTCCATCATTAAACGTGAGAACACGTCCATTTGTGTCATATTCAAATGACGTTCTTCGATAATATACGGTGTTAAAGAAGATTCGATGTAGCTTTCTAAGTGCATGCTTGAAATTCCGACATGCTTTGTTGCGTACTTATTAAATTCGTTTTTGTCGAACATGTTGATAGATTTTTTAAGAGTATTAAAATTAATACGAATCAGGTGAATTGATTCTTTTTTTGGCAGAAATTAACGAGAATAATTACAACAATCTCGCGTTCAAAACTTATTCGTGCGAAAATTCGATTTCGTAGCTCGTATGCTTGCGGATATTCAGCACGCGTTCATCGTCAAAAATCAAGTACTGGCCTTTGATTCCGGCCAATTTTCCACGAATAACAGGTGATTTATCAAAGCTTACACTTTTTACCTTTACCGGGTATTTTTCAACCGGGTAATTCAGTGAAATAATCGTGTCATTCACGCTTACAAAGTCACGCATGTCGAAAGGCAATAAATCTTCCACCCTTCCCTTTTCTTCCAGCAGGTCCAATTCGTGGGCGATCTCGTTCTTAAGCATCCGCTGCCAGTTGGTTTTATCGGCCATATAGGATTTCAAAGCAACTTCAATGATCCCGGCTTCATAACGGTTATTGGTTTCTGCCAGAATGATTGCATGAGAAGCTCCCTGATCGATCCAGCGTGTAAATGTTTGTTCGGCACGTGTTACGCCTACTTTGATGCTGTTGGAAACCGCCAGGTAAACCACATGCGGCTGATTGTGATGCTTGTGTTCCCAATCGATGTCTCTTCCTTCGCCCAAATGCGCTTTGCACAGTTCTGGGTTAATGATGCAAGGCGATGCCTGCGGTGCCGACTGAAAGCAGTTGAAACAAAAACCTTGACCGAAGGAGTTTTTCGTCTGTTTTCCGCAATTGGAACAAATAATCTTCCCGGTCCAGTTCAATTCGATCTCTTTCCCGATCAATGCATTCATGCCGATCAGAGGCTCATTGTTCAAAACAAGCTGGTATTGAATAGGCTCCTCAAAAGAAACCCGCATTTTATCTAGTAATCCTTTCATCTTTTTGGATTTTAGGACATCAGGATTTTAAGATTTCAGGACTTAGGTAATGTCTTAATGTCTTAATGTCTTAATGTCTTAATGTCTTAATGTCTTAATGTCTTAATGTCTTAATGTCTTAATGTCTTAATGTCTTAATGTCTTAATGTCTTAATGTCTTAATGTCTTAATGTCTTAATCTTGTATGCTTTCCAATTCTTCTGCTGCTTCCATCCATAAATCGGAATAGTAATCCAGTTTGGATTTTACTTCCTCAAATGCTTTCAGAACAGGTGTTGTTTTTGCAGAATCTGAAAAATCCATAGTCGCCAGCTGGTCTTCCAGGGCTTTCACTTCTTTTTCCAGTTCCTGAACGCGTTCTTCGTGCTGTTTTACTTTATTCTGAAGCTGGTTCTTTTTGCGTTTTAATTCTTTGCGTTCCTCGTTCGACTGCGCTTTTCCATTCGGTTCTTCTACCGCTTTCTGCGCCGGTTTGTTTTCTGCTTTAACAGAAGCCGGAGCCGCTTCCATGGATAATTTGCGCTGCAGGTATTCGTATACGCCGAAATGATGGATTTTCAGGGTTTGGTGCTCAATGTCCCAAATCCGGTTTGTCAATCCGTCGAGGAATTCCCGGTCGTGAGAAACGATCAGGAAAGTTCCTTCGTATTGCAGCAATGCTTTTTTCAAAACCTGCTTGCTTTGAATGTCCAAATGGTTTGTCGGCTCATCGAGGATCAACACGTTGGAAGGACTCAGCAGCAATTGGCACAAGGCCAAACGTGTACGTTCTCCTCCGGATAAAACCCCCACTTTTTTGTCGATATCTTCTCCGGAAAATAAAAATGCCCCCAAAATGGAACGCAGGTCTTTCCGGACTTCACCGGACGCTACCAAGTCTACTGTTTCGTAAACGCTTAAGTTCTTATTCAAGCGTTCTGCCTGGTCCTGCGCAAAGTATGTGATCTTTACATTGTGACCGTACTCAACTTTTCCTTCGAAGTCAATTTCTTTGGTCAGGCATTTAAACAGCGTGGATTTACCCACTCCGTTCGGTCCGAGCAAAGCAATCTTCTCTCCTCTTCCAACTGTAATGGAAATGTCTTTAAACAAAGTTTTGGATCCGTAGCTTTTCCCCAAATGTTCCATTTCAAGGACCCATTTTCCGGGCTGTACATTCAGCGGAAAGAAAATATTCATTTTCGCTACCAGGTCACTTTCCACCTCAATGCGTTCCGTACGATCCAGCTTCTTGATCAACGACTGCGCAAATGCCGCTTTATTTTTCTTCGCGCGGAATTTATCGATCAGTTCCTGCGTGTGCTTAATTTCTTTATCCTGCTGTTTTTTTGCTTCCGCCAGGCGTTCCAGTTCCTCAGAGCGCAATTCTTTATACTTTGAGTAGGCATAAGGAAAATCCAGTATCTTCCCGAAAGAAATTTCCCAGGTACGGTTTGTGACATTATCCAGGAACAAGCGGTCGTGAGAAATTACGATCACAGCACCTTCAAATTTCGTCAGGTAATTTTCCAGCCACTGGATCGAAACGATATCCAGGTGGTTTGTCGGCTCATCCAGCAATAGCAAATTGGGCCTGTTCACCAAAATTTTCGCCAGTTCGGCTCTCATTTTCCATCCGCCTGAAAAGGAATTCAGCGATTTATCAAAATCTTCCTTTTGAAATCCCAATCCATCCAGTACGGAAGCGATTTTTTCTTCCCATTGAAATCCATCGTGAATATTGAACAGATCATTGGTTGCATTCAGGTCGTTCAATAATTCCAGGTAAGATTCGGATTCGTAATCTTCACGCGTTGTAAGCTGTTTGTTGATCTCCTCGATGTGTTTTCGGAGGTAATTCAACTGTTCATTGGAAAAAAACAGGTAATCGAAGACGCTTTGTGTGGTATCAATGACAATATCCTGTGTCAGGAAACCTACTTCCAGCCCTTTCTGACGGTGGATCTGGCCATCGGTCGGTTTTTCTGTCTGAGCGATAAGGCGTAACAGCGTGGACTTTCCGGCCCCGTTTTTCCCCACCAAACCAATCCGGTCACCCTGAGTAACCTGGGCTGAACAATCTTCAAATAAATAACCTTGCGGGAAATGCACTCCCAATTTTTCCAAAACAAGCATGTGCAAAGGTATGAAATGTAGGGGCGAAAAATTTTTCGCCCCTACATTTTTTTGAATTTTAAAGCACAAAAGATGCTATTTTTTTTCGCACCACCTGATCCGGTCCTACGTAATCCATTTTAACATTTACGATCGTCCCGGGTCTTCCCTGTCGTAACAACTTCGTTGCTTCATCGGAAATGTGGTTTCCTTTTCCTTTTTCAGGTCTTGGCGCCGTGTTCAGGCTCAATTCCCAGTTCAGGATTGTGAATTTGGCATCCAGTGGACTGTTTTTATACCGTGTAAATAAATTCTTTTCTGCCGGAGAAATTTTCCCGCCTTCTTCCACTGCTCCGAAGAAGAACTCCGGATTCGGAAGTGTCATGATCCGGAACGGGAAAGATCCCAGTTTTACCCGTTTTTTTGAAACCGAGTTTACTCCATAGATATCAATCGTTGCAGTTCTTCCGCTGGTAGTTACTTTCGCAATGTGCTGACTCCCGGATTTGGACAAAGAAACGCCGTTTCCAACCAGGATTGTTTGATCATAACCGGAAGCTACACCTTCCACGATATTGCCGTATCCTTTGTAAAGCACATTCAATTGTGGAAGTGAAACCGTTCCCTGCGGCCTCATAATTTTAATGGTGTGCGACCAGTTCTCCGTTTTTGTTTGCCCGGATTTATTCTTAATGGAAACGGTTCCATTCAGGGTCATTTCGGTTCCCGAGCCTACTTTTGTTTTGATCAGGCCTTTTCCTTCCGTTCCGCGGAAAGAGGTTCCGTTATAAGTTACCGTTGGTTGATTATCCGAATCAAAAGCTGCCATCATGACGTTCAATGCAACTTCATCGCCCGCATTTGCAATTTCCGGCCCGTAAACCAATCCTACGATCCTGTTGAAGGAATATTCCCCGACCGCAACCTTGGTTTTCAAGTGAGACAGAGCCAGCGAGCGCGAAGAAAGAATATCCTGCTGCAGTGAAGACAAAGATGCCAAAGCAGCAACCAGCGGCGCATGATCAAATGTTTGCCCGATCCAATGAACACCTTCCACATCATTTTGGGTAACGCGTTCCGGTTTTGTCAGGTTCATGTAAATAGTCGAAAGGATTTCCTCGTCGTCTCTCAGATTGGCTTTGGAAGATTTAATCATCTGATCCACCTGCTTTTTCAGATCCTGGTTGTTTTTATACGTATTGATAGCCTTCGGATGGATCGAATAGGATTTTTTGCCTTCGTTGTATGTTCCCATGGTCCGAATTAATTTTGAACGGAAACCGTTATAGTCTTCCCAGATTTTCTTTCCTTTTCCCGTCGGATTCTTAATATCGTCTCCAATTAAAATGTACATGGGAACATCGTATTCGTCCTGGGCCTGAACAGCCTTCAGGTTCATCCGTATCGGCCGGCATCCTTCTCCTTTTTGCCAAATAATGGTTTCGTTGTCTTGTGGCTTGACCGTAGAAACCTCTTCTCCCGATTCTTTCAATATTTCTATCTTTACCTGGTCTATTTCCCGGATCATACTTGCTGAAAGCCGGTCCACTTCCTGCATCTGCTTCATCACTTTTTTCAGCTTACGCAATTTCTCAGCATTCTCCTTTGCATCGGTCGAACTGATCTCACTGGATACATCGGAAATAAATTCAGATCCGCGATCTACCTGCATCCCATTCGATTTCTGGGTGTTTTCTTCAATTGCAACGAAAGCATCCAAAATGGTTTTCGATACATTCAATGCCAAAAGCGCGGTCAGTACTAAATACATCATCCCGATCATCTTTTGTCTGGGGGTTTCTTTTCCTCCTGCCATGACTTAAATTTTAAGGTTATACTCATCGAATGTCATTTCTTCGATTAGTAACAGGCAGCATAAAAAAATCCCGGCGATCGCTTACGATGCCGGGATTCTGTTTTCAGTTAAAAATTCCAGACGTCCTGTTCAAAAGTCCGGATACTTTCTATTATGTCTGCGGATTCCTGCAGCGCGTCGACCCCGGTTCGATAACTATCTATTGACCTGTCAAAAACATTGTTTTCCTTGTAGACCGTGCTTGAAAACCTGCGCTTCCAGAACAAATCGTCAAAACTCATCCATTGCGCATCATTTTTCTCATTATACACGTAATAGTTAGTCAACAGATACCTTAAATGCGGGAAATACACCCAGAATTTGGTTTCCAAACCGGCAATCATTGTTTGTCCGTTCGGTGCAGTTTCTTCTTTCAGAACTACGGGTGCAATTCCCAGGATACGGACATCCATCACAGAACGTTCCTTATCGAAAAACCAGTCCTCCTTGATCCGGTATTTGACAATGTCTTTGGAATCGATCCAAAATGTGTCTCTTTCTGCGTAAACAAACTCCTCCACGCCATTTACCCACCGGGTAGAATCTCTTCCGTCCCAGGTTGATAAAATGACATCCGAACCTGGCCCCAACTTGCCTAAATAGTAGAACACTTCGTTTCTGAACACCGAATCGTTGCAATAATTCCCACCGGGTTTCGGAGCAATCGGGTACTTAAACTGGTCTCCGTCCAACATATCAAATTGATAAGGATTGTAAGACGAAAAGATTTTCAGGTCACCCTGGATAATGTGATGCCTCATAATGGTCCACAAAGACCAGCAATTGGTATTTCTCACATATTGTCCGGATGGTGTATGGTGATCGAACGGATAATACAGCGGATGATTGATTTTCTCTCTCAGATCAATTTCCCTCCAAACGCGTTTGCTCCATACCACATCTGCTTCACGAACGTATTCGTAGGGAATCGTTCGCTTGGTTAGAATGTGTTCTTTCACATAGGGATAATCCAGGGTAGGTGTCATGGAAACAAAATCCGTGGATTCACATTGGGCATTTACTTCGTAAATCGCCGCAAAAAACAAGATAAGAGTCAGCTGTAGCTGACGAAGACTGAGGCCCCGTCTTGAGACGGGATGACTAAAGAATGTAACTCTTTTCATGGCTTGGGTTTTTCTGATAGCGTAAAAACCGGCCCTTGGTTACAGTTGTTAGTCAATTAGTTATAAACAAAAACCCCGATCCCGTATATACGGGACCGGGGTCTTTCTTATTTCTCTGATTCAATCAGAAGTTCCAAACGTCGTGTTCGAAATTTCTGATCTCTTCAGTAATCTTCTCAGATTCCATCAGTGCATCTACACCTGTTTTGTAACTGTCAATCTCACGATCGAACACGTTAGTTTCACGATAGATTGTACTTGTAAAGCGACGTTGCCAGAACAAATCATCGAAACTTTGCCACTGTGCGTCGTTCTTGTCATTGTACACGAAGTAGTTTGCAAGAATATAACGGCAGTGCGGGAAATATAACCAGAATTTCTCATCCATTCCGGTAATTGTTTTACCGCCTGTAGGAGATTCTTCTTCTCTGTAAGTTACAGGAGCAATTCCCAAAATACGCACATCCAATACTGATCTTTCTTTATCAAAGAACCAATCTTCTTTAATGCGGTATTGTACAATGTTCTCAGAATCGATCCACATCGTGTCAGCCGGAGGGTATTTGAAAGTAATCGTTCCGTCAGGAAGTGTAATTTCAATCGGATCTCCGAACTCATTTGTCAATGGAACATCACTTTGAGCACCTAATTTTCCTAAATAATAGAAGACCTTGTCGCGGAATAAAGAATCCGTATAGTAATTCTTCCCTGCTTCAGGTACTACCGGATACTTGAACTGATCTCCATCCAACATATCAAACTGATATGGGTTGTAAGGTGAAAACACTTTCAAATCTCCGTTGACAATATGGTGACGCAAGATTGTCCACAAAGACCAACGGCTCGTATTTCTTACATACTGACCAGATGGAGTGTGTTTATCAAACGGTAAATAAATCGGGTGATTCATTTTCTCACGCATATCGATCATACGCCAAACACGATGACTCCAGACTACATCAGCTTCACGAACAAACTCATAAGGAATCATTTTTTTGGTCGGTATATGTTCTGTCATATACACCCCATCAATTACATCCGCCTGAGGAACATTCACTGGTCCACCATTGATTTCCTGCGCGTTCGTTAATAACGAACCAGCAAACAAGGTACTTAATAGAACTAAACGTTTCATGATTGACACTCTATTATTTATTTTATTCATTAAATGGTAAATACACCACTTTTCTTACGTAGGATTCCATCCGGCCCTTTCACTTGCGTCATGAAGCTGATAGTTGATCCTGGTTTTGCTTGTTTCATCAAACTGATACCGTCTGCGTTCAAAGTGTTTCCTGATCCTTTTGCAGGACGTGGAGCACCGGCAACGTTCAATTCCCATGTTTGTACAGAGAATTCTGCTTTCAACGGGCTATCAGCATAGCGTGCAAACAAACGTGTTTCTGCTTTAGAAGCTTTACCACCATCTTCAACTGCTCCGAAGAACAATGTTGGAGGAGGCAAGTTCATTACGCGGAATGTAAATGTTCCCAAAGAAACTGTTTTGTTTGTTACTGAGTTCTTACCGGAGATAGAGATGGTAGCAGTTCTTCCCGCACCGCTCACACGTCCGATGTATTGGTTCCCAGATTTGGATAAAGTAACTCCGTTACCGTTCAAAATTGTCTGATCGTAACCTGAAGCAACTCCTTCAACGATGTTGTTGTATCCTTTGTACAATACATTCAATTCAGGAAGAGAAACCGTTCCCTGTGGCTTCATAATCTTGATTGTATGTGTCCAGTTCTCTGTTTTCTTAACTCCTGATTTGTTTTTGATAGATACAGTACCATTCAATACCATTTCTGCACCTCCTGAAACTTTTGTTTTCAAAGTACCCTGACCACCACCAACAGTGATTGCTCCAGGACCAGTTACTTCAGGTTGGTTATCAGAGTCAAACGCAGCCATCATTACTTTCAATTCAACTTCATCTCCTGTGTTAGCGATCACCGGACCGTAAGCCAAAGGCATGATTTTGTTGAATGAGTACTCACCAGTAGAAACTTTAGATTTCAAGTGAGCAAGTGCATAAGCGCGTGCAGCCAATACATCCTGTTGCATAGAAGTTAAAGATGCAACTGCAGCTACCAATGGAGAGTGGTCAAATGTAGCACCGATCCAGTGGATACCTTCCATGTCGTGCACTTTTACTCTCTCAGGTTTTGTCAAGTTGATATACAAGTCACTCAAAGCCTGGTCATCCTCCATGTGATTCACATTGCTTTTCTTAACCATATCAGTTACCTGCTTCACCAAATCAGCATTGCTTTTGTATGTATTGATTGCTTTTGGTTTGAAAGAGTAAGTTTTTCCTCCTTCCTTGTAAGAACCAACTGTACTAACGATATCCTCACGGAACTTGATGAAATCAGCCCACAACTGTTTTCCTTTACCAGTTGGAGTTTTGATATCTTCACCTACGATCTCATGCATTGGAATATCGTATTGGTCTTTCGCCTGGACAGCCATCAAGTTCATACGGATAGGCTTACATTCTGCTGCCTTTTCCCAAAGGATCGTATTTTCATCATCCTTTTTGTATTCTTTTACTGCTTCACCAGACTTTTCTAAGATTTCCAATTTAATTGCATCGATACTCTTAAGTAATTTGTCAGACATTTTGTTTACCTGATCCATTTGACCTAAGATTTTCTGCAATTTTTCTCTCTTAGCAGCATTTTCGGCATTTTTAGGAGTTGTACTCAACTCTTCATCAACATCCGATTTAAATTTATCACCTCGTTCGATCTGAGCGATGTTTGCTTTTTGTATGTTTTCTTCAATTGCGACAAAAGCGTCGAGAATCTGCTTTGATACGTTCAACGCCAATAGCGCCGTCAATACCAAATACATCATACCGATCATCTTCTGTCTTGGGGTTTCTTTTCCACCTGCCATGACTTCTAAATTTTATTGGTTTACTTGTTAGTAATATTCAATGTTAATAAAGCTCCAAGGACTAAATTAGTCTCTGGAAATTGTCATAGCTTTCAACATGTTGCCGTAAACTGCGTTCAAATCAGTCAAGTTTTTAGACAACATTGCCATATTCTCTTTGTAACGTTTTGTATCCTCAGCTGAATCAGACAAGTTCTTCATCATTTCAGTTACCTGACCCTGGAATTTCTCAGTAGCTTCCAAATGAGCAGAAGAACCTTTCAATTGTAATTCATAAACGTTGTTCAACGCTGCAAGGTTTTTAGATACTTTCTGCATTTGCTCACCGAATGATTCACCCTCTTGTGTGTTTGAAGTCATTCCTGAAATAGAAACAGAAGCTCTTTCGTATGCCTCAGACAAAGAAGATACTTTATCAGATGCTGCTTGTAATGAAGAAACATAAGAGTCAGTTGCCGCTGCTGCAGATGTTACACCTTTCAATTGAGAAGCATTTTCACCCAATTGGCGCATCCCATCACCTAAACGCTCCAATAATTGACCGTCGATTTTAGCTTCTTCCAACATTTTATCCAAGTGCTCAGTAATTCCAGTACCTCCGGAATTTCTTCCTCCTCTTCCTCCTGCTGCCGGTAATGCATCGTGATCTAAATCATCGCTGTGTGCGAATGCCAGTTCAGGATAAACAAGCTCCCAGTTTGGATCCTCATGAATCGGTTCAAATGCCGAGAAGATGAAGATAATAGCCTCCGTAGACAGACCGATTACAAGCATCGGACCAGCTCCAGGCCAGTGCATAATTTTAAATAAGGCTCCAACGATTACGACTGCCGCACCGAAACCGTATAATTTCGCCATAAACTTTTTCCATCCTTTACTTCCTGGTTTCATAGTTTTCTTTGTTTTTTAGGTTTAACCAAATTTATTGTTTTGTAATTGTTTGTTATTCTTAGCGAAGTTGGATATCGCTACGAATTTCCTCGCCACCCTCTTTAGAGAATTCTCGTCCACCGCGACCTAAGTGTGTTGCCACATTTCGGAATCCGACGTACGATTTGGCAGTATCCTGATACTCGTATGTACGAGTTGAAGTTTGCAAATAGTAACCTACATCTTTCCAGGAACCACCGCGAATTACTTTACGCTTCATTGCCGGCGGATCCCAGTCCATTGCATCATATCTGTATTCAGTATTCAAGTCATGAGAGAACTCATACATAGACTCGTCGTAAGCTGTCTCACACCATTCCGAAACGTTTCCTGCCATACAGTACAGACCCCACCCGTTCGGGTTATAAGAGTAAGCTTTTACCGTGTGGAAACCACCGTCTTCAAAATAACGGCCTCTCATCGGCTTGAAGTTTCCAAGGAAACATCCGCTTTGGTTACGGATATAAGGACCTCCCCAAGGATAAGGAGAGTTATTCAAATCTCCGCGGGCAGCTCTTTCCCATTCAGCCTCAGTTGGCAAACGGAAATCATTCACAAACAAATCACCCATTGAAAGCAACCAGCTGTTCAATAATTGAGTTCTCCAGATTGAGAATGCCTTAGCCTGTACCCAGGTAATACCGATAACGGGATAGTTATCATAAGCCGGGTGCCAGAAGTACATGTTTGTCATCGGATCGTGGAAGGAATAAGTAAAGTCACGAACCCAAACCAATGTATCCGGATATACGTTAATTTCTTCATCAATGATGAATCGCTGACGGTTCTCGTGACCACGAAGACCTGTACTTTGTCCTTTTTTGTTGAAGTAACTTAAATCTTTGTCCAAACCTTGAGGCTCTTCCGTAAACGGATGCGGAGGTGTATTCAAGTCACGGTGTTCCGGAGCAATCTCGTTACCATCCTTATCAACACCATTGTGAACGATTTCAATGCGACCTCTAACAGCTGCCTCTCTTAAGTCGATCCAATAGTACTTGAAATTCAATTTACGTGTATCAAACTCTCTGCGCTTGTAGAAACGCTCAGGCTGCGGATAGTACATATCTGCAAGCAACGGCATCAGATCCGGATCATCGTAGGAAAACTTACGATCCCAGTTCAGGTTAAATTGTGCACGATTGACATCACGATCGGAAGGCTCGAATTCAACCATCTCCAACGCACCTTCATCAAAGTACATGTCGTTGTAGTTGATGTAACGAGAAGCCTCATCATCTTCTTCCAATCCGGAATAAATCCGTTCACGAGCCATGGAATCTCTCACCCAATCCACGAACTGACGGTACTCGTTATTCGTGATCTCAGTCTGATCAATGTAAAATGCCTGAACAGACACCGTCTTTGCACGTGTTTGGTGCAGGAAAGGTACGTCCTGGTCATTTTCTCCCATGATGTAGGAACCTGACGGAATATAAACCATCCCAAGAGGAATCTCAGGCTGATAAACTCTACGACCTAATGTCCCCGTCAAGTGGCCACTACGTGAGCTACAAGAGGCAATGAAGGCCCCAATTAAACCGATAAACAACAGTTTTTTCATTCTAGTTCAATTTTACAGTTCCGGATTTATCGTTAACATTCTACAGGATCAATTTTGCGATATAACGGAATCGAATAAAAAATGGTTACAAAGATTCGTAATTTTTTTTTGATTTTACAACCATTTAGGGTGATGTGCTTTCGTAATTGGTATCACAGGGATATAACAAAACTTAAGCGCGATCTCATGTGTACCGTTGGAAATCTTTGATAATCTACCGATTGTGATATCATAAGAGTATCCTACCCACATAAACATTCTGCTTTTTGGTTTCTTGATATCGAACGGTCTGTACCCTAATAAAACAGAAACCGCATCACTATTTCTAAACCCTAAACCTCCGTAAAGGAATCCATTGTAAATATATCGGGCATTCAGGTTTCCTGAATACTTCACTAAATCTGTTTGCAAAGTTCCCTGCACATCAATTTCTCCTTTTGCACCGATACCTCTGAAAGTATAACCTCCCATTGCGTAGTAGTGACGAGCTAAATCGTAAGGAACCGTACCTGTACCGCTTGAAGACGGAAGCTGGGTTGTCAGATTCAAAGCAGAAGCCTGCAAGTGACTGGATGACAATCCTGCGAACCAATTCTCAGCACGGTAATACAATCCAAAATTCAAGTCAAACGTGATTGCTGAACTTGAACCGGGAAAAGTAGGGTCAATCTGAGTCTGAGGACCGATCCATGTCGGGTTCATACCGAAATTCACCATTCCTACACCCAAACCGATACCTAATCGACCGTTACCCAACTGGATATGATGCGAATAATTCAACATCACGTTATTTTGTCTCTGAAAACCAATGGCATCATGCGTGAAGTTCAAACCAAACCCTCCGGTCCATTTACCGAAACTCTCCATGTTTGCCTCAGCGTTGAAAACTACGGAATTCGGTGCTCCGTTTACTTTATCCCACTGATTGCGATAAATTAAATTTCCACACAACCCTTCCTCAATACCAGTAGCGCCCGGGTTGATGGCGAACTTATTGTAAATAAAATGTGTCAATGCGATATCTTGCTGAGCAGAAGCTCCAAAAGAACACAACACAAACGCTGATAAAATACGTAACGTTTTATTCATATTATAAGGGTCCTAATTATGGTTTTAACGTGCTTGACTTTAACAAATTTTAGCCAATTGGCGACTAAAATAAGTATTTTTTAGAACAAACAAAATTTTTTAGTGCAATCAATTCATCTTTTCCACAATGAAATGTTGAAGAGATAAATATTTAACACAAACTCTTATTACGGAACAAAGGAGAAAAGGTTACCCTAGTTTTTGATATGTTTTCCACCACAGGTTAGGGATATCGCCATTCAACGCATTGTTATACTGCGCTTTATCGCACGGAACCATGTGATGCCTTTCGTACTTAATTCCTTCTTTCGGAGGGTAAGGAACCTCCATCCACCAGCGTTCGGAGCGGTTGCTGCGGTAGAAAATAATGTCGTGATTTATTTCATCCAGGAAAACGGTAAATTTAGTGTAATCCTTTTTGGAACCGATCGGAAAGTCGCCTACACGCTGTGAATAACCGTCGATAAAATACCAGATAATCTGCGCAATTTCTGCATGGGCGCTGTCGGCAATATCTCCAGGCAACAGATTGAATAATCCAACCGACGTCAATTTATCCGAAATCCCTGCGTATTTGGCAATCTGGCAGATATCCATATTATCAAGACCATTCGGTTGGGAAAAATACTTCCCTTTGAAATCCGAAGCTTTGATCGACTGCAAATCGATGCTTAACAGGTCTGTATTGCGAAGCAGCGGTTCTGCTGTCCGGAAATCAGCTTTGAACTCTCCCAAACGGATCGCATCGAAGAACAGTTTTTCAAAAAGATCAATTTCCGAAGCTTTTACCAGCGGAGTCTGGTAGCCGATTACCGACAAATTGAACAGGTAACACGGCCGGTGCATGAGCAATTTACTGACATACGCATCTTTGCCTATCGGGAGTTCAGGATCTCCCAAATCCAGCCTGGAATCTACATTTAACACGTTGATCAGCTGTTCCAGTTCTTCATATCCCTGGTACATGGCATAGGTCAAATCCTGGGAACCTCCGATCACCACCGGAATAACGGATTTCTTCACCAATTCGGCCACTACCTGTCTCAATGCAAAGTAGGTATCTTCTACCCGTTCGCCCGGCATGAGATTTCCCAGGTCATAGATTTTAAATTTCCAGTTGCTTCCGGGAAAATATGTGTTCAAGTGACTTCTAAAACGATCATCTGTTTGTCCGTGTAAGGACGGTTCACCATTTCTGAATTCAGGAACATAAATTAAAGCAAGACCTGCACGATCTATTTCAGGGAAACCAGATTCGTCATTGCGCACGATGAACTCGCCCAACGATTCGGAAACAGGGTTCTCAGGTGTTTCAACGGAACTGAAATAAATAGATATGTCCTTCATTCGAGATGTCTTTTGGCAAAAATAACCGAATGAAACTTTGAAGAATTGCGTTTCTCAATTAAGAATAAAGAGTCGAAAGTTAATAACTCAGAGAAAGTGAAAAGGAAAAATGTATAAAGGTCAAAAGTGGAAAGAGTTATCAAGGCAAGAAATCAAAACTTCTACCTTTTAACTTTTTACTTTTTACATCCAATCACTTCTTTTTCGGGGCCGCTTTCTTTTTCGCAGGTGCTTTTTTAGCCGGTGCCTTCTTCTCGATCATTTCCTTTACCTTATCCAGCGTTAAAGCCGCAGCATCCACACTACTCGGAAGTTCGATCTTTAATTTGCCTTTCAGGATAACAGATTTTCCCCAACGCGCTTTCTCAACACGGATTCCTTCTTCTTTCCAATCGTGAACCACTTTGTCGATATCCTTCTGGATCTTTTCAGCAACCAGGGTATTGATGTCGTTTTGAGTGAGGTTGTCGAAATCGTATTTTTTGCTGACATTGATAAAGATCCCGTTCCATTTGATAAACGGACCGAAACGGCCAACTCCTTTCTGTACCGGTAAACCTTCGTAAGTTCCGATCGGTGCATCCGCCTGCAATTTGGAGTCGATCAACACGATTGCCTGATCCATGGTAAAATCCATCGGATCATCTCCTTTTGCCAGCGAAATGAATTGGTCTCCGAACTTCACGTAAGGCCCGAAACGGCCCACATTTACTTCTACAGCCTGACCTTTGTATTCTCCCAGGCTTTTCGGCAACTGGAACAGATCCAATGCTTCGTTCAGGGTGATGGTATGGATACTTTGTGTGCTCAGCAAAGAGGCAAAACGCGGTTTGTCTCCGTCTTCTTTTTCGTCACCGATCTGGATCATTGGTCCGAAACGGCCGATGCGTGCAATAACCTTTTTCCCGGATTCCGGGTCGATTCCCAGTTCGCGCTCACCGGTAGCACGATCCGAATGTTCCAGTGTATCTTCTACGTTGTCGTGGAACGGTTTGTAGAATGAATCCAGCATTTTGGTCCATTCCATTTTACCGCGTGCAATCTCATCGAATTGCTCTTCTACTTCCGCAGTAAAGTGATAATCCATGATTCCGC
The DNA here is from genome assembly GCF_039596395.1 of Fluviicola sp. Taxonomy (NCBI): domain Bacteria; kingdom Pseudomonadati; phylum Bacteroidota; class Flavobacteriia; order Flavobacteriales; family Crocinitomicaceae; genus Fluviicola; species Fluviicola sp. The sequence continues at coordinate 104,948 of NZ_JBCNJT010000002.1, forward strand.
CGAAATGATCAATCAGGAAGTCTGTTACAACCATTCCGATATCTGTCGGGAATAATTTATTCTTTTCCTTACCGGTAATTTCTTTTTTCGTCTGCTTATTGATCGTGGTGCCTTTCAATTCCAACACCTGGTATGCGCGCTCCTCTCCTTCTCTCTCCTGCTTCTCCACGTATCCTCGTTTCTGGATCGTTGAAATGGTAGGCGCATAAGTAGAAGGACGGCCAATTCCCAGTTCTTCCAGTTTTTTCACCAAAGAAGCTTCTACGTAACGTGCAGCTGGTCTGGTAAATCGCTGAGTAGCCCGGATGAAATCGCGATTCAAAAGCTCTCCGACCTGAACAGCCGGCAATAATCCTTCCGTTTCGCTGTCGTTTTCTTCTTCATCCAGGTTTGTTTCCAGATATACTTTCAGGAACCCGTCAAATTTGATAACTTCTCCTTTTGCCTGGAAAACTTCCGGAAGTTTCTGATCTCCGATGGAAATGGTTGTTCGTTCCAGTTCCGCATGGCTCATTTGAGAAGCGATGGCACGTTTCCAGATCAGGTCGTACAAACGCACTTCGTCTCTTTCTCCGTAGCTCAAAGCATGCATGGCAAAGTTCGTCGGGCGGATAGCTTCGTGAGCTTCCTGTGCATTGGAACTTTTGTTGGTGTATTTGGTCGGATGCGAATACTGTGCTCCGTAAGCCGAAAGAATTTCGTTCTTCGCTCCTTGCATAGCCGTTTCCGATAAATTCACGGAGTCGGTACGCATGTAAGTAATGTGTCCTGCTTCGTATAGTTTCTGTGCAACCTGCATGGTCCTTGAAACAGAGAATCCCAATTTCAGGGATGCTTCCTGCTGAAGGGTAGAAGTTGTAAACGGGGAAGCCGGAGTTTTCTTAGCCGGTTTCTGCTGAACGTCCAATACTTTGAAATCAATGTCCGCACACTTCTCCAGGAAAGAGTTCACTTCTGTATCCGTTCCGAAATGCTTTGAAACTTCTGCCTTGATGCGCTCTTTTCCTTTCAGAAACTCGCCCGTAACGCGGAAATAGCTCTCTGCATGGAAGTTCTGGATTTCTTTTTCACGCTCCACGATCAAACGCACTGCAACCGATTGCACACGTCCGGCAGACAAGCTTGGCCGAACTTTTTTCCACAAAACGGGAGAAAGCTCAAAACCTACCAAACGGTCCAGTACACGTCTGGCCTGTTGTGCATCCACTAAAGGTTTGTTGATTTGGCGCGGATTCTCAATGGCTTTTAAGATCGCACCTTTTGTAATCTCGTTGAATGTGATTCGCTTCGTGTCTTTTTTAGCCAATCCGAGCGTCTCATACAAGTGCCAGGAAATCGCTTCTCCTTCGCGGTCCTCATCGGTAGCGAGCCATACCACATCGGATTCTTTCGCTAATTTCTTCAGTTCTGCAACAAGTGCTTTCTTGTCTGAACTAACCTCGTATTCAGGGGCGAAATTATTCTCTACATCGATTGCCAATCCTTTCGAAGCCAAATCACGCACGTGTCCGAAACTTGATTTTACAGTAAAGTCTTTTCCTAAATATCCTTCAATGGTTTTTGCCTTTGCAGGTGACTCAACTATTACTAAATTCTTACTCATGCTAACTAATTTTTGGCCCGAAACGACTCGAAGCGGTCACAAATATAAATGGAATTCAAATCAAAAAACAAGCGATTGCGGTTCGAAAAAAATGTACGCCCTTATTTAAACGATAGTTTACATTTTTTTGAAAACCAAAATTTCAACTTAAAATCACAGGGCTTTTCTAAAAAATTAACATCCATGACATTTTGACATGTCTGTCTTAAAACCTATTTTTGCACTCTTAAAATTCAAGCATGTTAGAGAATCACGGTTTAAATAAAGTTATTGACGAGAGCAGACAAGGAGAAGCTATCATTTTAGAAGGTGGAACCGGCTCCAAAAAACTTTATGTGGAAAGTTACGGTTGTCAAATGAATTTCAGCGACAGTGAAGTTGTTGCTTCGATCATGACAAAAGAAGGATACACAACCACTCGAAACATTGATGAGGCAGATGTAGTCCTTATTAATACATGCTCCATCCGGGAGAATGCTGAAACACGCGTTCGCAACCGTTTGACCGAATTTAAAAAGCGCAAAGCAGACCAGCCGAACCTGGTGGTCGGGATCTTAGGATGTATGGCCGAGCGTTTGAAACAATCTTTGCTGGAAGAAGAACAATTAGTGGACCTGGTTGCAGGACCGGATGCTTACCGTGACTTACCGAACCTGATCGATGAAGTAGGAACCGGACAGCGCGCGGTGAACGTTTTGCTTTCCCGTGAAGAAACTTACGCGGATATTTCTCCTGTGAGAATGGACCAGGGAGGTGTTAGTGCGTTCGTAACCATTACACGCGGTTGCGACAACATGTGCTCTTTCTGTGTGGTACCGTTTACACGCGGACGGGAGCGTTCGAGAGATCCGCAAACAATCGTACAGGAATGCAAGGATTTATTCGCCAACGGTTACCGGGAAGTAACTTTATTAGGTCAGAACGTAGACAGTTACCGCTGGAATATGAGCAGCAAAGGAGTGATCAAGGATGAATCCATCCCGACGACCAACTTTGCGCAATTGATGGAAATGGTGGCATTGATCCACCCGGACCTACGCATCCGTTTCTCTACTTCCCATCCGAAAGACATGACGGATGATGTGTTGGAGATCATGGCGAAATACGAGAATATTTGTCCGTACATCCATTTACCGGTTCAATCCGGGAACTCTAATGTACTGGAGCGTATGAACCGCGGATATTCCCGTGAGTGGTACCTGGACCGTATCGCTGCTATCAAACGCATTATTCCGGATTGTGCCATTTCAACAGATATTATTACCGGTTTCTGCGGAGAAACTGACGAAGAACACAACGAAACGGTTTCTTTGATGAAAGAAGTTGCTTACGACTTTGCTTACATGTTCAAGTACTCCGAAAGACCAAAAACATTGGCTGAACGTAAATTCGCAGACGATGTTCCGGATGAAGTAAAAGGAAAACGCCTGGAAGAGATCATCGCTTTGCAGTTGGAAAGTTCAGCTGCTTCCCATAAAAAACAGGTTGGTAAAATCGCCAAAGTATTGGTAGAAGGACCTTCCAAGCGTTCGGAAGAACATTTCTGCGGAAGAGACGGAAGAAACTCCATGGTAGTGTTCCCGAAAGGAAATGCCAAAAAAGGCGAATACGTACTGGTTAAAATTACCGACTGCACTTCTGCAACATTGATCGGGGAATTGGTGAACCACGCTAACTAAGAAACAGATGAGCAGCTTATCACTTCAACAAATCAAGCAGCGATTCGGGATCATCGGAAATGCTCCGCAACTGAATCGCGCCTTAGAAGTTGCTATGCAAGTGGCTCCTACAGATATTTCGGTTTTGGTGACCGGAGAAAGCGGAACAGGTAAAGAGATCATTCCGCAGGTTATTCATCAGCTGAGCGCCCGTAAACATAACGAATACATTGCTGTAAACTGCGGTGCGATCCCGGAAGGAACGATCGATTCCGAATTATTCGGGCACGAAAAGGGATCTTTTACCGGCGCAACCGGAAGCCGCCAGGGTTATTTTGAAGTAGCAGACGGCGGAACAATTTTCCTGGATGAAGTAGCCGAATTACCGATGCAGACACAGGTTCGCTTGCTTCGCGTACTGGAAACCGGCGAGTTCATTCGCGTAGGTTCTTCAAAAGTGATTAAAACGAATGTGCGCGTAGTTGCGGCTACGAATGAAAACATGCAGCGCGCAATCCAATCCGGGAAGTTCCGGGAAGATTTACTTTACAGGCTAAGCACCGTTCCGATCCCACTTCCGCCATTGCGCCAGCGACAAGAAGATATTTATTTGCTTTTCCGCAAATTTGCCAGTGATTTTGCTGAAAAGTATCGCATGCCGGCTGTGAAACTCACTGCGGACGCCGTTGAAATACTGAATGCTTACCATTGGCCGGGAAATATCCGCCAGTTGAAAAACCTGGTGGAACAAATTTCGGTGATCGAGCAGGAACGCGATATTGACGGTCCGCGTTTACAATCCTATTTACCGCAGGCAGAAGAGTTTTTCCCTGCTGTAGTCGGTGCACAGGAAACTAAAATCGACGAACGCGAACTGATGTACAAGTTCCTCTTCGATATGAAGAACGACCTGAACGAATTGAAAAAACTGGTAGTCGAATTGTTGAATAACCAGGGTGATTTCAGTTTGTCGAACGACCAGGCAGCAGTTGTCAATCGTTTGTACCACGATTTGAACCATCACGGGGAACAGCGCATTTTACCGCCTGCTCCTATCAAAACAGAAACTGTAAAACCGGTTGTTTTCGACGATCCGGATACGGAAGACTACGAAATCCACGAAGAAGTACAGGAATCCCTGTCACTGGAGGACCGTGAAAAGGAACTGATCCAAAAAGCGCTGGACAAACACCGCGGAAGAAGAAAGTATGCGGCGGAAGAATTGGGAATTTCGGAACGAACTTTGTATCGCAAGATCAAAGAATACGATATCCAGGGATGAAACAACTAAGCCTTATACTCCTTTTAATGATCGGTCTGACCAGCTGCTGGCCGAAAGCCTTTATGAATCCGATTGATAATTCAATGCCCGAAGAGTGGAAAAAATTCTACATTACTCCTTTGGAATTGAATGCGGCAACCGCTCCGTCCAATTACCCGGCAAATTTGTCGGAAGCCATGCGAAGCGGAATTCAAAACAATACCCGTTTGAAATTAGCTTCCACCCTGGAAGATGCCCAAATTAAAATCAGCGGTATTATTTCCGGGTACAACACCTCGCCTATTGCGATCCAGCAGGGAGACCTGGCAGCTAAAAACCGTTTAACGGTTTCAGTTAATTTCACTATACTTACACCAACCAAAGGGTTGGAAAAAATGGAGTTTACAAGTTCCCGTTTCGCCGATTACGAATCCAGTGAGCAATTGGTCGACGTTGAAACACGTTTATTGGAATCCATCAACCAGCAGGTCGTACAAGATGTTGTGAACAAACTGTTATCCAATTGGTAATGCTGAATACAGAACAAATAGCCGAATTCATCCTGCGCCCGGAGCTCATGCGATCCGAAGACGTAGACGTGTTGCGTGAACTATCTGAAAAACATCCGTATTCGTCTGTTTATTCTTTATTGTACCTGCAGGGAGTTTCGCGTTTCCAGTCCGTTCATTTGGATGAGATCCTTCCGAAACAAGCCTATAAATTATCCGATCGCGCCCGGTTGTTCCATTTACTGCATGCGGCCTTTGAAGGAGAAGCTTTGATACAGAATGAGAATCAGAGCGAGAACGAGGATACTTCCCTCCACACTCACACTCAAACTCACACTGTTGAGAATGAGAAACAGAATGAGAATGAGGATACTTCTCTCCACACTCACACTCAAACTCACACTGTTGAAAATGATGAAGTAATCGGGGAACCTGTCGAGGAAACAACTCCTGTTTCAGAGCTTGCGCCGGAAACTGAGACTACTGAATTCGAAGAGCAAATTCCGGAACCGATCAACGAACCGGAAGAAAATCCGGAGTCAGATTTAGAGTCACCAAGGGTCGAAAAAGACATCTTTGATTTTGAAACCGTTGCAGCTACCTTGTCACAGGATTATCTGGGTCAGAATGAAAGCGAGAACGAGAATAAGGAGAACTCCCTTCACACTCACACTCAAACTCACACTACGGAGAATGGGAAACAGAATGAGAACGAAAATGAATCCGCAATAAGTTTACAAGAGGAAGTTATAGAAGAACCTTATATAGAACCGCATATACAGAGCGAGAATCAGAATGAGAATGAGGAGCATTCCCTTCACACTCACGCTCAAACTCACACGGAAGAAAAGCGTTCGTTTACAAGCTGGTTAAAGGCGGGCGATCATTCGGAAGCAGAGAAAATACCGCTCTCGAAGATTGAACTTTCACCTGGCAAAGAAGAAAAACTTCCGGAAAAAACAGAACAACCAAAAACAGAGGCAAAAAGCTCTCAGCAGGAAATCATCGATAAGTTCATAGAAACCAATCCGACCATGCCCAAACCGAAAGCTGAATTTTATTCTCCTTCGAAAAAAGCAAAAGAAAGTCTGGACGATGAGCGCATCCCGGTTTCCGAGACTTTAGCCAAAATATATGCCGCACAAGGGAATTTTCCAAAAGCAATTCATGTTTATCATCAATTAAGTTTGGCATTTCCAGAAAAAAAGAGTTTATTTGCACTCCAAATTGAAGAATTAAAGAAAAAAATTACCTCATAAAATGATAGCATTAATTTCAATTTTACTAGTATTAGCAAGTGTTTTATTAATCGTAGTGGTGTTTGTTCAGAACCCTAAAGGAGGAGGTTTATCTTCTGATTTCGGTGCTGCTCAGCAATTGGGTGGTGTACAACGCACAAATGATTTTATCGAAAAAGCAACTTGGACACTTGCAGCTGTAATCTTAGTAGCAAGTATTGGTTTGACAAGTTTGATGAAACCTGCGAAAGTAAAACAACCGGAGAAAAAAGAGCAAACCGGAGGACAACAAGGTGGTCCGGCTGGAGGTCAGCAAGGTGGAGCTCAAGGCGGTCAGCAGCAGCAATAATCAATCGATTATAAACGATATTGAAATGTCAGTATGTCACACATACTGACATTTTTTATTTTATGTACCTTCATAAAATGAAAAATTGACACCATTCGAAGGAATGGCACAATCTTCGTCAAAAAAAATCCGTCAAATTTTATCTAAAACGAATAACAATATGTCAACAACATTCAAACCTTTAGCAGACAGAGTGCTAATTGAGCCTGCAGCGGCAGAGCAAGTAACAGCAAGTGGTATTATTATTCCCGACACAGCAAAAGAGAAACCATTAAAAGGAACAGTTATCGCAGTTGGACCTGGTAAAAAAGACGAACCGATGGAAGTGAAAGTAGACAACATCGTTATTTACGGTCAGTACTCGGGTACAGAGATCAAAATTGACGGGAAAGATTACCTGATCATGAAACAGGGCGATATCTACGGGATCATTGGATAGAACAAGTTCAAAAAGTTTTAACGTTCAAAGAGTTCAAAAAATTGATACGTTGGAATACCTTTAAAGTATTAGACATTGAACTATTGAAACGCTCAATAAAAATTATTTAAAAATCATTCAGACATAAAAAATGGCAAAGCAAATTTATTTTGATGTTGAAGCTCGTGAGAAGCTTAAAAAAGGAGTCGATTCATTGGCAAATGCAGTGAAAGTAACTCTTGGACCAAAAGGAAGAAACGTTGTAATCGGAAAGAAATTCGGTGCACCGCAAGTAACCAAAGATGGTGTTTCTGTTGCTAAAGAGATCGAACTGGCTGATCCTATCGAAAACATGGGAGCTCAGATGGTAAAAGAAGTAGCTTCAAAAACAGCAGATATCGCGGGTGACGGAACAACTACTGCAACAGTTTTGGCTCAGGCTATCATCACAGCAGGATTGAAAAACGTAGCTGCAGGTGCGAACCCTATGGACTTGAAACGCGGAATCGACAAAGCAGTTCTTTCTGTTGTTTCGGATTTGAAAAAAATCTCCAGAGAAGTTGGTTCTGACAACGATAAAATCAAACAAATTGCTACAATCTCTGCAAACAATGACGAAACGATCGGTTCATTGATCGCTGAAGCGATGAAAGTGGTTGGTAACGACGGTGTAATTACGGTAGAAGAAGCAAAAGGAACCGAAACTGACGTAAAAACAGTAGAAGGAATGCAATTCGACCGTGGTTATTTGTCTCCGTACTTCGTTACGAATACCGATAAAATGATCGCTGAAATGGAACATCCTTTGATCCTGATCTACGACAAAAAGATCAGCAACATGAAGGAATTGCTTCCTATTTTGGAACCGGTTGTTCAAAACGGGAAATCATTGATCATCATCGCTGAAGATGTAGACGGTGAAGCATTGACCACATTGGTTGTTAACCGTTTGCGCGGATCTTTGAAAATCGCTGCTGTGAAAGCTCCGGGATTCGGTGACCGCAGAAAAGCAATGCTGGAAGATATCGCTATCCTTACAGGCGGACAAGTGATCACAGAAGAGCGCGGTTTGACATTGGAAAACGCAACTTTAGATATGTTGGGAACTGCTGAAAAAGTAGAGATCGACAAAGACAATACGACCATCATCAACGGAGCGGGTGAGAAAGATGCTATCCAGGCCCGTATCGGTCAGATCAAAGCACAAATGGAATCCACTACTTCCGATTACGATCGTGAGAAATTACAGGAACGTTTGGCGAAACTGGCAGGTGGTGTTGCTGTTCTTTACATCGGAGCTCCTACAGAAGTGGAGATGAAAGAGAAAAAAGACCGCGTAGATGATGCTTTGGCTGCAACAAGAGCTGCAGTGGAAGAAGGAATCGTACCTGGTGGAGGTGTGGCTTTGATCCGCGCAATGGATGCTTTGGATGCATTGACAGGAACAAATGACGACGAAACAACAGGTATCGCAATCGTGAAACGCGCTATTGAAGAACCTTTACGCCAAATCATCGCGAACGCAGGTGGTGAAGGTGCAGTGGTTGTTCAGAAAGTACGTGAAGGACAGGCTGATTTCGGATACAATGCCCGCACAGACCAATACCAAAACTTGTACGAAGCAGGTGTAATCGATCCGACTAAAGTAACGCGTATCGCTATTGAGAACGCTGCTTCTATCGCTTCTATGTTATTGACTACAGAATGTGTCATTGCAGACGAACCGGAAGTGGAAGCTCCGCACTCACACGGAATGCCAGGCGGAATGCCGGGAATGATGTAACCTCGACTTCGCTCGGTTACCTTTTAAAATAAAATAATATGTAGGGACGCGATGCATCGCGTCCCTACTTGTTTCATACAAAACCATTACATTTGTTGCAATTACAGTTCTCTCCGCCACGGCGGAGAGGGCTTTCCGATCCTCCTTCCCCCGACATTACAGCCGGGGATAGACAGGAACGACTATATATAAGGTACGTAGTAGATCTTGCGATCACTACGTACCGCTTATAAATTGATTTTCCCGGTTTTCAGGAATAATTGCCTGATTCTCGCAACTCCGGTTTCCGTTGTATGATCCAGGCTTTCCAAATGTAGCACCAGAACGGAATTTCCCGCTTTTCTCAGCTTCAGAATGCGTGTATGCGGCGTACCCGGAGAAATTGCTTCCGGTAAATCGCTTAAAAGGTGGATATCTTCTGCCGAAAGTTCTTTCAGGCAGGGAAGGCAAAGCATTTCAGCATTCGACAACACAAAATGCTTGTTCAGGTCCCATTTCAGCAACTCGTTCCCGAACACTTTCAGCTGCGAATTTTGATCCAGCATATAAATTGCCGGAGAACCCGGAATTGCCGAACAAAACCATTCTTTTCCGTTTAAATCTTTATAAACACGCAAATTGGGTGTTTGGAACTTTTCCAGTCTGAATTCTTTGGAGGGAAAATGGATCACCGTTTCCTGGACATCATAATCGGTGTCGATTTGAAAGCTACGCGTGTGAAAGGTGTAATAATCCTCCCGGTGTTCAGTCCAGCTTAGCAGCCAGCCGTCATTTCCGAAATTCAAACTCACGGACGCCGCATTTTTATTCGACTCAATGATCGTTGAATAGACCTTCTTCTGGGAATAATCATTCAGGTTAACTGTCCAGATATCTATTCCGGATTTACAATAATCAACTCCTTTGTAATCACTCAACGAAAGCGGCGGAGCATCCCTGTCTTTAAACGAAGTCTTGCTGATACTGAAAAGCAATTCCTGTTTTGCGTTCGTCCCGATACATTTAAAATCGAAGAAATCCAGGACCTCCTTTTTTTTCCCGTAAGCCGGATTAAACACATCGATCAGCAGGTACTCGTAAGAAACCGAATAATCTTCCAGGTTTACAATACTTAATCTCATATAGGTGTTAATTCCTTTCGGCTTGAATTTCCCCGGATGTGTATTGACGGAAATCGCAAAATAGGTTTGGTACAGGATTATTTTCCCTTTAACTGAAGTAATAATTCCAGCATCCACGTGGTTCGAATTATTGGAATACTGATCCCAAACGCTTTTCACTACGTGTTCTTGTTTTTCCAGCGGAATGGCTCTGTATTCGTTTTTCCGGTCCGGGAACATGCGCTCCACGTGAATGATATTGTCTGCAAGTGTATACCGCACATTGTTTACCAGGTCGAATGCGCTGCAGCCACTTGACCGCTGTTCCAAGGGAACTTCCTGCTCAATGATTTCCTGTGTCAGCAAGTTTTGTACTACTCCCTGCTTATCGAACTTAAAACGATAATTCCCTTTGGTCAGCTGGAAAGATCCGTCCTCAAAAATATACCCGCCCGTTTCGTAAGGATTGATGTCGCGGAAAAGCTGGGTCTGCTCTACCCAATTATCGGATTGTGCGTGCAGCATCGAACAAAAAACCAGGAAGAAAAAGGAGAGTCGCATGAATGGGAATTTAGTTTATCAAATATACTGTTTCGAAATCATCATTAAAAGAGTTAACGAGCGTCTTGCAGCAGAAGTTTGTTTGCTTCCGCAATTTCTTCCTGGAAATCTTCATCCGATCATTTTGAGAATTCCGAATGCTTTCCATCGTGAAATTAGTTAGTACCTTTGCAAAAAAATTGCCATGGCAGATATCAAAGTAACGATTATTGACCGCGAGGGAGTTGAACATGTGTTGGAAGCTCCTACAGACATGAACATGAACATCATGGAACTTTGTAAAGCTTACGAACTTCCCGTGAAAGGCGAATGCGGTGGAATGGCGATGTGTGCGACTTGTCAATGTTACCTGGAATCCGATACTGCACTGGAAGAACAAAGCGATGCCGAACTGGACATGCTGGACCAGGCGTTTTACGTGAAACCGAACAGCCGTTTGGGATGCCAGATTCCTATTTCGGAAGAAATCGACGGGATTGTATTGCGGTTAGCGCCGGAGACAGAATAATCTTTGATAATTCCTAATTATGAATGCCGAATTACGAATTAAAATTGGGCATTCGGAATTTGGAATTCATAATTAAATGGTAATTGTCAACCCGGTTCCGAAACTGAAAATTCCCAGCTGTCTTCTAAGATTTACTTTCGACCACACTTCCCTTCCGGAGAACCAGTATTCCGATTCATCCATGCGGCGGAATTTCTTTTTATTGAATTGAAAAGCATATTGATAGCGGAAACCAATGTGGAACAAAACGCGCTTGCTGATCGGGTAGTTCATCCGGAAGCCGTACATAAAAACGAGCCCGCGGAATTCTTCCGCCCGGGAATCCAGTAATTTTTCCTTGACCTGATCAGTCTGATCCGGTTGTTGTGCATTGAGTAATTGAATGTCCGGATTCCTGTCCGGCAATTGGATCAACGAATACCCGATCCCGATTTCACTGGCGAAACCACAGGGAATGCGGCTGTCATTCAGCGCCACCAATACTTTCGGCATAAACACCGTTTCGCGGATGGGAAGATAAGCTACTTTCGCCGGCAAATATTCCGTAATCATATTTCCGCTGGAATCTTTGTAGTTCCGGGTAATCTCATCGATTGACTGCAGGTTCACCCGGTAAAAACGCTGAGAGAACTCAATCCCGAAACCAACCGGTTCGGTAATGGCCACATTCAAACTGGCCCGGTATCCAACGTCAAGCAGGTTGTAAGAACTGTTCAAGGTTCCGTTTTTGGAAACATATCCCTTTCGTTCTCCGAAAATGTTTTGAAGTAATGGAATTTGTCCCTGGCCATCCAGTTCCAGGAAGATCCGGCGGCCATAATAACCCACTTCCTGTGCTCTCGAAAGGAACGCACACAGCAACAAACAACAAAGAAGCGCTTTTTTAATACTCATTCTTTGCCTGTTTTAATTGGTGAAACATGCCGTTCAGGCGCGAACCGATACTGTGTTTGGAAGCCGGCTCATTGACATAATACGATCTGTCGAGTACCAATTCCCCGGTTTTCAGGTCCAGTACATAGAATTGCCAGTCGGAATAATGCCCGGAAAGAATGGCTATCGGGAAGTAAACCAGGCCCACCGGAAGCAATACCGTAAACAATGCCACATTACCGAAATTCAGGTCCGGAGCATAGGTGTGCTGGTATTCCATAAACACTAATTTCCCGGTTTTAAACGTCGAATTGATCCGGTTGAGGTCCGGAACATCCAATACGAAATAATCATTCTCGTGATCATTGATTGCCCGTGTCAAACTGCGCTGAATCAGGGAATAATTGTTCCAGTCGTCTGCACTCAGGCTTTCCAGTTGATTCAAGCTCAGACTTTTTACGTGAATATTCAGATCTTCCGCATTGGCAGCGATTTCCCGGGAAACCAATTCTCTTGTTCGAAATGTTTTAAAAACATCTATTTCAGACCTCGTTGTTTCAAAAATAGCCGGCTGGAAGATCAGCATGGAATCCATTTTCAAATGGGCTTCATTGTCGTATTTGAAATATTCCACGTCTTCCTGTTCGGCATCGGTCATGAGGTTGAAATCGTCTTTGTCCTTATCCAGCATGCCTTTTTTGAGAAGCGTTTGTTTGAACTTTTTCAGGAAACTGCTGTCGCGAATGATATCTGAAATTCCATACATGTAAAATTTCGTGGAATCAATTCCGAAATCTTCCGTCACCCCTTTCGACTGGTTTTCAATCACTGTATACTTATCCCATTCTACCGTATGCAATTTCGATTTGGACGAAGTATCCTGCTTCAGGTTCTTCAGGTAAGTCAGGGTTTCCTTAAAATTTCTAGACGAAAACTTTTCAGGTTCAAAATCATCGCTTTTTACCAATAACTGGATCGCTGTTTCGTAGCACTTTTTGGCAACTGCATTGGTAGTATCCGAATGATAAACATCGTAAATCACCCGCAATCCCATAGCCAGTTTTCCCGTTTTCGGAAGTACCGTAATGAATTGGTTCAGGATCGATATTTGCCCTTCATAATAACGCTGCTTTTTACGGTTTAACGTAGAAAATACGGAATAAGAGAAGGTTTCCTTTTTAACGGTCAGTTTCATGATATCGAGCCAGGCCTGCGACTTATAATTTTTCAGGAAAGTAGATTCCGGGTATTTCTTTTCTAAAATGTAAATGGCATAAAGTGCTTCGACCGGTTCATCCGCGTACACTTTATTAAGCACATACTCAAACCGGGCCACATCGCGGATATGGAAAAACTGCAGACTGTCTTTGTACAGCATTCCGGTTTCCCATTCTTTGAACTTCCCGATCTGATCCGTAACCTGTTCTTTCCGTTTTGCCAGGTTCGGGTGCGACATCAGGTAATCGTTGTACTTAAACTTAGCCGAGATCTCATTCCGTTTAAAATCGAAATAGATCTCCGGAACATACATTTCAGTTGTATTGAAATACGTTCTATCCAGTTTCAGTTCTTCAAACGGCAAGTAAGAATACAGTAAAACGTCAAATGTTTTGTTGATTTCTCCCGGTTTATAACCGGCATCGTGAACCATTTTAACCGCTTTGCGGTCAGCTTCCAGTTCATTTTCCCTGGAATAATTGCTTAAAAAGCGGGCTCTTTCGTTGTAAGAATAGAATTTCTCTTTGGTCGCGTATTCGAACAGATCGAGTACGTGATGTTCCTGGTAATGGATAATCTCATGCGATAAAACGAAAGCCAGTTGGGCCTCCGAAGTCAATTGAGCAATGAGCCCGGTGGTTACAAATACAATTCCCTGGCGGGTCGAAAAAGCGTTTGCCTCGGTAGAATTGTAGACGTAAAAACGCAGTTTTCCCCGCAGGTCTGTTTCACCCGCAATTAAGCGGTCACCCAATTCCTGGAGGTAGTTGCTGATTGTATCGCCGAAAGTCACATTTCCGGAATGCAGAATCTCATCAATGGAATAGTTGATTTGCTCTACAAAAAACTCTCTTTTTTGACCGTTTAATGATTTGAGGTCTTCCCGGTTATCCTGCCTGATCTTGGTGAGCGTGGAAGTGGAAAAGTCTTTGGGAACGCGTCCTTTGCTGCGAAGCGGTTGGTAATGATCAAAATCGGCTTGTCCTGCTGATTGGAAAAACACCATCAATGCACACAAAAGCAGATTTGTTCCCTTCCCCGTCATTTGATGTTTTTGGGAAGGATGCAAACCGGAATAGGATCCATTTTGTGCTTATTAGCCTTGTTCAGCCTGCGATAAATTGCCAGGACTTCTTTTTGACGCGGATCCAGGGATTCTTCATTTCCGTGGAAATCCATTGCCCATTCCAGTTCGGGGTAAGTAGCTCCCATCTGATCTTCATCCGAGCGGCCGTCTTCCCACAAACCATCGGTTGGTTTTGCCGTCAGGATAGAGTCAACAATGTTCAAAGCTCCTGCTAATTCAAAAACTTCTGTCTTGGTCAAATCAGCGATCGGGCTCAAATCAACACCACCGTCTCCGTATTTGGTATAGAAACCTACTCCGAAATCTTCGATTTTATTCCCGGTTCCTGCTACTAGCAACCCATGAGTTTGTCCCAATGCATAAAGCGTGGTCATTCGCAGTCTTGCCCTGGAATTTGCCATTGCCAGGTGATTTTCTACCGTACTTGCCGGGAAAGTCTTCTCCAATTGATGGAAAGTATCCGTTAAATCGATGGTTTGGGCTTCCACATGCGGGAAATTCGTTTGAAGCCAGTCAATGTGCTCTGCCGCTCTTGCGAATTCTGCTTTCGTCTGGCGGATAGGCATGTTTAAAACAAGGACGTTCATTCCGGTCTTGGCACAGAGCGTTGAAGTAACCGCACTGTCTACTCCACCTGATATTCCGATAACAAATCCATTCATTCCCGCGTTCAAAGCGTATTGCTTCAACCAATCGGATATATAATCGATTACTTCTAGTTCTTTTTCCATAAATCTTGTTAGTAAAAATAAAAAAAAATCCCGTCTTGGCTGAGCCGTGACGGGATTTCTATTAAACTAATTCCGTATTGGTTAGAACAAAATACCGATTTTCAAACAAAACTGTGTTTGTGTCGTCTTCAAACCGAAATAATCATTTCCTCCACCTGCACGGTTAAATAAGGTTCTGTTTTTTCCTCCTCCTTCGATATTGATCGGTGTTAATCCGTAATAGAAACCTAATTCAGCAAACAACATGGTGTTTCCTGTAAAATTCCACTGCGCTCCACCTGCCAAACCAAGCGAACAACGAATAAAGCTTACGTCATTCCCGTATGGAGTTTTCATTCCTTCCATTTCTGTACTTGATTTAGGATAAGAAGACGGATTCGCAATAATATCATCGATGTCTGAACCATTAACAGTACTTTCAAACATATTTCCAACGTCATTTTTAGTAGATTTCACCAGGAAACTCGTTCTTGCACCGAACTTTCCATAATAGCGGAAATCCCCCAACGCGTTTGTGCGGAATGTCAGCATCGTAGGAATCGTTGCATAAATATTTTTGTACTTTCTTCCTGTCAACTCAAATACTTTGTATTTATCAATATTCTCATAGTTATCTCCCAGGTCTTCTTCCTGAATAATCTTACTGTCGCTATACAAGTAATAATTGGTTCCGTTCAGGGTATTCATTGAAACTTTATAAGATTCGAAATCGAATTCCAATCCGGTAGCAAACCCAATGTTCTCATTGAAGTTTACATTGATATTTAAACCAAAAGCATTCTGAACTCCAACACCGTCTTTATCAATTCGTTTGGTTCCAGGCTTCGTGAAATTTAAACCCAACTGGTAAGCAATTCCCATGTTCACTTTCTTTCCGGAATCTTCAGCTTGTCCAAAAACGGCAGCGGAAAAAGTTACTGCCAAACATGTTACTATTAGTCTTTTCATAAGTTATCTTAAAAGTGAACCAAATATAGTTTCTTTCGTTGAGACTAGAATGATTATTTTTGATCAATATGAAATTTACGCGGAAAACCGGAACCCTCTTTTTAGCGGCTTTTGCCCTGTTTACAATCCAATCCTGTTCGGACAATTTGCTGGATACCGATATCTCGGCCAGCAAGTACCAATTGGAAAGTGTGCACCTTGACAGCATTCTTACACATACTCCGGAGCAGCAATTAGGAACTGAAATTTTTGAATTATCTCAGAAATTCCCGGAGCTTATCGATTATCAATTCTACTACTGCTATAAGACCGGGCTTCCGAAGGATACTGCTTTCCAGGCAAACTGGTTCGAGTTCACACACAATCCTTATTACAAGCGTTTATCCAAACGGATCAGCGAAAAATTCCCGAACACAGCCGCTTCCAAAAAAATCATTGAGGACGGGTTCAAACGCATCCAGGTACATTTACCGAAAGCCAAACTTCCTGAAACGATCGTTTTCATGAATTCGTTCTTTTCATCGAGTATGTATTGTACGAAGAATGAGATCGGAGTTGGGCTGGAGCGGTATTTAGGTGCTAAAACAGATGTAATTAAGGAACTTCCCGGTGATGTCTTTTACGAATGGATCAAGGAAGCCATGGAACCGCAATACCTGGAGCGCGATGCCATTTGCGCATGGGTGCTGACACATATTTGTGAGCCCGGAAAAGATGTGAACAACATCGAAGCGATCATTCAGTGGGGAAAAATTTTGTATGTGACCAAAGCAGCTTTACCGGAACAGGAAGAGCATATTTTGTTGCGCTACAACACCGCGGATTACGAATGGGCGCTTAAAAACGAACGCAATTTCTGGGAATACCTGGTGAAACAAAACATGCTGTTTGCCAAAAGTGAAACCGACCAGGCGGCATTCTTGCAGGAAGCACCCTTCACTTCCGGACTTCCGCAAAAAGGGCCGGATCGCCTGGGACAATTTTTAGGTTATCGCATTGTTGCTAGTTATATGGAACAATATGATGTAACTTTGCAGCAATTGTTGGACAAACCATACAATGAAATTTTGTCAGAATACGAAATAAACGATTAAACATGGAAGAAATAGTAAGCAAACGATCTTCAATAAACGTACAAATTGGGCTTAACGCAAACAACTTACCTTTAGAAATGCATTGGTCTGCCGAAGACGGCGGAATCACAAACGCTCCGGCAAAAGCCATGATGCTTTCCCTGTGGAATGCGGAAGAAAAAAACACGATGAAAATCGATCTTTGGACAAAAGATTTGTCAGTAGAAGAAATGAAACAATTCTTTCACCAGACTTTACTGACGATGGCCGATACTTTTGAGAAGGCAACAGGAGAAATCAATATTTCTGAAGATTTGCGGGATTATTGTTACCACTTCGCAGAGAAGATGGAGATCATGCCGGAAAAATAAAAATTTGAAAGAAACAAAAAGGCCCGGATATCCGGGCCTTTTTGTTTGATCATATTTTATATTGTAGGGACGCAATGCATTGCGTCCCTACCTGTTTTTATTTTATTTCACCAACACCATTTCATCCACCAAATGCTTCGCGCCGCAGTAAACATCCATGACCCACATCACGTAGCGGATATCCACCACAATGTTGCGGCAGCGGTTCGGATCGAAGTAGAAATCGCTCATGGTGCTTTCCCAGCTTCTGTCGAAGTTCAGTCCCATTAAATTTCCGTTTGCATCCAATACAGGTGATCCGGAATTCCCACCGGTTGTATGATTTGACCCTGTAAAACACACCCAAAGTTCTCCATTTTGGGAATAATTCCCATAGTTCTTTTCACGGTACAGATCGATCATGCGCTGATCCAGGTCGAAATCAGGGTTTCCGGTATTGTACTTATCGATCATTCCTTTCAAAGTGGTGTGCTCGGTGTAAGCCATTCCGTCTACCGGTGCAGAACCTTCGAGCTGTCCGTAAGTCACGCGCAAAGTCGAATTGGCATCCGGCCAGTTTTTTCCGTCGGGGAACATAAGCAGCTTTCCTTCTACGAAATCTTTCAGCAAAGCATCCATTTCGACATTGTAATCATTCGATCCTGCGGCAATTTCATTACGCATCAGGGTGAAACTTTCCAGGAATAATTTGTATCCCGGGTCTTTTGCCAGTTTCGCAAAGGATTTCTCGGTTAATTTGCTAAGGAATGCTACGTACTTTTCTTTATTCACTAAAATCGACTTCGAATAAATGTCTGCCGATAATTTCGGGTTGTTCAAAGAAGGAATCACGAAACGTTTATCCAGGTAATTTTTGAAGGCAGGAGTCTGCACATCGAAAATTCCTTTGTCCACATTCATATCGTAGTTCTTAAAGAAGCCTTCAGCACCTTTGATCAGGTTCTGAATTTTCGCTTCCAATTCATTATTTGTGAGGTATTTGCCGTAATTGCGTTCCAAATCTTCCAGGTTTCTGGCCAAACGGAAAAACTCCGGCCCGACAAACAAATACTCCACAAACAAGGTGTAATTGTATTCGTATACTCCTTTTTCGTCCACCAGCTTATTCATCCGGTCGATTAGCGGTGCATACTGGTTCCATTCGTCTTTGGAGTTCGCTTTCGCAATGTATTCCGCTTCAAATTTCTTTTTCAGGGAAACGGCATCCAATTGCTTCAATCCGTCGATCTGACCGATGTATTTCTTCCATGCATTTGCAATACGCGCCTGTTTAGCCATGTATTGGATGCGTGTCAAATCAGATTTGGTCATGGCTTCGTTGATCACCGCCAAACTTTTTGTACGCATATCGATTTCCATCGGGCGTTGTTTCTCGATGTAGTATTTCAGGTTCCCGGAGGTCAAATGCTGTTCGGTTTGTCCCGGAAATCCGTAAACCATTGTGAAATCTCCTTTTTTACGGTCATTGAAAGCGATTTTCAAATGCTTGATCGGCGTGTAAGGAACATTTTCAGTATTGTAAGCTGCCGGCTTGTTGTCTTTTCCTGCATATACGCGGAAAACCGAGAAATCTCCCGTATGTCTCGGCCACACCCAGTTGTCCGTATCACCACCGAATTTCCCGATCGAACTTGGAGGAGCTCCAACCAAACGCACATCTGTAAACACTTCTTTCACCATCAGGTAGAAACTGTTCCCGTAATCAAAAGCCTGAACATCTCCCTGGTAATGCGTCCCTCTTGTTGCATCTTCGATCAGTTTTTTCATGTTGCGCTTCAGCACTTCCCCGATCTTATCTCCGTCTTCCAATCCCTGGATCCCGAACATCATTGCTTCGGTTACGTCTTCAATACGAACGATACGTGTTGCTGTCAAGCCTGCATTCGGAAGTTCATCGCTGAATTGTTTGGCCCAAAAACCATTTTTCAGGTAATCGTGCTCCGTTGACGAATGTTTTTGAACGGCGTCCAACCCGCAGTGGTGGTTCGTCAGTAACAATCCTTTATCCGAAACCAATTCTGCCGTACAACCACCTCCGAAGTGCATAATCGCATCTTTCAGAGAAGCATTGTTTACCGAATAAATATCCGCAGCCGAAAGTTTCATTCCCTTTGCTTTCATGTCCGATTCAAAAGCCTGAAGCAACGAAGGAATAAGCATTCCCTCTTCTGCACGAACTGCAAAACCAAGAAACACGATAAAAGCGATCAAACAATTTTTCATATTCACAATTTTGCCCAAATATACCAATACCCTGCCAAAACCAGTTGTTCAATTCAACCCTTTTTCGCATTTTTGCTTTGTGGAATTTATCAGTTTGATTTTTCGACTGGGAGTCATTTTAGCGATTTTCAGTTTTATTTGGGGAATTTTAAAATTCGGGGTTGTATTGCTTCGCGGCGGGGTTCCGATGTCGTACCCGCTAAGCCTTGCTTTTAAAACGGTACAATACCTGCTTATTGCAGATGTGGCGATTATTTTTTGCCAGGCAAACCCGAACGAAACCCTGGCAACATCCATTACCACAGGCCTGATCTTATTGATGTACTTCATCGGGAAAGTCCAGAAAATGCAGTTCAAAACCATGATGTCCATCCAGATTCAGGGAAGAAATCTAACAGATACCGTTAACCCTAAAATGGGCATTGAATTTGGGATTGTTGCTTTGGCCATGGCAGTTTTCGGCTTCCTGCTCTGGAAACCTGAATTTGCAGAAAATGCTATTTCCGGCTGGTTTTACAAGAACATTGTAGACATTGAGAATACGCCTATTTTCGGGTTTATTTTCAAGGTAGTCGGATTCTTTTTCACAATTGGAATGCTGTTGCGCATGTTCAATGCGTTGAGTATTATCTTCTCCGGAAGGGCTTTCGGCAACAGAGACAACGACAACAACCGTACGAACAGGAATAACGGTCGCCAGGACAACAATCATTTTGATGATTACGAGGAAGTGGAATAGCCATAAATGACCACGAAGAACACACCAGAAACACGAAGTTAATTGCAGGATTCTATCTGCGCCTGCGGCACAGCCTTTTTTCTATTTAACCGCAAAGAAAACAAGAAAAAGAGGTAAGAGGAAATATAAAACTTTGCGCCCTCCTTCTCTTTGCGGTTTTATTAAAACGTTATAATCTTTTCAGGAGATCCAGGATCTGTGGCACCAGCAGCTGGTTTCCATCGTTGTGAATAACCAGGCCGGTCAGTTTCATTTTTTCTTCTTCGGGCATTTGGGCGTTAAAGCGCGACTGCACCTGTTCATCCGTCAGTTGATCGCGTTCTTTCACGCGTTCCATGCGGATTTTTTCCGGGGCACTTACCAAAATAACGGCATCAAAGGATTTATAGTTTCCCGTTTCGAACAACAGTGCTGATTCCTGGAAAAGAAGGGGAGATTTCTGACTTTCAACCCATTGCCGGAAGTCTTTTCTTACAGCCGGATGAACCAGATTGTTCATAGCTGTCCGTTTCGAATCATCTTTGAAAATTTGTGCTGCAATGTACGGGCGGTTCAGGTTCGGCCCAACATAAGCTTCTTCACCGAACAATTCTTTCAGTCCGGCAATTAATGCCTGATCCTCATGCATGATGTCTTTTGCGCGCTGATCGGATGAATAGACCGGATATCCCATCAACTGCAGGATTTTTGACACCAGTGATTTTCCGGAACCGATTCCCCCTGTTATTCCTATTGTTTTTGACATCAAACAAAAAATCCCTCGGCTAAGCTGAGGGATTCGAATTTAAATTTCTTCTACTTCAATGATATTGAAAGGCAAACTGATAATCGCCTGGTAATCCTGGCCGGCCTCTTCCATATCTTCATCATCCTCTTCAAAGAACCAGTTCACAACTACTTTCGTTTTGGAACCTGAAATGGCTTCCAGTTTTTTGAACAAGTCCAAAATACATTTGGAAGACGAGGTATTAAAATATTCTAACTTCACATCTACAGATGTTTGTCCGATCGGATCTTTTCCGTAAGCGTCGATCCAATCGTTCAAGGGCTTGTAAAATTCCACTGAGTTTTCAGGAATAGAACGACCTTTCAACTCAAGTTTTCCAGTAGCGGCATCAAAATGGATCGAAGGTGTTTTTGCTGATCCTTCTAGGTGTAAATTTTCCATATTCTTACTTAATCAATTTTTATATTCAAGCAGAAAAAGCTATTCGTATCGTTTATTGGCAAAAACTGATACTCTAACTTGTTTCCCGATTTTCTTGCAATATCAATCATACCAAGACCTGCTGTTCCTTTATCGGATAAAGTTCCGTTGCTCAGCACTTCCTGGTAATACTTTTTCAATTCATCCTTGTCCATTCCATTGATCGTATCCAAACGCTTCTCCAAATCGATTGCGCTTTCTTTATCAATGTAATTTCCTGTTCTAATTACGAAATGATCGTCTTTTTTAGCGATCATGAATAAAGCCGACTTGACTTCAATCCGCGTAAAATTACGATCTTGTTCCTCATTTGAATCGATATGGTGATACAAATTTTGAAGACATTCCACTAACACATTGAAAACCTTCTTCTTCAATTTCGGCGATTCGTCCATGTAATCCATTTTCGACTCCATAATTGAAAGAACAGATGATAGTAAATCCGACGTAACTACCCCTTTAAACGATAACAGGATGTTTTCCCGCTCCATTGTTTGGTAAAGTTCGTAGATATCGTTTTTTATCATTGTAGTTTTCGAAGTGCAACAAATATAATAATCCTATCGAACTAATAGTGGTATTCGACGAAAAAAATGAGCAGATGGTAGAATTTCACGTGAGGATTCATTAACTGAGTACTTCCCCAACTTTCAGGCGTAAAATGAAGGTGTTTCCGCAAGTTTTTGTACTTTTGCAACAATGATGCATTTAGACAAGCAAAAGGAATGGTTCTCTACCTGGTTTGATTCTCCGTTCTACCATGTATTGTACGACGAAAGAAACGACAAGGAGGCCAACGAGTTTCTGGACAACCTCGTGGCGTTACTCGATCCCGAACCGGGATCCACCGCGTTGGATTTGGCCTGTGGTGCCGGAAGACATTCCCGCGCTTTGGCTTCTCACGGCCTGAAAGTTTCCGGCTGCGACTTGTCTCCGAACAGTATTGAAGAAGCTAAAAAACATTCGGACCCAAGCCTTAAATTCTTTGTCCACGACATGCGTGAAAAGCTGGACGATAACTACCAGTACGTTTTCAACCTGTTCACCAGTTTCGGGTATTTTGAAGATGTGTGCGAAAATGCGAAGATTTTAAAAAGCGTTCACGATGCCCTGGTTGACCCGGGAATCCTGGTAATCGATTTCATGAATGCCCATAAAGTCGTTCAGATTGTCCAAAATCAGCGGTTCCGCCAGGATATTCAAAAGTGTGACATCATTTTCCATGTTAAAAAAGAAGTGATAAACGGACGCATCATTAAAACCATTGCTTTCGAACACGACGGAAAATCCTATTTTTTCCAGGAGAAGGTTCAGGCACTGGAATTAAGTGATTTTGAAAAACTATTGGCCGATGCTCATTTTGAGATTATTCAATTGGCCGGCAACTATAAACTGGAAGCTTTCGACCTGGAACAATCGGATCGTTTAATTCTTATCTGCAAAAAGAAATGAGCGAAATCATAACTACCATTTTCTTTTTGATCCTCTCCGTAATAGTAGGCGGAGTGCTGGTTGTTTTCCTGGAGAAAAAGAACCAGGCCACTTTTATTAAACTTTCCCTGGCATTCAGCGGCGGATTCCTCCTGGCAATAGCCTTTATTCATTTTTTGCCGGAACTTTATGCCGAACAGCACACTTCCATCGGTGTCTGGGTATTGGTTGGTTTCCTGGTGCAATTATTCCTGGAATATTTCTCCGGGGGAATTGAACACGGCCACATCCATGCACACGCAAACAAGAAAATCCCTTACGGAATGTTGATTTCTTTGAGCATACACTCTTTTATAGAAGGAATTCCGCTGGCAAACAATGCCGTACACGAACACACGCACGAGCATTTGATCGGACAACACCATAATTCGTTATTACTGGGAATTATCCTTCACCAGCTTCCTGTTGCCATTGCATTGATGACTTTATTGAGACAATCTTTGATCAAATCAACGACTTCCTGGATTTTATTGATTCTCTTCGGTTTAATGACTCCGCTCGGTTTGATTTTCGGGAAACTGCTTCCGATGGATTCCGCAATTCCGTTTATGGATATCTTACTGGCATTAGTGGTTGGAATGTTCCTGCATATTTCAACGACAATCATTTTTGAGACCAATGAAAATCACCGCTTCAACCTGGCGAAACTCACAGCGATCTTGTTGGGAGTGGGATTGAGTGTTGGTTTGATCTAGTTTCAAAAGTTCCCGGAGTTCAAGACAATTGAAAAGGTCAGTAACTGAAATTTGAACATTGAATCTGCCACGGCAGAAACATTTGAACATTTGAACATTTCAAGTCCGGATATTTTTTAATTTTACTAAAAAATCAACTCATGAAGATCCTTTTCTTTATCGTACTAATCCTTACAGGTTTCACCATCTTTTCTTTTCAATCGTTCGAACTAGGCCTGTTGAATAATGGCTTTTCATGGACAATGTCCAAATTGTTGCCATACATCACGCTGTTTCTAGAAGGAATTCTATTGGCTTATTCTTTTGGAAAAGGATTCACCTTCAAACCGAAAATTGTCAAAATCCTGGTCGTAATCATTCTTTTAGTCGCACCATTTGCAGAAGGTTTCCGCGAATACCCGATTTACGAAGGTGATTTCAGTTCGGAAGGAACAGAAGTAAGCGAAACGACCGTAAAAACAAATCCGAAATACGATTTATTGATTGTTACCATTCCGGATTGTCCTTTCTGCCTGGAGTCCATTTTCCGTCTGAAACAAATCAAAAAACGCAATCCATCCGTAAAAATGCTTTTCTCGGTTTGTTCTTCCGACAAGCAAAAACTGAACCTGTACAA
Organism: Fluviicola sp.; assembly: GCF_039596395.1. Classification (NCBI taxonomy): domain Bacteria; kingdom Pseudomonadati; phylum Bacteroidota; class Flavobacteriia; order Flavobacteriales; family Crocinitomicaceae; genus Fluviicola; species Fluviicola sp. The sequence continues at coordinate 129,208 of NZ_JBCNJT010000002.1, forward strand.
GCAATTAATTGCCGGAGATTTCGATATCGCCTTGGCTAAAGACCTGGATGCATCCGTTAAATTGGCGGAAGGCCATTTCCCGACATTTGTGCAACTGAAAAAGGGAATTCCTGTTTACAGATGGTCGAACGATCAGTTCGGAGCGGGCGCTATGGATGAGTTTGAATCGGGAATTAAGTAATCCCCGCTCTGCTATCCTGATCAACGATTAGGCTTCCAAAACGCGTCAGCATCCGGAAGCCGCTCCCCCACTGGGCAAATCCCGCACGTGCGGGATGCGTATTTTATCGAGGTAATCTGAGGTTTGAGAGAGGATTAAACTGACAGAAGGCCATTTCCCGACATTCGTGCAACTGAAAAAGGGAATTCCTGTTTACAGATGGTCGAATGATCAGTTCGGAGCGGGCGCTATGGATGAATTTGAATCGGGAATTAAGTAATCCCCGCTCTGCTATCCTGATCAACGATTAGGATTCCAAAACGCGTCAGCATCCGGAAGCCGCTACCCCACTGGGCAAATAGACACATGTCTATGCGTATTTTATCAATGTAATTTGAGGTTTAAGAGAGGATTAAACTGACAGAAGGCCATTTCCCGACATTTGTGCAACTGAAAAAGGGAATTCCGGTTTACAGATAGTCGAATGATCAATTTGGAGCGGGCGCTATGGATGAATTTGAATCGGGAATTAAGTGACTAAAGAAAGGTTCAAAAGGTTCAAAAGGTTCAAAAGGTTCAAAAAGTTTTAAGAATTCAATTTGAACATTTGAATCAGCCTCGACTGAAACATTTGAACTATTATACTTTCCGTATCAAATCTTCCAGGCAATCGATAAACCTTGGGTGATCATTGGAACTTGGCACCAACTGTACTTTTTCGCCGCCGTGTTCTTCAAAAATTTCCTGGTACTCTCCACCGATCTCGATCAATGTTTCCAAACAATCCGCTACGAAAGCCGGACTAAAAGCCAATACGCGCTTCTTCCCTTCTTTCCCCCATTGTTCAATCACTTTATCGGAAAAAGGCTGGATCCATTTTTCATCCAAACGCGACTGAAAACTCACAATGTACTGATCTTCCGTCAAACCTAATTTGGCAGCGATCAGGCGGGTTGTTTCATAACTTGTTGCTTTGTAACAGAACTTATTTTCTTCCGTGATTTCCTTTTCACAATCGTGATCCTGGCACAACCCGGAGTCATAAACTTTATCTACTTGTCTTTCCGGAAGTCCGTGATAAGAAAACATGATCTTGTCATAAGAAGCTATGTCGAATTGTTTTGCTCTTTCCACAATCGAATCAATGTACCCTTCGTGGTTGTAGAATTGGGAAATGATCTTTATATCCGGGATTACCCACCATTTTTTGATAATCTCCATGGCTTTGTCCACTGCAGAACCCGTGGAGGCACTTGCATACTGGGGAAATAACGGAAGAATGATGATTTGTTCGTAATTTGCCTTGCGCATGCGTTCCAAAACCGATTCCATGGAAGGATTCTGATAGCGCATCGCCATTTCTATCGTTACATTGTCAGATTCGAAGCGCTTTTGAAGCAAGCGTTTTACTTCTTCCGTATAGGTTAGCAACGGTGATTTACCGTTTCCAAGTTCCCACAATTGCTTGTAGATCTTAGCCGACTTGGGAGTTCTGAACGGAACGATGATCCCACGCACCAATAACAACCGCGAAAAGTAAGGAATATCAATGACTCTGGGATCCATTAAGAATTCCTTCAAATAACGTCGTACATCACTATTATTCGGGCTGTCAGGTGTTCCCAACTGGATTAATAACACTCCAATTTTCTTACTCATCATTCTCGTTTAAAGGTGGTGCAAAAGTAACACAAAAAGCAAACCACACAGAAACATAGCATACATAGTTTTTATTAAATCTGCCTCTATTTTCCGTGTAGCTATGTGGTTGTACTAATTTTAGGATTGTACCAAAAACAAAAGCCCTCCCGGATAACCGAAAGAGCTTTTCTATGTTGTTTTGAAATCTTCTTAAATATGCAACGCTCTGTTGTCTGTTGCTGCCAAAGCTGCTTCTTTGATTGCCTCTGAGAAAGTCGGGTGTGCGTGACAAATGCGTGAGATATCTTCTGCAGAAGCACGGAATTCCATTGCTGTAACGGCTTCCATGATCATATCTGCAGCACGTGCCGCGATCATGTGAACTCCCAGTACCTCATCGGTTTTAGCATCTGCCAAAATCTTGACAAACCCGGTGATATCCATGGACGCACGCGCTCTTCCCAATGCTTTCATCGGGAATGAACCTGCTTTATACTCGACTCCTGCAGCTTTCAATTCTTCTTCTGTTTTACCAACGGAAGCGATTTCCGGCCAGGTATAAACTACTCCCGGGATCAGGTTGTAATTGATATGCGGTTTTTGTCCGGCCAATTGCTCAGCAACTACCACTCCTTCTTCTTCCGCTTTGTGCGCCAACATGGCCCCACGAACTACATCACCGATTGCGTAGATATTCGGAACTGCTGTTTGCAAGTGATCGTTCACATCGATCTGACCGCGATTATTTGCCGCCAAACCAACATTTTCAAGGCCTAAACCTTCCGTATATGCCTTACGTCCAACTGCTACCAAACAGTAATCAGCTTCCAGGGTTACTTCTTCGTCTTTTTTGTTCAAAGCAGTCAATTTAACTCCGTTTCCGGTGTTTTCAACTTTCTGAACTTTATGCTCCAAATGGAACTTGAATCCTTCTTTTTTCAGGATTTTAGTTAATTCTTTTCCCAATGAAAGGTCCATTGTAGGAAGGATAGCCGGTGCAAATTCCACCACTTCTACTTCCGTTCCCAAACGTGCGTAAACAGATCCCAATTCCAAACCAATTACTCCACCTCCGATCACGATCATGCGTTTCGGAATTTCAGTCATTTTCAATGCTTCCGTGGAAGTAATGATGCGTTTTTTATCCGGTTCCATTCCCGGGAAGAAATTTGGCTTTGATCCCGTTGCAATAATGGTGTTTTTCGCTGTGATGTTGGTGCTGTTTCCCTGACCGTCTTTGATTGCGATCGTAGTTTTATCTACAAATGAACCTACTCCCTGGTACACAGTCACTTTGTTTTTGTCCATCAGGAATTTGATCCCGTTACAGGTTTGTGTCACCACATCTTCCTTACGCTTGATCATTTGCGTGATGTCCGCTTCTACATTATCTACTTTGATTCCGTGAGTTGCAAAGTTGTGCTTCGCGTTGAAAAAATGCTCTGAAGAGTCCAATAACGCTTTCGAAGGAATACATCCTACGTTTAAGCAAGTTCCTCCCAAAGTCGGGTATTTTTCGATCAGGGCAGTATTCAATCCTAATTGTGCACAGCGAAGAGCGGCCACATATCCACCAGGACCAGAACCGATAATCGCAACATCAAACGTACTCATAGTTTCAATTTCTAAAATGTGTGGATAAAGGTAAGTATTAATTGAAAATGCAAAATGCAAAATGCAAAAGAATGTGCTAAATAGGAATAGCTGTAAGAATGTGAGAATCGGGATCAGAATGAGAAACGGAAAGAGAATGAGAGAGGGATTTCCTCTTAGCAGAGAATAAGGAAACCGAATGAGAAATGAAAGCAGATAAAAGAATTAAATCCTCATTCTCTCAGCCGCAGCTGACTCATTGTCATTTTCTTATAAATCAAAAATATGCTTTTCAGCGTGGTAGGAAGAACGCACCAGCGGACCGCTTTCCACGAAACGGAAGCCCATTTTCAAACCCAATTCGCGGTACTTATCGAAACGTTCCGGAGTTACGAATTCAACAATCGGCAAATGTTTTGGGGTTGGCTGCAGGTATTGGCCCAAAGTCAGGATATCCACTCCAACTGCTCTCAAATCTTCCATCGTTTCGATCACTTCTTCGTCTGTTTCGCCCAAACCAAGCATTACTCCGGATTTTGTACGCATTCCGCCTTTTTTCAAACGGAAAAGCACTTCCAGGCTTCGGTCGTATTTTGCCTGGATACGCACTTGTTTGGTCAAACGGCGCACTGTTTCAAGGTTGTGTGAAACGATTTCAGGAGCTACATCAATGATCTGCTGTAAATTTTCCCATTTCCCGGCAAAATCAGGAATTAATGTTTCCATCGTTGTTCCCGGGCTTTGGTGACGAACCGCGCGAACGGTCTGAACCCAGATTCCGGCTCCGCCATCCTTCAGGTCATCACGGTCTACGGAAGTAATTACAGCGTGTTTGATCTGCATGGTCTTGATGGAGTGAGCCACTTTTCCCGGCTCGAATTCATCAACTGCATCCGGGCGGCCGGTTTGAACCGCACAGAAACCACACGAACGCGTACAGATATTTCCAAGGATCATGAACGTTGCCGTTCCTTCGCCCCAGCACTCGCCCATATTCGGACAAGAACCGCTTTCACAAATGGTATGCAATTTATGCTCATCCACCAGCGCACGTACCTTCTTGTAATTCTCACCGATCGGTAATTTTACGCGCAGCCAGTTTGGCTTTTTGATACGAACGTTGTTTTCTGCTGTTGTAATTTCCTCTGACATAGTCGTGCCTTTCGCTTTTCAAAAATTCAGTACCTTTGTTGCTGAGAAATTTGATTCTACAAAAGTACAAAGAACAAACAAATGAAGTTCAAAAAGTTTAAATCGTTCAAAAAGTTCAAATGCGTTAAGAGTTCAATTTAAATCAGAATTGAGAACTCCAGCACCAACAGTTTAACTTTTAACCCAATCCGCCACGGCGAATGGAATTTGAACCCTTTGAACCTTTGGAACCATTAAACATATATTAGTATGCCAACATCAACAGTAAAATATCTCGGAGGACTGCGCACGGAATGTACGCACCTTCAATCGGGAACTGTCATTCACACGGATGCGCCGACGGACAATCACGGAAAAGGAGAAAAATTCTCACCGACAGACCTGGTTGCAACGGCTTATGCTTCCTGCATGATCAGCATCATTGGTATTTACTGCAATGAGCACGGGCACAATTATGAGAACGGATCAGCCACAGTAACGAAAGTAATGGCTGCTTCCCCGAGAAGAATCGGTAAATTGGTGATTGACATCGATTTGAGAAATAACGGCTGGGACGAAGCAACGATTGAAAAGGTAAAACGCGCCGCTTTGGCTTGCCCGGTTGCAAAATCAGTTAGTGAAGATATCGAACTTGAAATCACATTCAATGTATAATAAGAAGAACGACCGGGAAGAAAGCCGCGGAGGATTTAACCGTGACAAACGCAATTTCGAGCGCAAACCGAAAGAAGATCCGTCGGACATCATTTACGGGATCCGCGTAGTGATCGAAGCGATCAAAAACGAAGTTGAGATCAACAAAATCCTGATCCAAAAAGGAATTGACAAAGAACTGTTTGAAGAACTGAGAACGGTACTGACCGGTAAGGATTACCAATTGCAGTTTGTTCCCGTTGAAAAATTGAACAAACTAACGGCAAATAATCACCAGGGAGTGATTGCATTTACTTCTCCGGTTGAATACAAGAATATCGAAGATTTATGCGATCAATGGCTTTCCGAAGGGAAAGAACCATGTATCCTGGTACTGGACCGCATTACGGATGTCCGGAATTTCGGTGGAATTGCACGTACGGCAGCTTGTATGGGCGTAGATGCCATTTTGATTCCTTCCAAAGGAAGCGCGCTCGTTTCTGCGGATGCGATTAAAACTTCGGCGGGAGCTTTGCATACAATTCCGGTTTGTAAGACCGATCTGTTGAAAAACAGCTTATTCTATTTGCAGCAAAGCGGTTTCCAGATCGTTTCCTGTACCGAGAAATCGAAGGTTTCCGTTGAGAACTATTCGTTCTTTGGCCCGACAGCGATTATCCTCGGATCCGAAGAGGACGGTATTTCACACGACTTATTGAAAATGTCGGATGCGCGTTTATCTATCCCGATGGCGGGAGATATTGCTTCCCTGAACGTAGGAGTAGCAACCGGAATGATCTTATACGAACGTTTGAAACAAGTAAAGGCTGCTAAATAAGCAGCCTTTCTTTCTTTAATATTTACTGATCTTTTTCGTAAGGGCGTTCTGATCGTTACTTATCTTCATCACATATAAACCGGAAGGCAGGTTACTCATATCAATCTCTGAACTTCCATAAGCTTCCCCTTCTATCAGTTTTTGCCCCATTTCGTTGTGTATTTCCCATTTAAAGAGGTCCGTACCCTTTGTTTTAAGAGTTAAAACCGTTGAAACGGGATTGGGAAAGACCGCTAAGTTCTCATGTGATAACTCATCCAGACCTACCCCGTTCGGCCCAAAAGGATCATCCGTAGAATTTCCACCGCCATGCAGTGTTGAATCCGTTGCAAGCACCCCTGTTTCCAGGTCGAATTCCAGTAAGAAAAGAATTCTTGTCATTGGAATAGTATCTCCATTATTCGCATCGTAGCGAAATTTTTCCCAGGCATCTCCTGCAAAATAGACACTGCAGTCATTCATAATGCGAATTCCGACATCCGTCATCCCCGACAAAGAATCACCTTCTCCGAAGGTATGTGCCCAAACAGGAGTACATATAGAGTCGTATCGTGCAATAAAATAAGGATGATAACCGCTAGCATAATTGGCAGAATCTACCAGCCCGTTAAAATTCACATTTCTTTGGCTTCTTCCGGAAACAATAAATCCTCCATCCGGCAAACAATCAATTCCACATATATCAGAAGACATGTCGTTTGGAAGTAAAGAACTAACAATCCGTTCCATTCGGATCAGGTCTCCACTGGGATTATACTCCACATATCCGGAACTTTTTCTATAGTAACTATAAATAGAATCGGTCCCTACTGACAGATACTCGTCCATATCACAATAAAGTGCTACGTTACCATTGAATGTTTTGCCGGTTGCCATTGGCTCTCCATGGAACATCTGTTTAATCCATGCACGGTTTCCCTGTGAATCGTAATAACAAATCATTGAATTCAATTCATGATACCCTCCTTCGTTTGTGCCCTCGTAGTAAACCCCGAACTCATCCAAAAAAAATTCATCGAAATTAACCACTTCGTATACTCCAAACTCATCGCTTGTTTCCAAACGGTACACCGCTTCAAAAACAGATCCGTCGTATCGTTGTTTTTTATTCCACTGGGGAACGCCATTTGATGCATTTAATTTAAACAAACACACATAATAACCGGAAGCCGGAGCGGAATAGGTTTGTCCCTGGAAGATAAAGGTTGGACCGGCTGAAAATCCAACATACAGCCCGTTATTGGAATCAATTGTAATAGCCTTCGGATAAGCATTCTGGCTCAATTTCACCCATTGCACCTGGAAATCCGTATTTAACTTGGCAACAAATCCACCCGGACCTGCATACGAATATCCGGGACCAAAATAAATGTTGGCCTGAAAAGTTCCGCAGATATAGATATTGTCTTCCGAATCAATCGTGATGTCGCGCACTTGTGCCCAGGAATTAATATCTCCCATATCCAATTCCTGGAGGATGTTCCGTGCATCATCGGTCTTCACCAATGTGGTACTGTTCTGAATACGCACCGCAGCAATGACATGATTGCTGTTGTCCGTTTCAAATTCATCAATAATCCCATGATAGTTCAAATGGAAATAGCCTGTTTCACCGCACTGACCGAAAGCATTGGATACTATAAGAAGGAGCAGAAATGTTACTAGTTTATCTATTCGCATGGTTGAAGAATTTGATGGATTGTACGTGATCTCCCTTTGTAACGGTTATATAATAGATTCCACTGCTTAGAGAGGATGTATCGATTTTCATCGGGGAATTTTTGGAAATCGTTTCTGACCGGCGGTATACGATTTGTCCGATTGAGTTTGCAAGGAAAACATCCGTTATTCCCTCGTCTTCCCCTAAATAGTTCAATTGAACGTAACCATCCCCGGAGACTAAAAGAAAACGGAGGTCTTCTCCCAATTGTTCCAACCCCAAATCAGTGGAATCCAGGTTAACCCGCACCCAGACAAAATTATTCGATTCATTGGATTCCGGAACATCACCGGATGCATCGGAAGAAATCAGCAGGTAGTAAGGTGATTGCGCAACAGGATGCGGAAAGTAAACATTCCCTGCATTGGTAATGTAGCTCAATCCGGTCAATTCCGGTTCCAGGATAGTATACAACAATGCATCGGAAGCATCTAAAATAGTATCCGGTGACCAGTGCACCAATATTGTGGAAGAGTCTGCTGTCAGAGAACCGTTGTTCCTGTACTCGAATTCGAAATAAAACGAATTGTAAACCACACTTGTATATACCGGTGAAATCAAAGGAACGGAAACCAAATCCACAAACAATGTATCCAAAATCCCGATCTTGATCCATCCCAGGTTGTTGTCTTCGTTTACTTCATTCACTACACTGTCTGCATCAGTCACATACAAAACATAATATTCATTTAATGTCAACGGAGCCGGATAATAAATATTCTGAGTAAACGTATTCACCGAGTTTGGAAAAAAGATCGCTTCGTCTACCTGGTATAGTAATTCATCATTGGCATCCAGGATCGTATCCGTGGACCAATAGAAATTGGTTTTGGAAGCCATTACACTTGAATCACCGATATTTGAAATTTCGTAATCGATTTGGAATCCGGGTTGCGTGATTGTATTGATCTCAATCAGCGGATGATCATTCGACGCGACCAAATCCACAAACTTCCCGTCTATTTTGAAATTATCCAGTCTAAAACCATGCATTGCTGTTGAACTGGACATGGATTTTGAGCGCCAATTGAATCGAAAACGGACGTTCGGCTGACCTCCAAGGAAAGACAAATTGTATTTTGCATGCACCCAATCTTCCCTGTTTGCCCATCCATATTCATTGTTCAATGCTGTTATTTGATTGTATTGGTACCAGTTTTCAGCATAAGGATCCTGATCATAACCCAAAACAATCCATGTTAATCCACCATCAATCGAATAAGACAAATTGCCACCCTGAGTCACTCCAAAATTTGCGGTCGTAGAAACTGCGATGTAATCAAATTCCATCTGAATGGTTGAAAGGTTCGAAAAATCATAAGCCGGTGGTTCTAAATGATGGATAGGATAGTTCAAAGGATAGGTAGATCCTCCCTGATCCTGAATATCCAGGAACCAAACACCGTCTTCCGGAAAATTAACAGGATCCCTCATCACCAACTCATGTCTGAAACGATGCCCGTTATAAGTTCCCGTTGAATCATGCCACCAGGTCCAACCATCAATTTCACTTTCATCAAAATCAAAAAGTACCGGATAAGTATAATTGGAAGAAGAATCCATTGCCAAATCCAAATACCCGGTATTGTTCAGTTCATTGGATTCCGGATTCACATTCTGCGGATCCAGTTCATAAACCAAATACCGGTATTGGCCATAATTGGGCGGTGCAGGCACTTTTACATTCACCAATTGGTTCTGATAAGGCAAAATTTGTCTTAAACTTTGTGTTTGAACTAAATAATCTCCCGCATCCAGGACACTATCCACACTTAAATACAATTTGATACTGGTGCTGTCGCTTATGAAGTTGTTGTTATTTTTTACGTTAAAGTATGTTTTCAGTTCATAGTCTCCGGACGCTACCATTAATTTTTTGGTGCTTTGGATAGTCAGGTCAACAGCCTTTTCTTTGATCTCAAAATTATCCATCAGCATTCCCTCAACCGGAGCATTCTGGTTTCCGTAGACAAACATGAACTGGACTTGCTGTTCATCCTGCAAGAAAGATAAATCAATCACATAATGCGTATTTTCATCGTAATCCCTTCCCTGGTAAGACCAATTCGTACTGAAATAAGGCATATAACGTCCGTAAAGCACTTCCGAATTAGGAGTAGGAATTACCCGGTTATCGATCCCCGATTGACTGTTGAACTGAATACCCGAATACCATCTTTTATACGATTCGTTTTGAGGCTTAAGCACCTTCCAGGAATTCCCGCCATCTACAGAGTACATAATATTCCCCATGTTGTAAGGCCATGCATTATACCCGTTATTCCCGAAGAAATCAGCAAACAGATCAAACTCCATTACCGGGTTTTGTAAGGTTGATAGATCAAAGACCGGAGTATACAAATGTGATCGGGAATGCGGAGATATTGCCCCGTTGGCGTTTGTGATCCAGGCCTTTTGACCGGAAAAAGCAGCATTCAAAACAGTACCTGAAGGAATATTCCATGCCCAATCATCAGTACCAAGAGAAGCCCCATGCCTCCAACCGTTAATTTCCGTTTCAAAATCATTGGAATACGGAAGAGCAGCCGCTTGAACAATATACGTCTTAAAATATCCGACATTATCGTATTCCCGCATTTCACTCACTAACGCATCTGCGTCCAATTGATAAATGATGTAATACTGTCCGGGAACCGTAGTCGGTTTCACAAACTGGAATTCACGCATGATAAAAGTCGTATCACCAATCGCGGGTTCCTGCTGGGTTCCCAGCAGAATATCCGAACCGTCCGGCAAACTGTCATTCGACCAGTAGAATTTGGTAGTTGTGGCAGGCAATAGCTCCAATCCGGAATTAAATAACATGTACGTTAACGTATCACTCACGGAAGCACTGGAAATAAACCGGTTATCGGTTTCACCTCCCATTCCTGCGTCCGGCTTTGCACTTCCAATATATACATCATCAATCAAAACCTGGTCCAGCGTAGTCGGAATAATGTTACCGGCAGCTGCAAATCCGAATTTGGCAGAAACCTCACCATCGTATTGCGGAACAGATTTACAATGACAATCCCATCCATAATAGCGTGTTTTCGGAACGCTTTGCGAATAGAACAAATACGGAGTCGTAACCGTAGGCTGGTTATAAGTAGGCAACAGTACACTAAAACTCGGGTTTTGATACGGTTGAGATGCTCTGTACCAAAAACAAACTGAGGTATTCACGGAATTCGTGAGGTTCAAATAAGGGCTTTCCAATCTATTATTACTTCCGGAAACCCCTGAAATCCAGGCAAAAGATCCGGATCTCGGGCGTTCCAGGTGCCAATTATTGCCAGAGCCTTTGGTCCAGCTTGATCCGGAAGCACCTACTAATGAATTCCAGATAAGGGCAGTTGTATCAAAATCCGTTGCATAATCGGATGAATAAACGCTATCGAGAATCAGGACAGTAAAATTCTGGTTGTCTGTTTCATTGTTTTCGACGAGCACATTCCCTGTATCGTATTGGTAAAAAATATAATAATTACCGGATGAAAGCCCTGTTGGCAAAGGAAATGTATTGCTCCAGTTCGGAATGGTTGACGACACATTGTGTGTTACATTCCCCAATAACAGATCTGATCCGTCGAGGACATTGTCCGTGGAGAAATAAAATTTATCCGTGAATGAATAAATTCCGCTCCATTCCAGATTCAGGGTATAATTCGTCTTTACTGTAAAGTTTGTAAAATACTGATTCACTCCCCGAATAGTATCTCCCTGTGTTGCGACTAAATTATTATACCGTTCATTGATTTCGAAATCATCCAATAACCAACCGTAACCGTTCGATGTGCTTGATAAAAATTTGAACCTGAATTGAACACTATCCTGTCCCTGAAGAAAGAACAAATCAATTTTAGACTTTATCCACGCGAAGTAGTAGGGAGAGAATCCCGATGTATTTTGCCACAAATCCTTTTGCGCAGAGGCATTATCCAGCAATTGCCAGATTCCCGCCTGGCCGACTTTGTACTCCATCTTAAATGAAAAAGGCGTACCGCTTGCATTCATTTTATGACGGAAAGAAAGAATATAATGTACCGATGTATTGGTAAGGTTAAAGTACGGGGTCATCAATACTCTCTCGGAATTCGCTGCATACGGTCCGGACAAGTTGGTAGCCCAGGCATTGGAAGGAGAAAACGAAGCATTGAAATATTGCCCTCCGGAAGGCACTCCAATTTCCCAGTCATCAGTTCCACTGATTGCTGCATGTGACCAACCCACAGCATCCGCAGGCAACTGATCAAAATCATTTTGATAGGGAACAGATAATTGAGCGAGAAGTCCGGTAGAGACCAAACATAACAGGTGGATTAGAAGGAGTTTTTTCATTGCAAAAACATAATACGGGTACAAATATAAGAAATCGGATCCTTGAAAGCCTTCAAAATGTGTGACCGGGAAATCAGTCTTTTAAATTATCCCTAATTTAGCAGGACTTTTATTTAAACCGCCAATTATGAAAACAATCGAACACCTGAAAATTGAAAAAACCGTCTATAAGAAGCAACGGGACGAAAACGGGAATGTGATTCAGGTTCCTGAAACAAAAATGGTCGGAAGGCCACCTGAGGTTGTAAGCCAGGGAGTGCGTTTCGGATACTTCATGATCGATGTCGTATTCTTTTACATCATCACTTTTATTATCGGAGTTGTTATCGGGATCATCGTAGTAGCAACCGGAAATGTAGAAGAATTGCGACCTGACTCGGGGCTTATCAAATTCCTGGATAAGATGGGATACCTGATTTTCTTCCTCTATTATGCCATTTCCGAAGGGCTGGGAGGAACAACTTTAGGAAAGTTGATCTGCGGTTATACCGTAATTGATGAGTATGCCAATAAAGTTCCTTTTTCGAAAGCTTTGTTGCGCACCGTTTGCAGGTACATTCCGTTTGAAGCCTTTTCCTGCTTTGCAGAACGCGGATGGCACGACACCTTGTCTAAAACGTATGTGGTTAAAAGATCCGAAAAGGCAGAACTTCAAAAATTGATGGGTTCTTTTGAGGCTAAAGAAGCGGATATTTTAGATTAAAAGCTATAGAGCATATTCAGCATAAAAACCTTCCGGGTCATTCCGGAAGGTTTTTTTATCATATCATGATATCACGATATTGTAAAGTCGGATTACAAATGTGTTCCCCCGGAAACCTCGATGCGTTGTCCGTTAATCCAACGGGATTCATTTGTACACAGGAAAGCAACCACATCCCCGATATCGTCCGGCAATCCTGCTCTTCCAAGGGCTGTAGAATCCGCAACCATTTTATTGTAGTCGGCATTATCGCGCACTGCTCCGCCACCGAAATCTGTTTCAATTGCTCCGGGCGCCACACAGTTTACACGGATCTGACGTGGCCCCAATTCCTGAGCCAGGTATCTGGACAGTTGTTCAACCGCAGCTTTCAGTGATCCATAAACAGAATATCCCGGTGCAGTAAATCGCGCCAAACCACTGGAAATATTTACGATCCCACCTCCATCATTTACAAACGGTACGATCAATTGTGTTAATAAGAATGGTGCTTTGAAATGGATATTCATCAAAGAGTCCACCACCGAAACTTCTGTTGCACCCAATGGTGAAGGCAGACCGATTCCGGCGTTGTTTACCAGGAAGTCAATTTTCTCCGTATTGAATTTCTCTTTTACCTGGTTTCTCAACTCAGCAACAAATGTTTCGAATGTATCCGCTTTGCTCACGTCCAAAGGAAGTGCAATTGCCTCCGCCCCTTTTGCCTGAACTTCTGCGATTACTTTATCTGCTTCTGTTTTATTCGTGTGGTAAGTAAAGACCACATTGATTCCTTTTTCTGCCAATTTGTTTGCCATACTTCTGCCTAGTCCACGGCTTCCTCCTGTAATAAGTGCTATTTTGTTTGTTTTCATGTGTTTTAATTTGATAAAACAAAGGTAGAACACAAATCAGGGGAAGTGTTTGCATGAAGCAATCCAACTGTTGCGAAAATCAATCATAATTATCAATGAGAAAATTAGCAATTATCAAGTCATGTACGGCTTGATAATTGAGTCATTTATAATTGATCATTAATTCCGGAACGTATTCGGTGTAATTTGAGCGTGCTTGCGGAAGAAATTGGAAAAATGAGCCACTTCTTCAAATCCCAGGCAGTAAGCAATTTCAGAAACAGTCCAGTTGGTTTGCTTCAGCAGGATCTTTGCTTCCTGTGTAATCCGGTTCCCGATAACCTCCGTAGTGGTTCTTCCGGTATTTTCTTTCAGTACTTTATTGAGGTGATTGACATGAACAGACAAGCGGTCCGCATAATCCTTAGCCGTTCTCAAACCGATGCGCTGCTGATTGGATTCAATGGGAAATTGCCGTTCCAGTAATTCAACAAACAGCGAAGTAACACGCTCGGAAGCAGAATGTTTCGGGTACAAAACAGAAGCCGGCTGCAATTTTTGTCCCAGATGGATGAGTTCCATCACGTAATTCCGGATCAGATCGTATTTAAATGCATAATCCGAAGTTTGCTCTGCCCGCATCTTTGAAAAAAGTGTTTGCAGGTATTCATACTCACTTTCAGATAATTCAAATACCGGAACACTTCCCGGGCTGAAGATCGGAAGTTCATCCAGAATAAAGCCGGTATTCGCTCTGGTAATAAAATCCGGGCTGAAAACACAAAATACCGCGCTGTGACTGTCATCTTCAGACGTATAGTTGTAAGGAACTTTCGGTGTAGCAAAAAGCAAGGCATACTTCTCAACATCAATGACTTTATCTGCGTATTCGGCCGTACTTTTCCCCGAAATCAAACTGATCTTGTAATACAAACGCCGGTTGTAAGGCATTTTGCCTTTCTTGCCATTATTCTGTGCAAGCAATTCGTTGGTATCAAACACATTGAATTGCCCCAACTCTTTACTGATTCCTTCCGGAACAAGAGCTGAACCGTTGATATTACAGATCGATTGATAAAACTCTTCCAGGCTGATGAACTCCATAACTGTGAATTGCAAAATTCAAATATACGGAGATTAATTATCAATTATAAATGTTGTAATTATCAGAAAGATTTACTCTTGATAATTGATAATTACCTCATTCATCATTCTATTTAGCCAGCATCATCGCGCGGATATCTCTCACGGGGGCGCTTCCGTAACCCAGGAATTTTTCGTGGAAGGCTTTCAGGTTAAATGCTTTCCCTTCTTTTTTCTTCCATTCCTCGCGCAGACTGCAGATTTCCGTAAAACCGGTAAAGTAACTGCATAATTGCACCTGGCTTAAAGTTGCCCGTTTCCATTTTCCTTCGGCTTCAGCTTGTTGCTGATAAGCTTCATTGATCAGCAAATTCATCGCTTGTTCTTTACTGAAATGAAGGTTATGCACCGAATAATCCAAAATCGTGTTGCAGGTTGTTCTTAAATTCCATTTGTAGTACATCAGCCACATTTCCGGACTATTTCCTCCATACCCGTTTTCAAGCATCATCAATTCCGTATAGACCGCCCAACCTTCTACCATTGCCCCATTGCCGAAAATGGATTTGATGATACTCGGTGAATTGTTGCTGTAAATCAACTGCGTGTAATGCCCCGGAACTGCTTCGTGAATATTCAGGATCTGCAGCACATAGTGATTATACTCGCGCAAATAACTTTCCGATTTCTCTGCCGGCCAACCGTTCATACTTCCAACATTGTAATACGTATTCCCGCCTTTGTCATACGGCCCGGGAGCAGAAATGGAAGCTCCTGCAACTCCCGCCATGTAATCCGGTTCGCGGCGAACAACCAGTGGTTTCTTCGGGTCCAGGTAAATGAGGTTTTTGTCTTTTACAAATTTCTCCAGCTGCGGAATCTGCTTTTCAATGTCTTTCTGGAAATTTTCCGGCGTTGTATGCTGCAGGGAAATCTGGTCGATCAGTTGCCTGACCAATTCATACCCGTTTGCCGGCATCGGCCTATCCCCCATGTGCTTAT
The DNA here is from genome assembly GCF_039596395.1 of Fluviicola sp. Lineage (NCBI taxonomy): Bacteria > Pseudomonadati > Bacteroidota > Flavobacteriia > Flavobacteriales > Crocinitomicaceae > Fluviicola > Fluviicola sp. Next base: position 144,910 of record NZ_JBCNJT010000002.1, read on the forward strand.
CCCAAATCTGAATAGCAATGTCCATCATTTTCTGATGCAGTTCTTCCTTATGAGCCAGGGCACTTTGGTAGATTTCCTTCGCCGATTTATCCGACTGGATATCAAACTCAAATTTCTTCGCATACAATTTCGTTCCCAGGCGGAAACTTCGCGGGTTCGGATTCGGCAGTTTTTCGAGCCAGTTGGCGTAGTCATTGATTGCCTGAATGGCCGCTTCACTGCGATTTAGTAATTCGGCTTTTTCAGCGGAGGTCAATTTACTCTTTTCCAATGCAGCGGGTAAATCCGCAGAGAAAACCGACAATCCGCCACGATTTTGTTCAATGGCAAGTTGAGTATGTTCTTTTGTCGGGTTTTTGATATTCTTTTTTGCAGCAGCGTAATAAGCCGGAACATTTTTCAAGCGGATGGAGAAATTGGTTAATCGCTCGTCCAATGGAGCATAATTATTGCCCAGCATTTCGGCAAAACCACCGCAAACATTGTAATTAGACGGATTCCATTCCCCGGATTTCAACTCTTCACGCTCCCAATTAGCTCCATCCAGGTAATTGCGGATCAATTTCCAATCAATCTGGTTTGCTTCGGAAAGTTCTCCGGACTGGAATTCATTGAGCTGTTCCAACTCTTTCTGTACAAACCGCCGCTCTTTTTCCTCCCGTGCTTTGTCTGGTATAACCAGCACAGAATCGTATTTGTGATAACCCGTACTGCTCGCCCATCCGGGATTCATTTCCCACAAACGCAGTACAAATGCTTCTTTGTATTGGTCAAATTCAGCATCTTTGTTCACTTTTTCTTCCTGGCACGCAGCCAAAACACCAATCATTGCACAAAAAAACCATTTTTTCATCCCGAAAATTTTAGATAAGAATACGGATTATTAAAATTTCTTCCGCCAGATTTTATCGGAAGCTTCCAAATATTCAGGCAATGCCGCTGAACCATACCAGGGAATGATGTCGTAAGCAAGAAGCCCCGAGTTAACAGCAGGATCTGTTTTCAGCAAAGCCTCCGCCTCTTCTGTTGTGGCAACGTTGAAAATGAACAAGCCGCGATAAGTCAGACTATTTTTCCCGAAAGGACCTGCAACGATTAATTTCCCTTCATCTACCAGGCGGCCGATATTTCCCATGTGGCCTGTGAAACAGCTATCGATGTATTTTTTATCCGTGGTGGTATTCGATCCGGTTTTCAAAACAACAAACAGGTAGCTTTTCATACCGTGATCGTCGCCTTTTAGTTTTTCAGCCAATGTTTTGTCGTAATTCGGGTTATCCGTCGTGTTTTCTTCTTTCACAGTAAAAAGTGCCGGCTTCGTCTTCTTCATTTTAAAACTGAAGCCGGTATTTTTTTCGCCGGAAACCTGTACAAAAATTTCCGTGGAGGAAATCATGCGGTAAGAGATCTTTTTCGGAAAATCATGGGCTTTGTTTTCGAACACAAACCCGGAATCCGAAGCTACAAGCTTAAATTCCACCGGCTTTCCGTTATTCTGGCCTATCACAGTAGGAATATAGAACGTTCCATCTTTTCGCTGCACCAGATCGAGGTATTCGTTCATCTTGATTTCGCCGTTTTTTACTTCGTAAGAATATCCTTTCAGGGAAGTGGAAGACAATTTATCCCAATGCTCATAGGTCGTTTGATCTTCGGACAACCAGGTTCCGACAAGAAAATCCGGAAATTTATTTTGTGTAAAAGCGGTGCCGGATAAACCAAGCAGCCATACGAATAAGAGCTTTTTCATAAGTAATCGGTCTGTCTTTCAAAAATAAGGAAATAAAGACCATAAAACTTACGCGATTCAGATTAAAACTCCCGTAATTTCCCGCAGACGAACACAGAGGAACACAGAAGAATAGCTATAAAACCGAATAGGTATATAGTTTAGAAAATCTTATTGCCTATGTTTCTATGTGACCTATTGTGGTTCCTTTAAGCTTCTACCGTTCCCTTACTCGCCATGCGGTAAGTGTGCGTAGTAAAAATGTGCCTGCGGGCAAAACGCTCGGGAGTCGGTGATTGCGCTAATTTTTTGTAAGTGTTATTCGGAACACCGAAATACTCGAACACCTGTCCGTTGAGGAAAGTTACTTTTAAGGTCAGGCCCTTGTAGTGAAAATCAGCAATCATGGAGGTGTTGATCGTTTCCTGGTATTCTTCGAAGTTCTGCTCTAATGTTTCAGGTGCGATACTGACCAAAAAATGGTACGCATCGATGATCTCCAAACTTCTTTTTTCAGCTTCCGCTCTCAAGGGATCATCTTCCAGGAATTTATCCGGGTGCCACTCTTTTACCAGTTTGCGGTAAGTGGTTTTCAATTGAGCCAAAGTAACTTCCTCTTCTACCTGGAAGAGTTTTTTATATGCTGCAATGCGTTTCATCTTTTGTGGATTTTTAGACAACAAGATTCCAGGATGTTACAACTGAAATTCCGGTCTGATTGTATTTTAATTTGTCTTTATTGGTTTGGGACAGGATCAATATCCGTGAAGATCCAATTGGTCTGTCTCTTCAAACGGAACCTGTTTTCCCATTTTCTTTTGAATAATTTTAAAATGATGTTCATCATCAGGAGACACGAAAGTCAGGGCTTCACCGCTTGCTTCAGCTCTTCCCGTTCTACCGATCCGGTGCACAAAATCTTTAGGCGAACGCGGTAATTCGTAGTTGATCACAAAAGGTAAAAACTCAATATCAATTCCACGGGCAATTAAATCCGTAGCAACCATTACTTTTAAATGTCCGGCTTTGAAATTACGCATCACGCGGGTTCTCGCATCCTGACTTTTCTTACTGTGAATGGCCTGGGCATCGATGTTGTTTTTACGCAATTTCTCAACAACCTGATCTGCCTTGAAAGTAGAACTGGTAAATACCAGCACTTGTTTCATGTTGCGCGAACGAATCAAATAGCGAAGCAGAGGTCCTTTTCGATCATCCGAAACACGAAAAGCCGTTTGTTGGATCAAGTCAATGGAATCGGCTTCTTTTTCAATCTTCAGCACAATCGGATTGTGTAAAACCAGTTGCGTGATTTCAGATACTTTATCATTTAAGGTTGCCGAAAACAATAAGTTCTGACGTTTCTTCGGTATCCAACCCAAAATGCGTTTCATCTCTTCCTGAAAATCCAGGTTCAGCAATTTATCTGCCTCATCCAGCACCAGCGATTTCAGAGTACCTAATTGGATGGCATTGGATTCTGCCAGTTCGATTAACCGGCCGGGAGTTGCAATTAGAATGGAAACGCCCATCATGGCTTTCATTTGCGGATTGATGGAAACTCCACCATAAACGGCTTTTACTTTTTGCGGTTCCGGAAAGGAGCGGGCAAATTCTTTGAACACTTCTTCCACCTGGATCGCTAATTCGCGAGTCGGAACCAGGATTAATGATTGAATGTGACGGTTCTTTGCTTTTTCAGCCTTCGAAAGCATGGTTAAAATCGGGAGTGCATAACTGGCCGTTTTTCCGGAACCTGTCGGTGCAATTCCCAGAACATCTTTCCCTGTAAGAATCGCCGGAATAGCCTGGTCCTGAATCGGTGTCGGCTTTTCATAGTTCATTTCGGTTAAGGCTTTCAATAAAAATGGCGATAAGCCGAAAGAAGAAAATGACATCCTGTTTTATTTAAGGATGCAAAGGTACTGAAATTTTATTGGTGAACACAATCAGGCTCTTACAGGTAACTTCTTCCGTTTACCGGACCAAATGTAAAAAACCCTGTTTGCTGAATTGCTCCGTTTCCAGAACATTGGAATATATCAGGGTGTAAAAATATACACCTTCGGCAGCCTGGCTTCCGTTGATTCTTCCATCCCAGTTCGGGTAATCATTGTCTACATAATACACCGGGTTTCCCCACCGGTTGAAAATGGTAAACTGCTGCACTTTTACCCACTGTTTGGAAGGCATAATCAGGTTGAATAGTTCGTTGTTGTTTCCTGAATCATTGTTCGGAGTAAATATGTTGGGTATGGTCACAACCGGGTCACAATACATTTCAACCACCACGGAATCCCTGGATTCACAACCCAGAAGGGGCTCTGTCATGTCAATGAAATACCAGCCCTGCGCACTTAAATCGTTCGGCACAGGATAGGTCGGTTGTGTAAGCATGGGCGGCGACCAAAAATTAGTCACAGACGGATCCGGTGATCCCGTGAGGACCAAATCAGCCGTATCCGGACAATAATGAATCACTTGTCCTCCATAAGTTATTTCGGGATTCGGAACGATTGTTACAGTCGAAGTAGCACTTAAATCGTGGTTATTGAACGATACTTCCAGCGTATAAACTCCGGACTGATCAATCCATATGAGTGTATCATCGAGATTCAGCGGATTGGGAAAATCAATGGTATTCCAGTTTACCAGCGTGTCGCCGTTCGGAGCAATCCAGCGGTAACTTGTCAGATTATCAGTATAAAAGCTTAAAAAATGTGTGGTATCACCCTCGCAAAACGAAACATCATCCAGTTCAAGCGATGTTTGCGGAAAACAAATTTGCTGCAGGTTTGTAGAACCTCCGGTAGATGCTGTAAATCCCCATACCACATTCGGATCTCCGCCAAAAATGTCTGTGACAATATCACCGGTATAAGAAAGTCTCAGAGCTCCGTCAAAGTACATATCCAACTGATGGTCTGTGGAATTCCATACGACACGCGTTTGATGAAAAGTTCCGTCTTCGACATTCAGTCCGCCGACAGACAAAGGAACCGAAGAAACCAGCGGCGCCGCCTGATTTCCGTTCATATAAAGCCCGGTATGGTCTTCCGGGATATCATCCACACCTACGCCGTTATCCCAGGTATCGTACTCAATTGCAATGGAAGGGATAATTCCTACATATCCGATTCCTCCTCCCACACTTCCAAATTGCACAGTAGCCGGACTTCTCATCACAAAGGCAAACCCATCCGCTCCGTTCGCATCGTGAGTTCCAAGTGTCAGGCAAAAAACGGCATCAAATGAATTGGAAAGGTCAATGGTATTCAAATCCCAGACCGCTCCGGCCTGATTGGTCACATCGTCCGTAAGCGTAAAACAACTGTCTACGGAAGTGCAAACGGCAGAAGTAATCGTCGGTATTCCATAACTATCTCCGACAGTTACGTAATTCTGAGCCTGAGAAACCAGTGTAAGCAGCACGGAAAATGCCAGTAGTATTCGTTTTTTCATAGCAGACAAATATGAGGTGCGAGTTTCGATGTTATAAAGAAATCAAATTATTGTAAAAAGTACAATTAGTTTTGCAAAAAACATCACTTTGTCGTTTTTTTCTGCCTGAATACTTTTAAAAATGATCTGGTTTTTAGTTCGCCACGATCGGCAGGAGGTTTACCAACTCCGGGATTTCAGACAATTCGCGAATACGCGGAACGTTTCGTTCTTTCTTGTATTTGTGCTCCGGATCAAAGTGAATGGCTGTCCAGCCTGCATTCAACGCACCGATAATATCGGCTTTAAAATCATCTCCGATCATGATAGCATGTTCGGTTTTGCAATTGGTGAGACGAAGGGCTTCCTGGAAAATCTCCCGGTGCGGCTTGGTCACACCGATTTCTTCCGAACACAAAACGGTATCAAAAAAATGACTGATCCCGCTTCTTTCCAGTTTGATGTGCTGTACTTCCTTGAAGCCATTCGTTATGATATGCAGTGCATAATCCTGCTGCTTCAGGGTTTCCAGCATTTGAACTGCTCCCGGAAAAAGGGCTGTCTGGTGCGGAGAAAGCGCAATGTACCCGTCGCTCATTTGTTTTGCAAGCACTTCATCGTGAATTCCATGATGGGCCAGCGCTTTTTTGAACCGGTTATCGCGCAATTCTTCTTTGGTCAGCTTTCCGTTCCCATATTGGTTCCACAGATCTGCATTGATCCGGATATAGGTATGGTGAAAATGCAGAAAATGCTCGATCGAATCTCCCAGTTTCAAATCGTCATACAGGTATTGCAGGGCGAAACGCGAATTGGTTTCAAAATCCCAAAGGGTTCTGTCGAGGTCAAAAAACAGTTGACGAACTTTCATTAAAATAAGGCTTTTATTCCGTAGGCCAAACCGGTTGTAATGGCGCCGTTCATGCAAATTCCAACCAAAATAAGCGGGAATGTGCGTTTCTCTTTTCCGTAAAACTTAGCTGTCACAATTGATCCGATCGGAACAGACAGAAAAAGAGGTGCATAAAAAGCAATTCCATAAATCCCGAAGCGGCGCTTCAGTTTTACGATGAGTTTGTTGAAACGCGTAAATTTCGGTTTGTGTTTCAAAGGAATTCCTTTCGCAATCGATTCATGCAGCAAAGCTTTGCGTTTCTTGTGTGCACGGATCATGAAAAACTCACTTGAAAAATAGAAAATAAATGCTGCCATTATTGCCCCGGAAATACAGGAAATATAAGTCTCCAGGAAATTTAGTTTCATAATTGGTCCGCTAAACGGCGCAAACATGAACTTAATCATGGATAAACCAAAAAGCGAGAAATAGAGGTGCCAGTGCATAATTATCTTCTTAACATTTTACTCCGTAAGCCAAATCTCCGGCATCACCCAATCCCGGAACGATGTATGACTGAGCGGTCAATTCCTTATCAATAGCACCCACCCAAATACTGATTGTATCCGGAAGGTGTTTTTTCACAAATTCAATAGCTTCCGGTGCTGCAATAGCCGACACAATATGCACTTTCGCAGGTTTTCCCTGTTTGAGTAATGCCTTATAAACCATTACCATCGAACTTCCGGTTGCCAGCATCGGATCGGAAATAATCAGTGTTTTCCCGTCAATGGACGGTGAAGCCAGGTATTCCACATGAATATCAAAATCTTCTGCAGTCGTGTGCTTCCTGTAAGCAGATACAAAGGCACTTTCCGCGCGGTCAAAATAATTCAGCAATCCCTGGTGCATCGGTAAGCCTGCACGTAAGATTGTTGCCAAAACCGGCTGTTGTTTCAAGGTTTCCACTTCCGCTTCACCCAACGGCGTTGTTACCATTTCTGTCTGGTAATCCATGTGCTTACTCAATTCATAAGCCAATACTTCGGCAACACGTTCCAAATTACGTCTGAAACGCATCGGATCTGTTTGGATCGTACAATCTCTAAGCTCTCCAAGAAAAGTGTTGAAGATGGATGTTGACTGACCTAAATTGTAAACCATAGTATTGAAAATTGGAGGTAAATGTTGTGCTTTCTAACCGGGCGTTCTGCCTATTCGCAAAATAAAGGAATAAAAGCAAACAAAGGAAATAAAAATGCGTTTTGTTAGTGAATTTTAGCAGTTAAAAATAAGTCAAATCCCAATCCTTAGATGTAATTTTGTAACATGGCCAAACAGAGCAAAATTGATTTTCGAATCTTCAGACGTTTATTGAAATTTGCAAAACCTTACAGAGGGCTTTTAATTTTGGCATTTATCTGCACGGTTTCTCTCTCGGTTCTAGGGCCGCTTCGCCCGATGATCATCGGGGATATGGTGCAAAAATATGTGGTCGACGAAACAACCCGGAATGCGGATTCGTTCTTAAAATGGACCCTGATTGTAGCCGGAATTTTACTTTTAGAAGCACTGCTTCAATTCTTAACGGCTTACTTCTCGAATTTGATGGCGCAATCTGTCATCCGTGATATCCGTATCAAGGTATTCAATCACTTGTCTACTTTCCGGATGCAGTTCTTCGACCGTTCACCTGTCGGCGGATTGGTAACGCGCGTTGTTTCGGATATTGAAGCAATTTCGGAGGTTTTCTCTTCCGGGCTGATCGATATTTTAGGAGACTTATTGATGCTGGTTGTTGTTTTGGCGTTGATGTTCTTTACCAACTGGCAGCTTTCGCTATTGGTACTTATTCCCATTCCGATCCTCATTTTTGCTACACGCGTATTTGCCAAAGCCATGCGTAAAAGTTTCCAGCAGGAAGGAACAGCTGTTCACCGGTTGAACTCGTTTGTACAGGAACGTTTGACAGGAATGAACATCGTACAGATTTTCGGCCGCGAAAAAATGGAATATGCAGCTTTCCAGGAAGTAAATAAAACGCACCGGCAAGCTCACGTAAATGCAGTTTGGGCATTCTCAATTTTCTTCCCGGTCGTGGAATTTTTGAGTTCGCTTTCCATGGCTTTGCTGATCGTTTGGTGCGCATTTTACATGACCGGTAACGCGATTGGGGACAAGCAATTATTCGGGACCGTTTTCAGCTTTACGCTTTGGGTTCAGATGTTGTTCCGCCCGATACGCATGCTTGCGGATAAATTCAACATTCTGCAGCGCGGAATTGTGCGTGCCGATAAGGTCTTTGAATTGTTGGATACCAACGAGCACGTTCAGGAATCCGGAACAGTTACCCAACTGGATTTTGAACAGCCACTGAAATTCGAGCATGTTTATTTTGCTTACAAGGAAGAAGATTGGGTGTTGAAAGATATCAATCTGACCATTCAGCCGAAAGAAACCATTGCTTTTGTCGGGGCTACCGGAGCGGGTAAAACATCTATCGTCAATCTGCTGAGCCGCTTTTACGAGTACCAGAAAGGAAGTATTCACATCGGTGAAGTTGAATTGCGTGAAATCCAAATGGACACTTTGCGTAAGAATATTGCCATTGTATTGCAGGATGTTTTCCTGTTTTCGGATACGATTCACAACAACATTACTCTAGGGAATGACGCTATTTCACGTGAAGAAGTCATTGCTGCGGCAAAAGCTGTGGGCGCCGACAGTTTCATTGAGAAATTACCGAACGGGTACGATTACCAGGTCGGAGAACGCGGAGGAGTGCTTTCCGTAGGACAACGGCAATTGCTCGCTTTTATTCGTGCTTACGTGTACAATCCGCATATTCTGATCCTGGATGAAGCGACTTCAAGTGTCGATAATGAATCGGAATTATTGATTCAGCAAGCGACCGAACAACTCACGAAAGGGCGAACTTCTATCGTTATCGCACACCGATTATCTACCATACAGGCAGCAGACAAAATCATTGTCCTGGACAAAGGTGAAATCCAGGAAATGGGATCTCACGAAGAATTATTACGCAAAGATGGAATGTACAAAAAGCTGCACTCCATGCAATTTACAAAGAAATGACAAACGAATTAGGCTTAAAGATCGGCGGTGTTCCTGAACATTTTAATTTACCCTGGAGATTGGCAATCGAAGAAGGAAAGTTCCAGGAAATCGGGTTAAATCTTCATTGGTCTGACATGAGCGGCGGGACCGGCCAAATGATCCGCGGACTGGAAACAGGTTCAATCGATATTGCCGTGCTTTTGACAGAAGGGATTACCAAGTCTATTCTTCAAGGATTAGATGCCAAAATACTGGAAGTTTATGTGGTTTCTCCGCTAAGTTGGGGAATTCACGTACCGCACAAAGGTGCGATCAAAAAACCGGAAGATGTGGAAGACCAAACTTTCGCCATTTCGCGTTATGGATCAGGCTCGCATTTGATGGCATACGTCATGGCTGATCAGCACAACTGGAACCTGGACAACCTGAAATTCAATGTGATCGGCGACGTTTATGGTGGATTGTGGGCATTGGAAAATAACGAAGCACAGGCATTCCTTTGGGAAAAGTATACGACCTTTCCTTTCGTAGAACAGGGAAAATGTGACTATGTGGGCGATGTGGTAACTCCATGGCCTTGTTTCGTGATTGCAGCGCGAAAAGAAATTGCGGAAAAGTACCCGGAAATGTTAGCCGGCATGTGTGCGGTTGTCAATCAAAAAGCACAGGAGGTGAAAGAGAACCCGGATTCAGCAAACATGATTTCGTGGCGTTACAACCTTCCGTTGGAACAGGTTCAAAAATGGCTGTCAGAAACAGATTGGAATTACGAAGGAACTGATTACCCGCTTGCTTTCGAGAAGACCACCCATTACCTCAAAAAATTGAATTTGCTTTCCGAGGAAGAAGCGGAAGGCTGGGAAGAGAAATTGTTTGTATAGGAAGATCAATGAGTTCAAAATGAGTTCAAAATGAGTTCAAAATGAGTTCAAAATGAGTTCAAAATGAGTTCAAAATGAGTTCAAAATTGGAACTTTTTAAACCTTTTGAACCATTAAACTTTCCATCACCATCCATTCGATTGGCGTTTCGCTCTTTTCTGGCGTTTTGCGTTTCGTTTCACGCTTTTCTTCGCTGACTTGGATTGTTTCGCCCAGAATGCTTTCTTAGCTAATTTGGCTTCTTTTTTCGCTGCTTTAGCTTCTTTTTTTCTGCGTTTGGCAATTGTTTTCTCTGCTTTGGCCACAGATCCGTCCTGACTGTATGATGAAGTAACAGATCCCGCACCAAAAATAAACAGTCCGCACAATACAAAGAGTTGTAAAAACGTTCTTAACTTCATAATTTTGTCATTCCAATAAGGTAAAGTGAAAATACGAATCTTTTTATTGATTTTGCTCTTAGCGGGTGTTTCTTGTAAAAAAAACAGGACTCACCCTATTCCAAGTATTGCATTTGATTTCCAGATCGATCTCACATTACCCACTTACCAGGAATTGAACAGTGTTGGCGGCTGGGCCTACGTAAACGGCGGAATCAAAGGAATTGTCGTTTACCGGCAATCCACAGATGTTTTTGTTGCGTGGGAACGCATGTCTCCGGAAGATCCCGATAATGTTTGCGCTACTCCTTTAACGACAGACAGCACCAATTTCCTTCAATTAAACGATGCTTGTTCCGGCGCCAAATTCTCTATGTACGACGGCTCTCCAATCTCGGGCTCCGAGTGGGGATTGCGCAAATATCAGACGGAATGGAACGGCAGTAACTTGCTGAGGATTTATAATTAGTGGAACAGTTCAATAGTTCCAAAATGAAAACTAGTATTATTGATAAGTACTATTGATCTTCATTTTTTTTGAACTCTTTTGAACTCTTTGAACTTTCATTTGCTTCTGTTTTCCAGATTTCTACGTACGAATTTGAGTTCCGCGGGTTGATTCCATGTAAAAATTTATCCACAAATCCGGGCTCTATCTGAGCTTCCAGGTGCATTTTCGGATAGAATACTTTGAAAGTATCGATGCGCTGATCCAGGTTTTTCTGTCCGAAGAAGAAAATATAATCCTGTGGCTCCACTGTATAGAAACTCGCCGGATTAATCGTATCCGTACTCCAGCGTTCCAACACTTTGTACTGCCACTTCCCGGAATAGAAAAATGGCATCATTTCGGGGTTTGTTTCTCCTGTCGCCTCGATTAAAATATGCTCGTCTCCATGCGTTTTTCCGTACAATGCATACATCGTATTCACACGTGATTTTTTGGAAGGCATTACCGTTACAATACAAAATAACGGGATGTTCAGGATCCAGAATGCGATCCAGGAAACCTTCCAGAATCCATTCCAGAATTTACGTGTTCTCAGCTGTTCAATACCCAGGAAAACCAGCACAATTACCAACGGGAAAATCGTTAGGATAAAACGCTCCTGCCTGTTCGGGAAGATCGTATGGAACAACAGGAAAACGAAAGTCGGAATGAATAAAACCAGGTATTTTCTCGCAGATTTGAAATAGGCGATCAAAGCCAGAATTCCAAGCGGAAAAAGCAAAAATCCGAATAAGACGTAGAAATACATGAAGTAATTCGCGTTTTTCATGTAGCGCGTTCCTTCATTCATGTTATAGACCACATATCCTTTGAACTCCGCAAACGGATAGCCCCAGATGAAATAATCGACAACACCCTGGGTAAGCACAAACATAACGAGTGAACCGGCTGTCATCAGGAACAGTTTCCGCCATTCCAGTCTGATGATGTAGTAAATCCCCAAACCGACTGCATAAATGGCAATCTGGTAGCGAAACGAAATCGCAACACCAATTAACAAACCTGCGTAAAACAACGCCCATTTACGGTTTTCCTGCAGTGTCAGCCAAACCGCCCACATCAGGAAAGGAATGCTGACTACTTCCACCAAGTTCCTAACCGACAAGAACGGCATTGCCCACAAAAGAGCCAATACCCAACCTACATAACTTGCTGTTTTCTTGTTGGAGAGTTTTTCCGTGATTAAATAGCCAAAGCGGATAACAAGCAAGGAGAACACCGCATGAACAAGCCTATTTAGCAACATCAGCGTTTTCGGATCTGCAATCCCGATGGATTTTAAACCTGAGAAAAAGAGGTAATTCAGCCCGACATATGTGAAACTATGGCCTTCCGGCGCTGACCCCGCCGGTTTATTCCATGGAAGCCATGCGTTGTAGTCAAAACCATCTGCCCAGGAACCGGCCGCTTCGATCACCAGGAAATGATCGTCGTGCATACTGTAACCTTCTGCAAAAATTGCGGCTATCAATCGAACGATCAATCCAACGAATAAAATGGTTTTAAGCGCTGTCCAATCTATGGTCTTAATTCTTTCAGAAAGTTGCATGAAACAAAATTAGTGAATCTGGTAAATTATGCAATTAAGTTAGGGTTACTTCTTCGTGTAGCGTGCGTGCGCGGGCGCATACGCACGTTCAAGGGGATTAATCCCCTTGACCACGAGTGCGGAATAAAAAAAGGAACCCCTTTCGAGATTCCTTTCTTCTATTTTTTACTATTTCCTAGTATCTGTAAGCGTCTGATTTAAACGGACCTTCTACGGTTACTCCGATATAATCTGCCTGATCCTGTGTCAATGTTTCCAATTCCACACCAATCTTAGCCAAATGCAAACGAGCCACTTTCTCATCCAAATGTTTCGGCAACACGTATACATCGTTCTCATAGTTTGCAGAATTTTCCCACAATTCCAATTGAGCCAATGTTTGGTTGGTAAATGAGTTAGACATTACGAAAGAAGGGTGACCTGTTGCACAACCAAGGTTTACCAAACGACCTTCAGCCAAAATGATGATATCGTTTCCTTTTACGTTGTAAATATCAACCTGCGGCTTCACAGTAGATTTTGTAGCACCGTAGTTTGCATTCAACCAAGCCATATCGATTTCGTTATCGAAGTGACCGATGTTACAAACGATCGTTTTATCTTTCATTTTCTCGAAATGACGACCCATTACGATGTCTTTGTTCCCTGTAGTTGTAACAACGATATCTACATTGTGAACCACAGTATCCAATTTTTTAACCTCGAATCCGTCCATTGCAGCCTGCAACGCACAAATCGGGTCGATTTCTGTAACGATTACACGAGCTCCTGCACCACGCAAAGAAGCTGCTGAACCTTTACCAACGTCTCCGTAACCACAAACAACAGCTACTTTACCAGCCATCATTACGTCAGTTGCGCGACGAATAGAATCTACCAAAGACTCTTTACATCCGTATTTGTTATCGAATTTGGATTTGGTAACTGAATCGTTAACGTTGATTGCAGGCATTACCAATGTTCCGTTTTTCTTACGCTCGTACAAACGGTGAACTCCTGTTGTAGTTTCTTCCGACAATCCGCGGATATCAGCAGTCAATTCAGGGAAACGGTCAAAAACCATATTCGTCAAATCACCTCCGTCATCCAAAATCATGTTCAATGGTTTTCCACCTTCGAATGCGAACAAAGTTTGCTCAATACACCAGTCAAACTCCTCTTCGTTCATTCCTTTCCAAGCGTAAACAGGAATTCCTGCAGCAGCAATTGCAGCAGCGGCGTGATCTTGTGTTGAGAAGATGTTACAAGAAGACCAGGTAACTTCAGCTCCCAATTCAACCAATGTTTCAATTAAAACAGCAGTTTGAATAGTCATGTGTAAACATCCTGCGATACGTGCACCTTTCAAAGGTTTCTTAGCACCGTATTCAGCGCGTAAAGACATTAACCCGGGCATTTCAGCTTCAGCCAAAACGATCTCTTTACGACCCCACTCAGCAAGTGAAATGTCTTTTACTTTGTAAGCTAATTTTTCAGTTGTATTGCTCATAAATGATTGTTTGCTCTTATTTTAAGACTGCAAAGATATGATATAGGTTTGTCATTTAAAAATTATCAATTATGAATGATACAATTATCAAGTTTTTTAGGAGGATTGTAAGTCTTTTAACTTGATAACTGATCATTTTGACATTCATTACTTCGGGCTGCCGATCAAATACAAAATTCCGACAGGACGTGACTGCTGCTTCCCTACTTTCCATTCGTAATTTTCATGCCCTTCGACGCGTGAGATCAGTTCGTTCATTTCCGGAACTGTATATGTCCGCAAGGCCGATAAAACTCCGTCGAGCATTACAAATAACGGAACCAGCGGAATGAGGTAAGTAAAAACAATACGTCCTATGGAAAACGGTTTGATGAAAGGAGTCATGAGCAAAACGTTGACCGGGGAAAAAAGCATGGCCAAAACACTTGGGACATTTCGTTCCTGGGATTCGAACAGAGCAATCGGGCTTTTGCTGTCAACTGCATTCTGAAGGATACGCACCACATCTTCTTCCCTGAAATGGTGCAAAGACAAAAACTGGGTGCGAACACCTTTCAAATGAGCCGGAACTTTTCGCGCATCCACAGATTCTTTTTCGTATGAAAACACCGGAGATTGCTTGCATACATATTCAAAGGCTTTGTGATTCGGATAGTAATCCGTGAGAATGATCTTCAAATTCGGATGTTCTTCCTGCAAACGCTTCGATAAACGTACCAAGCCGCCACCACCACCGGAAGCCATATCTACGATCGTTTGGTTTCCTTCTTCTTTTACCAGTTCGGATAAAAGCGGCGTCACATTTTTATAAATATCAAATTGATTGGAAATAAACTGAAGAAAATCCGTTAAATAATTTCTTAGGAAAGCGGGAAACCAGGATTGATCTTCAAATTCGAATAGCTGTTTACGTTTCATGAGAGATTTTTTTGTATCTTTAGGTCAAAGGTACTAAAATTATTTGAATTAGGTCAAGATTACTAAAAAAGAAATGAAAACGAGAGATAAAATATTACAAACAGCCTTGAACTTATTCAACAAATATGGAGTTCCAAACGTGACATTGCGCAGAATTGCAGCAGAAATGTTCATCAGTCAGGGAAACCTGAATTACCATTTCAAGCACCGGGAAGACATCATTGAAGCCTTATATTATCAGTTACTGGAAGTTTTCAATGCTGAAAAAGGGAAATTGGACACGGAAGAAATGACTTTCCAGTTCGTCATGGATTCTACGCGAGCCGGAATGGAAGCTTTGTTCAAATACCGGTTCCTGATGATTGATTTCAACCAGAATATGCGGGAGAACCCGAAACTTCATGCCCATTTTATCCAATTGGAAGAAATCCGCAAACAGACTTACCTGCACTCATTCAACCTGGCTATTGATGCCGGAGTGATGCGTGCACCGGCATTTAAAGGCGAATATGAGGGATTGAATGAACGGATTCGTGTTTACAGTGATTACTGGATTGCTTCTGCCGCAGTGTATAATGAACCTGAAGAAACCACGGTGGACAAATACCACAATTTATTGGTGGAAATGTTTTTTCCGTATTTCACCAAAGAGGCACAACGGGAGTTTTTATTGAAACGGTTGTAGTATTTTATCACCGGAACAAATCCAGCATGATCTCGCCCTGGCCGGTGTTCATCGGAAAATGGAGCAGTTCTTTAATGGTCGCAGGAATATCTACCTGATCATACTCTTTGCTGAACTGCACGTTTGATTTAAAGTCTGGTGACAAAGCCAAAAACTCGATGTGCCTGCATCCTTCACAGTCGTCGCCATGTGTTGTGTAGCCTCCGGGAATCCAATCGAGATGCCTTCCGTGATCGTTGGTGATGATCAAGGTGGTTTTATCTTTATAAAAAGCAGAGTTTTGGATGTAATTCCAGATTACGCCCACATATTGATCAGTTTTTTGAATGGCGTCGATGTATCTTAGGGAATCACTTTGATGCGCGAAATAATCCGGGTCTTTAAAAGCGATCAGCATCAGTTTCGGCTGATTGGAAGACAAGGTATTCAATGCTTGTTGCAAGGTAACGGAATCTGCCCGGTATCCGCCGGTACCATCTCCATTTACACCACAATTGAAAAACGGGCGGTATTGGTTCTGCCAGTCTGGATCCAGGCAATTGGAAAGTACCCGTAATTTATCTTTTGATCCCACAATGGCGCATTGGGTATAAAGATCGCCGGTACTTTTGAGGTAGGCCTGGAAAAAGGATGGATAATAGGGCAATTGTGTTCCGTCGTTTGTAATAGATTGATAGTTTCCTGTACAAATTGCCGTGTGACCGGGAATGGTGAATGTGACTCCCTGGTTTCTGAAATTGGTAAGCAGGACACCATAATCGGATAAACTATCTCTGACCGGAATGTTTGCCCGTAACGGATCGCCCCAGGTTTCCGAATAGCGCGGACCGTCAATGACTACTACAATGACATTTTGTGTTTGATATTCCTTTAGCACTGGCGCCTTGTCATGTGTACATGCCGTTAAAACCACCAGCAAACTTAAAACTGAAACTACCCGAAACATGGAACAAGTTACAAAAAATCCCTTCGGATTCACCAAAGGGGCAAACATTCTGTCCTCTTCTTGACATTCAAACACCAAAATACGGATAGACATCCATCTATTTGCCCAGTTGTAGCAAGGGATCGAGGCATTCAACAAAAAATCCTCCCGGCCAGGCCAGGAGGATTCTCCAACAATAAAAACAGAGTCTAAGGAAACTCTTGTTTAACAATACACTACAAATTCGCCAAAGCTTCTTTTACGAGCTCGGAAACGCGTTTCCCGTCAGCCTTTCCAGCCAACTGTCCGTTTACCGGCCCCATCACTTTCCCCATATCCTGGGGTCCGCTAGCACCGATTTCTGCAATCTTAGCTGCAATCACCTGGCGCACTTCGTCGTCGGACATCATTTTTGGTAAATAGTCCTCTAACACTTTAGCCTGAAACAATTCTTCATCTGCCAAATCGTTTCTTCCCTGGTCCACATAAATCTGGTACGTTTCCATGCGCTGTTTGTGAAGTTTCAAAACAATCTTGTTTGCCACTTCTTCCGTCAGTTCGCCGGACCCACCGGATGTTGCTTCCAGTAATAATTTACTTTTAATATCGCGCAAAACTGCAAGGCGTTCTTTTTCCTTGGCAAGCATGGCGTTCTTTATATCCTGGTTAATTTTTTCTGTAAAGTCCATTTTTTCTTTTTGGATTTTAAGACTGTAAGATTTTAGGACATTAAGACTTAATCAAAGTCCTTAGGCCTTAACATCCTAAAGTCCTAATATCTAATTAGTCAACGTTATCGTGTAAGAATGAGTTGTTGGTTTTGATCCCGTCATCTGACAATCCGAAACGGCTCACATGGGACTCTTCGCTTTTCACGACCTGGTCCAAATGAATGTTTCTTCTTACGAATGCAGGCTCATCTTCCAATTCTTTCAACCCTTCTGCTTTCTTCAACTTGTTGTTGTAATTCTTGATGCGTTCCATGCGCTCCATGTTACGGCGCTGCAATTCTTCCGCGCTTACAGGTGCTTTCTGAACTACATTCTCCAATTCAACTTTTGCCTGAGTTTCATCTTCTAAAAAGTAACGCTTAGGCTCTTCCTTTTCCTCAACGGAAGGAGTTGACATTGGTGTAACCATCGGTTTAGCTTCTGATTTCACTTCCCAATCAAACTCAATGGTACCGGAATTGGTCGTTTTTACTTCTTCTGCTTTCGGCTCCGATTTCAAAAACGGCTCTTCTTCCTTCTTCTCAGGAACAACCTGGTGTGTAGGAGAAGTCAAAGGAGTTTTGATCTCATTTTTCGGTTCGTCTTCCAAAACAGAAACTGTTTTTTCCGGAGCCTTTTCAAAACCCGTGAACGGAGTAGAATGGAACCCGGTCGCTACCAACGTAACGCTCAACTTGTTTCCTAAGCTCGGATCGTACCCGTGACCCCAGATAACATCTGCAGTAGATCCTGCTTCGTCCTGGATGTAGTCCGTGATTTCTCCGATCTCGTCCATCGTTACTTCGATATCACCGTAAGTGATGTTCAACAAGATGTATTTAGCACCTTCGATGTTGTTATCATTCAACAACGGAGAGTTCAATGCTTCCTGAACGGCAGTAATCGCACGGCCTTCACCTTCAGCAACCGACGATCCCATGATTGCAACTCCGGAATCACGCATGACCGTGTTTACGTCGTTGAAATCCACGTTAATCGCACCGGTCGTAGTAATTACATCCGCAATTCCTTTCGCAGCAGTTGCCAATACGTTATCAGCCATAGCAAAAGCCTGGGCCAATGACATATTCCCACCTACTTCACGCAAACGCTCATTGTTGATCACCAATAAGGTGTCCACGCACTGGCGCATGACGTCCAATCCTTCTTCTGCCTGCTGGCGACGACGACGTCCTTCAAAAGCGAAAGGAACCGTTACGATACCAACAGTCAATATATTTAATTCTTTAGCAACCTGTGCAATTACCGGCGCAGCACCTGTTCCGGTTCCACCACCCATTCCGGCAGTTACGAAAACCATTTTGGTACCGCTTGAAAGCAACGTGCGAATATCCTCGATATTCTCAACAGCAGCATTTCTACCAATTTCAGGAATAGCCCCCGCACCACGTCCTTCAGTAAGGCTCGGCCCCAACTGAATTTTATAAGGCACCGGAGAAATATCCAAAGCCTGACGGTCTGTATTACAAACGATGAAATCAACACCTTTGATTTCCTGATCGAACATGTGGTTTACAGCATTACTTCCACCACCACCAACACCAATTACCTTGATAATTGAAGTTGTTCCTTTTGGCAAATCGAATTCCATATGCTTCTTTTTATTGTTGTTGTTATTGTTGTCTTTTTAATCCTTAAGCCATCAGGCTTTTCACTCCGTTACCGGTCCATAACGGATTCGATTCCGGCTAATTTACTATTACTCTTCTTCCGCGAAGAAATTTTTACTCTTTGTTAACAAAGTATCGAAGAAACTTCCTCGTGTTTTGGTAGAATGCGTTTTTACCTGACCGGTTACAGGCGATTCAACCTGTTTCTGAGTCGTGTCATTTTCAAAACCTTTCATCACCAAACCGATACCTGTTGCATACATCGGGGATGTAATCGCTTCGATTGTATTTGTAGATGCCAAATGCTCTGTCGGAAGACCGATGCGTGTAGTCATTCCGGTCATGTATTCGAACAACTGCGTGATGTGCTTCAATTGCGACCCACCACCTGTTACAACGATACCGGCAATCATTTTCTTCTCGTATCCGGAGTTTACGATTTCGTAATGAACGTGTTCGATAATCTCTTCCATACGTGCCTGAATGATGCTTGCCAAATTACGCAGTGTAATCTCTTTCGGATCTCTTCCGCGCAATCCCGGGATGCAAACCACTTCTGTTTCCAGACTTTCAGATGCCAAAGCAGATCCGAACTTCACTTTCAACGCTTCTGCGTGACGGCGAAGAATGGTACATCCTTCCTTGATATCATCCGTAATTACATTACCACCGAAAGGAATTACGGCTGTATGACGGATTACTCCTTCGTGGAAAATAGCCACGTCGGTTGTTCCACCACCGATATCCACCAAAACAACTCCGGCCTCTTTTTCTTCATCGTTCAAAACAGCATCTGCAGAAGCAATCGGCTCCAGGATGATATCTTTCACCTGTAAACCTGATTTGTCCACACACACTTTAATATTCTTCGCTGCATTGATCTGACCTGTGATGATGTGGAAATTCGCTTCCAGGCGAACACCCATCATACCAACCGGATCGATGATTCCCTGCTCGTTGTCAACAATGTATTCCTGCGGCAATACATGGATGATTTCTTCACCCGGCGGCATTACCAGCTTGTACATATCGTCGATCAATGCATTGATATCCTTTTGAGAAATTTCCGTATCCGGATTGTTCCGGGTGTAAATCCCTCTGTGCTGCAAACTTTTGATGTGCTGACCTGCAATTCCCACATTCACTACGCGAATGATCAAATCTGCGTCCACACGGTTTTGAGCTTCTTCAACAGCCGCTTTGATGGATTGCACCGTTTTCTCAATATTGGACACGATTCCTCTGGCAACACCTAACGACTCGCTTTTCCCCATGGAAATAATTTCAATCTTCCCATGATCATTTTTCGTTCCGACCAAACATGCAATTTTGGTTGTTCCGATATCCAATCCAACTACAATCTTTTTTCCCGCTGACATAAACTCTTCTTTTTCTCTTCAACCTACTCCAAGTTTTTAACAAGGAGCCAAATCAATCCGAACGCTCTTTCCTTAAATGGTTTATCCAATTAATTAGTGCTTTTATCGGGTAAAAACCGGTACATATCGATGCTTTAGTCCTGACCCATAATACGGTATCTACAAACTTAAATTTTATTTTGCCGTCTTTTTCGTGAATTTCGAATACTTATTAAACAAGTATTGTTAATAAAAGCAGGCTGATTTTTAGGCCTGAAACCGACCTTTAACCCAGTAAAACCGATGCCTTTCAACTAGGTTGTTAATTATCAGTTCCTTCATATTCCGGAAACAAAAAATTTATTTAACTTTAATGACTACGCACGAACCAAATTATTACCATGCCAAAACGATACTTGATCGTACTATTACTATTGTTGGTTTTTAAGCCTGCGAACGCTCAAAAAACTGACCTCCAAAAACTTGAAGATTTAAAGCTCCGAATCAAGCAGGCAACCTATTACGACAGCGCAACAGTGTTTTCACTCGGTAAGCAATGCATTCAGCTGGCTAAAAAGCTCCGGAAAGAAAATGAGATCGGCTATGTTTACCAGTATTACGGAAGCTTTAATTACTACGCCAATAACCTGGATCAAGCCAAAAAGTATTACGCCAAAAGTATTTCTGTCGGAGAAAAAACCAAAGATTACAAACTGATCAATTCGACCAAAATCAGGCTCAATTTTTTGACTTTGGACCAGGACGTTCTGGAAGCAGAAGACGGTTTTAAAGAACTGTTGAAAGACGCCAAAAAAGGCAATTACATTGAAAACCAGCTTGAAATTTACAATGGTTTCGGGATCATGTTCGAAGCCCGGCTCATGTACGACAAAGCCACCGAAAGTTACCTGCAGGGTTTGCGCATCGCTGAAAAGCATCACCAAAAATTCGCGACCGGTTACCTGCTCAATAACCTGGCATTACTCAAACTAAAGGCAAAAAAATACAAGGAAGCCAAAAAAGACCTGGAACGAGCCCTGATCCTGGCAACCGAAACCAATCAATCGCGCCTGCGCCTGAATGTTCTGAACAATCTTGGACTGGTTACACGCGAAATAAAAGATTTCAAAGGCTCCATTGTCCACTACCAGCAAACCGTTGCGGACGCTAAGAAAATAGGTTTCCCAGCAGGAATTGTCGCAGCTTATATCAATCTGTCTTCCTCTTACCTGGACAACAAACAATTGACCGAAGCATCCAAAAGCAGTGATTCCGCACTTGCTATTGTCAAAACCTACCGCGACCCGCTTTTCCTGATTAATACCTACCTGATCAGGGGATTGGTTTCCACCGAGCAAAAAGATTTTGCCACCGCCAAACGTTGTATTGATTCGGTAGACTTATTCCTGAAATCATACAACGACCCGAATTTCCGGAAGGAATTGATCGGATTGCAATCCAAACTGGCATCTGCTCAAGGAAATTTCAAACAGGCTTATGAACTGGAACGCAAATTCAGCAGTTTATCCGACAGTATTCGCGAAGTCTCGAATGAAAACGAACAGATGCGCTTACAGACTATCTACGGGAAGGAACGTCTTGAAAATGCACTCACGGATTCCAAACAGCGTAACAAAATTCTTCGTACCAAAAGCGAATTGAAATCGGCCAATTACCGTTTCACTTTCCTGGTCATTCTCTCCTTATTTTTGCTCGTCCTGGCAGCGATCTACATTTACAACGTGCAGAAATCCCGGAAAATAAAATCCGTTTTTTCGCAAAAATTAATTGAACAGATCGATGAAGAACGTTCGCGCATCTCCAAAGACCTGCACGACGATATCGGTCAAAGTCTGGCTGTTGTGAAATCCAAACTAAACCTGTTTTCCACCGGAAAAATTACGCAATTAGACGGTGTGGACAGCGAGATCGGCGACATCCTGGAACAAACGCGTGTATTGAGCCACCAGCTTCACCCGACGGCCCTGGAAAAAATAGGCCTGGAACGTGCACTGAATTCCATCATCGAGAAAACTCAGTCCGGAACAGACATGGTTTGTAATTTCGATTTCAATATTGAAGGAAAAGAGGTTGACCTGGAAACCAGTTCTCAGATTTACCGCATTATTCAGGAATGTATTTCCAACACCATCAAACATGCCCGCGCAAGCGCCTTGAAAGTAAGCGTGGAACGAAAAAATGGGGAACTGGTCGTACAATACCGCGACAATGGGATCGGCATTTCGGATTCCCAGGATAAATTGGGACTGGGACTTTTAACGATCCGGGAAAGAACAGCTATTATTGGCGGCAGGCTGGATTTAAAAACGGGCACTAACAAGGGAATTTCTCTCACAATAACTGTATAGATGAAAGTAATTTTAGCAGACGATCATCCTATTTTCAGAAGCGGCTTGAAATTCCTGCTGGAGTCTTCATTCGACCACGTGGAAATCCAGGCCTATGAAAATGGCGCCCAGGTGATGGAAAATATTCCTTTGTTCAACCCGGATATTGTTTTGCTGGATATCGACATGCCTGTTCAGAACGGATTGGAAACCTGTTCCATCATTCAGCAACAATACCCGGAACTTGCCGTGATTATCCTTTCCATTCACAAAACCACCGACATTATCAAACTTGCCTTTTACAACGGCGCGAGGGGATATTTAATCAAAGACAATACATCGGAAGAAATCGTGGAATGTATCAACTGGGTATTGGCAGGAAAAACGTATTTGCCGCTTGTTCTGAGAAATCAGCACGACAAACGCGAAATTGATCCGCGTATGGACCTCATTACAGACGAGATCAATTCACTTACACCCACCGAATTAAAAGTTTTAAAGCTCGTCAGCAAAAAATACTCCAGCAAAGAAATCGCGAACCTGCTTTTCGTATCCCCGAAATCTGTTGAGAATTACCGCTCCCGGATCTGCAAAAAACTGAACCTGGACGCCCGGAATAACAGTTTGATATTATGGTGCATGGAAAATAAATTTCTATTGGATTCGGACCAACTTCAATAAATTAAAAAATGTTCAAATGTTTCAGCCAAGGCTGATTCAAATGTTTAAATTCTAATAAATCTCTTTGGCACTTGACCTCTTTGACTCCTTTAAACTTTTTTTGAACTTTCTTTTTGAACTTTCTTTTTGAACTTTCTTGAACTTTCTCTAAACAACAAGAGATCCTGTTTCCTGCAGAATCTCTTAGTTTCGGGGCATAGTTGTGTGACCTAATTTAGTTTGAGCAGTAGCAAGCAGTGGTATATAATCGTTTAATCTTTTCTGAATACAGCCGTAAGGGCCTGGTTCTGATACGCAACCTGCTCCCACTGGGAATATCAATCACTTAAGTGTGAATATAACCAGTAGGAGCTTTATCGTTGCTTTGCAACAGTTCATGTGGTATCTCTCCATTTTCACCTCTTTAAAGAAGCGTCCACTACCAGGATGAACTGTTTGCAGATGATTTAACGTAACATCTTGTTGTGTCACAGAACTAATACACAACGTAGAAAAAAAGTAGTAGTAGATTATTACGTGTCATCTATGCTTTTTAAAAATATCCTTTCAGTTAAAGTTTACTTAGCAAATCTAGATTTACAAAAGCATATATTTAAGAGGGCTGCCCCCTCAAAAATTAGTTACTAAATTTTAGTACGATTAATTTACAACAATATCAGGTGATATTGTTTAAAAACAAACATCAAAGCGTGTCACGCAAATAGGTGCATACCACTTGGTTGCGGTATTTGAGGTTGATAGTCTTGTATTTATTCCATCCCACATATGGAAGGCCATTCGTGTAGAAAACGACGAGTTTTTTTAATTTTTCGCTCACATCCCGTTCGGAAGGAGCCGGACCTAAAACGATGCGCTGGGCACCTACCCTCGGAATCAGGATAAAATCTCCCCAACGATCGCGGTGCACCTGGCTGATTTGCGCGCTCAAGAACTGGTTTTCGTGAATTACTTTTGCAATGTGGAAGATTTCGTCCAAACTGCGCTCATTCTTTAATTTCGGATCAGCTTCGATATCGCTTACAAGTAATGTATCGGATTTATCTTTGATATTTCCCGTAAAAACAAGAATTCGGGCGGTAAAATTCGGAGTCGGGTCCATGGTAGCTCCTTTGGCATCCACATAAAAACTTTCACCGAATTGATTGAAAATACGCGCATACGGCTGTCTTACCTTCAATTTAATTCCCCAGTTCCCTCCCAATTGCTTAAAGACATTGACTTCCTCCACCTCGTGCATTTTGCGGATGTGTTCTTCAATTGCCTTTGTATTGAGGTTTTTCATTAACTGGTTCGGGTAGAAAAGATTGAGGCGTTTGAGACGGACAAGCAATTCGCTTTCTGTCAAAAATGCATTTTCATCTACTACGGAAATGGAAATATTGGGCTCCTGAACAATTGCTTCATCCTGGTTTTTACGCGCCAAAAACAGCACCGCAATGATGGCAACAGCAAACAAGGCCCAAGCTACTATTTTCAGTTTCCCTTTCAATTTAATTCTTTTCCAATAGTTGCTTCAATTGCGGAACAATGCGATCAATATCGCCTGCCCCGATCGTTAAAATAACTCCTTCCCGAATAGAGTTCGCAAATTCGAGAACTTGCTCCGGAGTTTTCAAACTGGCATTTTTCCCGATCTTACGTACCAATTCATCACTCGTAACTCCCGGAATAGGTTCTTCACGCGCCGGATAGATCGGCATGATGATCGCTTCATCCAATTTCCCCAATTCTTCTACAAATCCTTCTTCGAAATCCCGTGTGCGGGAAAACAAATGCGGCTGAAAAATACCAACCACTTTTTTATCCGGGTAAAGTAACCGGATGGAAGAAACAAGTGCCGCAATTTCGGTAGGATGATGCGCGTAATCGTCGATATAAACCAACTTCTCCGTTCGTACTTGGTATTCAAAACGTCTTTTGACCCCTTTGAAATCCTGCAGTCCGGAACGGATTTCCGCTTCCGAAAGCCCCAATTCTTTGCACATTGCTGCAACAGCCAGTGCATTTTCTGCATTGTGAATTCCCGGCAAACCTAAAACCACATCCTTCCACACCTCGTTTTCAAAATGAACATTCATCAAAAAACGGCCATTTTCATAGTGCAATCCGGTTCCGTATACTTGCGCATCCGGCTGATCGATTCCATAGGAAATTCCCTGAAATCCGGTTTGTTTGAGCGGAAGCCCGTATTTGTAGATCAATAGCTGATTTTCTTTGTGCTTATCGGCGTATTCCTGGAACCCTTCAATAAACGATTCGGTAGTTCCGTAAATATCCAGATGGTCCGGGTCCATTGCCGTAATAATACTTGCATAGGGTTTCAAACGCAGAAAAGAACGGTCAAATTCATCCGCTTCGATCACCGAATAGTCGGCAG
The DNA here is from genome assembly GCF_039596395.1 of Fluviicola sp. NCBI lineage: Bacteria > Pseudomonadati > Bacteroidota > Flavobacteriia > Flavobacteriales > Crocinitomicaceae > Fluviicola > Fluviicola sp. Next base: position 170,436 of record NZ_JBCNJT010000002.1, read on the forward strand.
AAGCATTCACCAAAACATTCGAATTGAAATTGGAAGAAATTCCTCCCAAAAATGCAGAACATTTCAAATGCGACTGACTCAATACATAAGCTAACATAGTCGAAGTGGTTGTTTTGCCATGTGTACCGGCAACACCCAATCCTTTACTCGTTTGCGTGATCAAACCGAGCACCTCGCTGCGTTTTAAAACGGGATGATTTTTCTGAACATATACCAACTCTCCCATATTTTTTGGAATGGCGGGAGTGTAAACAACTAGGGTAGAATCCGTGTTTTGGTACTCAGCAGGAATGTTCTCCCCCAAATCTTCGAAATGGATGGCAATGCCTTCCGCCTGCAATTCATCCGTTAAAGGTGAAGGCGTTTTATCGTAACCGGCCACATCAAAGCCCTTTGCTTTGAAATAACGCGCCAGTGCCGACATCCCGATTCCGCCGATGCCTATGAAATAAAAGCGTTTAATATTATCCAATTTCATTTTATTGTCGTTTTGTAGGGACACGATACGTCGCGTCCCTACGCCAGATTTTCAATCACATCCACAATATCCGCGGTGGCATTCGGTTTTGCCATGCGTTTGATTGCAACACGCAATTCATTCATTTTATTGTCGTCATTCAGGACCTGGATTGCTCCTGAAATCAATTGTTCTTTTGCCACATCATCCTTGATCAGGATGGCTGCCCGGTTCTTCACCAATGCCATGGCATTTTTTGTCTGATGATCTTCAGACACATTCGGAGACGGAACCAGAATCGTTGGTTTTCCTACGATGCACAATTCCGAAATGGACAATGCACCCGCACGTGAAACGATCACATCCGCCACTCCGTAAGCCGCATCCATTCGTGCAATGAAATCCGTAAGGTAAACCGGAGCTTTCTTCCGAATCTCCAATTCCTTTTTCATGTCTTCGAAATAGTATTTTCCGCATTGCCACAACACTTGCACATTTGCTGCTTCCAGATCAGTCAGTGCGTGAAGAACTCCTTCATTCAGAGTCCGCGCGCCCAAACTTCCCCCCATCACCAAAATGGTCCGTTTGGAAGGGTCCAATGCCGGAAATTCGTTGAATGCTTCTTCTTTACTGATCGATGCGCGATTCAACTCTTCGCGAACCGGGTTTCCGGTCAAACGGATCGTTGCCGGAGGAAAAACACCTTCCAAACCTTCGTAAGCCGTACAAACCGCCTTCACTTTTTTGGAAAGAAGACGATTGGTTTTTCCCGGATAGGAATTCTGCTCCTGGATCAGCGTGGGAATTCCCAAGCGCTGCGCCATTTTTAAAGTCGGGCCGCTGGCATAACCGCCCACACCGATCACCACTTCCGGCTTGAAGTCTTTTAAAATATTTTTCGCCTGCGACAAACTTTTCATCAATTTAAACGGAAGCGCCAGGTTTTTCACCGTCAGTTTTCGCTGTAAACCAACGATCGGTAAACCGACAATTTTGTATCCTGCTGCGGGAACTTTTTCCATTTCCATTTTTCCTTCCGCTCCCACGAAAAGGATTTCCGCATCCGGATTGCGTTTCTTAATCTCGTTTGCAATGGCTAGTGCAGGAAAGATATGTCCTCCCGTTCCACCGCCCGATATCACTATTTTCTTCAATTCTTTCATGCAAAAACAGGTTCAGATTCCACACTATTTTTCTCTTCTTGTTTCTGGGCAACTCCCTGCACAATCCCGATTCCCACACAAGCCATGATCATCGCAGATCCTCCCATTGCCAGGAATGGCATGTTTTGACCCGTAACCGGGAAAATTCCCGTGCACACCATCATATTTACAGCCGCCTGGGAAAGCAATAAAATCCCGATTCCTAAACAGACGTAGGTTTCAAACAGGTTTTCGGCCCGGAGTGCTATCCGCATGATGCGATAGAGCAAAATGAGGTAAAACAACACGAGTATGATGGCGAAAAACGATCCGAATTCCTCCACAAACGATGCATAGAAAAAATCTGCATAAGCTTCCGGGATGAACTCTTTTACTTTTCCTTTCCCGATTCCCTGACCGAAGAAACCACCTAGGTAAATCGCCTGTTCAGCGTTATTCGCCTGCAAGTTTCCTGCCTGATCAATGTCCCCGCTGTTTTCATACCGGTTTGAGATCCGGTTCATCCACGTATCGTATCGCGGAAGAATATTCAATTCCGGCAAGGCTTTGTGCAAACCAACTGCCATGACGAACAACAGGATTCCGGCAAAAATGACCGAAAACAATTTCGAAAAAGGAACTCTTCCGAGGAAAAGCAAGGTAAAGCTGATCATAAACAGAATGGCAGCCGTTGAAAAGTTATCCTTAACAATCAACCCACAAATAATAACTATCGGTGCCATTACCGGTAAAAAGCCTTTTTTCCAATCGTTCATTTCGTCCTTTTTCTTCACCAGCATGCGTGAAACATAAATCAATAAAGCGAGCTTGGCAAAATCGGAAGACTGGAAGGTCAACCCCACAAAAGGGATCTTCACCCATCGACCCGCCTCGTTTACTTTCGTACCGAAGAAAAGCGTGAAAATCAATAAGGCAATCGAGCCGTAATAAATAATCTTAGACATTTTGGAAATGTACATCGGGTCGCGCTTATGCACCCAGTACATGGCCAAAACAGCCAACAAAATGTATATAAAATGCTTGAATAAGTATTTAAATGGCGTTCCACCCTCGATCTTCACAAGGATCGGGACAAAACTGTACACAGAAACCAATGAGAAGCCAAGCAAAATGAGTGTAATTACCCAGATTACCAAGTCTCCTTTAAAATGCTTTCTTAGAAACTGTACCATGTTTTACTTATTGATGTAGCTTAACAAAGTTCTCGAAAACCTCCATTTTTGTTTTCCACTCATTGCCCTGAACGGTGAAGAGCAGAATATGTCTTGCCTGCTTCGTCCTCTTTAAAAATTCCAATGCATCTTCCAGCGAATCAGTTCCTGTAACCAAAGGCATTTGGGAAATGATATCGGATGGAATGGAAAGCTGTGGATTATCGAACTGTGCGCACCACTGAACGGAACGCAAGGTCTCAGGATCCACCTGGGCCATTTCCTGGATATTATACTCATTCGCCAACCAGAATACCGGAAACGGGAAAGTCGAAATGGTTGCGGAAAGTTCAACAACAGCCGGTTTGTACCAGGTAAATACATCCATTCCCCACAATTTACCCAAGGGCCGCAGGGACATGCGCTCCGCCGCATCCAGTGACTCTTTACGGGCCTGGAGCAGTTGAGCCTGCTGATCAACTTTTTTAATTTCCATGACGCATTGATTTAAAGTGAACGAACAGCCTCTTTAAATTGATTTCCTCTGTCTTCGTAATTCTCGAACAAATCGAAACTTGCACAAGCCGGAGATAACAAAACTGTTTCGTCTTTTTTAGCCAAACGGTAACCGTAAGCAACTGCTTCCATAGCGGAACCTGCCTCTACAATTGTTTCCACATGGCCGGAAAAAGTATCGATGATCTTTTGGTTGTCTTTCCCCAGGCAAATGATCGCTTTTACTTTCTCTTTCACCAAATCCAACAATTCGGTGTAATCGTTTCCTTTATCCACACCACCAACAATCCAAACCGTTGGCTGCTCCATGCTTTCCAATGCAAACCAGGTTGAGTTTACGTTAGTAGCTTTGGAATCGTTGATAAATTCAATACCGCATACTTTGGCAACAAATTCCAGGCGGTGTTCCACATTTACGAAGTCGGACAGACTTTCGCGCACAATCTCCTTGCGAATATCAAGGATTCGACCCGCTAGCCCGGAAGCCAGGGAGTTTTGGGTATTGTGCTTACCCTTCAATGCTAGTTCATGAATAGACATAGTGAATTGATTGTTAAAGTTTATGATGAGTTGTTTGTTTGCTACGTATCCTCCTTCTTCAAATTCCTGCGTCAATGAGAAAGGAAGTTTTTTTGCCGGAATAGCCCGTTTCTCTATCTCAGCCAGTATTGTTTTATCGTCTGCATTGTAGATGAAATAATCTGCTGCAGTCTGGTTGTTCAGGATGCGGAATTTCGAATTCACATACAATTGCATGTTGTATTCGTAACGGTCCAGATGATCCGGCGTAATGTTCGTCAGGATGGCTATTTCCGCCTTGAAATCTTCCATGTCGTCCAGCTGGAAAGAACTCAACTCCAGCACATAGATCTCATTCTCTTCCAGAGCCACCTGCTTCGCAAAACTGTACCCGACATTTCCGGCTAATCCTACTTTCAACCCTGCTTTTTTCAGCATGTGGTGAATCAGCATAGTCGTGGTCGTTTTCCCGTTACTTCCGGTGATGCAGACTTTCTTCGCCGTTGTAAAGTATCCCGCAAATTCGATCTCCGAAATCACTTTGATCCCTTTCTCCCGAATGGCTTTCATGACCGGTGCTTTTTCCGGAATACCCGGAGATTTGATCACCAGATCCGCTTCCAGGATGCGCTCCATCGAATGCGCGCCCTGCTCCCATTCCAGCTGATACTCATTCAGTTCAGCCTGGAAAGAATCCTTGATCGTGCCGAAATCGGAAATAAAGGTTTTTGCCCCTTTCACTTTCGCAAGGATTGCAGCACCGACTCCACTTTCGCCGGCACCCAAAACAACTACTATTTTGTTCTGAATGTTCATTAACGCAGTTTCAGGGTTACAATGGATACAACAGCCAGCAGGATCGCAACGATCCAGAAACGGGATACGATTTTCGCTTCGTGCAGTCCTTTTTTCTGGTAATGGTGATGCAAAGGCGCCATGCGGAAAATCCGGCGGCCTTCACCGAATCTGCGCTTGGTGTATTTGAAATACCCCACCTGCATGATCACGGATAAATTTTCGACCAGGAAGATTCCGCACAAAACCGGGATCAATAATTCCTTGCGAATGGAAATAGCGAATACCGCAATGATTCCACCCAGGGCCAAACTTCCGGTATCTCCCATGAAAACCTGCGCCGGGTAACTGTTGTACCACAGGAATCCGATACACGCTCCCACGAATGCCGCGATAAAGATTACAAGCTCCTCCGCATACGGAACGTACATCACATTCAGGTAATCCGCGAAGTGCACATTCGATGTTACATACGCCAGCACCGCCAGCGCAATTCCCGCAATGGCACTCGTTCCGGTTGCAAGTCCGTCGAGCCCGTCGGTCATGTTTGCCCCGTTCGAAACGGCTATCACAATGATAATTACAAACGGAATGAACAAAGCCCAGCCATACGATTTATCGATATCTCCGATCAGCCAGTTGTAATTGAACTCGTTGTTCTTTACAAAAGGAATGGTCGTGGTCATATCACGCGTTACGATCCATTTGGAAGGAATCGTGTCCGAAATCACATCTTTGGAATGCTGGTGCGTTACAAAAGATTCTCCTGCCTGCAATTGGTAATCAGCCGCAACACGTTTGTGCACCTGCACATCCGGGTGGAAATACAAAATCGATCCGACAATGATACCTACACCAATCTGACCGACTACTTTGAATTTTCCTTTCAGACCTTCTTTGTTCTTTTTGAAAACTTTGATGTAATCATCCAGGAATCCGATCATTCCCAGCCAAACAGTTGCCAGAAGCATGGTGAAAACGTACACATTGTGCAGTTTCGCGAAAAGCAAAGTCGGGATCAGGATCGCGGAAAGGATGATAATTCCTCCCATAGTCGGCGTACCTGCTTTTTCCAGCTGACCCGCCAATCCCAAATCGCGCACCGTTTCACCGATTTGCTGACGACGCAGCAGGTTAATCAAGCGCTTTCCGAAAATAATGGACACGATCAATGAAGTGATCAATGCCATTGCAGCTCTGAATGAAATATAATGGAACAACCCCGCTCCGGGGAAATCCATTTCTGCTAAATAATTAAAGAGGTATGTTAACATAACTTTTTAGTATTTGATTTATGCTCGCTTTGCTCGGGTTTTGCCACGAATTCACGAATTTTTTGCTCGCTTAACAGGCTCGCTGAATTCCATGCATATTTGCTTTGCTCGTATGATGTGGTATTCTTATTTTTCACCTGTTTATTCATTATTTTTTGAGTTTATCGAAGTAATTTTTAACCACGTCGAAATCATCGAAAGGATGTTTTACGCCGTTGATTTCCTGGTATTTTTCATGTCCTTTTCCTGCGATCAGGATAATATCTTTTGCCTGCGCCAGGGAAACAGCTGTTTTAATCGCCTGGTCACGATCCAAAATGGAAAGCACTTTCATCGTTTGATGCGCTCCCACACCCGCTTCCATTTGCCGCAGGATTTCAGCCGGATCTTCTGTTCGCGGATTATCCGAAGTCAGAATGACTTTATCACTCATTTCACAAGCAATGCGGGCCATTTCGGGTCTTTTCAGCGCATCGCGGTCGCCTCCGCAACCGACAACCGTAATCACCTGCTCATTTCTGGTGCGGATATTCTCGATCGTTTTCAATACATTTTCCAATGCATCCGGTGTGTGTGCATAATCCACAATCGCCGTAATATCCGTAGTACTTTTCGTGAACTGGAAACGTCCGTCAACTGCCTCCAGGCTGCTTAGTACCGTCAACACTTCCGTAGAATCGGAGCCCAGCAACTGGCTGATGCCGTATACCGTTGCAATATTATATGCGTTGAAATCACCGATCAGGCGCGTCCACAATTCAATTCCGTTCACAGTCAGCAACAATCCGCTGAAACTGTTTTCCAGCACCTTCACTTTGAAATCTGCATGGGTCTTGAGCGCGAAAGTGGAAATCTTTGCTTTGGTGTTCTGCACCATCACCATTCCGTTCTTATCATCCGCATTCACCAGGGCAAAAGCTTCTTTATTCAGCCCATCGAAGAAAGCCTTCTTTGCAGCGATGTACTCTTTGAAGGTTCCGTGGTAATCCAAATGATCGTGGGTAATATTGGTAAACGCCCCGCCTTTGAATTCCAATCCGGCAATCCGGTTTTGAGATACTGCATGCGAACTCACTTCCATGAAACAATGCGAACAACCCTGAGCCACCATATCAGCCAGCAAGGCATTCAAAGCAATCTGGTCCGGAGTAGTGTGTGTAGCAGGAATTACTTCTTTCCCGATCAGATTCACGACCGTAGAAAGCAAACCTACTTTATAACCCAAACCAGTGTACAAATCGTGCAACAAGGTTGTAGTGGTCGTTTTCCCGTTCGTTCCCGTTATTCCCACCAAAAGCAAAGACCGGGAAGGATAATCGTAGAAAGCATGTGCCAATTCTCCCAAAGCCAGAGAAGAATCCGGGACAATCAGCAAAGTAACTGTTGCAGGAACGTCAACAACGCGTTCCGCAACAATTACCTTACATCCTTTTTCAACAACCTGCGGAATGAAATCGTGCGCATCCACCTGCGTACCTTTCACAGCAACGAAAAGCGTTCCTGGAGCCGCCTTCCGGGAGTCTGAAACAAGCGCAGAAATCTCCACATCAGCAGGTCCTATCCACTGAGTTACTTTCGTTGCTTTTGCTAATTCACTGACTGTTTTCATTCCAATATTAATTCCATTAATCCCCCGGCCACTGCTGGCGATCCGGCAGGAATCGTTTGTTTTACTACTTTTCCGCTTCCGCGTATATACACATGCATTCCCAGGCGCTCGATCAGGTAAACCGCATCCTTGGCAGTTAATCCCGTAACACTCGGAACTGTTGTAGAAGATATTTTCCGTGGTACAATCGAAATATGCGATTCCGAACCCCGTACCCGCGACCACTCGCTGTAAGCATCCATTTGATAAGGCAAATGCAAGCGTTTCAGAACGACCAGCAAGTCATTGATATTTCCATCCTTAATCAAAGGCGCTTCTTCCGCACGCTTTTTCTCTTCGTTAATCGCCTTGTGGTAATTCAAAGAGTTCGAATACACCTTATTCGCAATAGCAGAGAACACTGTTCCCGAAACGGTTGCCCCGTAAATGTCTTTCGAAGGCGCCGCTACCACCACAATACAGGAGTAAAGCGGTTCATCTGCCGGGAAATACCCGACAAAAGATGCCTGATAGGTTTTATTTCCATCTTCCCCGTAACGCCCGTCGGCGTTCTGCACTACCGCAGTCCCTGTTTTACCGGCAATGTCGAACAATGCAGATTTCAGGGCACTACCCGTTCCACGCTTCACAACTCCTTTCAAACATTCCTGCATCAGACGAAGCGTTTTGTCAGAACAGATTTTCGGGCGAAGAACAATTGGCTTGAAAGACTTCACAATGCGCTGGCCGCGGCGAATGTGCTCTACAAACTGCGGACGAACCAATGTCCCGTTATTTGCAACTGCATTGTAGAAAGCCAAAGTCTGCAAAGGCGTTTGCTGCACCTCGTAACCGATCGACATCCATGGAAGTGAAATTCCCGACCATTGTTTGGTTCCCGGCGCGTACAACGTTGGCCTTGGCTCACCCTGCAAATCAACTCCCAATGAATCTCCGATCCCAAACGAACGCAAACGGTCAATAAACACCTGCGGCTCTCTGCGATAGGCATTGTTAATGACACGCGCTATCACATTCGACGACAATTCAAAAGCCCTGCGGATCGTGATTCTTCCATATCCGTAAGGATTCGAATCGGTCAGTTTCAAATTGTAGAACTGGTATTCCCCGTCAGCATTTACCGTATCATCCAGGCTGATCTTCTGATCTTCCAGAGCAGCCATTAAAGATGCCAGTTTGAATGTCGACCCCGGAACCTCTTTTGTACCGATCGCATGGTTGTACAATTCGTAGTATTCACCGTCCGAAGCCATCTGCAAATTCGAAACTGCGCGAACAAAGCCTGTTTTTACATCCATTACGATCACACAACCGCTTTTCGCGCCCTGATTTTTCAACTGGCGGTACAATTCCGAATGTGCCACCTCCTGGATTTCCATGTCAATGGAAGTAATCAGGTCAGCCCCCTCGATCGGTTCGCGGATCATTTTCCCGGTTTTTTTCCAGCCGGAAGAAATACGCTGTTCCACTTCTTCTCCCGGTTCACCTGCCAGGATTTCGTTGTAAGCTCCTTCAATTCCTACACGTAATTCTTTCGAATTCCCGTTATTCTGGTAATATCCCAAAGTCCGCTTCAGGATTTCCCCGTGCGGACGTTTTCTCAAAATCGTTTCGTCGGTATCAATCAAACCACCTTTATTCCTTCCCAGGTTGAAAATCGGGAGTTCTTCCACGCGGTGTCTTTGTTCATTCGTTGCTTTCAGCTTAATGGTAATATACCTTCTCTGCCTAGCCCTTCCTTTCCGGATGTAATTTTCGAAATCACGCGCCGAAGTTTCCGGGAATATTTTGCTTAAACCTGCACACAAAGCACCTATTTCCTTATCGAAAACATCCTGATCCACAACAGTTGGATCCATGTGTATGTCAAAGAACGACACCGATGTAATCAGCGGCGTATAATTTCTATCCAATACTTCTCCGCGACGCGGGTATTTCTTAACCGCCCTTGTCGGGATTTTCTCTTTAGTTGCCGTAAACAATGAAGCACTGCCTTCCGACTGGATCATGATCGTTTTCACAACCACAACTATCAAGGCAATGAAAAAACCTATGTAAACCAGGTAAGCCCGCCACATCAAGTCTTTTTTATCACTCATTCTTTTCGCTTTAATCGTATTACTTTTACCGGGTTAACCGTTTCCTTCAACCCTCGTTTTTCCAATGCCTGAACCAGGCGGTAACGGGAAGTCGATTCTTCCAATCGCGCTTTGTTCTCAATATATTCAGCAGTTTGTGCATCTACATCCGCCTGCAAATCAGTAATATCTTTCTGCAACTGCTTCCCGTAATATCCTTTTGCAACCATCAGCATCAACAGCAACAGAATGAAGAAAATGAAAGTCAGGTTGTTCAAAACAAAATCCCTGGTCAAAATCTCCCCGTTCAACACCTGGATCAACAGGTTCTGACGTTTTGGTTTCACATTGCTTGCAGCAGCAGCTTTCGGTTTCGGACCGGCTTTCGCGGAAGCGGTCTTTTTCGAGCTTTTCTTTCCCGGATTTTCATTCGGAATTTCCGTGGAGTAAGTTGTGCGGGACGATTTACCCCGTACAGCATCCATTGGATTTTCCTCCCGTTCTCTGTACTCATTTTCCATCCGCTACCCTTTTTGCAATTCTCAACTTCGCACTTCGCGCACGCGTATTTCTTTGAATCTCTTCTTCCGTCGGAAGGATCGGTTTGCGATTCACCTCCTCAAAAGGCTTCAACACTTTCCCGAAGAAATCCTTTTCAATCGAACCATCCAGGTTACCACGCTTCATCAGGTTTTTCACCAGGCGATCTTCCAGGGAATGATAAGACATCACCACCAGGCGACCATCAGGCTTCAACACATCCGCAGTTTGCAACAAGAATTTCTCCAGCACATCCATTTCCTGGTTCACCTCAATCCGAAGCGCCTGGAATACCTGCGCAAAGAATTTATGATCTTTAAACTTAGGGGCAACCGGCATCAAAGCCTCCATTAATTCACCCGTAGTTTTGATTTTCGATTTATTGCGCGCTTTTACCAATTCTACCGCTGTCTTGAACGGATGATCCAATTCGCCGTATTTTCTGAAAATTGCAGCCAATTGTTCTTCGTCGTAAGTCTGAACAATTTTTGCAGCCGTAAAATCACCAGCCTGGTTCATGCGCATGTCCAAAGCCTCATTGGAACGGATGGAAAACCCGCGCTTCGCATCATCAAACTGATGAGAGGAAACACCCAGATCCGCTAAAATCCCGTCAACCGCCGGAATACCCAAAACACGTAAATGATTTTTCAGAAAAGCAAAATTGGCAGCCACGAAATGGAAATTCGGAGCTTCCCATGCATTTGCACGGGCATCCGGATCCTGATCAAAAACGATCAGTTTTCCTTTTGAAGAAAGTTTTTCGAAGATTGCACGGGAATGACCGCCGCCACCAAAGGTAACGTCCACATAAACTCCATCCGGATTGATATTCAATCCATCCAGACACTCCTGTAGCATGACAGGCACGTGGTATGTCGCATCGTTATTCGTCATCATTCCCCAAATCACCCATTACTTCATCTGCCAAATCAGCAAAATCAGCCATGTTTCCATCGATCAACTCGAAGTATTTGGACTTGTCCCAGATCTCAATTCGGTCGTTGTATGCGATCAGCATCACATCCTTATCCAAACCAACCCGTTCCATGTGCATCACCGGGATCAGAATACGACCGGCATTATCCAGCGCAATCTGCTTTGCCCCCTGATGAAACAAGCGGTAGAACATACGGTTCTGTGGTTTGAACAAATTCAGCTTCGACAATTTCAGTGACAACTTCTCCCATTCGTTCATGGGGTAAAGCGTCAAACATTCCTCGAAACCTTTATTCAACATGAATTGTTCCTGAGCTTCCGGAGAAAGTTGTTTGCGCAGACCGGCAGGAAAGAGAAATCTCCCTTTTCCGTCCAGCTTCACCTCAAATTCTCCGACAAGTCCAGCCATAGCTATTAATAATGGGTAAAATTAGGGAGAATCACCCACTTTTTACCACCAAATTACACTTTGTTGATAACTTCTAACGTAGTCAACCCACACAAGGTTACAACAATTTGTTCAAAATAGCTGTTTTTACTGAATTTTTAGGGTTTTGACAATTGGTGGTAAAAAGTGGTAGAAGATGTTGAATTGTGGAAAAATCAGTGAAGGAATTGCGAAATAATCAGGAGTCCTCTTCTTTCAAAAAGACATCTATAACAGTGTTTGTGAACCGGTTAAAAACCACATCCTGGAAAAACAGATGACATCCAACCGGATCCAGTATTTTACACCTAGTCATTGAAAAGAATCCGGGATGTTTAAATCGGTCTGAGCGGTTGAAAAACCGGCCAAACATCAAAAACAGCTGAAAAATTCAGCTATTTCAGAAAAAAAATATTTTTTTCACCGCATGAGCAGAATTTGCAACACCCGGAAAATGAGCACGAAAACTTTCGGAAATCCCCACAAAATCGATTTACTTGCGGAAAACCACATTTTCATTTTCAGTATTTATACGGTTGCACAAACTGCAGGAAGTCCCTACCTTTGTTCCAACACTATTCGCAAGAGAGTCAGAAGCTGATCAGGCACACCGTTTGTCAAGGAAACAGGAGCGTTGTCTGGGCAGAAATATCAGATGACTTTTAAAAAATTGAATCCGGCTGGGAAATTTCAATTGAAACGATTAATTTTCCAGTCGATTCACCAAAGAAGGCACTAATTGAAAAAATAAAAAGTGTCTGCTATTCAAACAGCGCAAAATAGCAGGCCTTAAAGATACTCTTACGCAAGAGTTAGTTAGGTTAAGTTGTAGTAGAAAAGCCTCGGCAGCAATGTTGGGGCTTTTTCTTTTGATGTTCTTTTTTGGGGATTCTATTGGTGATTATCCAGGAAAACCTTCCAGAAATCCGGTAACGGCTCCTGTAATTCAATCTGTTCTTTCCTAAACGGATGATCAAATTTCAAGCTATGAGCATGCAGGAACAATTCATGAATGCCCAATTTTTCCTGGAAATAATGATTATGATGACGGTTCCCGTATTTGGGGTCGTTGATGATCGGATGGGAAATTTTATTGGCATGGATACGCAACTGATGCATTCTTCCGGTAACCGGCATTAGTTCAACTAAACTGTAACGCTGCTTTTCATAGGGCGGGATCACATAATTGCGCTCAAAATGCTCCAAACACCGGAACAGGGTTTGTGCTTCTTTGTAATTTCCGCGATCATTCTTTACCGGAGAATCTATTTCCCCTTCAGTTTCCAGATGACCACGCAGCAATGCCAGGTACTTTTTTTCGATCCCGCCATTCTCGAACAAAACCTGGAAATCGGCTACCCATTCAGCTTTTTTGGCAAAGAGAATCAAACCGGAAGTCTTCCTGTCAAGGCGATGCACCGGACAAGCTTCTGGCCAGCCTTGTTCGCGAAGCAGATCTGTTAAAGAGATTTCTTCGATATTCCGCGCATAGTAAGAATGATGCACAATCAGATTATTCGGCTTGTAAACAACCAAACACCAGTCATCTTCATAAAGCACTTTAATCCTTTCCGTATTCACAGGTATTATTTGAACCTGCAAAGGTATTCCGAAAATCGGGAACAAAAAAAACGTGGAAGACATCTCCCACGTTCCAGGTTGGTTTTCGGTTTTAATTATTCGATCGTAACAGCCAGTTGGTTCACGCGCTCTTTACCGAAATAGTAATTCTTGCCGTTAATTGTTGTCTGCATCAATTTATAAGGAACAATCATTGCAACGGAAGTGCCTGCGCTCAATCCGCTCAACTCCGAAGCAGTAAACGTGCAGGAATTAGAGCTTCCAGCAACCGTTTTAGACACATTCCCGATTACAAACAGCGTAGAATCTGCGTCGGAAACCGTGGAACAAGTGAGCGTGTATCCATTTGCCTTTGTAACAGTTGCGCCACTTGTAATGGCTGATCCTGTAGGGAACGCCAATGCACTTGCGTCATACGTAAATGCTGCATGCCCGCTTCCTCCTGCAACAGACCAATTTGTGGAAGAAGAGAAATCCAATCCGGTTGGCATGGTTTGTCCCGGAGTGAATGTATATGCGTTATTGGAAGCTTTTGCCAGGTTTTGAGAATTCACGGAAACAGCGCCCACATCTACCAAATCAGTTGTTCCATTCATAAAAAGTCCGACTGCGGTCCCGATCTCGATGGTAAAACCCTGCATCGTTGTGGAAGACTTGATTGCCCACATCACACCGTCTGCGTTGGAAGGAACAGGTGTTGTGTTTCCTGCCGGAGTACTCACCGGAGCCGGTGTCGGTTCTTCCGGGATGATATTTTCCTTTTTGCAGGACGACATGAAGACGCTCAATGAACAGAGTAAAACAAAGAAGGTTGTTTTTGAATTTTTCATAGGATATTATTTATTGGTTCCTGCAAACTTATTCCAGTGGCCGGAATCATTCAATACTTCATTTGCCGTATTTTAACTACAGAATGAGAAACAGAAACAGCACGAGGATTCCGTGACAAGCCGAATTATTCTCGTAACTTTGCAGCAAATTCAGAAACAATGATTATCAAAGAAGCCAAATTCGTTATCAGTAATACCGATATTAAATTGTGTCCGACGGACGGAAAACCGGAATATGCATTCATCGGGCGGTCGAACGTGGGGAAATCTTCTTTGATCAATATGTTGGTGGATAAAAAAGATTTGGCGAAGACTTCCGGGAAACCGGGAAAAACACAGTTAATCAATCATTTTCTGATCAACGACGAATGGTACCTGGTCGATCTTCCGGGATACGGATACGCAAAAGCTTCCAAGTCGAGCCGGAACCAGTGGGAAAAATTCATTTCGGAATATCTGACCAAGCGGGAAATGCTGATCAATATTTTCGTTTTGATCGATTCGCGCCTGGAACCTCAGAAAATTGACCTGGAATTTATGACCTGGTGCGCCGAAGAACAACTTCCTTTCTCCATGGTATTTACCAAAATCGACAAACTTTCCAGTTCTGCACTTCAAAAGAACCTCGCAGCGTATAAAAAAGAAATGCTGAAATATTGGGAAGCGCTTCCGCCGGTGTTTACAACCTCCAGCGAATCTCAATTCGGACGTGAAAAACTCCTGAATTACATCGAGCAGATCAATACGGATTTGGCAAAAAGTCAACAGTAAGTATAGGTAAATGTCAAACTCGCATTCAATTTTATCCTTTTTACATTTACCTTTTTAACCTAAATATCAGTCCATTCTGCCTTTGATCGTCGTTGCGATGGTATCTTCCAGGTCTGTGAATTCGAAATCCGGAAAATCCCGCAATAGTTTCTCATTGGAGAATTTGGAATTGTTTTGTGAGCTTCTTGCACTTTCACGGGTAATCGTTGGCCTTTTTCCCCGGATTCTTCCGAGAATTACCGACAAACGCCAGGCCAGTCCTGTCAAGAAGGGCCCCGCCAATTTGGAGGGTGCTTTCACTCCCAGTTGTTTGCAAATCCGGTCGAACAATTCTTTGAATTTCAGATTGAAACCTGTTACCAGGTAGCGTTCTCCTGTTTTTTCTGTCTCGATCAGTTTCAGGATGAGTTTCGTCACATCGCGCACATCTACAAACGCATTGGAACCATTCGTATAGTATTTCAATCCTTTATGGAGCGTGCGGAAAATCTTCAGCGAACTTTCTTCCCACGATCCCGGGCCAAACATCACACTCGGATTTACGATCGAAACGCGCAATCCTTCTTCATTTGCCCTCCAGACTTCTTTTTCCGCACTGAATTTGGAAAGTGAATAACCGCTCACCTCATCATTGGGATTCCACAAGTTACTTTCGCGCTTTAACCCGTCGGCAAACTGAGAATCACTTCCCACAGCTGCTGTAGAAGAAACATGAATGAATTGGTTCACTTCCGCAGCCAGGGCAAAATTGACCATATTGGCCGTTCCGCGTCTGTTCACTTTGAAAAGCAAATTAAAATCCCTGCGATGAAAAGAAACAAGGGCCGCACAATGAACAACTTTGGAAATCCCGATCAGAGAATCTTCTACATCAGCCAAATCCAGAACATCGCCCTGAAACCAATGTAGCTTTTGAAGCAAGGTTTCTTTTTCGTGCGGATAATAGAAATCCAGTAATTTATAAACCACTTCCTTCCGGGCTTCTTCCCGGAACAGCGCTCTCACCTCATATCCTTTATGAAGCAATTCGACCACTACGTGTGATCCAAGAAGTCCCGTTGAACCGGTTACCAAAATCATGTCTTACAAATGTAATCAGGATTCTTGAGTGTAAAATAGAATACCCAGGTTATTAATTTGAATATTCTATCAGAAAAAATGAATATTTAACGATTCCGGGAAAACAACAGATTTTTTTAATGAATGGTTTGTATGTACCTTTGATTTATGAAATGGAAAAATCTACTACAAGTCCTTTCACTTCTTGCGTTAATGAGTTCATGTCAGTCGGAATATGAGCGCCAGGTTCAGTACGCGAAAAAATTAGTTGAGAAGGAACGGAGCTTATTAAACCAAATGGGAGAAATGGAAACTGTGTCTTACAGTTACAATGCGCTGGAATCGATTCAAAAGGAACTTTCTTTCCGCGCGCACCTTTCCGGAAACGAGGAACTGTTCAATGAACAGATTGCCGACTACCGAAGCGATTGCGAAATCAAGGTAAGCGACGATCAGCAACTCATTTCAAAATTCCCTTAATCGATTTGTAATTCTGTCATCGGGTCCCAAAAGACTTCTTTCCAATTGACAATTTGGTCGTCCTTCACTTCAATTCCATCTTTCAGGAGCAATTCCTCCATGGCTGTTGGTGTTTCGAAATGCATTTTACCTGTTAATTGCCCGTTTCGGTTAACCACACGCTGAGCAGGGACATCTTTCCCATGAGCAGCATTCATGGCCCAACCTACCATCCGGCTCCCGCTTTTTGCTCCCAAATACTTCGCAATCGCACCGTAAGAGGTCGCTCTTCCTTTCGGGATTAATTTGACGACCTGATATACGCGATCGAAAAAATCGGCATTTGCTTCCGAGAGTTTGATTGGTTTTACCATACTTAAAAGTAATTGAAAAAGATTACTTCAGCTACGCCCAGTAACCTTTTCACAATAGAAAGTCAGTATTCAGGTGACTGAGCGGAGTCTAAGGCACCGAATTAAATTTTCCATTGGTGTAACGTTTACTATTCCGCCCGATTATAAGGTTAAATCCAAAATACCATGAAAACCTTCGTTTTACTAGGCGGGCTTCTCCTTTTTTCCAGCTCCCTATCGGCACAAACAAGTGATCCTCCGGAAGAAAACCAATTACCTGCGTGGGACCTGAAAGTTTATCCGAATCCGACCAGTGATCTGTTGATGGTTACTTCTTCCCTTGAAATCAAAGACATTACATTGATAGACCTGAACGGCCGGGTATTGAAAAATCGCGCCATGCCGAATTGGTGCTTTTCATTGCACGACCTTCCCCAAGGCTGGATATTTGTGTATATCGAAAGCGCTGACGGACGCATTGAAAAGAAAAACGTTTATAAGAATTAAACATATTCCACAGTGGGCGTCCCGTACGTACGGGACGCCCACTGTTTTTTTTACATTTGCAGGAAAAAAGAATCATGAGAGCACTTCTTACCATTGTATTGCTGCTTATTTCCAATTCCTTCATGACATACGCCTGGTATGGCCATTTGAGAGATAATCCGGATGCGAAGAAAACCGGTTTTTGGGTATTTGCCACAACCATTTTGATCAGCTGGGGAATTGCCTTGTTCGAGTATATTTTTATGGTTCCTGCCAATAAACTGGGATACCAGGGCAACGGCGGACCTTTTTCGCTCATTCAATTAAAAATAATCCAGGAAGTAGCTTCTCTGGTCATTTTCATGGTTTTCTCATTGGTCTTTTTCAAGGACGAATCCCTGAAATGGAACCATGCTGTGGCTTTCCTATTGATTTTGATCGCGGTTTACCTGGTGTTTAAGAAGTAACGTTCAAAGGAGTTCAAAAAGTTTAAAGAATTCCATTTGAACATTTGAATCTGCCGCGGCAGCGGCATTTGAACATTTGAACATTTATTTTACCATTTTCAAAAACGTCTGCCACATGATTTTAATATCCTGGCTCAGGGTCGGATTGGCAATGTATTTTTTATTCAATGCGATTTTGGCTGGCATGATCTCGTGGATATATGTTTCTCTCGGGTTTTCGGATTTCCCCAGCAATTCGTTTTCTTTGAAATATTCCAACGAGGCATAATCCGTAATTCCGGGCTTTACCGAAAGAACTTCGCGTTGTTCGGGTGTATACAGATCCACGTACTCCTGTACTTCGGGGCGCGGGCCCACGATACTCATTTCTCCCGACAGCACATTGATGAACTGCGGAAATTCGTCCAGTTTGGATTTACGGATAAAATAACCCACGCGGGTAATTCTCGGATCGCGCATACCCACCGTCAACTTTCCCAATTTATCGGCATTCACGCGCATTGTACGGAATTTCCACAAGCGAAACGGAACGCCATTCTTTCCGACACGCTGCTGCCTGTAAAACACACCTCCTCTGCTTTCACAAATAATCGCGATGGAAATCAGGATGCCAAACGGAAGAAAGATCATTAAAACAATGAACGAAACGAGTATGTCGAACAAACGTTTCATTATCCCATCACCTGTTTTACGGCATTTTTAACGGCCCGGATCACGATCTGTACTTGTTCGTCTGTCAAATCGAAGTAAACAGGCAAGGTAATTTCATTTGAATATTTATCCCATGCTTCCGGGTAATCTTCCATTTTATACCCACGGCTTTTATAGGCTGTCAAAACCGGCAGCGGCTGAAAATGGACATTGACGGAAACATCCTGGTCAAAGATCGCCTGCATGATTGCATCCCGCTGTGCTTCCGAAGCACCTCCGATACGCAACTGGTACAAGTGATAGCATGTTTCGCGCTTTTCGTCTTTCATCTTCGGCAAAAGTGCCCAGGATTCGTTTTTCAAACCTTCATTATACGCCAGGCAAATTGCTTTTCTTCTATCCAGGTTTTCCTGGAAACGGTCCAGTTCCACCAAACCGATGGCCGCCTGGATATCCGTCATATTGCATTTAAAACCGGGTTCTGTCACGTCGTAACGCCAATTGCCCTTCTGTGCTTTTGCCAAAGCATCTTTATTTTGTCCGTGAAGGATCTTTACACATAAATCTTTGTAGATAGCATCGTGATCAAAACCATCCGGTAAATTGATTGACATGCTTCCTCCTTCTGCGGTGGTCAGATTCTTTACGGCATGAAAGGAAAAACAGCTTACATCCGCTATTGCACCCGAACGTTTCCCGCCATAAGTCGCTCCGAAGGAATGTGCGGCATCCGCTGCAACCAGGATTCTTCCCAATTGCTTCTGAAAATCAGAATTCGGCTGGAACATGCTTTTGATTTGCGGATCATTAACGATTTCATAGATTGCGTTGTAATCACACGGGAAACCTGCAATATCCACCGGCATAATCGCTTTGGTTCTCGGAGTAATGGCTTTCCGGATAGCTTCTACCGAAATATTGAAATCATCCGGGTTGATATCCACCATCACCGGTTTTGCTCCTGTGTGTATAATCACATTTGCCGAAGCACAATAGGTAATTGCCGGAATAATCACTTCATCTCCCGGGCCGATCCCCCACCAGCGCAATACCACTTCCATTCCTGCTGTCCAGGAAGAAACGGCAACCGTACATTTGTTTCCGCAATATTCGGTCAGTTGCTTCTCGAATAATTTCGTTCTCGGACCGGTTGTAATCCAGCCTGAAGTCAGGGCACTTGTTACCTCATCAATTACTCGTTGATCGATACGGGGCGGTGAAAATGGAATCATTTGGAAAATTTATAATTCAAAGGTAAAAAATAGTTTTTATCGGGACATTTTTTTGTACTTGTCGCCGGGCTTCTTATTGGCAATTAAAAACGCTGCTATTCCTTTCAGATAGCCCCAACCATAACTGATATGCAGGATGGGAAAAATGACCAGGATCTTATTGAACTCCGAAACATTCTCTGAGATGCGTGAAGTTACCAGCAAATCAAGTATCACATAAAGCACCAGGAATCCCAGTCCGATCAACCCGAGAATAGTGTGGATCAGAAAGGAAAACGGCAGCAGGATCAAAAACAACACAAACAAAGGCGGAACCAATTGACGAAGTGTTGTAACTGCTTTGTGTTTCTTGTTGACATATACTTTCCAGTAGCCGTATTGCATAAACTGTTTCCACAACTGACGCAGGTTTCCGCGCACGTAGTATTTCAGGTAAATCCCGGCATGGAAGAAAATCTTGCCGCCATTCTTTGAAACCCGGTAATTGAAATCATCGTCCTGGTTGCGAACCAATTCTTCGTCGAAATACCCGATTTTCTCAAATACCCACATCGGGTACATCGGGCTGGTAACCGTGTCGGTATAACCGGATTCGTTCAATGTCCGGAAATTTCCAAGCCCCATTCCGAAACTGGTCGACATGGCTTTCGCGATGTGTTCTCCGGTTTTATTGATGTATTGATTGACGATTTTTCCGCCTACACACCACGTTGCAGGGTCTGTCTGCAATTGGTGCAGGCACTCGCTCAGGTAATTCGGGCTCAGAATATGCCTTGCTCCTACAATTTGAATGTAATCGGCTGTCATGTCTGCATAAATCCCCAGATTAAACGCGTAAGGAGTCAATTGTTTCTGGTTATCGATCAATTGCAGGGTTTCATAGGTTGCCTGAAGCGAACGGATCTTTTCACGCGTTCCGTCGTCAGACATTCCATCGACTATAAAAACCGAAATTTGCACCTGCTCGGAGATGTGTGATGCATAAATCGCATGGATACATTCTTCGATATAGATACTTTCATTCCTGCACGGAATAATGACAGACAATTTGATCCTATTCATTTCAATTCTTTAGTGTATTACGAATAACAGCCACCATTTCAGCCGCTGCATTTCCTGTTCCGAAATAGTCGCTTCTTTCTTCGGCCGGATTAAAGCCCGTGATGGCTCCTACTATTTTTTGTTCATCGGCACCAACCAGCGTATTCCAGCCATTTTCAACGGTTTCCACCCATTCGGTTTCTTCTCTCAGGGTAATGCAGGGAATACCGAGGAAAAAAGCTTCCTTCTGGATTCCGCCGCTATCTGTTACAATCTTTTTAGCAGCCGATTCCAGCATCACGATATCCAGGTAACCGAGCGGATCAATGACCTGAATATGGTCTGCAAGCCGGATCCCGTAAGATTGCAGGTATTTTTGTGTCCGCGGGTGAAGCGGAAGCACGATCTTTTCAAGAACGGCATTCAATCCGCTTACAATGGATTTCAAGCGTTCGGGATCGTTGGTATTTTCCGCACGATGGATCGTACAAAGAATGTATTCTTTTTCAGCAAGTCCCAAATCAGCCAGGATACTGCTTTTTTGCCGGGCAATTTCCCGGAAATGCAGGATTCCGTCATACATTACATCACCAACCAGGTGAACTCCCTGATGGATTCCTTCGCGGTGCAGGTTTTTTACCGCGGTCTGCGTAGGAGCAAACAACAGTTCCGAAAGATGATCGGTTAAGATGCGGTTTTGTTCTTCGGGCATGGCTTTATTGAAACTTCTCAGGCCAGCTTCCACATGTATCACCGGGATCAGCATCTTGGAAGCCGCCAAAGCACCTGCCAGTGTAGAATTGGTATCTCCGTAAACCAGTACAAAATCCGGTTTTTCCGTTTCCAGTACTTTTTCAATCGCTGTAAGCATAGCACCGGTCATTTCTCCGTGAGGACCGGAACCGATATTCAAATGGTATTTCGGATTGGGAATATGGAGTTCTTCAAAGAAAACATCCGACATGTTGGGGTCGTAATGCTGACCTGTGTGTACCAAAATTTCTTCAAAATGTTCACGAAATGCAGAAGACACGACCGCAGCTTTAATGAATTGAGGCCGGGCTCCCAATACCGTGACAATTTTTAATTTTCCCATCGGTGACAAAATAAGCTATTTCCGTTGAATACTGGAATAAATTCTTTTTAAAGCAGCCTGATCTGGGTAAGAAATGAGTACCGCATCGTGTTTTCCATGAAAAACGAACATGGTTCCGGCAGCTACTGCAGAAGCTCCGGCTTCCACTCCCCGGCAAAGATCTTCCAGGTTTCCGGCACCTCCACTTACAACTACCGGAATCTTAACCGCCCGGCGAATCGCTTTTATCAATTCCAGATCATAGCCGCTTCGCGTTCCTTCCCGGTCAATGGAATGGATCAATAATTCACCAACTCCCAGTTGCTCCAGCTTTTGTGCATATTCAAGCGGGTCCAGGTCGATTAATTTGGTAGCCGAACGGGTATACAAACGGTATTCACCCGAATTGTTTTTCTGCACGTCCAGGGAAACACAAATGCTGGAACTTCCGAATTCTGTCACGGCTTGTTTCACGAATTGCGGGTTCTCCACGGCCTCTGTTCCTATAATCACTTTTTCAATCCCAATCTGTATGATCTGCCGGATATCTTCTATGGTTTTTATTCCTCCTCCGTAAGATAAAGGCATGAAACATTCCCCGGAAATTTCTTCCAGTAAGCGAATTTGTACCGGAGTTCCTTTCACGGAAGCATCCAAATCCAGGAAAACCAGTTCGTCTACTTCTTTTTCATTGAAAATGCGAATGGCATTCAGGGGATCGCCGATGTATTTCGGGTTGCGGAACTGAACGGTTTTAACCAGCGCTCCGTTTTGAAGCAAAAGTACCGGGATACATCTTGGTAATGCCATCAGAAGTGAGTAACAAAATTGGTTAATAACTGCATGCCGTATTTGTGGCTTTTTTCGGGATGAAACTGAACTCCCGCAATGTTTCCTTTCTCCACCGATGCATCAAAAGGATGAATGTAGTTTGCTTCCAGGATTACTTCATCGCGGTTTTCACAGCTCACGTAATAAGAATGCGCAAAATAGAATTTCGTTTCGTCGTCCAATCCGGTTAGAAGCCTGCTTTGGACATTTGTGCCCGAAACGTATTCCCAACCCAGGTGCGGAACCGGAAATGCCTGGTGATTATCCGGGCGAAACTTTTTGCTTTCCTGCCCAATCCAGGACAAACCGGGCAAACTTCCTTCTTCGCTTTTCAGTCCGAACAGCTGCATTCCCAAACAAATGCCAAGAATAGGAACCCGGTCTATCAACACCCGCTGATTCAAAACGGAAACCAATTCTTTTTCATGCAGATTGGTCATTCCCTGATCAAAAGACCCTACTCCCGGAAGGATTAATTTCGTAGCTCCGGAAATCGTTTCCCGGTCGCTTGAAATCACTGCATCGAACCCGATAAACTGAAGCATGTTCTTTATCGAACCCAAATTTCCCAGACCATAATCTACAATTACTACCATCCCTAAGTTTAATCATTGTTCAAAGAGTTCAAAAAGTTTAAAGGGTTCTATTTGAACATTTGAATCAGCCTGGCTGAAACATTTGAACATCTTTGAACTTTCCTGTCAAATATACATTTTATGCCGTTTGCGGATACTCCTTTTGGTCAATCGTAAAAAGAGCAAAATGATTACCACATAAACGATCGACAACAATACGGAATTGAAGCCCAAAATCCAGTGGAATGAATCAAAACCGCGATCCGTAAACCGGAGTTTATCCAATACGTTCAACAGGATCGGGAGTACCCCGAAATTGAACAATTGGAAAAATGCCACCGCCAATCCGAAACCAAACATGAGCTTTTGCTTCGATAACACAAGCGACAAAGAGGAAATCGGCGAAACCAGGAAATTCAGCATCAAAGCCGGGGATAAAATCTCAGCAATTCTTCCCGCTTCTATCCATCTTTCCCCGAAAACAAACCCGAATAACTCGCTTCCGAAGAAGAAAAGCACCGTAAACGGCACAATCGAAAGAAAGAACAGGGTTCGAAGCGTTTTAAGTGTTAAGGGATACAAAGACTGACCTTTATGGAATAGTTCGGAACTCTTGTTGAAGAAAACCTGGCCAAGTGATTGTCCGAACAAGCCCAACGGCAGTTTCAGCATCAAATAAGCATAACTGTAAGAACCGAATGTTGATTTGCCGTAAAACTCCACGATAAGCGTTGCCAATGCCAGGTCAACCGCCAAATCGAGCAAAACGTGCGGCAGGTAAATAGTCGGATACGTTTTGTATTCTTTGGCCAATACGCGCATTCTTCTCAAATCGGCAGTAGAAGCGTGACTTTTCTTATTGGTCAAAAATGTTTTGATGAAAGCAAATGTGGACAAAAACGAGCCGAGCAACGTTCCGAATATCAACCCGAATGCTCCCCAGTTCAACACCCCGAAAATCAGGCGGAAGGAGTTTACGGAAACCGAATTCACCATGCGCTGGACCGAGATCTGTTTGAAAAGCTTTTTACGAACCGACCAACTGGTACCCAGGTTGATCCAAACGCTTACATAAGCGCTCAAAACTGAAACCAACAGGAAAATATAGTTCGAAAAGTTGTAGGGTTTCAGGAAATAATAGATCAAACCGATGGCAAAAACCGCTGTCAGAACAACCAGCGAAATCCGGAAGGAAAGCCTGTACAATGAAAATGCGTGATTGTCCTGTTTGGCTACCGGTAAGGTTGCTTCATAACGGGCAGTTGCAATGGCCGCAATAAAAGCCACCAAACGGGTATATACTCCCAATTCGCCCATATCGGCGGTAGAATAAATACGTGTCAGAAACGGGTAAATGAGGTAAGCGATCAACTGCGCAATTGCAGTACCTGTCATCAACGTAAGTACTGATTTTACAAAGTCAGATTTGAGCGCTTTCAATGGCATTGCAATACATGACGAAGGTATTCGTTGATTCCTTCTTCAAAGGTATATACGGGTTTATAATCCAAATATTGCTCCATCCGGGCAGTTGATGCCAATGAATCTTTGATGTCTCCTTTTCTCGGCGGACCATAAGTTAATGTATTTTGCGGAGTGGTCCCCAGGCTTTTCAATCCTTCCTGCAAACTGTTGATAACTGTATTCAGTGTCAAACTCCGGCCACAGGCTACGTTGTAAACTTTCCCGAATGCTTCTTCGTTTTCAGAGATCAGGGAAAGCAGGTTTGCATGAATGGCGTTTTTCACGTAGGTAAAATCGCGTGATTGCTCTCCGTCTCCGTTTACCACGATTTCTCCACCCTTGAGCATTTTATCCAAAAACCTGGGAATAGCTGCTGCATAAACACCATTCGGGTTCTGGAACGGTCCGAATACGTTGAAATAACGCAACCCGATTGTTTCCATTCCATGCAATTGGTGGTAAACCTGTCCGTATTCTTCGTTTAATTGCTTCGTAGCTGCATAAGGCGAAAGTACTTTTCCCTCCTGTCCTTCGTGTTTGGGTGAAGCCAGGGAATCTCCATAAACAGAAGACGAACTGGCGTAGACAAAGCGTTTTACGTTTGCCTGTTTCGCTTCGTGCAAAATGGTCAAAAAACCCGTGGCATTTACGCGATGCGTGTTCAAAGGAAATTCGATGGATCTCGGCACAGAACCCAAAGCGGCCTGGTTGGAGATTGCATCTACTTCTTTCAGCAAATCGCGGTAGTCATCCGGATTGCAAATATCTCCCTTTACGAAACGGTAATTTTCGTAGTGGGACAACCGGTCAATATTTGATTGAAGGCCTGTTTCCAGGTTATCCAAAACAATAACAGAGGCTCCTATTTTCAATAGGGCCTCTGTTAAATTTGAACCGATGAAGCCGGCACCGCCGGTCACCAAAATGGTTTTATTTTTTAATCGATCAGATATCAACTGAGCTTGATCCATCTTACTTCGCGTAGTTCACGGAACGTTTTTCACGGATCACGGTCACTTTTACCTGTCCCGGATAAGTCATTTCCGTTTGAATTTTCTGAGAAATCGCAAAGGATAATTCATCCGCACGCAAATCGGTTACTTTTTCACTTTCAACCAATACACGCAACTCGCGGCCTGCCTGGATTGCATAAGCGGAATTGACTCCGTCATAAGACAAGGCCAGATTCTCCAGGTCTTTGATTCGCTTGATGTATGATTCAACCACCTCACGACGTGCTCCCGGACGTGCTCCGGAAATGGAGTCACAAATCTGAACAATCGGTGAGATCAAAGATGTCATTTCAATTTCGTCGTGGTGAGCTCCGATAGCATTCAATACATCCGGTTTTTCGCCGTATTTTTCTGCCAGCTTCATACCCAGGATCGCGTGCGGCAATTCCGGTTCTTCATCCGGAACTTTACCGATATCGTGTAACAATCCTGCGCGTTTCGCCACTTTTACATTCAATCCCAGCTCGGAAGCCATGATCGCACACAAGTTCGCTACTTCACGGCTGTGCTGCAACAAGTTCTGTCCGTAAGAGGAACGGTATTTCATACGCCCAACCATGCGGATCAATTCCGGGTGCAATCCGTGGATTCCCAAATCGATGCAGGTTCTTCTTCCTGTTTCAGCGATTTCTTCTTCCAGCGATTTCTTGGTCTTCGCCACTACTTCTTCGATACGTGCAGGGTGAATACGTCCGTCGGAAACCAATTGGTGCAATGCCAAACGGGCGATCTCTCTTCGAACCGGGTCGAAACAGGAAAGGATGATTGCTTCCGGTGTATCGTCTACAATGATCTCCACTCCGGTAGCTGCTTCCAACGCGCGGATATTCCGACCTTCGCGACCGATGATACGTCCTTTTACCTCATCCGAATCAATGTTGAATACCGAAACGGCATTTTCAACGGCCTGCTCGGAAGCTACTCGCTGAATGGTCTGAATCACGATCCGTTTTGCTTCACGGTTCGCATTCAATTTTGCTTCTTCGGTGATTTCCTTGATGTGCGCCATTGCGGAAGTACGCGCTTCGTCTTTCAGGGATTCCATCAATAAGTTCTTCGCTTCCTCGATCGACATTCCGGTGATCTTTGTCAGCTCAGCCACCCGTTTCTGGTGCATTTTGTCCAATTCCTGGTGACGGATTTCGTTTGCTTCGATCTTGCTTGCCAATTCTGCCTGCATGCGATCGGTATCTTTTTCCTTGCGGGAAACTTCTTCGATTTTCTGAGTCAGCGATTTTTCTTTGCTTTTCACTCTGTCTTCAGTAGACTGCATACGTCTTTCACGTTCTTTCACGTTTTCTTCATGCTCTTCTTTCAATTTCAGAAAGCGCTCTTTTGCCTGAAGAATTTTCTCTTTTTTCATTGCTTCTCCTTCCAGATCAGCCTCTTTCAAGATTTGTTCTTTTCTTTTTTTAAGCATCGTATTCTGGATAATGAAGGTAGCGACACCACCTCCTATTAACCCGATCAATGCTCCAATAATTAAATTTACCATAGTTCTTAAATAAAAAAATCCCACTGCTTACGGAGACATCACGTAAACAAGTGAGAAAAAGACTTGCGTATCCTGATCCGCCGGGCGGATGGGACAATTAATTCAATGCATCCAAATCATCAGAAAGTGCTTTCAATGCAGCAGTTGCTTCAGAGAAATCAGCTTGAGGAGCACTACCTGCGGCTGCCGGTGCTTTACTTCCTCTGGTAGACAATTGTAAGGCGGTCATCGCCAATAAGTCTTGCATATCGCGCACAGCAAAGTTGTCCTGTAGTTGTTTGATCGCTTTATTGATATCGTCAGCAGCACGCTGCACCTTTTCAACTTCCGTTTCCTGGACAGTTAAAGGGTACGTACGACCGGCAACCACTACTTTCAAAGACACCTTACTCATTCGCTATTTTTAATTGTTGAATGCAGAAATCAATCTCCTTCACAAGCACATCGATTTCAACTCCATTGGTTGAAACAGGTTGTGCCTGAACTTGTTCACGCGCTTGGTCCAATTCTGATTTTAAGCTTTGGAGCTCATCCTCCATGGCTTTTTTCTGGTTTTGATACTCAGAAATCTCAGCATTCAAACGATTGATTTCATCCGTCATGGAACGAACGCGTTCTCTTTCAGTCACCAATGATTGGTGTAACTGACGAGATTTCGCGCCAATTTGTTCAATTAAAGATTTCAACTCAGACGTCATCCAATAAGCGTTTGTACAAAAATAGCAGGTAAAACCAATTCTACAACATTTTTAGGATAAGATGTGTGCAGAAATTATTATTTCCGGCTTAGGACGCGGTTCTTAAAGGGTGTTTTTTACGGACCAAAAGTATCCCGATACAAATCGTGAGTACGTAAAAAACAATACCACTTTGCTGCTGAAGCATCGATTCAAAGAAGCCGTTAAAAACGAGGTTCAAACCTATCCAGACGAGGAGTTCGTTCCGGTAACGGATTCCCATGCGGAAAACCAGGAACAAAAGCATCACAAAACAAAGCAAGCCGAAAATTCCTACTTCTACGGCAAGCTGAAGGAACTGGTTGTGTGAATTGTATTCGACTTTGGCTATTTCGTCCAATCCTTTCGCCCGCAAACGCGCACCCATAACTTCGTCAAAATTCCCGGTTCCGGTTCCCATCGGGTGTTCGGAAAACTGCTGAAAGGAAGTCGTCCACATCAAAATGCGGATGTTGTTTCCGTGAGGTGCCAGCTTGGCTTGCTCGTAAATATGGTCGGGATCGGACAAGTAGATTTTCAAATCCGTCAGGGTGTTATTCACTTCATCCTTTACGCGCGTTACCCCGAAATAAGCTACAAACGGAAGCGATGCAATGATGGCCAAAACAACCAAAAACGCCATTGCGGGAAGTTTTTTCTTCAGGTAGCTCACCACCAGGTAAGCCAAAACCGCAAAATGGAACAATACGCCGGCAAATGAAAAAATGATGAACTGGATGAAGCTGATAAATGCGATCCAAACCAGCAGCGTCCAGGTATTGAATCCTTTCCATTGTTCCCAGATGGCGATCCTGAAAAAGAAAATTGACATGGTCAGCAATACCGCCAAATAAGTCGGATGGTGAATGTAGGAAAAGACCGAACCGGTAAAACTTCCGTTCAGGTACTCTGTTTCGAGGTAGAATTGATAACTGTGTACAAAGCCAAGTGTGATAACGACGATTAATCCGGCGAGAAATGCAACTACAAACGGTTTTAGGTCAAACGACCTTGGATTCTGCAAGGCGAATATCAACGGGAAAACAAGTAAGGATAGTTTTTTACTCAAAATTCCACCTGCAATACCCGGATCGTGTGTGAAGAATGATCCGATAACGAATATCAGGTACAAGCCGGTGATAGCAGAAAAGATCTTGTTCCATTGAAACTTCACGGCTTTTTGCGACCATAAAACCAGGTTATTGATCAACCACAGGATGATGACGATCGAAGACGGTTTCGGGGCAAAGCAAAAAATGAATATCAGCAGTGCCGGAAACCAGTTCTGCGCTTTTTCGAGAGTCGGAATGAGCTTTTTCATTCGGTGATGGTCGAAAATGATGGAACGATCTGACCGATCCCGATCAGGCAGGATTCTTCAATGATGCTGTTGCTTCCAACCAGGCTTCCGATGGATAAATGCACGTAATCACCGATTTTGGTATCGTGATCCACCGTCACGTTTGCATTCACAATGACCTGGGTTCCTATCTTCGCATTTGTACTGACAACTGCTCCGGCCAAAACTACCGAACCTTTCCCGATCTCAGCACTCGGACTGATGATCGCACGCGGATGCACCAAACTTATCCAGTTCAGATCCGGGTATTGACCGACAATCTTTTTCCGGACCGCGTTGTTCCCTATTCCTATAATATATGCATCTACCGGATCGGGAATTTTTCCAAGTTCGTTAACAGCGCCCAACACTTTGACACCGTCCCACAACTCAGTACCGCGTTCCAGTGAATCATCAAAACAGCCCACCAAACGCAATTCGGGATTATGTGAAATAACCTCCGACAAAACACGGGCATGTCCGCCACCACCTATTATTGCAACTTTAATCATTGATGAGTTGAAGATACCATTTTTCTGCTTTCTGCATGTTGATCTGCCAGATTCCTTTTTCACGAAGTAACTGATCGTTCAAAACAACTGCTTTTTCCATCAACTCGTGATATTCGTTCCTGCTTCTCACAATCAGATTCGCCAAACCATCCACATCATCGATCTGGACGAAGAAACCGTTCTCCCCGTCTTTAATCCACTGGTGATTGGCAGGAATGTCGGTGACTATGTTCCAGGTGCCGCAAGCCATGGCTTCGTTGAGTGAAATATTGTTCCCGTCGGAAAGCGACAAACTCACGAATACGTGGCTCTTATTCAGATAATCTGCTATTTCACGTTGTGGAATTTTCCCCAGGAAATGAACCCGTGATGCCAGTCCAAATTCTTCGGTCATGCGCATCAGTTCTTCTTTCTGACTTCCGGAACCAATCAGGTTTACCCGGATATTGGGAATTTCAGCCACTACTTTTTGCAATGCTTTCAGCAAATGCGGCATGTTATAGATCGGTTCGAAATTGCGCGTGCAGGTAATTACAAATTCATCTTCCGGTACGCTCCGGTTCTCCGAATTAAAAATTTGCTGATCAATTCCGAACGGAAGTGCCACAATCTTACTTTCTTTCGCTCCAAGCTCCTTAGCCGGCGGAATCATGTGATCTGCCATTACCATGATGAGATCTGCCCGCTTAAATGCAAACTTCAGGAGTATTCTGTAAATCCGTGAGTTTTTTGGACTGATCAGGATGTCAGAGCCTAATGACGAAATAATGTAAGGATGAAAACCGCACAGTGCCCCGGTAATTCCGTAACTGGTAGCGTACAGTGCGTGAAAAACATCCGGTTTGATCTCTTTGAGTAATTTGCGAACTTGTCGGAAACGAAGCAAAACCCGCCAGTTTCCCCCGGAAACATCCAGTGTACCCATATTTACAGAATAAGTTTTGATTCCTTCAATCTGTTTGGATTTGTAGGTAATCAAATGTATGTCATGACCGAGCGACTGGAAATGTTTACACCATCGTTCCGTATGAATACTTTCACTATCTGCAAAGTAGCAAATTCTCATCAAAGCTTATTTAAATGTTTGTAATAGTCAATTGTTTGGCGGATTCCTTCTTTCACGCCGAAAGGATATTGAAAATGAGCCCGGAGAGCCTTATCCGAATAAACAACTTCATTACTTACGGAATCCAATTTACGGATTTTTAGACCAACAAACAGTTTTACGGCCCATTTCGGTAAGCGGGTTGCGTTCAGAGAAGTTCCCAATTCATGGGCGATATCATCCAGGAAAGCTTTCAAATCCATGGAATTCCCCACGTTGTAAATACCATTTCCGGTTGCTTCAAGCCGGTTTAAAATAAATGCTGTCAAGTCTTCCACGTACACGTAATTCACCTTCGCACTGCGGGTATACAGGATTCTTTTTCCGTTGCGTACATGTTGCATGAGGTTCAAAAGCGCATCAAAAGGATGGAAAGCTCCGAACACATTCGTCGGTCTTAATACTGACCAGTGCAAACCGGGAGTTTCCTTGAAAAAAGACAGAAATAGTTTCTCGGAAATCAGCTTCGTACGTTCGTATTCATTTTTGGGATGCGCCGGGAATTGTTCATTCACAACCGTTGGATCCAGGCTGTAGTTCATTCCCACCACACCAACACTGCTTAAGTGAATCACCTGTTTTACCGTTCCGGCTTCGCGGATTGCTGCAATCAGCCGTTCGGTTCCTCCGATGTTTGTTTCTTCGAGTTTGTCGGGATTTCTGACTTCTGCCGCCAGGTTAATCAATACTGTTATACCGGAAAGTGCACGATTCAGCGATTCCTGGTCAGAAAGATCTCCTTCCACTACGCGAAATCGTTCTCCGGGTCCGAATTTTTGCGGATTTCGCGTCAAAATGGCCACATCATACCGGTCAAAATCTATCTTTTTCAACAAACTTTTCCCGATAAACCCGCTTGCCCCGGTGATCAGTATTTTTTCCTTACCCTGCATCCTGTTGTTTTTTTCGCTGGAACAAACGTCCGTAAATAACTACTGCCAGCCATATCAAAGCCGGAACAATGATTACCTGCTTGATCATTCCTTCAAACACCAACAGGTCCGAACGAATAATCAACGGCATATATGCCACCATTCCCAACAAGGCTGTCAGTACAAAGAATACCTGTTTGCGTTTCTTTTTAAACGAATGCATCAGGTAAACAGGTACAAGGTAACAAATCGCCAAAAAGAATGCACCCAAAACAAACCCGAAATACCCGAAATTCAGGTACCAGGACGAAATGTGGTTAATCGTGAATCCCTGGTCATCCGGAAGATGCAGCTGATTCGCATAATAATGATACGTATCCTGCTTTTCACTTCCAACCAGGTTTCTCAATGCGATTCCATAAGAAGGGCTTACGTGGTGACTGTAAATTCCGTACATGGAAAAATGGCCGGCAAACAGTTCATTGGAAAACAAAATATTGGTTCCCGCTTTCAGGATTCGCTCTCCCATCCCCAATTTTTTATATCCGTAGGACACAAACTGGTTGTTGATGCGGTAAATCTTCCCGTGATAGATAATCTTGTCCGGGTGTTTTTTGGTCTGGGCCATGAATTCCATCTGCTTCATCACAATGGTATCTCCTTTTGCAACAAAGGTGGTATCGCGGTATTTATACGATTCAATAATCCGTTTCGATTTTTCAGGATCTCGGTGCAGGAAATACGTGCGGTCACTCGAATAAATATTTGCTAGTTTTTGGTTTTCGGGGGAATTCACCATGGCAGTAACCCCTATTTTTTCCATCAGGTTGGAAGCCATCCCGCGCATCGGGTCGTTCAAAGCAAGCACAAAAAAGAAAACGACGAAAAAGACGCCGTAAAACAATTTGTTCTTGCGGATTGATTTGAAAGGGTAGGAAACATACAAAATGAAAAATAATCCTCCCAAAAACAATTCATGACGTGTACCGATGATTGAAAGGTAACTGACCATCAGCAAAAAGCAGAACCAAAACACTACACCCGGCTTTTTGACTACCGCAATTTCTTTGTCTTTGCGGTAATAAAGCGCCAGGTACCAGGCAAATGAGAACACCATGATCCAGTTGAAATACTGGTGCAGGCTGTAAAGCGGAACGCCTCCCGCACGCACATTCGAATAGATCGATTCATGGAGCAGCATAGCACTGATCAACACGTCTTTTACAAAAAACAGGGAACCCATCATGGATACCAGTGCGATCAGCAAAAACGGAACCTGGGAAGCTGTAAATGGCTTTCCGGAATGGGTTTCCGCATCCGGGCTTTCCGGAAATTTCCGTTTCAATCGTTTAATTCCGAGGTATACAAAACCCTGGAAGATTAAAATAAAAGCTCCGTAGCTGATGATTACCAGGTTGTAAGTGCCGTCGAGGTTTACCATGAACATTTTGTCGAGCAAATAGTAATAGGCAAACCCGATATCTTTCCCGAATCCGGTGAGACGGTCAAAGACAAACAACCAGGCTCCCATCAATGACCAGAAGTAAAGTACTGCTGTGACGATGGGAAAAGTGAGGTTTTTATAAATTCTCCATATTCGAACCTGGACAAAGCCGATGGCCACGGAGACAAGAAGTAAGATTAATAAGGCGGTCATAATTTTTTGATTGATTGATATGTTTCGATAAAGGTGATCAATCCCAGCAAGGTCATAACTCCTGCAAAGGAAAAAAGATAATAGGTAAAATCAAGGCCCATGTATTTCCCGATCCCGATCAGGATTCCGTAAACTCCCAGGCAAATCAGCAGGTTAATGGCATTGCTGGCTTTTACTTTCATGGCGTCCAGGAAGCTTCTCAAAACGATGTACAAACAATATCCGAATGCTGAAAGCAACACAATTTTAGAAACCGGAATAATCGAAGGGCGGTAGTCTTTCCCGAGCAGGATCCAGAGGATCGTTTCTGAAAACAGGTAAAAAACCGCTACTCCCAACAGGGTTAATCCCAAACACAGCGCCGTAGATACGAAAAAGCGCCTGCGAATCAGTTTCAGGTTTTGTGTCCGCATGGCACTCACGATTTCAGGAAGCAAGATCAGTCCCAAAGGTCCGAAAGCTGCTCCTGCAAGGTTCAACAGCGTGAGCGAATAAGCCACATCGCCACCCACCAATACATTTTTCTCAATATTCAGAATCAGGAAAGTGGGCAATGTTAGCAAGCCTAACAGCGCAAAATCTCCCAAAACACGCGGCAATCCATAAACCAGCAGCAATTTGCTGTCTGCAATGAACTGTTCTTTTGTAAAGCGGATTTTCATCCGGATCATGTGGTAGGCAATAAAAATTACCAGCGATCCCGTCAGTAGCACGATGTTCCAGAACAGCAAGTCGTTGACATTATCGGTAAAATAAACGGAAAATGCGGGTATCAGCCCCACGTTGATCAACTGGACGAAATTAGCCTGGAATACTTTGAACATTCCCCTCAGAAAGCCATAAATAATGGCATGTAGCCCGTAAAGCGAAAGCATCACGGCAATGGGAAGAATGTAGTGGGTATAATTTTCCGAACCGAAGAACAACCGGGAAACGTAAGATTTACCAATCCAGAGGCCTGTGCAAATAAGTAAAATCGACAGGAACATCCAGATCAAACCGGAGGGCAATAAGGAACTTCTTCCCGGTTCCAGGCTGACGTAACGTGGAATGGCTACTCCCAGGCCGATCATTAAAAGCGGCTGCAAAAAAGAGATGGATCTGCGAATCAGCGTATACTCGCTGAATCCGGTATCTTCCAGGTTCGCATTTGCCAGGCGAAAAACCATAAACCCCAGGAACAAAATCAGAAATTCCGTTCCAAAAGTGACAATATAGTTCGTATTACCGGGTATTCGTAAACGCAAAGTTTCCTCGTTTAATTTAAGCCTGGTTTGTTGTTCCGCCAAAATTCATGGGTGGAAACGGAGGTGTATCAATGTCATTAATGACTCCGTTCACCTGCTCATATTTTTGGACATTCTCAGCCAATGCACGCATCAAGCGTTTTGCATTCTGCGGAGACATCACTACTCTTGAGCGCACTTTTGCTTTCGGCATTCCCGGCATCATTTGAATAAAATCCACCACAAATTCGGATTGTGAATGCGTGATAATTGCCAAATTGGAATAAACACCTTCTGCCAATTCTTCGTTTAGCTCAATGTTGATCTGATTGTCGTTCTTTTCCATGCGACGAAAATACGAAAACAGAATGAGAAACAGAGCGAGAATGAGAACCAGAATCGCAGGGAGAACCAAAATGAGACTGTGAAGCATGTGGCAGGATGATGTTCCAAGAATCCACTGTTCCTGCAAAAAAGTCCCGGATTCATCAATCGGAAGTCGTTGAATATTGATTAATTTTGCGCCATGGAAGAAAAACAGAGTTCTCAATCGCTACTGACCATCCTGATGGTTTGCAGTATGATCATTTGGGGAATCAGCTGGCCGGCAAATAAGGTATTAACCTCCTTCGGAAGTCCTGTTGCCTTGGGTGTTTTTCGTTACGCTTTTGTTATCGTCAGCCTGTTGCTTCTGTTAATTCCCTTAAAAACGAAATTTATCATTTCCCGGAAAGGAATTCCTTTTATGGTTTGTGCCGGAATTCTTATGGCAACTTACAATTACACCTTCCTGGCCGGATTAAAGAACGGTAGCCCGGGAGCAGGCGGAATTTTGGTAACTACTTTGAACCCGGTAATGGCTTACGGACTGGGCATGCTCATCGACTGGAAAAGGCCCACCAGGAATGAATTCATCGGATTATTGTTCGGGATAACAGCCGGGTTAAGCCTTTTAAAAGTTTGGGGAAATGACGATATCTTTGCCACACCCGGCAATCTTTACTTCCTGCTAAGTGCCCTGATTTGGGCAGTTATGAGCAAATTTACATCGAAATCTGCGAAATACGGTTCTCCCTTCGCTTTCACCTGGTGGATGTACGTGGTAACACTGGCTTGCCTGGTTCCTTTCGTAAACTTTACAGAAATCGGTCAATTAATCCAGGAAACGGATATGCGTTTCTGGGGAAATGTGCTTTTCTCAAGTGTCATTACGGTGACGCTGGCTACCACCACATACTTTTTCGCGACTTCTAAAATCGGGGCTGAAAAGGCCAGCAGTTTTATCTTTATTGTACCTTTCAGTGCTGCGCTGTTTTCTTTTGCCATCCTGGGCGAAAAGCTGGAAATCCATACGATTATCGGCGGGTTGCTGGGTATCGCGGCCGTTTATATGATCAACCGGAAGTAACCAGGTGATCCCGGATGCGTTATATTCCGAAACAAGTCTTTTATTTTGCCTATTTTTGTCTCTCGAAAACACTAAACATGAAAAAACTAACGCTTCTATTTGTCCTGCTTGCAGCAATCTCAGTAGGATGTAAGAAAAAAGGCTGTACGGATGCCAACGCAACGAACTACAACGCCAATGCAAATTCCGATGACGGAAGTTGTACGTATCCTGAAGAAGAGACTGAAACAGGTCCTTACTTAATCGTAAAATTGCATTTTGATTCCCTGGCACCTCGCCTGGATAATTTCGGAAACCCGGCAACGATTCCTGCGGATCATGCTGCCCAGTCGCCGGTATTTTACGGAATGAGTGCACACTACATTGAATTTGCTCAAAATATGTACACCCAATTGGGAGCAGGTGAAATCCTGTACCACGGAGCGGAAACAACAGCAGGCGGAGCCAACGCGGTTGATTTCAGCAAAGCGATTATCAAAGGAGACAACGAAGTTTTCATGAAAATTCCTTTGAAGAACATTTCTCCGGATACTTATAATTGGGTGCGTATGTCTTTGACTTACCAGAACTATTCGCTTGATTACCGCTACAACGGTGCTGATTACAACGGACGTCTGGCTTCTTTCGTAGGTTTCAACACATATATTACCAACTACAAAGTATGGAACACAACTGTGAACATCAACGGGAATAAATTACAAGGTTACTGGGCATTTGAAAACCTGGGAATCGTAGTTCAGGGCCAGGCAACGGCAACAACAGTTCCGAATCCATTATCGGCAACATCTCCGGTACCGGCAGGTTCATGCGTAGTAACGGGTAATTTTGATACGCCTTTTACCATTACAGGAAACGAAACACAGGATATCATTTGTACGATGTCTCTTTCCACCAACAAAAGTTTTGAGTGGTACGATGCCAACACAGATGGGAAATACGAACCGGGAGCAGGAGATTATCCGACAGATATGGGATTGAGAGGTTTGAAACCGATTATTTCTCAGTAATATCCAATCTATTGATTTTGAAAGGAGTTCTTTACGGAGCTCCTTTTTTATTTCCCAATAAATGCTAATCTCTCAGCGAACAAACGGAATGTTTCTAATTTTGGCCCACATCGACAAACAATTTTTATGAAAAAAATCACCTTAATCGGTGCCTTGATCTTAGGCACAACCGTTTACGGACAAAAAGGATCCTGGTATCTGGGAGGAAGTGCAGGTGCTTCTATGGGAAATACCACAAACGGAGGTTTGTCTCAAAAAAGAGCTACCTGGAATGTTTCCCCGGAAGTTGGAACTTTTTTAACGGATCATATTCAATTGGGGTTTGGAATTGGCTATGCTGGCTCCTCCGTTTCCAACAAAGACCAGACAAAAACCAAATCGTATGGTTTGGGAGGAAGCATCCATTCACGGTACTTATTCGGGAAAAATAACTTCAAGCCGTTTTTAGGGATCGGAGTTTCCTACAATGCCGGCAGATCAAGTACCGCTACCTATTGGGGTCCGGAAAACGGGTACATTGTTTTTCCGAACGATAGTTACAACCAGCAAACGTTGAATGCCAGTTTAACCGCCGGATTTTTCTACGATTTGTCTCCCCGATTCTCCGTATTCGGATCTATGAATGTTCTCGGATATAATGAAATGCATTATGGTGGCTCTGTTTTCCGGGATTTGGGATTTAATGCAAGTACTTTAGCCAGTCGTTTTTCAATCGGATTGTACTACACCTTTAAAAAAGGCAAGTCTGCCGAATAATATGCAAGAAACCGGTCACTGAATCGGTTTTTTTATTTTTGTTTCGTAGCATTTGCACGGGTTTCTTCAATTTCCCTGGCGCTTGCTTTATGCACTTCAAAGAAATACTGGAAACTTGTACTTCGCATCCGGCGGGCATAAATGGATACCGGCCCGCCTTCCGGTTGCGATATTTCAAAAACATAAGGGTAAACCGTCGGGCTGTTGAAACTGTTCGTAGCATGCACACGAATAGTCGACACACCATCAACAACCACTGTTTCCAAACTATCCACTGTTCCATTGAAAAAGAAGGAAGTCTTAGGAGTTCGGGCTGCCACACTGATCTTCCCCTCTTCTACCTGGAAAAAATTCAGTCCACCGACTACCGTTCTCCTGTCGGGATTTCGTGGATCCGTGTAAACCCGGTCAATCATGTAAAAACAGGTAATGTCATCTTTGGCAACTGCTGTTTTTGCACCAGAACCGGAATGCCTGGCTTGTTCGATTTGAGCACAACACGTATTCGAAAAAAGGAAACCAACGAAAGCAATACCTGCTATTTTCTTCAAAAGATCATTCATAACGCAATGTATTTTGAGATTACATGTATCTAAAAATAAAAAATCCCGAACTCAATATCCGGGATTTCTGTTTATTTAAATTACATTTTTTGGAATCTCAGCACCTTTTGATTCCCATTCGCTGAAAGCAAATAGATTCCGCTTTTCAAATCACTGATGGAGATCGCTGCATTTATCCCGGACAAAGGAATTTGTTTGATGAATATTCCGCTAATATTATAAATGGCCAGATCAGTTATCAACCCCAAATCTCCGGAAAGATTAAACGATTCGGACACCGGATTCGGAAACAACTCAATCTGAAGCAAATGCGCCTCATTGATTCCCAAATCGCACATAATTGTCCAGGGGGTTTCCTGTCCCGGAGGAGTTTGCTCTCCGTCTTCACGGTAACAAATCTGGTGTTCGCCGGCTTCAAATCCGTTGACGTTTATTAATCCTTCGTACGTATTGTAATCAAAAGAAATATTTGGCTGTGGCAGCACTTCCAGATGATAGGTTGCGCTGTATGTTCCGTTTGCTTCAAGAATACTGTCTACCGCCGTTACCTGCAAGGTATCACAGGTATTACAATAGTCATCTATAAAAGGTATATAACTCCTAAACGCATTCAAAAAAACGGAACTGTCTGTCAATAATGCCCCGGTAGTTAGAAACGGGCTTATGGTTATTTCCTTTTCCTGGTTGTTCAGGTCAATAAAAAAACGTCTCTGATTAGGGATATCTTCTCTGACTCCTCCGGCATAAACGCCAAACTGGAAAATGCGCACATAATGCTGCCCTCCAATGAGTGTATCTCCGGACCAGATTGTCTTATGAAAGTTTTCTACATTTTGACTTCCGTCCCAATGTTGATGCTGATACACATATTGTGTGTAGTCCCCGTGCAGCGGCTGGTAATTGATGGTCTGAGCATCCAGGAATGAGCAACATAACATGCTGAATGCAAAAAATAAAATTTTCTTCATACAAAATCGATTTAGATGTTTACCATCTAATACCTAAAAGTACAAATGGTTGGAAAAAAAATCCCCCTGAGATACTGTCAGGGGGATTTTTATTTATGAGATAATCAAATCTTAAGAGATTGCATCCATTTCTTCCTTGTTTGCAACAAGTACTTTCTGGAAGCGGCGTACACCTGTACCAGCCGGGATCAAGTGACCAACAATTACGTTTTCTTTCAAACCTAACAAGTGATCTTCTTTTCCGGAGATTGCAGCCTCGTTC
Source organism: Fluviicola sp. (assembly GCF_039596395.1). Classification (NCBI taxonomy): domain Bacteria; kingdom Pseudomonadati; phylum Bacteroidota; class Flavobacteriia; order Flavobacteriales; family Crocinitomicaceae; genus Fluviicola; species Fluviicola sp. The sequence goes on from NZ_JBCNJT010000002.1 coordinate 209,678, forward strand.
AATACTTTCGTCGTTTCCTGGAAGGAAGCAGCTGAGATGAACGATTGTGTCTGCAATGACGCACGTGTAATACCCTGTAACAATGGAGTTGAAGTTGCAGGAACTGCATCACGGGATTCAACCAACTGCTTGTCAGCACGCTTCAACTGAGAGTTCTCATCACGTAATTTACGTGCGGAAACAATCTGACCTGCTTTCAATGTGGTAGAATCACCTGCGTCAACTACTACTTTCATTCCGTAGATAGAGTCATTCTCTTCCATGAAGTCTGCCTTGTGAACAGATTGTCCTTCCAGGAATCGTGTATCTCCTGCATCTACGATCTCCACTTTCAACATCATCTGACGAACGATTACTTCGAAATGCTTATCGTTGATTTTTACCCCTTGTAGACGGTAAACCTCCTGGATTTCATTTACGATGTACTCTTGTACTTTCGTCGGACCCTGAATGTTCAGGATATCGTTCGGTGTAATTGCACCGTCTGATAAAGGTTGTCCTGCACGTGTGAAATCGTTCTCCTGTACTAAGATGTGCTTGGAAAGCGGCACCAAATACTTACGAACGTCACCTGCCTTGGAAGTCACCTGGATCTCACGGTTACCACGCTTGATCTTACCGAATTCAACGATACCGTCGATTTCAGAAACCACAGCCGGGTTGGAAGGGTTACGTGCTTCGAATAATTCCGTTACACGAGGAAGACCTCCGGTGATATCCCCTGTCTTACCAGCAACACGAGGAATCTTCACAAGGATCACACCTTCTTCGATCTTATCTCCTTCGTTTACAGAAATATGGGAATCAACCGGAATGTTGTACTCACGCAATACTTCTTTCGTCTTAGGATCGATAATGTGGATCGCAGGGTTTTTCTTCTTATCGCGGGATTCGATGATCACTTTTTCAGTAAATCCTGTTTGCTCATCGACTTCTTCACGGTAAGTAACCCCATCAATAATATTTTCAAATACTACTTTACCTGCTACCTCTGAAATGATCACCGCGTTATACTGGTCCCATTTACAGATCACATCCCCTTTTTTCACGTTCGTGTTATTGTCAATCAATAACTCGGCACCGTAAGGGATATTTGAAGTCATCAAAGCAACTCCGGTTTTCGGATCAGTAATTTTCAATTCTGCCGAACGACCAACTACGATCGTCTTAGTTGTTCCATCGGAACCTTTACGTGTAATTGTACGTAATTCGTCGATTTCCAACTTACCTGCAGATTTTGCTTTCAAATCAGATTCATCCGTAATGTTGGATGCAGTACCCCCCACGTGGAATGTACGTAGTGTTAACTGTGTTCCCGGCTCACCGATTGACTGAGCAGCAACTACACCAACAGCATCTCCGTCTTGTGCAGGGCGGTGAGTTGCCAGGTTACGTCCGTAACACTTGGAACAAACTCCGCGACGCATTTCACAAGTCAATACCGAACGGATCTCAACCTCTTCAATACCTGCTTTCTCGATTTCATCAGCAACTGTTTCAGAGATCAACTCACCTGCAGCAACAATCAATTGCTCCGTTTCAGGGTTGTAGATATCGTGAACAGATGTTCTTCCTAAAATACGATCGATCAACGGCTCAACGATCTCATCATTTTTCTTCAATGAAGTCGCAACCAAACCTCTCAATGTTCCACAATCCACTGCGTTAATAACAACGTCTTGTGCAACGTCCACCAAACGACGAGTCAGGTAACCCGCATCCGCCGTTTTCAATGCCGTATCGGCCAAACCTTTACGCGCACCGTGAGTAGAGATAAAGTACTCCAAAATCGAAAGACCTTCTTTAAAGTTGGAAAGGATCGGGTTCTCGATAATTTCCTGTGCAGAAGCTCCTGATTTTTGAGGTTTCGCCATCAATCCACGCATACCGGACAACTGACGGATCTGTTCTTTCGAACCACGGGCTCCGGAGTCAAACATCATGTAGATGGAGTTGAATCCCTGATCGTCATTCTTCAACTGATCCATCAACGTATTCGTCAAACGGATGTTGGTATGCGTCCAAATATCAATGATCTGGTTGTAACGCTCGTTATTCGTGATAAGACCCATGTTATAGTTGGCCATTACCTCTTTCACGTCTGTTTCAGCTTTCGCAACCAGTGTTTCTTTTTCTTTCGGGATGATAATGTGATCCAGGTTGAACGACAATCCACCGCGGAATGCCATACCGTAACCCAATTCTTTGATATCATCCAGGAACTTAGCTGTTTTAGCCGTTCCACAGATTTTCAATACGTGACCGATAATATCACGAAGCGCTTTCTTCGTCAATACATCGTTCAGGAAACCTACTTCGCGAGGAACTACCTCGTTGAACAATACGCGTCCGCAAGTTGTATCAATCATTTGAAGTGTTGGAATTCCTTCTTCGTTCAAATCGTAAGATTTTACTTTGATCGGAGCGTGAAGATCCAGTTTTCCTTCGTTGTGCGCGATGATTACTTCTTCCGGAGAGTAGAAAATTCCATTCTCACCTTTCACCTTATGGTCTTCTGTACTTACACGCTTTTTCGTGATGTAGTAAAGACCCAAGACCATATCCTGGGAAGGTACCGCAATCGGTGCTCCGTTCGCAGGGTTCAAAATGTTGTGAGAAGCAAGCATCAACAATTGTGCTTCCAAAATTGCAGCGTTACCCAATGGTAAGTGAACTGCCATCTGGTCACCGTCGAAATCGGCGTTGAATGCCGTAGTTACCAACGGGTGCAAACGAATTGCTTTTCCTTCGATCAATTTCGGCTGGAATGCCTGGATACCCAAACGGTGAAGCGTAGGAGCACGGTTTAATAATACCGGGTGTCCTTTCAATACGTTTTCTAAGATATCCCAAACTACAGGCTCTTTGCGGTCAACGATTTTCTTTGCAGATTTAACCGTCTTCACGATACCACGCTCGATCATCTTGCGGATGATAAACGGTTTGTAAAGTTCCGCTGCCATGTCTTTCGGCAAACCACACTCGTGTAATTTCAAATCCGGCCCAACAACAATTACGGAACGTGCAGAATAGTCAACACGTTTTCCCAATAAGTTTTGACGGAAACGCCCTTGTTTTCCTTTCAAGGAATCGGAAAGGGATTTCAACGGACGGTTTGATTCTGTTTTAACCGCAGAAGCTTTACGGGAGTTGTCGAACAAAGAGTCAACAGCCTCCTGCAACATACGCTTCTCGTTACGCAAGATAACTTCCGGAGCTTTGATCTCGATCAAACGCTTCAAACGGTTGTTACGGATAATTACACGACGGTAAAGGTCGTTCAAATCCGATGTTGCGAAACGGCCACCATCCAATGGAACCAACGGACGCAATTCCGGTGGAATAACCGGAACCACTTTGACGATCATCCACTCCGGGCGGTTCTCGATACGTGTCTGAGACTCACGCATTGCTTCAACAACCTGAAGTCTTTTCAGAGCTTCGTGCTTACGTTGAACAGACGTTTCTGTATTTGCCTGGTGACGCAACTGGTAGGAAAGGCTTTCCAAATCCAATTTACGCAACAAGTCATACAATGCCTCAGCACCCATCTTAGCGATGAATTTGTTCGGATCTGTATCTTCCAGATACTGGTTCTCTCTTGGAAGTGTATCCAAAATGTCCAGGTATTCTTCTTCCGTTAAGAAATCTTTTTCGGAAAGGGAAGTTCCATCCAGGTTATTCGCGATACCAGCCTGAATAACTACGTAACGCTCGTAATAGATGATCTGATCCAATTTTTTTGTTGGCAATCCTAACAAATAACCGATTTTGTTCGGCAATGAACGGAAATACCAGATGTGTGCTACAGGAACCACCAAAGAGATGTGCCCCATACGCTCACGACGTACCTTTTTCTCGGTAACCTCAACACCACAACGGTCACAAACGATTCCTTTGTATCGGATACGCTTGTACTTACCACAATGACATTCGTAATCTTTTACCGGTCCGAAGATACGTTCACAGAACAATCCGTCTCTTTCCGGTTTATAGGTACGATAGTTAATTGTTTCAGGCTTGAGTACCTCACCGCTTGACTGATCGCGGATCACCTCAGGAGAAGCCAACGAGATCGTAATCTTGTTGAAGCTACTTTGTTTTTTCGGTGTTTCTTTTCTGTAAGCCATGTTATAACTTTCTTTAATTCAATTTGACAATTTGTTTCCTAACCAGATCTTAATCCATTGATACATTCAATCCAAGACCTCTCAATTCATGCAACAATACGTTGAATGATTCTGGAATTCCCGGCTCCGGAATGTTATCACCTTTAACGATCGCTTCGTACGCTTTCGCACGACCCATCACGTCATCGGATTTCACTGTCAGGATCTCCTGCAGGATATTAGCCGCTCCGAATGCTTCAAGAGCCCAAACCTCCATCTCACCAAAACGCTGACCTCCGAATTGGGCTTTACCACCCAATGGCTGTTGTGTAATTAATGAGTATGGTCCGATTGAACGCGCGTGCATTTTGTCGTCAACCATGTGAGATAATTTCAACATGTAAATCACACCCACTGTTGCCGGCTGATGGAAACGGTCTCCGGTACCTCCGTCGTACAGGTAAGTTTTACCTGAACGCGGAACTCCCGCTTTATCTGTCCATTCATTGATTTCTTCCGGTTTAGCACCATCGAAAATCGGAGTAGCGAATTTCACCCCCAATTTTTCTCCGGCCCAACCAAGTACTGTTTCGTAAATCTGACCCAGGTTCATACGGGAAGGTACCCCCAGTGGATTCAATACGATATCTACCGGTGTTCCATCCTCTAAGAACGGCATGTCTTCAGCACGAACGATGTTTGCAACGATCCCTTTGTTACCGTGACGACCAGCCATCTTATCACCCACTTTCAACTTACGTTTCTGGGCAACATAAACTTTCGCCATTTTCACGATACCTGCAGGTAGCTCATCTCCAACTGAAATATGGAATTTCTTACGTTTGTAGATTCCAAGCAAATCGTTTGCTTTAATCGTAAAGTTGTGCAACAAACGACTAATCAATGCATTCACGTGTGAATCAGTTGTCCAGTTTGTAGGATTCACGATCGTATAATCGATCATCAACAAATTCTTGTGAGTGAACTTCGTTCCTTTCTTAATGATCTCTTCTTTGAAGTTGTTGAATACACCAGCTGATTTATTCTCACCCAAAACGGTCATCAATTTATCAGCTAATTTTTCTTTCAACTCTGCGTAATCCTTGTCGTATTCTGTATCCAGAACTTCCAATACCGGCTTGTCCTGAGCTTTAGACTTACGATCTTTGATCGCACGGGAGAACAATTTTTTCTCAATAACAACACCACGAAGAGACGGACCAGCTTTCAAAGAAGCATCTTTCACGTCACCCGCTTTATCACCGAAGATTGCACGTAATAACTTCTCTTCCGGAGAAGGATCCGTTTCACCTTTCGGAGTAATCTTACCGATCAGGATGTCACCTTCTTTGATCTCAGCACCAATGCGGATCAAACCGTTCTCATCCAAATCTTTTGTTGCTTCTTCAGAAACGTTCGGAATATCGGAAGTTAATTCTTCCATTCCTCGTTTTGTATCACGAACCTCCAATGAGTATTCGTCAATATGGATTGAAGTAAAGATATCGTCACGAACAACACGCTCAGAAATAACGATTGCATCCTCAAAGTTATACCCTTTCCAAGGCATGAATGCAACTTTCAGGTTTTGCCCCAATGCCAACTCTCCTCCTTGTGTCGCGTATCCTTCACATAGAACCTGTCCTTTCTCAATGCGGTCCCCTTTGCGAACAATCGGCTTCAGGTTGATTGTTGTACTTTGGTTTGTTTTCTGGAATTTTGTTAATGAGTAACGAGTCACTTCACTATCAAAGCTTACTAATTTGTCATCAGCAGACCAATCGTAACGGATCACGATTTCGTTTGCATCCACGTACTCTACTGTTCCTGTTCCCTCAGCGTTGATCAATACACGGGAATCGCGAGCAACTAATTGCTCGATTCCTGTACCAACTACCGGAGACTGTGGTTTCAACAACGGAACAGCCTGGCGCTGCATGTTGGATCCCATCAAGGCACGGTTCGCATCATCATGCTCCAGGAACGGAATGGATGATGCCGCAATCGATGCAATCTGGTTAGCTCCAACGTCCATCAGGTTCAAATCTGTCGGTGGAACAACCGGGAAGTCTCCTTCGTAACGGGCTTTTACAACCTCTGAAAGGAAATTTCCTTTTTCGTCCACTTTCGCGTTCGCCTGAGCGATCATTTTTGCATCTTCTTCTTCAGCTGATAAATAAATCGGCTCGGAAGAAATATCTACTTTACCGTTTACAACCGAACGGTAAGGAGTTTCGATGAAACCAAGTTTGTTCACCTTCGCGAATACACACAAAGAAGAGATCAAACCGATGTTCGGTCCTTCCGGTGTCTCAATCGTACACAAACGACCGTAGTGCGTATAGTGAACGTCACGAACCTCGAACCCTGCTCTTTCACGGGAAAGTCCACCTGGTCCTAGTGCAGACAAACGACGCTTGTGAGTTACCTCGGAAAGCGGGTTGGTCTGATCCATAAACTGAGACAACTGGTTTGTTCCGAAGAACGAGTTGATTACGGAAGACAAAGTCTTCGCGTTGATCAAGTCGATCGGAGTAAAGACCTCGTTATCACGAACGTTCATACGTTCACGAATTGTACGGGCCATACGAGCCAAACCAACACCAAACTGAGCGTACAATTGTTCACCTACCGTACGAACGCGACGATTTGACAAGTGGTCAATATCATCCACATCCGCCTTGGAGTTGATCAATTCGATCAGGTACTTGATGATCGAAAGAATATCATTTTTAGTCAACACACGAGACTCTTCCGAGTTATCGATGTTCAACTTCTTATTCATTCTGTAACGACCTACTTCACCTAAGTCGTAACGTGCATCGGAGAAGAACAATTTCTCGAATACTCCTTTTGCAGTTTCATAATCAGGTGGTTCAGCATTACGCAACTGACGGTAGATGTGCTCAACTGCTTCTTTCTCCGAGTTGGAAGTATCTTTCTGAAGCGTGTTGTAGATAATCGTATAATCAGCTGTGTTAGCATCCTCTTTGTGGAAAATAACTGTTTTCACACCTGCATCAATGATCTCATCAATGTGGTGATCTTCCAATACGGTTTCACGGTCAAGGATTACCTCGTTACGTTCGATAGATACTACTTCTCCTGTATCTTCGTCTCCAAAGTCCTCAATCCAAGACTTCAATACACGAGCAGCCAGTCGTCTACCAACGCATTTTTTCAAATTAGCCTTATTAGCTTTCACTTCGTCAGCTAATCCGAATATTTCTAGAATATCTTTATCTGTTTCATATCCGATCGCACGGAAAAGAGTTGTCACAGGCAATTTCTTCTTACGGTCGATGTAAGCATACATTACGCTGTTGATATCCGTTGCGAATTCGATCCAGGATCCCTTGAAAGGAATCACACGCGCAGAGTACAATTTAGTACCGTTAGCGTGACGGCTCTGACCGAAGAATACCCCTGGTGAACGGTGCAACTGGGAAACAATTACACGCTCGGCACCATTGATTACGAAAGAACCTTTTGGAGTCATGTATGGAATTGTACCTAAGTATACATCCTGCACGATTGTTTCGAAATCTTCGTGCTCAGGGTCTGTACAATATAATTTTAGTTTAGCCTTTAGCGGAACGCTGTAAGTTAAACCTCTTTCGATACACTCATCAATAGTGTAACGGGGTGGGTCGATGAAATAATCAAGGAACTCCAACACGAATTGATTTCGTGTGTCAGTAATTGGGAAATTCTCCGCAAATACCTTGAACAATCCTTCACTTTCACGATTCTCAGGTGTTGTTTCCAATTGGAAGAACTCCTGGAAGGATTTAAGCTGAATATCCAGAAAATCCGGATAAGCGAACTGATTTTTGCTGGAAGCAAAATTAATTCTCGTTGATGTATTGCTTGTTGTTGCCAAGGCGAAATAAATTTAATGAGAAAAGGACTTTAAAATTTGGCTAAACGCCGGAAAACAGGTTAAGGCATCCCGACATTTCGTCGGGACACCTTTCCTGCAAAATTTTGTAACTAATTACTTGATCTCTACTTCAGCACCAGCTTCTTCCAATGCTTTCTTAAGACCTTCAGCCTCGTCTTTAGAAACTGCTTCTTTCAAAGTAGCAGGAGCTCCGTCAACGATGTCTTTAGATTCTTTCAATCCGTTACCAGTAAGTTCTTTAACCAACTTAACTACTGCAAGTTTGTTAGCACCACCTGATTTCAGGATTACGTCGAATTCAGTTTTTTCAGCAGCAGCTTCACCACCACCAGCAGCACCACCAGCCATCATAACCGGAGCAGCAGCTGCAGGCTCAATACCGTATTCGTCTTTCAAGATTGTAGCTAGTTCGTTTACTTCTTTAACTGTCAAGTTTACTAGCGTTTCTGCGATTTGTTTTAAATCAGCCATTTTTATTAATTTTTAAAAAAGGTTCTTAAATAATTTTGTTTAATTCTGCTTATTCAGCATTATGCTCTTTCTTCGAGCGTTTTAAGGATTCCGGCAATTTTGGAACCACCACCTGTAAGACCGGAAATAACATTTTTCGCCGGGCTTTGTAGTAATCCGATGATATCACCGATCAATTCTTCACGAGACTTGATTGCTTCCAGCGCATCCAATTGGTTATCACCAATAAATACTGCTTCTTCAATATAAGCTCCTTTCAGGATTGGCTTATCATTCTTTTTGCGGAAATCTTTAATCAATTTTGCAGGAGCGTTTCCTACTTCAGAGAACATGATAGATGTCGGACCACTCAACACGGATGCCAAGTTATCGTAATTTCTACCTTCAACCTTAGCCATTGCCTTAGCCAACAAAGTGTTCTTAACTACACGTAGTTCGATACCTTGCTGAAAACAACGACGGCGTAACTGGTTAATTGTTTCTACTGTAAGAGCTGCTGTATCTGCAAGATAGAAGATATTTGCTTTCGATAAATCTTGAGCAAGATCTTCAATGTACTGTGCTTTTTGATCTTTATTCATACTTCAAGATTTTAAGCTACAACAGACTTAGCATCAACCTGGATACTTGGAGACATTGTAGAGCTGATGTAGATACTTTTAATGTAAGTACCTTTTGCAGCAGATGGTTTCAATTTGATCAACTGTTGGATCAATTCATGTGCATTGTCACGGATCTTAGCTCCTTCGAAGCTTGCTTTCCCAACAGATGTATGAATGTTACCGAATTTGTCAACTTTGAAATCAATTTTACCTGCTTTCACTTCTTCAACAGCTTTACCAACTTCCATTGTTACAGTACCTGTTTTAGGGTTCGGCATTAAACCGCGAGGTCCCAGGATACGTCCTAATGCACCTACTTTACCCATTACTGAAGGCATTGTAATAATTACGTCGATGTCTGTCCAACCACCTTTGATTTTGTCAATGAATTCATCCAATCCAACGAATTCAGCACCAGCTGCTTTTGCTTCAGCTTCCTTGTCAGGAGTACAAAGTACCAATACTCGTACGTCCTTACCAGTTCCGTGAGGCAATGCAACAGTACCACGAACCATCTGGTTCGCTTTACGTGGATCTACTCCCAGGCGTACTGAAATATCTACTGATGCATCGAACTTAGTAGTTGTAATGTTCTTCACTAAATCACACGCTTCTACCAAGGTGTAAGTTTTAGTCAAATCATACTTTGCTAAAACCTCTTTTCTTTTTTTAGAAATTCTTCCCATGATGCTTGCGATTATTTAGTTGCAGGAGCTTCACCTCCTTTAACAGTTACACCCATACTACGTGCTGTACCAGCTACCATAGACATAGCTGAATCAACAGTAAAACAATTCATATCCGGCATTTTATCTTCAGCGATAACGCGAATTTGATCCCATGTCATGGTACCAACTTTGCTCTTGTTAGGCTCAGAAGAACCTTTTTTCAACTTAGCGCTTTCGATAATTTGCACAGCTGCTGGAGGAGTTTTGATGACGAAATCAAATGATTTGTCACTGTACACAGTAATCACACATGGTAAAACCTTTCCTGGCTTATCCTGCGTACGAGCATTATACTGCTTGCAGAATTCCATAATGTTGACCCCTTTCGCACCTAGTGCAGGACCAACCGGAGGAGCTGGATTGGCTTGACCACCTTTGATCTGTAATTTGATCAATGCTGCTACTTCTTTAGCCATTGTTTATTTAAATTATGCAGTCGTAACGTGGGCGTTAAAGGGAAGCTTTAATCAATAATCCCACTGCTGCGGTTAATACATGTTTACCCTTCTTTTTCTACTTGCATGTAGCTAAGCTCAAGAAGGTTCTTGCGACCGAAGATCTTAACCATTACTTTCAATTTCTTCTTCTCTTCATTGATCTCGTCAATAACTCCGGAGAAATTGTTGAATGGTCCGTCGATCACTTTCACAGACTCTCCGATAACGAATGGGATTTTTACTTCCTCTTCTGTTTCGGATAATTCGTCTACCTTACCTAAAATTCGATTTACTTCGGACAAACGCATCGGTTGAGGATCACCTCCTTTTTCAGCACCCAGGAACCCGATTACATTCGGAATTCCCTTGATCACGTGAGGAACCTCACCGATCAATGCCGCTTCGATCAATACATATCCTGGTAAATACGCTTTTTCCTTCGAGATTTTCTTTCCGTTACGGATCTGAAAAACTTTCTCAGTCGGAATCAATACCTGAGATACATAATCGTCCAGCTTTAAACGGGAAATCTCCAGATCCAGGTATTCTTTTACCTTTTTCTCTTTTCCACTCACTGCACGCACTACGTACCAACGTTTTTTAATATCTCCCATTTTTCTAATTAAAAGAAAGAATAGATAAATCCAACAACTCCCTTCCAGGTAGAAGTAGGAGTACCGGTAATACCAAAGATGTTGTCCATGGCGAATACCAACAATGCAAAAATTACAGACGCAACCACTACAATCAGTGCATTGCTCTGCAATTCTTTCCACGTCGGCCACGTCACATTCTGAGTCATCTCAGTAATGGTTTCGCTAAAATAATTTCTAAACTTTGACATGGTCAATTTATTTTGTTTTGCACGGGCGGTAGGATTCGAACCCACGACCAATGGTTTTGGAGACCACTACTCTACCAGCTGAGCTACGCCCGTATAAAAAGGGGAGTTGACCTCCCCTTTCAATTCATATGTTATCGCGAATTAAGCGATGATTTCAGTAACCTGACCAGCACCTACTGTACGACCACCCTCACGGATAGCGAAACGTAGACCTTTGTCCATTGCTACAGGCACGATCAACTTAACATTGATTGTTACGTTATCACCTGGCATAACCATCTCACGTCCGTCTGTCAAGAAAATCTCTCCAGTTACGTCAGTTGTACGGAAGTAGAACTGAGGACGGTATTTGTTATGGAATGGAGTGTGACGACCACCTTCTTCTTTCTTCAATACGTAGATCTCAGCTTTGAAATCAGCATGTGGCTTAACAGAACCTGGCTTACAGATTACCATTCCACGCTTGATTTGAGACTTCTCAATACCACGTAATAAAAGACCAACGTTGTCACCAGCTTCTCCGCGATCCAAGATCTTACGGAACATTTCAACCCCAGTTACAGTAGAAGTCAATTTCTCTTCACCCATACCTAAGATCTCAACCGGATCTCCGGAGTTAATAACTCCAGTTTCGATACGTCCTGTTGCTACTGTACCACGACCTGTAATCGTAAATACGTCTTCAACCGGCATCAAGAATGGCTTATCAACATCACGAGGAGGTAGTTCGATGTAGCTATCAACTGCATCCATCAACTCATCAACTTTAGCAACCCACTCTGGCTCACCGTTCAATGCACCTAGTGCAGATCCCTGGATAACCGGTGCATTGTCACCGTCGTAATCGTAGAAAGACAACAATTCACGAACTTCCATTTCTACTAGCTCTAACAACTCAGCATCGTCAACCATATCCACTTTGTTCATGAATACAACCAAACGAGGAACACCAACTTGTTTTCCTAATAGGATGTGCTCGCGAGTTTGTGGCATCGGTCCGTCAGTAGCAGCAACTACAAGGATCGCTCCGTCCATCTGCGCAGCTCCAGTAACCATGTTCTTTACGTAATCCGCGTGACCTGGACAGTCAACGTGTGCGTAGTGACGGTTAGCTGTTTCGTACTCGATGTGTGACGTGTTAATAGTAATACCACGCTCTTTTTCTTCCGGTGCGTTATCAATTGAAGAGAAATCACGAACGGCAGCTAATCCTTTAGCAGCCAATACGCTTGAAATAGCCGCAGTCAACGTAGTTTTACCGTGGTCAACGTGACCAATAGTACCAATGTTTACGTGCGGTTTGGAACGATTAAAACTTTCCTTAGCCATTTGTTTTTATTTGTTACGTAGTTAATAAACCTTTTTCTTACAATACAAAATTTCACCCATAATCCAAATGAGTGAATCCCTGCAGAGCCAATGACGAGATTTGAACTCGTGGCCTCTTCCTTACCAAGGAAGCGCTCTACCCCTGAGCTACACCGGCCTATTCTCTTGAATCGTAATTTGAGCGGGAGACGAGATTCGAACTCGCGACCCTCAGCTTGGAAGGCTGACGCTCTACCAACTGAGCTACTCCCGCTTATAATTATTATTTCCTTGTCGTGGGAGTGGCTGGACTCGAACCAGCGATACCGTGAGGTGACAGATTTACAGTCTGCTGCAATAGCCACTATGCGACACTCCCATCCTTTAATGCGAGCCGGTGGAGGGACTCGAACCCCCGACCTGCTGATTACAAATCAGCTGCTCTAGCCAGCTGAGCTACACCGGCATTAAAGTTTGGTTTTTTATTACGATTTTAAAGAACGATTCTTAAAGTGTTTTCCCGTTTGGGTTTGCAAATGTAGTAAAGAAATAAACAACTGCAAGCGTTTCGATGAAAAAAAATTAAAAAAAAATAAGCGGCCTTTTGAGCCGCTTATCTAAATGTTTCATTTCCAATTACTAATTCGCTAATTTTCCTTTGTATTTTTTTACCTGTGTGCGCAAGGCATCTACACACAAATCTGCCGCTTCTTCAAAAGATTTGCATTGTTTCTTGGCAAATAATTCCTTTCCGGGCATCAATATTTTCACTTCTGCTATCTTATTTTCCTGTTCCGAATTCTTATCCAACCGTAAAAAAACTTCCCCAACAATGATGTGGTCGAAAAAAACCTGAAGCTTTTCCACTTTGTCATTAATAAAATCAATGAGTTTTTGATCCGCTTTAAAATGGATAGAATGCACTTTAACGTCCATGACTTTTACTTTTTGCGCCCACGTGGATGGGCATGTGAATATATCGAGTTTATTTACACGAACAAAAACACTTCAACTCAAAATTCAGCCTTCAGCCTTTCTAAGAGCCTCAAGTCCTGATCCGTTTTTCAACATGCCTGGTAAATATGCGACGTAGGATGTAAGGACTCTTTTTGTGTATTCGTTACACTTCCAAGATATGTATTAATTTTCCGATAACCAAACTTTAGACAATCTTTCATTCGGAAATAACATTATTTGGTGGCATCCCGGTAAATCGCCGGCCTATTTCTTCTTTCCACGCGGATGTGCATGCGTATAAATCGTGTTGATCTGTGCAAATGAATTATGCGTATAAACCTGCGTAGCCGCCAAACCGGCATGCCCCAACAATTCTTTCAACGTCTCCAAACCAGCTCCGTTATTCAGCATGTGGGTCGCAAAGGTGTGACGCAGGATATGCGGACTTTTCTTTTCCGAAACAGTGATGCTGTTCAAATAAGTTTTCACCTTTCGATAAACGAATTCAGAGTACAATTTCCGTCCGTCTTTCTTAACGAATAAATAAAGAGAACTATCAGGCCCGGCAGGTTTGAGCTTCTCGTAAGACCGGATGATTTCAAACAGATCACTGCCTATCGGGATGATGCGCTCCTTATTTCTTTTTCCCAGTACCTTAATACTGGAACTCGTAACGTCCTTACTTTTCAGTTCGATCAGTTCGCTCAAACGAATCCCGGTCTGGTAAAACATCTCCAGCATCAACCGGTCGCGAACACCTTCGAAATCGGAAGAAAATAACCGTTCTATACGCTCGTCTTCAATCTCCGTCTGTTTCACAAATTGAGGAAGCCGTTTCTCCACTTTGGGACCGCGAATGCGCAGCATGGGATTCTGTTCCACCTTCCCGTTCGCCATCAGCCACTTGAAAAACGAACGCAGACAGGAGAGCTTCCGCGAAACCGTGCGGTTGCTTTGACCGCTTTCCAGGAGATTCACAATCCAGGCACGGACCAATTGGTGATTCACCTCCTTCCAATCCGACGATTTCGACAACTCCGCAAATACCGTGAATTGATCCAGGTCCTCTTCGTAAGCCACAATCGTGTGTTTCGAGTAACGCTTCTCGACCTGCAGGTAATGAATAAAGGAATCTTTGTAAGACATATCGAAACTACAAGGTACAAAAAAACCCCGACGATAATTGTCGGGGTTCAATATCATAAAGGATACTTTTAATTAAGCCTCCTGAGATTTCATTTTTTGAGCATAAGCTGCACGGATGTTCGCCTGGCGATCAACAACAGATGGTTTAACGAACTCCTTACGACGACGCAATTCTTTCATTACGTTCGTTTTGTCGTATTTTTTCTTGTACTTCTTAAGCGCTCTTTCGATGTTCTCGCCTTCTTTAACTGGAATGATTAACATATTCTATTTAAATTCTATTGTTAGCTTTTTTAATACCCATCCGCTGATAGGGAGCGCAAAGATATAAATTTTTCCTTTAAAACAACCTTCTTTCAAAAAATAATTGTTGAAAACTTCAATTTATCTCCTGAAAGCAATTTTACCGTTCAAAAGGTCCAAAGAAGTTCAAAAAGTTTCAACTGATAAATGGATCAATTTGAACTTTTGAACTATTTCAATATTTCTCTTGAAATCACCAATTTCTGGATCTCGGAAGTTCCTTCACCGATGGTCATCAATTTCGCATCACGCAGGAATTTCTCAGCAGGATATTCCTTTGTAAATCCGTAACCACCCATGATCTGAACCGCTTCGTTTCCGCATTTAACAGATACTTCTGAAGCGAAGTATTTTGCAAAGGCTCCCTGAGTGGTCATTTTCTGGTTTCTGTTCTTGTAATCAGCAGCCTGGAATGTCAACAATTCAGCAGCTTCCACTTCCGTCGCCATATCAGCCAATTTGAAACCGATTGCCTGGAACTTACCGATCGGTTGCCCGAACTGCTCACGTTCTTTCGCGTATTTCACGGAAGCTTCGTAAGCCCCACGCGCAATTCCGCAGGAAAGTGCCGCGATTGAAATACGGCCTCCGTCCAAAATATGCATCGCTTGCTTGAATCCTTGTCCAACTTCACCGATTACCTGTGATTCGTGTACACGAACATTGTCAAAGATCAATTCAGCAGTTTCTGAAGCACGAACCCCCAATTTATCTTTGATCTTCACAGCCGAGAATCCCGGAGTACCTTTTTCAATGATAAATGCGGTAATTCCGTTTGAATCCAATAATTCACCCGTACGGATCAATACAACCGCCAAATCTCCGGATAAACCATGTGTGATCCAGTTTTTAGCACCGTTGATTACCCAATGATCTCCGTCTTTCACCGCAGTACATTTCATGCGCATGGCATCAGAACCTGTATTGGGTTCGGTCAATCCCCATGCACCGATAAATTCTCCTGAAGTTAGTTTCGGAAGGTATTTTTTCTTTTGTTCTTCGTTTCCGTGGTAATAAATGTGTCCTGTACACAAAGAGTTATGCGCAGCAACACTCAATCCGATTCCGCCGCAAACTTTTCCCAGTTCCATCAATGCTGTTGCATATTCCAGGTAGGAAAAACCGCTTCCGCCGTATTGTTCCGGGATGTAAATCCCAAGTAGTCCAAGTTCCCCCATTTTTTTCATGGTCTCTACCGGGAAATACTCATCGGCATCCCACTGGTTCATGTTCGGGCGGATTTCTCTTTCTGCAAAATCACGCACCATTTGCGTGATCATTCGTTGATTTTCGTTTAGTTCAAAGTTCATGATTAACAGTTTTTGGGGTGTATCCGTTAATTTTTTTTATTTCGATTAATTAATAGGCCACTAAAGTAGTAATATTATCAGAGTACTCCTTCAATTTTTCGTTACCATTTAGAAAATTTAAACCTACAAGGAAATTAAATCCGGCAACTTCCCCCCCGCACTTCTGAATCAGTTCTGCTGCTGCAGAAGCAGATCCACCTGTAGCAAGCAAATCATCGTGGATCAGTACGCGCTCCCCTTCCTGCACTGCATCCACGTGCATTTCAATGGTAGCCGAACCGTATTCCAAATCGTAGGAATGACTGATTTTGTGATAAGGCAATTTCCCGGTTTTACGGATCAAAACAAAAGGAATTCCCAATTCCATGGCCAACGGATATCCGAATAAAAAACCGCGGCTTTCAATACCGGCAATCTTATCCAGCTTCTGGTCCTTGTACATTGATACCAAATGTGCGACTATTTCTTTGGACAAAGCCGGATCCAGCATAATCGGAGTAATGTCCTTAAATACGATTCCCTCTTTTGGAAAATCCACCACATCCCTTATTACACCTTTGATTTTTTCTGCTATCATCATTCAAATATCAATTAATGCCATTGTTTTGAGCCCGCAATTTTACGGAGAATTTGCCAAATTCCAAGAAATATCCGGAAGAACTGACAATTCTGTTGAATCAGATACTCCTTTTTCGGTTTAGTTGGAAACGGCCAGTGGAAAAAAATTAAATTGCTTTCAATCAACCACCAAATAATACTTCAGTTTTTCATACAATTCGTCTGTCATCAAAACCGATTTCTTAATCTCGCGGATTTCTTTGTAAAACCCGTTTTGAGCACGCATTTTTACCAGAGAATTTGCAAGATTCCAGGAGATATAAGGATGAAAGGATAATTCCTTCGCACTTGCTGTATTGATATTAATCTTCCGGATATTTTCGGGATCGATCCGGATGTACTTTTCCCAAACCGCAATTTTCTCGGGCGTTGCCTGCCAGACTTCACTCAGTTGACTCAATGAATAAAATCCACCGAAATTGTCCCGTGTCTTAATAATCTGTTTCGCATCAAAAGTGGAAATATCCCTTGCCTTCAGCAACTCGTCCAGGTCAGCGCGGTTAATCTCCACTGAAACCAGTTTCTGCTCCAGTTTATATTCTGTTTGACGGTCCAGGTTTTTAGGCCGTTCGGGATAAAAAGTAGAATCTTTGATCAACTCATAGAGTTCATCCGATATCACGAATACCCGCTTCAGTTCCTCGTTCGAATAGATCTTTTGGGCAGTAAATTTGAGCACAACGGCGCTTTGCTTTTCGGAAAGTCCCAATGCCATCCAATCCTCCAGGGTATAGTCATTCGGGTTGAATTTCGCCAAAGGCCGCGAAAAATGTTTTTTCTTCCAGCTTTTCCGGTAGCCGGCATTCGTTTCCCGGCTCAGTTTCTCCGTTACCTGCTTTTCGGTGTTTGACCATTGTTCGATGCTGATTTCCGGTTTTGGCCTGAAATACTGGATCAGGTCCGGGGCCACAAAAATGGTAAGCAGCAGTAGCGTGAAAATGATAATTCCGCGTTTAGTAGATTTTGAATAGTGGGTCATTTTTTTGTTTTTAGCGGTAGTGGATTAAATCTTGCTGAAGGAGCGGTATGGTTTCCCGGATATCCATAGGGTGGTAATCCAGTAATTTTCGGGCTTTTGAAAGGTCAAACCCGGTTCTCGGGGGCCTCTTCGCAGCCTGGTTCAAAGTATCGGAGGAAATGGTTTCGATATTCAGGTTTTCCAGTTCCAGAGCCTTGCCTACTTCTTCCACAATCTCGTTAATTGCCCTGGTTTCCGGTCCTGAAAGATGGAATATTCCGCGCTGATTGCGTCTCACAATCTCCACGCAGCCATAAGCCAGATCATCTGCCCAGGTTGGGGCACGGAACTGATCGTTGACCAGTTTCATCACTTCTCCCTTCGGAAGCGCTTCCAAAGCCCATAAAATCATATTGGAGCGCGACAATCCGTAGCCGGTTCCGTAAACAATAATTGTTCGGACAATCGACCAGTTGTCAGATTTATCCGGGTCTTCCAGCAGCAAATGCTCGGCATCTGCTTTTGATTGTGCATAAATACTCAACGGATTTACGGCATCTTCTTCTTTATACGGACCATTTTTTCCGTCGAATACAAAATCGGTGGACAATAGTTGGAAATGTGCCTGCACATTTTTTGCTGCATCAAAGAGCACCTTGGTGGAAACCACGTTCACCTGGTGGCATTCTTCGGGGTGCAATTCGCAATAATCAACATTGGTTAAAGCCGCAGTGTGAATGATTGCCGTAGGTTTCTGATCGATTACCAATTGGTTTACGGCATCGGTTTGAAGCAGATCAATATTGAAATAACTGCTTTCCGGGCATTCCGGGTTCCGGTTCGGGCCCTTCGAAGTGGCAACGAATGGAATACCGTGCTTCACACAGCGTTTAACAATTTTCTGTCCCAACAAACCATTTGAGCCGGTAATCAATAGTTTCATGAAAGTCAAAGCTTATAATTCCCAAATAGACGCACGTTTCGATCTTCTGAAACCGAAATAATGTTTGTGCTCTAAAATCCAGGCCATAATGAGATAAGGAATCAATGGAGAACCCAACCCGATGCACGTTGCATAGATGAAACCCAAACGTACTTTATTGGTCTGTATTCCCAATTTGGTTGCCCACCAGGAGCACACTCCGAAGGAGCGCATCTCAAAGAAAAAAGCTATTTTTTGAAGGGTTCTTTTCATCTGTTATTCCTTACTCAAAATTACACAATTCTTTTGGAAGTTAAAAGGCAGATGTAAAATGGATAAAAAGCCAATATTTAAACCATTCCCCTTTTTACTTTTACCATTTTACATTCTTTACATGTGACCTTTTAAGTATCGTGTTTCCGATCACACAATCCAAACATTTCTTTTTCAGACAAAACTCATTGGTAAGCTCAATCAAGCCCTGCGACTCCAATGCATTGGCAGGTTTGATCCCCAGGTTTTTCCAGGTAGTGATTTTCTCATTCTTTTCAGCAGGAAGCAATTCCAGGATTTCAAAGGCCTTATTCCTGTAAGCATTATCAGCCAGGCGGTGCGACAACCACCACAAAAACGGAACCACGCTGTTGGTAATGATGGTATTGGCAGTAGCAATACTCAACGTTGAAGCAGTCTTTTTCTCCTTCCCGAAATCAAAATGCGTCGACCAGTATTCATGGGCTGGTTTCATCAATTGGGTTTGCAGCATGGAAAGCAATCCGTTTGCAGGAAGGTACCAGATCTCCGAATCCCAGTTCATTTCATGCACAAAAGTTACGAATTGCGCCAGGCGTTGAGTCGGAAAACCGCCGGGCCTGCAGCCTTTGAACTTCCAGCTGTGGGCATTCCGGGCCGACAATTTGAGCCGGTAGCGCTGAAAATCCCATTCCTGCTTCAACTCCCGGTGATAAGCAACTGGTTTTTCTTCATCCAAAAATCCGCCGACTCCGAATGCAATGGCCATTTTTTGCTTTTGCGTGGCTTTCAGAAACTTGTCAAAGGGAATCCCCACCGCCAGTTCCTGGAAAGGGAGCTGGTTGACCTTCATTCCGAATGCTTTCGAAATCGTATGGAACAACACTTCTTTAAAAGACATCGTGGTGGTTTGATACAATTGTTCCAGTTCCATCATTTTCCGGTCCATCCGCTGAAAAACCGCCCGTTCGAGTTGATTGATCACAACCACTTCCGGGATTTCCTTTAAAAACGGTTCGCACAGAATGGAAGCCGTTCTTTTATAATAATTGGTAAACCAGTTGAAATGATCCCAATCGATCAGGGATTTCAATTCCACCGTCGGAAGCGGAATTCCTTCCACAAAAATCAATTGGTCGTGCTCATAAACCACGTGAAGGATTACATTGGAATAAGCTTTATCAAATTGGTGGCCATGCAGGTTCCAATCCGAAGACTTCACATGCAGTTCAATATTCCCGGAATGCGTGATTTCATTCAAAACGATCTTCCCGTTGAAAAAATCAGGCCCCGAATCCAGGTTGTGTATTCCGACGTGCAGGATTTCCACTTTTTCACCGTCCGTAGTAAGCAGGTTTGTTAATGGAAGCCGCTTGTTCTTCCAAAGAAAATGGAGGTAATTTTCATTCATACTCAAATCATTTGAAAACCGCACTGAGCTTGTTTTAAATCAAAAGCAGTGCTTTTCTTATTTAATTTAAGAAAAAAGTTCGTTTGAAACAACTGAAAATCAAGTGTTTTTTTAGGCGAAAAATCAAATAGGTTATGACTCATTCATCCAAAAAATCACCTCCATAAAATGCGAATGGAGTAAGACAGGCGTCATTACTCCATTCACTAATCAACCTAACCTAACCACCTAAATCGGTTGCAAGATAGAATTTCAGCAGGATTTCTCAAACATATCTGTGAATTATGTAAATTCTGGAAATAATTGTGTAAGCGAACAATCAGACAAGTTTTGACTGTTTTTCACGATTTAAATCAAAAAAAATGACTTGAAAACAACTTGTTCTATTTGTTGCGTCATTGTGGATATGAACCAAATCCATATCATACAAA
Source organism: Fluviicola sp. (assembly GCF_039596395.1). Taxonomy (NCBI): domain Bacteria; kingdom Pseudomonadati; phylum Bacteroidota; class Flavobacteriia; order Flavobacteriales; family Crocinitomicaceae; genus Fluviicola; species Fluviicola sp. The sequence continues at coordinate 230,389 of NZ_JBCNJT010000002.1, forward strand.
TACACTCCTGTAGTGTCATAAGCCTTATAATGTCCTGCAATCTTTTCCCATTTTGTCGGTTGCGAAATTACTGGTGTTGGTGTCTTTTCCTTAGTGCATGAGAAAAAGAAACTAACACTGACAATCAATGCCGGAACAAGTACTTGATATTGTGTGAATAGTCTCACTAAAAAATCAATGTTGTTTAACTGCAATTTGCTTGCAGTCACAGGCATAATAGGGAGTTAAATCTGAGATATAATAATTGATATTAGTTTTACTAAAACGAATTGGTATAGTATCATTATACCAGTTATTATAATAAGTAAAGGCAGCACTAGTTATTTTCCATCTTTTTCCATTTGAATCATATAACGGATCATACCCTCCAATTCTTACATACATAGGAAGATTTGCAAATTCTTCTTGCTGAGTTGTAAAAGTAAATTCTCCATCAAAATTTTCGAAGCGGATCGAATCTCTATTTGTCGCGTCATTGTGGATATGAATCAAATCCATATCATACAAATAAACACCTGTTGTATCGTAGACCTTGTAATGACCATTTACTTTTTCCCATAGGGTTGGCTCTGGAACACTTGGAATTATTGGTGTCTTTTCTTTTGTACAAGCAAAAAGAAAAATTATCCCGGCACAAAGTACCGGGATAACTAATTTATATTTTTTAATGAAACCCATCTTTCCGGATTAATGCTGTTTCACAGCAATCTGTTTGCAATCACAGGCATAGTAAGGAGTTGCATCCTCGATGTAATAATTGATGTTCGTTTTATTAAAACGAATGTTAATTGTATCATTATGAAAAATGTTATAATCCAACCAACTGGGTCCGTATAATTTCCATCTTTTATTATTGGAATCATATAAGGTATCTCCACCTCCGATAGTAATTCCCATAGGAATATTGGAAAATTCTTGTTGTTCTGAAGTAAATGTAAATTCACCATCGAAATTTTCAAATCGTATGGAATCTCTATTTGTTGCATTATTATGGCTGTGAATCAAATCCATATCATACAAATACACTCCTGTAGTATCGTACACTTTGTAATGCCCCGAAATTTTTTCCCACTTAGTTTGTTCAGGAGTTACTGGTGTTGGTGTCTTTTCCTTAGTGCATGAGAAAAAGAAACTAACACTGACAATCAATGCCGGAACAAGTACTTGATATTGTGTGAATAGTCTCACTAAAAAATCAATGTTGTTTAACTGCGATTTGCTTGCAGTCACAGGCATAATAGGGAGTTAAATCTGAGATGTAATAATTGATATTTGTCATTTGAAATTTGAGCGGAATTGTATCGTTATTAAAGCTATTATAATAGCTGTCTGCTCCACCTCCTAATTGCCATCTTTTTGAGTTATAGTCAAATATTGGATTATGAAATCCAATAGTAACTAAATTGGGATAATTATTCGGATTAGGGCTAGATTGTCTTACAGTAAAAGTAAACTTTCCATCAAAGTTTTCAAAACGCAATGAATCAACTTGGTCATTTACGTGAATATGGACAATACTCATATCATACAAATAAACACCTGTTGTATCGTAGACCTTGTAATGACCATTTACTTTTTCCCATAGGGTTGGCTCTGGAACACTTGGAATTATTGGTGTCTTTTCTTTTGTACAGGAAAAAAACATACTAATCCCGACAATTAATGTCGGGATTAGTAATTGGTATCTTTTAATGAATAGCATCTTTACATTTTTACAACTTTCCGAACGGTATACGTTGTTCCGGAATATATACGAATATAATACGTTCCCTTGGAATAATTTGTTAAAGAGAAGCTTTGGTTTTCCGCTTTCTCCTTCCGTGAGATCATAATGCCTTTATCGTCGAATATTTGATAGAACACATCGTCTGGTCCTACACCTGAAATGGTTACAATATCTGTTGTCGGATTTGGTGATAAACTCAGTTCTCTATCAAAACGATCGTGCTTTGCAATAGATTCTTCTAACTGCCGTTGCTGTTCAGGTCCTAAAGGTGATTCTGCTAAAGTTGCCTCGGCTTGCTGTGTTCCTCCCGGTGCTTGCATCATTCCATTACTTCCAAACACATGAATAAAGCCGTGTATGGTTACTTCCTGTCCATTGCAACCATAAAGGGTAAGTACATAAAAATAAACACCATCATTCGGCCTGACTGTATTTCCAAAGATATTTTCCGTATAACCGTCCCACCAAATCGAAGAATGCGCAATCGGGTTTTCCGGTGCCGGAGATTCTAATGCACAGCATGGAGATCCCTGGTAACCTGTCACATCGTTATTCATCAGGTTTCCATTTCCATCGACTATTTCAAAGCTATATCCTTTGGCATTGAAGGCACAAAAGGGATGATAGGTATCCGTTACCTGAACAAAGTCATTTGTTGGATCTTCATCATCAAAATTCATGTAAAATGGATTGGGTAATTCATCATAAGTGAATCCGTCCCAATCGGTACAACAATCTTCACAATCGGTTACACAAGTAGTCGGTTCAATGACACCTTCATAACCAGGTCCGGCATCAAAATAAGGTCCTTCGGTAATAGACAACCCTGCTTGAAATAATACATTGGCGTCACCTGTTGAAACGGTTTGATTTAGACCTGCCTCAATACATTTTCCAGCCTTTGTTTCAGCCGGAAGTGGCGTTCCGCTCGGGGTTCTATTCTCATAATTTACACAAATAGGGCATTGATCGCAAACTACGATAATTCGGAAATCGAAAGTATCAATTCCAACACCACATGCATTTTGATCATTAGCTGTTAAGAAATAATGATACTCTCCCGTAGGAGTGTTAAATGAAGTTACCCAACTAAGAGAAAAAAGCCCTCCATATTCTGGAGGATAGTTAAACGTAAAACCATTTGGAATGGTATTGTAATTTGAGTATAATATTTCTTCATTGATATGATCATTTGATAATAGCGAATTAAAAAATACAGCGTCACCCTGAGTCACATAATAAGTATATTCTCCCGTGCCATTTATTCCATCCATCCAAGGCGCAATATTGTTTGGGGAATTGACATTCAATGTTAAAGTTTCGGTGTGTGTACAACCTTCTGGAGTAGTCACCGTTACGGAATATGTTGCATTTCCAATCGTGGGGGTTACAGTTAAGGTTTTTAGACCTGTTCCTGTTGCTAATTGCTGGCTTCCCTGGCTCCAGGTGTAAGTCCAACCGTTATCTCCGGTAACTTGTAAATCTACTGGAAAGTTTTCACAAACCGGGTTACCGTCAGAAATGAAATCAATACTGGGGTCTGCGATACAAAATTCTACCGTGGCTACATCTTTACAAACACCATATACGGTTAATTCAGCTCTGTAACAACTTCCCGGAACAGGGAAAGAAAGCGATGGAGTTAGCGTACCCGCCGTGCCCTGAATAATTCCTGAACTGTAAAAAAGATTCGGGCCGTTTGTAATATTATAGATTTTCCACTCATACGAAGTTTCATTGGAAGAGCCTGTTCCATCCAAAGTCACTTGTTCACCGAAACAAAGTACCGGTTCGGAAGCACTCAGACTAGCCTGGGCAAGCGGAGTAGTTGGAGGAATTGTCATAACGCTAACGCTATCTACGAGATAAAGGATAGATTCGGGAGCAGCTCCTCCAAACGGACCAATTGTCACATAATGAGTCACACTATTTTGAGCCGTAAAACAGGCTTTTAGCTTTACACATTGTGTACTGGATATAAGTTCTGAAATCAATGGTGTCGTTGAAGTTATAGAGGGAGTAGGAACTGTTTCAGTAATTGCTAAACCTACTTTCCTGATTGATTCTGTTGAGTAATCTTTTTTGATCCAAAAAGATACCTCATAAATCTGTCCGGCAGTTAATGGTAGTGTTGTACCATATAAATACTCAATATAACCTGTACCATTGAGACCGAACCGACCACATCCATCACCAAAACAAGGACTTCCGGAAACCGAATTCGGAACACAAGGGTTAATCAAATCACTCGTACCTGTAAGATTATGCCAATATGCGCCATATTCGATTGAGTAAGGGTCTGATCCGGGAGGTGCAACTCCATCACATTGCTCAAAACTCCCGTTCAGCATCATGTCTTGCGCATTTACTCTTGCTGTTATCCCTAACAACAAAAGAATCGAAAATAAATATTTACTCATTATTTCTGCGCTTTTTCCAATTCAGCAAGTTTCGCCTCCAACGCTTCCAATTGCTTTTTCAGTTCCTCTGTATTTTTATTTTGCTGAATCATTGCCTTATTCTGTTGAATCAAATACAGGGTCAATTCTTCCACTTTCTCCATCAGGATTTTGTTCATCTCCATCACGTCGGCACCTTCTGAAATCAAATCCTGTTCAGACGGAACATTTGGCAAATGCTTTTCGTTCTTTACGAAAACTTCCACTTCGCTCAAAGGCATTAATTGGTAAGTCGGTTCAAAAACATAATCAGCCCACGTATCCAAATCCAGCTTCATTCTGCGACCACGGATTAAGCCATTTGTTTCTACCTTGAAAGTTTGTAACCCACCACTTTTCAATTCTAGTGATCCCTCGGTTCCTAAATGGAAAATCCGATCCGTTCCGTTATGGATGTCCATTGCTCCATTGGAATTTAATACGAAGGGCGTTATTCCTGTCGTTGTATTTACAACTTCCAAAATTTTGGTATCAGCATTGTTGTACTCAAAAAACAGTAAGCGTTGATAAGGCTTGGTGTTACCAACCGTGTTTGCTTGAATTGCAGCGGTTCTGTTGGTATTTACTATGCTCAACTTAGAAAAAGTGTTCACATCAGAACCAATGGAGATAGATCCTTGCGCCCATAAATTACCGCTCACCTTTGCCTCACCGACAACATCGAGTTGCCTGGTTGGTGTGGAAGTCCCGATTCCCACAAGCACTTGCGGGCATTCGCTGAACAATTTGTTAGGCCCATTTGCCCAGGTTGGGGTAGCAACACTTCCGCCATTGATGTCACAATTTCGGGAATAGAAAATATCCCGCAAAGTTTCCAAGGCAAGTTTTTTAGTGATGCCATTCTCACCACTAACAAGAATCGTTTCACCATTAGGATGGTCTACAGTAGAAATATTTGGCAAATATAAGTCTCCGTCAACTTTTAGATCGGCGCCGACCCGCGCACTCGAAGCCATAACAACGGAATCATTTACTGTTAGAGTGGAATCAATACGTGTTGATCCGGCAACTTGTAGACGTGCTGTGGGTGCCGTTGATCCGGTACCGATTCCTACATTCCCGTTCTCCGGGATAACATTTTCCTGCGAAAAAGCCGCAGTGGTGGTCAATAAAGCTGTTAGTGACAGCAAATAAGTGATCTTTTTCATAATAGTGAACTGTTTAAGTTTAAGTGCCTACTCTAAGCATTTTCGCATCAGCATTTTTCGGCATCCCTACCAATGCAAAGTATTTGTCCAATAGACCTGTAAGCAATTGGAACATAAAAAGCAGATCTTACAGGGATCGCTTTCTGATTTCTCCGATGAATTTCAGTAATTACCTGGTGGAATAAATTCTGTGACAAATAATCCTGTTAGTTCATTTTGTTACATATCTTATTTAATCAAACTCTTAAATTAGAAAAAAACCTAAAAATACACACAAAAGAGTAGTAAATTTTACAAACATGAAAAGACATAGGTAATTAATTCGTAGCAAAGATATTGCTCAGCTTCGTAATCATTTTACGATGTAATTAATAGTTGCGATAAATATATTCGTGATCAAATACTAAACTTAGGTTAGCCGGATCTTTTAATGAATCAGGTATAAATTCAAAGTTTAGCCGAAATGATAGTGAGCCGGAACCGACTAGAAATTTATATCTGCATACTCGTCGATTAAAAAGAAAACTGAATCAATTAGAAATGATTAGTCCGATCAAAAAGAAAGATTTGTCGAAATAGGTATGACTGAAATTCGAGAAGAATTGACTAAAAATGCAAATGGAGTAAGACAGGCGTCATTACTCCATTCACTAATCAACCTAACCTAACCACCTAAATCAGGATGAAGTTAGTATTATTTTTTCGATTACCCAATTTTTTTGAGGTAAATAGGTGTTTTTTGTCGGTAAGTGCCCGATTTTGTCGTTTTGCATGAACTATTTTTCGATTTTTTAAACAACGATTTTCCAAAAAAGCACGTTTAACACTGATATTGTTAATTTTGCGTGAAATCAATGTGTCGAAACCATTAACATGAGCCTGCTCAAGTCTGTACCTAAACGCGTTTTGCCCTACTTCATCGCCTTGTTTGTGGCGCTGGTTATTTCGCGCATCTTTCAAATTATCGAGGAACCGAATGAGATTTTCCGGACCGAAATAAAGGCCGAATACCACCTGAAGGGTTTTATCATGGACTTGTTGCTCGCGCTGCTGATTTCCACAGTAGGATGTGTTTTCGCGGTTCTTTGGTCCGTTTTCCTGAAAAGAGGAAGCTTGTTCTTCCTGCATCTGTTCGCCCTTATAGGCATTCTTTCCAATTATGCACTCACGGTTTACTTCGTGAAAACAAACCTGCTCCTGGGAGACGTGTTTTACCAGTTGAGCTATTCCGAGTTGATGACCTCGGCGAACCTGGATTCAAACCTCACTTTTTTCGCCGTTGCCTTCCCGGTCTTCTTATTAATCGCTTACTTTCTCATCGGCTTCCTGCTCCAGAAAGTCCGTTTCGGCAAAATTACTTCTGCGGTGTTTGTTTCACTGATGCTGATTTCCCTGGTGGCTTATCCCTGGAAGGTGATTGTTTCCCGCGATTATGTAGGAGACATGGTGGTGAACAACAAACTGATCGCTTTCATCGGTGTGAGCGAAAAGCACTTTTTGTCGGGGAATGAACTGGACCAGGTGAGTACTTCTGTTTTTAAACAGCTGGATGATTCTTTTTTCCCCGATCCCGCCAATCGAAACAACGAATATTCCCTGATCCACGAACTGGATTCTGAAAGTGAATTCGGAACATACATCCGTAAATCGCCCAAAGGACCACCGAATATCGTAATCATCATCGTAGAATCACTTTCCTCCTTTTTGGTTGGGAAAAACGAGAACAATCCCTGCCACTTCATGCCGTTTTTGGATTCTCTGTCTCAGAAAAGTCTTTATTTCCCCAATTTCATGTCGACTTGCGAACGCACCCACAATGTGCTTCCTGCTACGCTTGCATCCACTCCCAATCCGCCCGAAAAGCAACTCATGCAAGGCGAAGAGTACCCGCGGCACTGGTCATTGATCTCCCTCCTGGATTCATATCATTCCCGTTTTTATTGCGGAGTGAGAATGAACTTCGCCAACATGGATGATTTTATGGAATACAACCAGACCGATTATGTGGTCCATTCCTGGGAAAAAAGGTTTCCGACCGTGCGGAACGGTGTGCGCAGTACCTGGGGGCATGCAGATGATCACCTGTTCGAAAAATCATTTGTCGACGATCAGAAATTCCCGGTTAAAAAACCGAAATTGGACATATTCCTGACTATCAGCACCCATGAACCCTTTGCTTACCCCAATAAGAAGCACTACATGGACCTGGTTAAAGAAAAACTGAGCCATTCGATAGCCTCTTTGAAGCAACGGGCAGAAATCAACCGGCTTTCCGAAGTATATGGAAGTTATCTCTTTACGGACCAGGCGCTGAAAAGCTACTTCGAAAAAGCTTCCAAAAAAGCGGATTACGACAATACGATCTTCTTCATTCTTGGCGATCATGGAAACCCGTTGTTTCCGCGAAATGAGATCCAGAAATACCAAACCCCGCTGTTCATTTTTTCTCCCCTGCTGAAAAAAACGGGCCGGTTTAATTCCATTTCTTCGCACAACGACCTCACTCCCACCATTCTCAATTACCTGCGGATCAACTACCCGGAATTAAAATTGCCCAAACAGGTTCCTTTCTTCGGACGTGAAATTTCCTTTGAAAAATCGTTTATCTGCAAGCGTACCCTGCCTTTGATTACCCTTGACAGTGAAACCAAACACCTGATCTTCGGGGATTATTACCAATACGAAGGGCAATTGTACCGCATCCGGAAAGGAATGGCCCTGGCGCCGGTGAATGATCAGGCATTGAACAACAAACTTTCGAAACAACTGCTTGCTTACCGGAAACTGGCTCAGTACTACCACGAAAACGATAAGATCATCCCCAAAGAACAATTCCAAAAATTTGCACGGAGAGGCGAAAAACTGGTCTTGCGCAACGATTTTGTAAAAACCATGCACAACAATGAGTCCAGCGACGGCTTCATCAAACTGGCCCCGAAAATCCGCATCAAAAAAGAATGGAAAGGACTCGAAGTGGAATTGAACGGCGAAATTTTTCTGAACAACCGGAAAGAACTGGAAGAATTCGTTCAGTTAATGTTTGCATTGGAAGCGACCAAAAACGGAAAGAAGAAAATGATCAAATGGAAAGCGCATTCGGCAAAACTCCAGGAACCCCTTCAACCGGAAAAATGGAACAGGATTACCTATTCGTTCTTTGTGGATGTAAAGAACTGCCGCTCAAAAGACCAGATCTACGAACTGGTTTATTACCTCCGGAACCCGAAAAACAGGAAAATAAAGATCCGGAAAAGCATGATCAATGTAATTGCCTGGAAGTAGTCCTTTCCGCTTACAGGAGATCTGTTCTTTGCAAAATTCAGCAAGTAAAAATACGCGTAAGCATAAAGTCATTAAACACTAACAGATACTATGTGTTCTATTCTGTCCTATGTGGTTTATTTAACCACATAGGCACGTAGAAACCTGGTTTTCTTAGTTGTACTCCGGGAAGAGCTTCACCAATCCTTCTTCGCTGGCACTACAAACTCCTCTTTCGGTAATTAACGCAGTAACCAAACGCGCCGGCGTTACATCAAACCCGTAATTGCTGGCCTGGGTTGTCTCGGGGCAGATCAATACCTCATCCAACTGGCCGGTCAATTTACTCTTTCCAACCACATAGCGCACCTCGTTCTGGTTTCGCTGTTCGATCGGAATTTCCTTCAAACCGTCACGGATAGTCATATCCAGCGTAGTTGACGGAAGCGCCACGTAAAACGGAATCTGGTTATCGTGAGCCGCCAATGCCTTCAGGTAAGTACCTATTTTGTTCGCAACATCTCCTTGTCGGGTTGTTCTGTCCGTTCCAACGATACACATATCGACCATGCCGTGCTGCATCAAATGTCCGCCCTGATTGTCTACGATCAGGGTATGCGGTACATCGTGTCTGGTCAATTCATAGCAGGTGAGATTCGCTCCCTGCAGGCGCGGACGGGTTTCATCCACCCAAACATGCACCTTGATTCCTTTTTGTACCGCCTGGTAAATCGGTGAGGTAATGGTTCCCCATTCGATACAACCAAGCATTCCTGCGTTGCAATGCGTCAATATATGAACGGTTTCCCCGTTTTTTTTCTTCGAAAGTTCTTCGATCAGCGGCAAGCCGTGTACACCGATCATGCGACAGGTTTCCACGTCATCCTCTACGATTTGAGCAGCTTCATTCCAGGCTGTTTCCACTAAATCGGTCGCATGTTCCAGTTTTGCCTTCATGCGGTCTAGCGCCCAGAACAAATTCACAGCCGTAGGACGGGAAAGACGCAGATCCGCAAAAGCTTCTTCGAGATTCGCACCTTCCCTTGCAGCCAGGTATATTCCGTAAGCCGCCGTAGCACCGATTAACGGAGCACCACGAACAACCATGTCCTTGATCGCACGTTCCGCATCCTTATAGGAAATCAATTTTTCAACCACCCATTCGTGTGGCAGTTTGCGTTGATCAATAACTTCTACGTACTTGTCTTCGGTTGTCCAAATGGTTCTGAATGCGCTCATAATCTTATTTTCTGCTGCAAAATTAATCTATTTGAAGCAAACCGGGCGAGCATGAACGCATTTTCGGAGTTTCCGCAGAAGATTTAATGTGAAACCATTAATTTTTTAACCGAAGTCCCCGTTCCGGTAGAAATGTGTAGCAGGTAAACTCCGTCAGGCCAGTTCGAACAGTTGATTTTGCCGTCAGCAGACACTGTTAATTCCAATGATTCTCCGCTTAAACTGAACAATTTCACCTCGTAATCTTCCTGCATACCATCGATTGAGAATTCAGTAGCTGAAGGGTTCGGATAGATGGATAGTGCATTTTCAGGTTCATCCAGTCCGAGCGTTCCGTCAAAAGAAACATCATCCACCAAAAAACGTGTTCCGAAAGTGGGCTGGCTTTCCGGTGTAGCGGTTGCGAAATTGATTGAGATATATTCCACAGGCCTTAAATCCGTATAAACGATCGGGGCACTGGCAAAGGTGTAGTTGCTGACCGTTCCGCCCAGTGTAATGGACGCTTCACCGATCTGGAATCCGTCCACATCAAACATTTTTGCAATGGCATAGGCAGAATCCGTTGCCAGCGGGAAGTATTTGTAGTAAAAACTGAAAGATTCCGGTATCATCGGGCTTACGGGAACCGGTAGTTCAAAACCGATTGCATACGTGTCCTCGGAATGCAGGATTGCTCCTCCTGTAATTCCGATACCGGATGTAAGATTGAGTGCGTTGCGCATTTCAAGTGCGTACTGACCGGAATGTGCATCCGTTGAAGGAAGGTACAAAGCGTTGTTCGGACTGTCGAATACAATGGAATCTCCGTGTGATTCGCCGGTGGAATCGATCCAGATAACTGTCAGGAAGGCTTTCGACCATTGGCTGACGTTATTGTCTGCATTCAGTATCTCAAATCCGTTATTCGGAATTTGTGCTTTCGCTGCGAGTACAAGCATTCCCAATGCTGTAAGTGTAACTAGTTTTCTCATAAGTAGTTCCTTTTTCTGCAAGACGTCATTTCGGGACAAAACAGATGCTTCGTTCAAAGGAAAACAATGTGAACGGTATCAATGATTGATTCTGATGTTCTTATTCGAAAATGATCTCATCGAATGATGCCACAGATCGTTCCCAGGAAGGTTGCGTTTCTTCGCGCACCAATTGGATCGTTTGGAACCCGTTTGAGGCCGCAGCCTGCAGTTCTTCCGCTATATCGCTCAGGAAAAGGATTTCTGAAGGGTCCAGTTGCAACTCTTCTGCAATTTTCGCATAAGTTCCCGCTTCCCGTTTTCCTCCGGTAGTGGTATCAAAATAATGGGAAAAATAAGGCGTCAGGTCTCCCGCAATGCTATAACCGAAAATCAGTTTTTGAGCCGCTATGGAACCCGATGAGAATACGCCGAGATTGATGCCCTGTTCCTTCCAGTTTTTCAGGTTCGCCGCTACTTCCGGGTAAACATGTCCTTTCAGTTCTCCGTCGCGGTAACCGGTATCCCACAAAACTCCCTGCAAGGTTTTCAACGGTGTGATCTTCCGGTCCTCCATACTCCATTGGTGCAGTTTCTGAATGATTTCCTCATCCGTAGTGAGCGTTTCCCCGTCTTCCGCTTGGGCCAGCTGAACCGTTTCATCGAAAGCTTCTTTAACCACCAAACGGTCTTTCAAGGCAAGCAAGTCGGAAATATTGTCCCGGAAATAAGGAAACAATTCTTCGGCAACAAAAGAGATGGAAGAAGTCGTTCCTTCGATATCAGTAAGAATATATTTGGGTCTGGTAATCGTCATGACTCAAATTTACGAAGTAAAACAAAAGAAAACATGCTTTATAACATTTATTCTAATTCTTCCCGGTAAGCTTCCGGAGGAAGGGGTACCGGTTTAAATTTTACATCAATATACGACCAGATAAAATGACAGGTAAACATCCACACCAGGCAAATGTGTCCGAAGGTATTAAAGTCGCTGACCAGCCCGTCAATGATGATTGCCACGATCGATCCCCAGAAGTACGAATTGAACTTCAGTTTCGTGTTTTTGATTAGGGGCAGGAAAATATTCCAGTCGGTAATCTTATGAACATTCAGTGTTTGGATTTCCTTCCTGAACCCGATAAACTCGAAAATTAAAACGGCCCCGGCTGTTAAGATGACATGCGTCCATTCTCCGTTCCATTTCTCTATAAACTGATCAAAATCTTCCACTTTTAAAGCTTTGTAGAAAAAAGCTCCTGTTATCGCTCCCATTATTATCATGGAAATCACCAGTGCACAGGTAAACAAAAACACGTTGAAGATAAAAGTAAATACCTGCCAGATAACTACCAATGGCTGAGCCAAATCTTCGTGCCTGAGCGTTCCTTTTACAGCTGCAATAACCGTATTTTGATACGTCAGTTCGCACAAAGACAAATAGTGATTGAAAAAGAGGCTGAAAAATGAAATATTCAGGAATAAGATCGTTTGGCCGATATCCCACGACCAGTAAAAATACCCAATCAGAGTCACGATTATCCAAACACCGGTACTAACAAGTGTATAATAATCTCTCAGTAATTTCATTTATTTCTCAACTCTGAAATCGCTGAACCGCTGCTCCAGTTTCGATTCCGTGTAATGAGGCACCCATCCGCTCATATCAATGAAAATGCGGATCGCCTTCACGAACGGGTTCGTTTCTCCGGCATCGAACCAATGCTTGGTACCTTCCGGAACGGAAATCAAATCACCCTTTTCGCACAGCAAATTAAATACAGGCTCCGTTTCCAGGTTGAACCAGAACAAACCTTCGCCATCCACGAAAAAACGGATCTCATCTTCCGAATGCGTATGCTCGGCCAAAAATTTCGCACGGATAGCCTCGTAATTCTCCGTCAGCTTATTGATCGTAATCACATCCGCAGTCTGGTAACCGCCGGAATGCATGAAAGGAGTCAAACTCGATTCATATGCTTTCAGGATTTCCTCTTGGTTTGCACTGTCTTCAAACACCACATCTGCCTGCCACTGATCAAAAAAGATCCCGCGTGCATTCATGAATGCGCGAATCTTCTCAGGATCGCGCTCCGTAATATTCAAGTCCGGAATAGATAATACTGCCATACTGCAAAATTAATGAATTGCGAATTGTCAACCGCGCAGAAAATCCGTTGGAATGAAAAATTTTTGGTCCATGCAGGATTTCACAACTATGAGAACTAAACTCATCTCAAAATCAGCCTCAGAAATGTCACGTATGGGTCAAGTACGGATCAAGCCCAGGTCAAGTACGGGTATAGTATTAAAACGTTACTCCTGTAACAAATCACATTATTTTTAACAACTCAATTACGGGAACGTGGAGACCTGTGCTGTAGCAGGAATCCTGAAAAGAAGGCATAACCTCAATTAGCTCAGGAAAACAACAAAAAAAGTCGTTAATCAGCTAACAGGTCAGAAAAACAAGGTTTAAACCCTTCACACAATTGTAAAAGCTTGTAACTAAAACAATTCGCAATTCGCAATTCGCAATTCGCAATTCTCAATTCTCAATTCTCAAATTCACAATTAAACCCAAACAATCCTAAAAAAACCTAATTATTTCCGGGCGATTTAACAGATTCCTTTTTCTTTAATAGACCAATTATAAAACAAAAGAGTTATGAAAGTATTCAACAAAAGCATTCTAATGGGCGGATTAGCCGTTGGAATACTGGCAGTGTCCTCTTGTAAACCAGTTTATACATGTGGCGACCCTATTCCTGAAAAGAAACCAGGTGGAAAAAGACTTCAGACAGTGATATCCGAACGAGATTCCTTGTGTACAACACTTGCCGACCAGAAATCGGTAAACGAGCGACTTGTTTCTGATAACAAAAATCTTCAAATGAAGCTTTCAGGCCAGGAAAACATCAATGAGAACCAATCCGCGCAATTAAGCCAGCAGGAAAGAGACCTTCAGAATAAAAACAAGGATCTCCAGGAAAAAGAACGCATGCTGCGTGAAATGCAGGCAATTATTGCGCGTCAGGATGCAATGACCAAAAAGCTGAACCAGACCCTGAGAGATGCGCTGGTTGGATTTAACTCCGATGAATTGACCATGGAAATCCGTGACGGGAAAGTTTACGTTTCCATGTCCGATAAACTCTTGTTCAAATCAGGTTCCAATGCCGTTGAGCCGAAAGGAGTCGAAGCATTGAAAGCACTTGCCGATGTATTGAACAAAAACCCGGATATCCAGATCCTGGTAGAAGGCCATACGGATAACGTTCCGATCAAAACAGCCGTTTACAAAGACAACTGGGATTTGAGTGTGGCGCGTGCAACATCTATCACACGGATGATGAACGAAAAATACGGCGTTGCAGCAACGCGTATGACCGCTTCAGGACGCGGGGAATATTTCCCGAAAGCATCCAACGATACTCCGGAAGGAAAAGCAAAAAACCGACGAACAGAAATCATTCTTTCTCCGAAATTGGATGAAATTATGAACTTGTTGCAAAGTTCAGGAAAATAATAAAATTAAATGATGAACAGTGGGCATCCCGTACGTACGGGATGCCCACATTTTTTTACTGCTTTTTTTGATCAACTATACGTCCTTAACCTCTTCCTTCCCGTCCGCGTGCAACGCAAAACGCGTTTTGTTCCGGTCGTGCACCTGGTCGTATTTAGGCCATGGCCAACCACCGAATTGCGTTTGATGGTAATCATCGAATGCCTGTTTGATTTCCTCCTTCGTATTCATCACAAACGGGCCGTATTGCATTACCTGTTCGTTGATCGGTTTTCCTTGTAACAGGAAAATGCTTACAGGAGTTTCGTTCGAACTTAACTGCGTTTCAACAGCCGGATCCAGGAAAAACCCGGAATAGGATTCATAACTCTCTTCATTGATCGACAACTGGTCGCCTTCGTAGAAAAACAAACTGCGATTCACATCAGCCGATGCTTTCGGCAAAATCACTTTTGCGTGCGGTTCCATTTTGATATTGACAATCAGCACCTCGTTTTCACCCGGAAATGCCCACGAATCCGGTGGCGGACTAACTGCTTTGTGTTCACCCCAGGTTCCTGCAATCAGTTCAACCAGTACTTTCCCCTGGTCCAGTTTCAGGTTCGGGATGCTTTCACGCCACAACATCTTGAAATGCGGCTCTACCATTTTATCCTTTTTCGGCAGGTTCAGCCACACCTGGAACAATTCCAGCGGATTTTCTTCCGCTTGTGACATCAAAGGAAACATTTCCGAATGCTGCACTCCTTTTCCCGCAGTCATCCATTGCACATCACCGTTTCCATAGCGGCCCGCAGCACCCAATGAATCGGCATGATCTACCAACCCGTGACGCACCACCGTAATGGTCTCAAAACCGCGATGCGGATGTCCCGGAAAACCCGGAACCTTCTTCCCGTGATACATCCGGAATCCGTCCTTGATGATAAAATCATCGCCCATGTGGCGGCCCTTGAAATATTCCGGGTCAGGCCCCATTTGTTCATTTCCTTTCGGGAACTGGTCTTCGTGATGCACACAAAACAAGAACGGATCCTGTGTTTCCCATTGAAAGCCCAAAGGGAAAAAGCGTTTTACTGCATTCATATTCTTTTCTATTGAGGGTTCGGACGGTTCTTTTCCGCTTGCCAGCCAGGGCAATGCAAAAAGTCCTGCAGAGGCTGCAGAAAGGCGCTGAACAAAATTTCTACGTGTGACTTCTTTACTCATGAGATAAATATTTACCCGGGTACTAATTTAAATGAAATACATCCGAATTACAAAAAATAGTTGGTAAAAAGAGATAAAATCAACTGAGTAAAAAATGTTTTTGCATTTTTATAGTCAATGATAAACCACATTCCATGAACGAAGAAACGAACGAACAATACAAAATGACTGATGAAAACTTCAGGTTGTTTTACCAAAATCAATATGACCGAATTGATAAACTGGAAACAAAAAGAGAGAATCTATGCAATTATGTGCTCACTGTAAGTACAGCCATTATTGGTTTTTATCTCAGCACTAAAAATCATTCTATCCCTTACACCAATTTACTGGTTGTTTTTGTTTGTGCGGTTAATCTGATTGCAATTGTCTTTATCCGAAAAACAAGACCTTTCATAAAAATGCATCAGAAACGTGCAAGTTTAGCAAGTAAAAGCAATGCCAATGAATTCAATCGAATAAAGAAACACGTTGGAAAAGTAGATAGTGACGAAGATTTTTTCAATCGGAATAGATTGTATATATACCTTCACATTTTAATCATTCTAACAATGATCATTTTTTCTGCTATGATTAATAAATGGTGCTTTTGTCAATGAACTATCACAACAAAAAATTCAGACCGGTCAGCAATACACCAAACGGCGAAACCTCCGAAGAAACGACCTTTCATTACAAGCAAGAAGGAAATATTCTTACCTGCACTTATTCCGGCGGACAGATCAAATGTGGACAACTAATCGGGTTAGTGGATACGGAAGGAAATATTGATATACGTTATCATCAAATCAATGCCAAAGGAATATTGATGACCGGAACTTGTTATTCCAAACCAGAAATTCTTAGTGATGGAAGAATCCGATTGCATGAAAGCTGGCAGTGGACTTCCGGTGATCAATCTAAGGGAAATTCAGTATTGGAAGAAATTTGATACTATCAAATGATACTATCACTGCTGTGAAATATTTACTCTTTCACCAATTGTCGCGTAACAACAGATGATCCGGATTTGATCACGGCTACATACATTCCTTTCGGAGCGGCTGTCAGATCGATTTGATTCCCATTCTCTACCAAAGCAACGCGCTGTCCGTTTGCAGCTAAGACTTCAATGGAAAAATTACCTGCTAACTCTCCGGAAACATAGAAAATCCCATTCCCCGGGTTCGGGCTGATTTGGATATCCGATTCGGTGTTTTGTTCTTCCACATCCAATGTATTGGTTGCCAAACGTAAGATCGTTCCGTTTAATCCGCAGGAATAGCCGATCCCGTTGCCCGGAAAACAAACTGCCAGCTGGCGCGAAGAACTGGAGGTAACCGGTGTCCAGGAAGCTCCCTGGCTTGTTGATTTTAAAATGACGCTGGTATTCCCGGTATAACTTCCGCCAACTGCATAGCCCACCGAATTGTCCGGGTAGAATCCTACTCCGCTTAGGATAATTCCGGAAATATTATTGGAAGTCCAGACAGAACCGGCGTTTGTCGTGCGCAAAGTAATTGCTTCGTTCGTACCGGCTATTCCTCCCACAACAACCCCCGTATTTCCATCCGTGAAATAAATATCTGTCAATGAATGCGTATTGGTGCCGCTGGTGAGAAAATTCCAGCCTTGCCCGGCGTTGACTGTTTTCAGGATCGTTCCTCCGTCTCCAACTGCATACCCGATCAGGTCTGAAACAAAAAAGATCTTATTCAATTTAAACGAGATCCCGGTATTGGTCGGGTTCCAGGCATTCCCCGAATTGGTAGAAATCAAAATGGTTCCGTTTGTTCCCGTTACGTAAATATTCAGGCCGTTTACAAAAATCCCGGTGAGATCGTTGGTCGTTCCGGAATTCACCAATGACCAGCTTGTCCCTCCATTGGTGGTTCTGAGGATCGTTCCGTTCTTACCCACGGCAATGTAGGTAGATCCGTTCAAATACGCTACTCCGGTCAAATCATATGACGTACCCGAACCGGAATAAGTCCAGTTCAAACCTGCATCAACCGTTTTACGGATGACTCCTGCGTTTCCAACAGCAATTCCAACAGACGGACTTGAAAAGTCAATCCCGTTCAACTGCGAAGAAACTCCGCTGTTCTGAGGCGAAAAGGTTTGCCCGGTGGCAAATAACGCGGTAGCTAATCCTGTAATTAACGTCAAAAATAATTTCATATAGGTCTTTTTTGGCCAATTCTTGAATTGATATCCCTGATATCAATTATCAACGTGTGTTTCGGGCAGACGGTTGGGTGCTCTTGCTTATTTCGAAAATTTCCAGTCTACTTCGAACAGGTATTCTGCTGTTTCGAGGTGGCGTTTGGCTTCGAATAAGTTTCTTCCCCAGGCATACGTTCCGTGTTGGCGCATAATGAATGTAGGAACTGTGAGGCGGTGTTTCTGCGCTTCCAGCGTAGCTGCAAATGCCGGCATATCCTGGGTATTGTCGAAAACCGGGACTTGCACGGTTGTATCGTGTGTCTGGATTCCTTCGAAACCTTTCAACACTTCGTAACCGCTCAATTCAACGGCCTGGGAGTTCTTCATGGATTGCAACACCGAATACACCGAATGGCTGTGAACAATGCACATCATCTCCGGGAATAATTGGTACAATTTGCAATGGATCAGCGTTTCTGCCGACGGACGAATTCCTTCGTAAGCCGGAAGTGCTTTCCCTTCCATGTCCACTTCCATGAAATCAGCTGCAGAGAACGCGGATTTATCGATCCCGGAGCGGGAAACAACGATCACCTCGGGTCTTTCAGCCAATCTGAAGGAATAATTGGTAGAAGTTGCAGGCGACCAGCCTTTTTGGTGATAGGCACGAATAACGTCTGCCAGTTCTTTTTTCAGCTGTTCCATCCTATTTCTTTTCTGCTTGTTTTATCTGGTTTCGCAATTGTTTCGATGTCATGGTGCTTCCGTCCGGGCTCCATCCGGGCGGCTTGGTGATGTACAACCATTTATTCTTCAGTCCTCTTGCATTTCGAACGTCTTTGTAAATAGACACCCATTCGTGGAAAATAACGTTCGCCGGATTGTTGTCTATCTTCTTTTCGTACAATCCGAATTGAATCGGAAGATCGTCTATTTCTGCCTGGAAAGTGCCAAAAAGCTTGTCCCAGACAATCAGGATCATTCCCATGTTCTTATCCAGGTATTCCACATTGGAAGCATGATGCACGCGATGGTGTGAAGGAGTGACTAAAAAATACTCCAGTGCTCCAAGTTTCTTCACTGCTTTGGTGTGAACCAAAATCCCGTAAGTCTGGGTGATCGAATACATGATGAAAATATCGAAAGGTTCGAAGCCTAAAAATACCAAAGGAATAAACCAGATAAAGCGATAAACGGGCTGGAACACCGAAGAACGGAAACCGGTTGTTAGATTGTACTTATCCGATGAATGGTGCGTTACGTGAATGGCCCAAAAGAAGCGCACCATGTGATCGATGCGGTGGATCCAATAGAAAATAAAATCTTCCGCGATGAATAGCATAGTCCAGTACATCCACGCATGTGATTCCCAATGAACGAAGCGGTAATCAAAGAAGAATAGAAGCACGAACAGGGTTATTCCGCGCATCAGTACGTCGATTCCCATATTGGCGATCATCAGGTAAAGGTTCTGGATCGTATCTCCGACCGTATATAGCTTGCGGTTGTGCCAATTACTCAGAATAATTTCACCAAGGATCAACACCACGTAAATCGGTGTGCTGATAAAAATGATGAGTTTTTCTACGTAATCAACCATAAAAATTCCGTTTTAGAAATTCTTCGCTGTCAAAATCTGAGCCATTTCTTCCTGCAGTTTCTGAGCCTCTTTTCGTGCTTCGGAAGCAAAATCAGGAGTGTTTGAAGCATAAATAATCGAACGGGATGCATTGACCAATAAACCGCAATCTTCATTCCAGCCGTATTTAGCAACATCTTCCAGGCTTCCTCCCTGCGCTCCCACTCCGGGAACCAGGAAAAAGTGATTCGGGACCAGTTTACGCACTTCTGCAATTCCTTCGGCGCGTGTTGCCCCTACTACGTACATCAGGTTACTTTCCGATCCCCATTTGGAGCTTTTTTTTAATACTTTTTTATACAATTCCTCCCCGGAAGCATCGGTTGTAAATTGAAAATCCAAAGCGCCTTTATTGGAAGTCAATGCCAAAAGGATTACCCATTTGTTTTCAAATTCCTGGAAAGGAGTCACCGAATCTTCTCCCATGTATGGAGCAACGGTAACTGCATCACAATTCAAATATTCAAAGAAGGTTTTTGCGTAATAAGTAGACGTATTCCCGATATCTCCGCGCTTTGCATCTGCAATGGTCATACAGTGGGAAGGAATATAATCGATGGTCTTTTTCAGCGATTCCCAGCCTTTCGGACCCAATGCCTCGTAAAAAGCAATATTGGGCTTGTAGGCCACACACAAATCTTTGGTCGCATCGATAATGGCTTTGTTGAATTCAAAAACCGGATCTTCTGTCTGCAACAAATGAGCAGGAATTTTATCCAAATCGGTATCCAAACCGACACATAAAAACGATCTCTTTTCGCGAATTTGCTGAATTAACTCCTGTCTTGTCATCCATTTGTTTTAAGCCTGCAAAGATAAGAAAAAGCTTTTGAAAACTAAATTACGATCCCGGATATCCGGGATTAGTGGAAAGTAATTTACCGGAAAATTCTTCGTCCTAATTGACCACAATAGTTCGCGTATCAAAAGTCCTCGCTGAAAAATAGCCCATACATCCGCCGCTTAAGTTAGAAATCGGGTTTGCAGGTGTGGCACTGCTCGAAGAATTCACTCCCAACTGGTTGAAATACGTATGGACCGGTTTGTCGATACCGAACATATCCACACGAACCGTATCGCCCACTTCCAACTCTTGGATAAACAATGGCTGAACCACCAGGTTCCCGTCTGTGAACTGGTCGTCCTGGATGAAAATGTTGTTATTCTTTTTCCCGTTTATGTAAACATGGAACTGGTAATAATTGGCAACTCCCTGTTCATCGTAGTGCGCCGGGACCACCGAACGAAGGGTATCGGCCCCGAACGGATAAAAGACGGAATACAATCCCTGGAAAGGCTGATAAGAAGGCATCGTACTGCTTCCGGTGTAAGAAGTTCCGTCCACAACGGTTGTCAATGTGTAAGTACGGCCTTCAATTCCCGGGTAGTTCGTTAATTCGTACCAACCATTTCCTACCGCTGTAAATGTTCCTGCATTTCCATAGTTATCGATCACGGTTATGGATGCATTATCTACCGTCGGGGGAGCCGTGCTCTCATCGAAATTCTGGGTTCTGGTAACACGCACTCGTTGAACGGTATCACCTCTTAAGATAAATCCTTCGATCACCACTTTTTGCTCGGTATCGTTCAAATCCACGTCAATGACTTTTTCACAGCTTGAAAAACCCAAAAGAACGGCAAAAGAAATCCATATAATCAGTGCAAATTTCATCCTATTTGAATTTAAAATTGTAAGTAATTGCAGGAACTATGCGGAACAGGGTTGTTTGGACCGCTTCTGTTTTGGAAGGATCATCCTTGTTCTCGCGGAATGTAATCGAATACGCATTCTCGTGTGCGTATGCGTTGTAAATCGAGAAGTTCCAGCTGCTTTCAAATTTCTTGGTATTCTTGCGCAGCCACGTTACTCCCAAATCCAGTCGGTGATAATTCGGCATGCGGTACCCGTTTCGCTGGGTGTAAATAAAGTAAGTCTGGCCATCGATCTGGTATTTCCCGGAAGGGAAGGTCACGGCATTTCCGGTATAGAAAACAAACAAGGCAGAAATCGACCATTTGGGCGTAATCTCATAAATTCCCACTACGGATAAATCATGCAGCCTGTCTTGTTTTGCCAGGTACCATTTTCCGTCATTGATCCCGTCAATTTTGCGTTCCGTGCGCGAAAGCGTATACCCGATCCAACCGGTAAATTTACCCGTCTTCTTCTTCAGCATGATTTCCAACCCGTAAGCACGTCCGATCCCGGAAAGCAATTCTCCCTCCAGGCGTTCATTGGCCTGTTCGTTTGCCCCGTTCTTATAATCAAGCTGGTTCTGCATCCATTTGTAGTATACTTCCGTGCTCAGTTCCAGTTTGTTGTCGAGGAAATTCCGGAACCACCCCAAAGCTACCTGGTCGGAGATCTCCGGTTTGATATTCAGGCTGGAAGAAAGCCACACATCCGTGGGTGAACCCGAAGTGGAATTCGACACCTGGTGAATGTTCTGTGTATTGCGGGAATAAGCCGCTTTAATGGATTGTCCTTTTAAATACTGCCAGCTGAAAGAGAGTCTCGGTTCCACGAAGAAATAAGCCTTCAGAAATTTGTTTTTGGCCCAGGTATTTGCTGTGGCAACGGTTCCATCCGGGTTATAGGTATACATTTCATCGCCGTTTGCGAGTGCGATCAGGTTCGAACCGCGTACTCCGTAGCTCATGGTAAAGTTCTCGGTGATGGTGTAATCGTTCGTGATGTACACCGCATTCTCCACGGAATTGGTCGGCTTGATACGCTTGGTATTGATCCCCGAATCTTCGTTGGCATCGATTTGTCCCGGAGTAATTCCGTGATTGATCACATTCAGCCCGAGCTTCAATTTATTCCGGTTATTCGGGAACCACTGGAATTCCTGTTTCAGGTTGAAATCCTGGATCTGGGAAGTAATGTCGAACTGCACATCTCCTCCTGAAATGGAAATTTTGTAATCGTATTTGCTGTAAATGAAAGAGGTGTTGGAAAACCACTTTTCATTGATGATGTGGTTCCAGCGTAGTGTTCCGGTAGCATTTCCCCAGTTTATCCCGAAAACATCACCCAAGCCGAGTTTATCCCTTCCGAAGTAGCCGGATAAGAACAAGCGGTCTTTTTTCCCTACGCGGTAATTGACTTTTGCATTCAAATCGTAGAAAAACAACTTATTATCCTTGAACCGGTCGGACAATTTCAGGAACAGGTCCGCATAGGTTCTTCTTCCGGAAACCAAAAAGGATGCTTTGTCTTTTGCGATCGGGCCTTCCACGATTAATTTGGAAGAGATCAGACCGATCCCGCCACCTACATTGTAGCGTTTCTGGTTCCCGTCATTCATTTTAATATCCAGTACGGAAGAAAGCCGTCCACCGTAATTCGAAGGCTGATTTCCCTTATAAAGCATCGCATCTTTGATCGCATCGGAATTGAAGGTCGAGAAGAAACCCAACAAGTGACTGGCATTGTAAACAGGCGCTTCATCCAGCAAGATGAGGTTTTGATCAGCACCACCACCGCGCACATAAAATCCGGAACTTCCTTCACCCGCGTTTTTCACACCGGGAATCAGCTGCATGGTCTTGATCAAATCCTTCTCCCCGAAAATTACCGGGATCTTGGAAATTTCCTTCGGATCGATCTTTTCTACTCCCATCAACGGATCGCGCACGTTTCCATCGCGCCTCTCGGAAGAAACCACCACTTCTTCCAGTTCTTTTTCATCCTGTTCGGTCTTTAATTGAAAATCGACAGATTGTGAAACGGAAAGATCTACTTCTTTCTCCATCAACAAGTATCCGACAGCTGAAATTTGAATGATGTATTTTCCCACCGGCAAAGTCAGGGAATAAAACCCGTACTCGTTGGTTACCGCGCCCAGTTTCTGGTCTTTTACGCGGACCGTAGCCCCGATGATTTCTTCGCCTTTTGATTGATCCTTGACGGTTCCGCTCAGGGTTGCATTCCCCTGACCGAAAGAAATTGCAGTGATTAGAACAAATAAAATGAGTATTCCTGATTTCATATTGTTGAGTTGTGGTGCAAAAATCGCATTTATCTTTTCAAAAAGGTTAAAAAAAATGGTGAACGGTTGTTATTATTCGGTTAAACGTACTCTGTAAACGAAAAAAACTCCCGTTCATTGTGGGAGTTTTTATTGTTAAAAGTGAAGCGCTGATCTTTGAACTTAATTCATTAATCCCTTTTTAAACTGGTTGGGACTGATTCCGGTTTCTTTCTTGAAAAGCCTTGAAAAGTAAGGAAGGTTTTCAAATCCGAGCTGATAAGCAATTTCAGAAACACTTTGATCATCACTTTTCAGCCGGTTCTTTGCTTCATTGACCAGATAAATATGAATCAGTTCAATGGCTGTTTTACCGGTTTCCTGTTTCAGTAAATCACTCAGATAACGTGGTGATAAGTTTATTTGGGCCGCCAGATTGTTCACCGAAGGAAGTCCCTGGGAAAGAAGTAAGCCATTTTTGAAATACGCATTCAAAGCCTCGTTAAACCTGGAAACCGTTTTGCCGGAAAGTTCTGTACGGTTGATAAACTGACGTTTGTAGAAGCGCTGGGAATATTTCAGCATCGAATCAATATGCGTAAGGATGATATCCCGGCTATATTCATCGGGATTGTTGCGGTATTCATTTTCCAGTTTATCGTGTAAATCCCACATAATCTGTTCCTCAGAAGGTGAAAGATGCAGGGCTTCATTGGCTTCGTAATCGAAAAAAGCATACTTATTGATTTCGGTATGCAGGAAATGGCCATTCAGAAAATCTTCGTGAATAAAAATGATAAATGCATCTTCATCGTATTCCACATTTTTAAATTCGATCACTTGCCGGGGCTTAATGAATATCATGCTGCCATTTTCATGGTCGTATTTCGTCCGTCCGTAAAGGATCATTCCGGCTTTCAGTTTTTTAAACCCGATCATGTAAAAATCGGAAGTGAACTCGCGATCTCCTAATCCGCAAGTCTGGGTACAGCGGTAAATGCTGAACAAAGGATTTTCAGGCATCGGAAAGCCGTTAAACCGATGAATGTCGGACAGTTTTTTAAAATGCTCCATGATACATTGTTATACTACAAATCTACGCCGAAATACGGCGCAGATTCACTAAAATAAACGGATAATGAATTATTTGCCGTGAGCAGCGGTAGAAACATCGTTCCAGCTTTCCCATTCGGCATACTTTTCTTCATAAGCTTGTTTCACCCAGTTATAACCGTATTTCCCCAGGAATAATCGTTGCGGCGGATTTTCACTGTCAATCAGTTTCAGAATAGCCGGAACTGTTGCTTCCGGAACGCCGAAGAAATCATCCTGCATTCCAGCCTGAAATGCTGCTTTTACGCCATCGTATTCCGGCATTGCAGTTGTGCTCGCCGCAGAAGCACCAGACCAGTCTGTAGCATACGAATTCGGTTCAACCAATGTAACATCGATTCCGAATCCCTTCACTTCTGCAGCAAGTGTTCCGCTTAATCCCTCCACAGCAAATTTAGAAGCGTTGTAAACCCCCAGTACCGGAAAGGTAATCAATCCTACAACACTTGAAACCTGGATAATATGGCCTGATCCCTGTTCGCGCATAACCGGTAACACGGCTTGTGTGAGCCAAAGCAAACCGAAAAAATTGGTTTCCATTTGTGCACGGGCCTCTTGTTCACTCGTTTCTTCTATACTTCCAAACAAACCATAACCGGCATTATTGATCAACACATCAATCCTCCCGAAGTGTTCCTTTGCTTTACGGATTGCAGCGAAATCAGCTGTGCGGTCATTTACATCCAGTTGTAACGGGAGAATATTTTCTCCGTAGCGTTTCACTAAATCATCCAGTGAACGCAGGTCACGGGCTGTTGCCACGACTTTTTCACCTCTTTGTAAAAGGGCTTCTGCCCAGATCTTACCGA
The DNA here is from genome assembly GCF_039596395.1 of Fluviicola sp. Classification (NCBI taxonomy): domain Bacteria; kingdom Pseudomonadati; phylum Bacteroidota; class Flavobacteriia; order Flavobacteriales; family Crocinitomicaceae; genus Fluviicola; species Fluviicola sp. The sequence continues at coordinate 255,596 of NZ_JBCNJT010000002.1, forward strand.
ATCCTTTTGAAGCACCGGTAATAAAAATTGTCTTTGCCATTGTTTTTGTCTTTAATGATGAAGACAAAATTAGGCTGAGGGAATGCCTGATAATTTATACAGAAGTCGGGAAGAATGATACATTTTTACATTTGCCGGAGTCTGCAAAACAAAAAAGGTGGTTTCCCGAAACTTCGGGACTCAACCACCTTTCTGATTATTTCTGAATGGTTCAGGAATTAAACTTTTTGAACCTTTGAACTTTTTAAACCTTTAAACTTTTGAACTAGTTTAATTCGCCTTTCATTTTTTCAGCGTTCTCTGCCATTTTCAGCGCATCAATCATCTCCTGGATATCTCCGTTCATAAAAGCTCCCAGGTTGTACATCGTTTTATTGATGCGGTGATCCGTAATACGGCCCTGCGGATAATTGTAGGTTCTAATCTTGGCAGATCTGTCTCCGGTCGATACCAAAGTTTTTCGTTGAGCCGCACGTTCCTGGTGAACGCGGTCCAATTCTGCCTGGTATAAACGGGAACGCAATACGGAAATTGCTTTCTCCAGGTTTTTATGCTGTGAACGCCCGTCCTGGCATTCTACCACTACTCCTGTCGGAATGTGAGTCAAACGGATCGCCGATTCTGTTTTGTTAATGTGCTGACCTCCCGCACCGGATGCTCTGAAGGTGTCTTTCCGAACGTCGTTCATATCCAGTTCGAAATCCACTTCTTCTGCCTCCGGCAAAACCGCTACGGTAATTGCGGAAGTGTGGACACGCCCTTGCGATTCTGTTTCCGGAACACGCTGTACGCGATGCACACCCGATTCGAATTTCAGCATTCCGTAGATTCCCGCACCTTCGATGCTCATGGAAATCTCTTTGTATCCTTTTGCAGAAGCTTCGGAAGAGTTTGCAATTTCGTATTGCCAACCCATTTCCTTGAAGTACATCGTGTACATCCGGAACACATCCTCCACGAAGATACATGCTTCATCCCCTCCTGTTCCGGCACGCAATTCCAAAATGGCATTCTTATCGTCTTCCGGATCTTTCGGGATCAATAATATTTTGATTTCTTCTTCCAGTTCGGGTTTCTTCTGCTCCAGGTCGTTGATTTCCATCTTTGCCATTTCGCGCATTTCCGGATCGGTCTCAACTTCCAGCATTTCTTTGGAACTCTTCAGGTTGTCCAAAACATTCTTATATGCCTTGTAAGCATTATCAACCTCTTCCAAGTCCCGGTATTCCTTATTCAACTTCACATAACGATCCATATCCGAAATAATATCCGGGTCCGTAATCATCTTACCGACTTCTACAAATCGGAAATGAATTGCTTCCAGTTTAATTAATAAATCTTGCATCTATTTTCTAATCTTTTAATTCTTATTCTGCATTCATGAAAAAACGCGAAAATTATCCGTTGTATACGAATTCTCCGACTTCCGAGCGAACAGTTACCTGTTTCCCGTCCATTTTTTCTACCCGTCCGATGATCTGTGCATCGATCCCGAATGATTGACTGATTTCGATGATTTGCTGCGCTTCACTTTCCGGCAGGTAAACCTCCATACGGTGGCCCATATTGAATACTTTGTACATTTCCTTCCAATCCGTTCCGGACTCTTCCTGAATCATTCTGAACAATGGCGGAATCGGGAACAGATTGTCTTTTATGACGTGAACATCGTCTACAAAGTGAAGCACTTTTGTTTGAGCTCCGCCCGAACAATGAACCATTCCATGGATCGACGAACGGCATTTGTCTAAAATTGCCTTGATAACCGGTGCATATGTTCTGGTAGGTGAAAGCACCAGTTTCCCTGCATCAACCGGAACTCCGTCTACGAAATCCGTCAAGTTCTTCGATCCGGAATACACCAAATCTGCAGGAACTGCCGCGTCAAAACTTTCCGGGTATTTTTCCGCCAGTGATTTATTGAACACATCGTGACGGGCAGAAGTCAATCCGTTGGATCCCATTCCCCCGTTATATGCGCTTTCATACGTCGCCTGGCCGTAAGAAGCCAGCCCCACGATCACATCACCGTCCTGGATGGTATGATTGGAAATCACTTCCGAGCGTTTCATGCGGCAAACCACCGTTGAATCCACAATAATGGTGCGAACCAAGTCACCCACATCAGCTGTTTCGCCACCTGTAGAGTAAATCCCGATTCCCTGTTCACGAAGTGTTTCCAACAACTCCTCAGTTCCGTTAATGATCGCAGCGATCACTTCACCGGTGATCAGGTTCTTGTTTCTCCCGATTGTAGATGAAAGCAAAATGTTTTCCGTAGCACCCACACACAACAGGTCATCGATATTCATGATCAATGCATCCTGGGCAATTCCTTTCCACACGGAAATATCGCCGGTTTCTTTCCAATACATGTACGCCAGGGAAGATTTTGTACCCGCACCGTCTGCATGCATGACAATGCAATACTCTTCGTCTCCCGTCAAATAATCCGGCACAATTTTACAGAAGGCTTTTGGGAACAAGCCTTTATCGACTTTTTTGATCGCATTGTGTACTTCTTCTTTTCCGGCGGAAACACCGCGTAAGTTGTATCGAATATCTGACATACTAAAAATTGAAAGGGCAAAGTTACAAAATTCAATTGAGAGGAAAGGCCACAAAAAAAGGCCTTTGAAACAAAGACCTTTTTCTATCAGTTATTTTAGAACTACTTCGCTTTCGGAAGCGGTTTAAATATCAGGTTATCCGGATTTGCAGGAGCCGCGTTGGCTGCGTCAAACTCCAGGGTAATCACTTTACCTTCCGTACGTCTGTTGTACTGCTGCAATTGTTCAAACAACTTCTTGTTTGTTTTCTTAAACTGGTTCATGTATGCTTCTTTCAATACAATCACCTGTGTCCCTGCAATCATTACCCCATTTTCATCCTTCGGTTCAGATTCCATGTACTTACCAGCCAACAGGTAAACTGTTCTTGGCTCACGCTCACCTTTTCCAACAGGAATAATTCTGCGCGGATCTACCCCTTTTTCCTCTACCAGGAACTTGTAACAAGCTTTGGCGCGGTTTTCAGAAAGAACCTGGTTGTAAACATCGTTACCACGTGGATCCGTATGAGAACTCAACTCAAGAACCAATCCAGGGAACTCGTTTAACAGGTTGTAAACAAACAACAAGGAATCTTTTGAGTTAATGGAAGAGTCAACTAACAAATCCCATTTTGCCAAAGGATAACGAACTTCCGGCAGACGGATTGGTTTTTTCACCGGGAATAATCCCATATCCAATACGAAATCCTGGTTGTATTTCAATCCTTTCGTAGAGATAGATGCTCCTAATTTATCTTCGTAGTAACCTTCTTTTGAAATCGTTACTTTGTAATCAGACTCTTCAGCGATGTAACGGTCTCCGTTTGGTTTTTTATCCCAGTAAACAGATCCGTCTTTTGCAGTCAAACCTTCCCACTTCTCATTTGCATTGGATCCGGTAACAACTACTTTCACTCCTTCGATCTTCGTTTGGCGAGTTTTATCCAATAAATCGAATACGTTTACTTTCAAAGAGAAAATGTTCGGAGGCAATTCGTACATCCATAAATCCGGGCTGAACTGCTCACCTACGTTTCCTTTACGCTCAGACGTGAAGTATCCTTTGCGGTCATCTACTTCTACCAATGCGTAATCGTTAAACTCAGAGTTAATTGGAGAACCCAGGTTTGTTGGTTTTTCCCACTGGTTTTTGTCTCCTATTTTTTCAGCGCGGAACATGTCCAATGCACCCATTCCCGGAAGTCCGTTGGAAGCATAAATCAAATCTCCGTTTCTTGCAAAGCTCGGGAACAATTCGTTTCCTGCAGTGTTAATCTCAGGCCCCATATTTACAGGAACTGTCCAGGAATCTCCTTTTTTGTCGTAAGTCGTGTACCACAAATCGTGTCCACCCTGACCACCTGGCATATCAGAAGCAAAAATCAGGAATTTCCCGTCGTCAGACACACATGGGTGACCAACAGATAGTGTATCGTTTGGTTTCAAAGAAAGTTTTTTCGGACGTTCCCATCCTTTACCTCCCAATTCAGACATGTAAATGTCACAACCTAAGTTTTGTTTTTTGATGCTTGGACAACGTGTAAAGAACATGGTTTTACCACGGGCATCGATACACAAAGTACCTTCGCTGTCTTCTGTATTGATACTGTCACCTACAATTGGTTTCGGCTCGAGCCAGTTTCCTTTTTTATCCAGTTCGGAAACGAAGATATCCATGTATTTTTGGCATGTCAACGGATCTTTTGCTTTTCCCTGAAGGCCTTCACGGTCACTGGATGTACCGAAAGCGATCTTGGTATCTTTCTTATCTACGAACATCGGTGCCATTTCAAAACCTTCTTTGTTCAAGGCTTTTACGTTGGAAACCGTGTGGCGTGTTCTGTTTTCCTTAAATTCTTCATACATCTTGCAAGATGCAATCCCTACATCTGCTCTCGGATCATCCGGAACCAATGCTTTATACGCCATGTAGTTTTCCTGAGCTTTTTTCAAATCACTCATTTGGCGAAGCATGTCTGCATTGTACAATAACACAAGCGGTTCTTTTTGCTGGTACTTCAACAGAATAGCTTTTTCATACCATTCATTCGCATTTTTGAATTGGTCTGTCATTCTGTAGCTTTCAGCTGTTTTATAAGCCATCTCCCCCTTCAATGCAAGTCCTGATTTTGACTTACGCTTGATTTTCGAATAGGCTAGCTGAGTTTTTTCTGCAGCTTCACAGTAATTTCCACTTCTAAACTGAGTATTTGCATCTTTAATTTGTTTCACTTGTCCGAAAGACACGCCGGAAACAACTAAAAGTCCAGATAAAATAAGCGTTTTAACATTCATAGCAAGGTGCAATCTTTTTATATAAACACAGTGATAAATGGGCTACTACAGGATTAAAGTTATAGTTACTCAGTTATCGTGATTGCCGAAATTAAATTAAAATTTTGAATACGCACTATTTATCAAGGAAAAAAAAACGTCTAAAGTGGTTTTTGTGAGATTTTATTCGGAGACGTATCTTTCCCATTTATGCAGTAAATTCTGAAATCCTTCCGGTAAATCGGAATCAAACTGCTTCCACTCTCCCGTTTTCGGATGTTGGAATCCTAAAGACTTTGCATGCAGTGCCTGACCGGGAATCAGGTCGAAACAATTGGAAATGAATTGCTTGTACTTATCATGTGTCGTTCCTTTTACGATGCGGTCACCGCCATATTCCAGGTCGTGGAATAAAGGATGTCCTTTCCATTTCAGATGCGTACGGATCTGGTGAGTCCTTCCTGTTTCCAATTTACATTCAACCAAGGTCACCAGACCGAATCTTTTCAGAACCTTCACATGTGTTACGGCATGTTTTCCGTGATCTCCGTCCGGGAAGACGGTCATTACCTTCCGGTTTTGCAGGGAACGCCCCAGGTTGCCTTCAATGCGCATATCTTCTTCCACATCTCCCCAAACCAAAGCCTGGTACCTTCTTTCAGTGGTCCTGTCGTAAAACTGTTTTGCCAGGTTTGTCAATGCATCTTCGGTTTTGGCTACCACCATGATACCGGTAGTGTGTTTGTCCAAACGGTGCACCAACCCGGGCCTTCCGAAATAATCCGATTTGCGTTCCGGCAGGTTGTCGAAGTGATACACAAGCGCGTTGACCAAGGTGCCTGTATAATTCCCGTAACCCGGATGAACAACCATATTTGCCGGTTTATTCACAACGATCAGTTCATGGTCTTCGTATACAATATCCAACGGGATATTTTGCGGAATCAATTCTATTTCGCGCACCGGATAAGGTAAAACGATTGCTACCTCATCTTTCGGTTTTACTTTATAATTGGATTTAACCGGTTTGCCGTTAACAACCACGCTTCCATTCTTGGCCGCGGACTGGATCTTATTCCTGGAAGTATTCGGAAGCCGGTCTAATAAGTATTTATCGATACGGACAGATTCTTGCCCCGGGTCTGCTTTAAAACGGTAATGTTCAAAAAGTTCTTCCTCTTCCTGCTCAACATCCTGAACATCTTCATTCATACCTTATCTGATAATTTTTTTGACTGTTTGTGTATTGTTCAATCTCAGGAAGTAGATTCCGCCAGGAGCATCGCTCAGGTCAAAACGCAAATCTTCCGTTCCGACCGTTAAAATCGTGCGTCCCTGTGAATCCACCAATACGGCTCCCGGGAATGCACTTTCCGATCTCCAGTCAATGTTCACCATACCTGTTGTCGGATTCGGATATACATTCCAGTCAATTTCTTCGCGCGCTAATTCGTCCACAGAAAGGTTTACGTTGTCTCCCGTCAGGATAATAGGACGGATCATCGGAACCCCAGGTGTTGATGACGCATTCCAGGTTGTACCACCGTTGATTGAGTAAAACAATTTCCCGGTTGGTGTGGTATTTCTGTCAAAACCGATGTTCAAAGGATCTGCATCGATCTGGCGCATTCCCACATAAAACACTCCTGCATTAGCCGGAAGCGGAAGTCGTGTATCTTTTAGCAAATAATCCGTGTAAACTCCTCTTTCGTCTTCATAAATCGGTGTTCTCGGGTAGAAGAACTGATCTTCATAAAGCACTGATCCCGGAACGCCGTTATTATCTCCCCAAACTGTCAACAGGAACAATTTATTGGACATATCTTTCACCGTCGGAACAAAACACATCCTTACTCCCAACAAGGTATCCGTCTGGTAGGGCTTGAATTTCAGGGCCAATCTTGCCTGAACCTGTGAAATTCCATAAGCTGCTTCTGCAGACCCGTCGTCATAGGCATATACGTTCTCAAATACTTGTTGTGTATAGGAAGAATCGTTTAAAGGGAGGTTCGGGAATTGTGCTCCGGCATTCGCGATAATATCAAATGTTTTGGTTGTGGATGCAGGAGTTGTCGAAAAGGTATATCCTCCGGTAAAATCATGTACACTCGCCACGGTTGTTCTCGGTGCATAGTTCAATGCTCCCGACAAAGTAGCTCCATTCATCGTGAATGATCCTTCGGTTGTTCCTGCAAAATTCACTTTTACCGTTCCATTCAGGTTGTTTTCCGGAATATTTGATCCGTTTCTCACGGAAACTTTCACGGCAGGATTCATGTGTGTCGGGTCATTCACCCAATGTTCCCACGGAACCTGCGTATATTCCTGGATCAATGATCCGATATTGTATACGAAGGCAAAATCTTTGAAAAGTGTATCCTGATAACCGCTTCCGTTTCTTAAATGCACGTAATCCAAATGGAATTCGTCCAGCATACCGGAAAGTGCTCCGTAATTCTTAAAGCGGAATCTGAATCCGTTTGTCAGGTAAGCCGCATTCACAATTCTCAAATGGCCCAACTTGAAATCTCCCAATGACCCGCCGTTCATAGACCAAATATGGTCCCACTCGTCATTTGCCTGGTTATAGAATTCCAGAACAAGGGAATCCTGTTGCTCCGGTGCATCACCGAATCCCTGCCGCTGAACGAGGAAACTCAGGTAAATGGAATCATTGGGAGTATATCCCGATAAATTAATGACTTTGGAAGTCAGATAATCTGCATACCCTGTTTGTGTCGTATTGATCGCATACGGATAGCCTGTTTCGTCCAAACCGTCAAAAGTTACCACGCCCAAAGTCCATGGGTTTACAGCATGTGTGTAATTGTGGTATGCCGACACATCCATCCAGTATTTATCCGGATCCACTTCGTGTGCATAAAAGATCGTCACGGAATCCTGTTTGATATCCGGGTTTGTGAGACTAACCGTATCCGGATCATTCGGAAAATCAATACTGTCGTAAATATTGTATGGCGGATAAAACTGTGTCGGGGAGTAAACTACCGGGTAATTCTGAAAATCGGCTTCTTTAATGGTAATCAACGGTAAATCTGTCTGGCTCTGAAGAATTCCTCCCGAATAGGTATAGCGTCTCGTAGGAGTTGTTGAGAACATTTTAGTATTCGGCAACGGAACGTCCGACATGTCTGTCAAATGATAGAATTTCTGCTCCGTAACGTTCGCATCACCGGGTTGTGCATCCAATACCGGGAATTTGGAGTGAGAAAACTCATCCAAAAGCGGCAGGGACAAGGTGTCGAATGAATAGATAAAGGTACTGTCAATGTTTGTGATGCTTTTCAGATTCAAGGATCTTTTAGGAGAAACTTCTCTTTTCATCGCACCGATCGGGCTCAGAACTTCCTGTCCGAACGAAACAACACCAATAACAAATACAAAAACGGATACTAAACTAAATTTCATCTAAATCAAAAATTACCTACTTTTTTTCAGCTGAAACCATGATTGTAGTACCAGATGGAACAGTAACACCTTCAATAAACTCAGGGCTTTGAGAATAAATCTGTGCGTTAGCTGAATCGGCTGCATTCGTACATCCATCGCATGCGCCAACTGAAATCTGTAGCGATATTCCACTTAAACGCGCTTTGGCATCAGATATTGTTAACCCGATCAAATCAATTACCGTAACAGGCTGTGCTTCGTTGTTCTGACCTACGACCAGAGTAATAGTACTTCCTACCGGGATTCTTGTTCCTTCCTTGATTTCTCTTCCGTTGTAAAGCTGTTTCAGCACCGCTCCGTTGGATTCGGACGTAGGTACATATGTTTTACGGCATTTCAAGCCACGGTTCTTCAGGATACTTTCTGAAATACGTTCTGATTTATCGATCAAACTCGGCATTTCCACCAAACGCGATTTTTTGGAAACCTGTACACGGATAATACGTCCGGGCTTCACACAAACCAATGATTTGGAAGTCGGAAGCGGGTCCTGTGAAACAATCGTTCCTGCAGGCAGATCCGGTTTATAAACCGAATCCAGGACTTCAATTTTCAATTCCAAAGCTTCCAGTTTGGACTGGGCACTGCCGGTATTCAATCCAACCACATTCGGAACATCAATCTTTTCACCGTGATTGGTATACGAATCCAGGTAGAAAACAAGGATCGTAATCACCAGAAAATAAGTAAGCACAATGAAGATGGTATGCTTCAAAAAATGCCTGCTCCAAACAAATGCCTTAAGCTTCTGAAAAAACTTCATAAATCGATTGTAAGTTGCACAAATATAAAAAGAATGTTTCTGCAAGGATGCAAAGCAGATACGAAGCTTTTAACAATCTGTTCTGAAAACTTTTCGGAGCAGAATAAAACACGGCATAATTATCCGCTACTTTTGCAAAAAAGCGTTCCAAATGTTCAAAAGTTCAATGGTCCAATCTTCCATTTTTTGAACAGTTGAACAGTTATTCTTTTGAACTAAAAAAATACGTTATGAAGCTGGTTGGTTTGTTTTGCGGCGGATATTCTTCGGAATTTGAGATCTCTTTGAAAAGTGCTCAAACTATTATGGATAATTTCCCGAAGGAATTTGAAGTAGTTCCGGTCCATGTAACAGAAAGCGGCTGGTTCGTTCCGAGCGGCGAAGAAAAATTCCCGTTTTCCATTGAAAGCATGAGTTTCGCAGGCAAAACCGGCGAGCGTAAGATCGATATCGGGCTGATCTACATCCACGGGAATCCCGGAGAAAACGGAAAGATCCAGGCTTTGCTCGACATGAAAGGAATTCCGTATGTGAATTCCAATGCACTGGCTTCCGAATTGAGCTTCGACAAGTGGTACTGCAACCAGTTCCTGTCGCGCTTCGGTATCCCGGTAGCCAAATCGCTTTTCTTAAAATCGCGCCAGCAATACAGCTCTGATGAAATCCTCTCGGAATTGGGACTTCCTTGTTTCGTAAAACCATCCGATTCGGGATCCAGTTTCGGGATCAGTAAGGTTTCCCAGGCGGAAGACCTGCAAAATGCACTGGACAAAGCTTTTGAAGAAGGAGACACGGTGGTGATCGAATCTTTCCTGAAAGGAACAGAAGTTACCTGCGGCATTTATCGTTCTCCGGAAGGATTGGTGACCTTGCCATTGACAGAAATCGTAACGGAAAATGACTTCTTCGATTACGAAGCCAAATATTTGGGACAATCCCAGGAAATCACACCGGCGCGTATTCCGGATGCTATTCGAAACAAAGTTTGGGAAACATCCAAAGATGTTTACAACCTGCTGCAGTTAAAATCGATCGCACGTATTGATTTCATGGTGGTGAATGATATTCCGCATGTGATTGAAGTAAATACGACTCCCGGATTTTCTGCTGCGAGTTTGGTGCCGCAGATGCTGGCAGAAGCAGGAATTTCCATTACGGATTTCTGGAGCCAGATTTTCAGCGTGGAACTAACGAAAAAATAAACCATTGGTTTATACCGCAAAGAAGGAAGGGCGCAAAGATAAAACACTCAAAATTCCATGCTCTTCTTTTCTTATTCTCTTTGCGCTGAAACTAAAAAGCAGAATTTGCACCTCGAACGTTTATTAAATGAAAAAGGGTACAATCTAAATAAGTACCCTTTTCCAAACCTAAAACCCAATTTACCAAACCAATCAGAGAGATTTCTGATATATACTTGACACCCTTATGATGCTCGGGTTTTTAAAAGGTTGGAAAAAAAAATAATTTTTTTCCAGTTTTTTTCAAATTACCAGATTTGTCTGAACTTTCCGGGTGAAAATAATTCGTTCTATTCAATGAATCGAACTTCCTTCGGCTTTCTTTCTTGTGAGACATAGCCTCGGTCTTCATCCGCTGATGAGGACTCTTATTCAACGCAACGGCAAGGTGCATCAAAATACCATTTCACCTGTGGCATGGATTCTTCCCATTTTTGTTGAAAGCGCGGACCTAAAAGAATTCCACGCATGTCTACCGCCTCCAGTTTTTTCAAGCCTAAGATTTCCTCCGGAAGCACATTAATCGGGTTATCCCAGATGTCCAGCACTTTCAAATCTGCCAGGTATCCGGTACAAGCCGGAAGGGAACTGATTCTGTTTCTTGCCAGGTGAAGCCGCTGAAGTTTCGGCATCTGACAAATTACAATCGGGGCACCATCCAAGTCATTTTTTGTTGCATCCAGGGTTTTCAGCGATTTAAAAACACCCATTTCCAATGGAAGTTCTTTCAATTTATTTTTCGAAATATTTAAATATTTCAGATTCTTGAATGCATATAATTTCTCAGGGATCTGTTCCCACTTTAATTTCGAAGCATCTATTGCAAGGATCGTGTCCGGATTTGCTTTTTGAATAGCTTCCCACCGGTAAATCTTCAGGGTATCCTGCGAGAAAGAAAAGTTAGTGATACAAAGAAAAATAAGTGCGGGCAGTAATTTCATCCTGTTGAATTTGATGTTTCAGATCTTCTATATTTTCAAAACGCTTTTCGTCGCGTATATGTTGCATGACTTCCACCTGAATCTGCCGGTCGTAAATTTCCTCCGAGAAATCGAACAAATAAACCTCAATGGTAATCTGGCCGTTATTCGCAACAGTGGGACGCGTGCCAATATTCATAACCCCGTAAACCAATTGGTCTCCCAGGTGAACTTTCGCAGCATACACCCCATTTTTAGGAAAGATTTTCTCGGAGTTTTCCAGGTCTATATTCGCAGTCGGGAAACCGATTGTCCGCCCGATTTGCTGTCCTTTTACCACTTTTCCCTGCAACACAAACGGAGTTCCCATCAATTCGGACGCGTATTCCACATTTCCTTCCAGGATAGCATTGCGGATTTTGGTAGAACTGATCGTTACTTCTCCGGCAGAAATAGCAGGCAACTGGAAAACATCAAAATGGTACAATTCGCCCAACTCCTGCAATTCCTGGAAAGATCCTTCCCGGTTCTTCCCGAAGTGATGATCGTGGCCAATGTGCATTTCGCTGACACCGATCTGGTTCACCAATACATCACGGACAAATTCCATGGCTGATAAGCGTGAAAATTCTTTCGTGAAAGGAAAAAGAATAACGGTATCCAGTCCCAGTTTTTCCAGTTTCGCCAATTTCTCGTCCACCGTATCGATCAGTTTCACGGAGTAACTGTCGGGGTAAAGGACTTTTCGCGGATGTGGTTCGAATGTAAATAAAACAGATTCCTTGTTTTCGCGCTTAGCCTTCTGAACCAACGAACGAATAATCTCCTGGTGGCCCAAATGAACACCGTCATAGGTACCCAAAGTAAGGATTGGATGATTAAACTTTGTTTCTGAATTCAACTGCCGGACTACACGCATGGTACAAATGTAGTCAAACAAAAAAAGACTGCACTCATCGAAAATTGAAATGCAGTCTTTTTCCCGAAAAAGTTTTTTGCGTTACCGGATCAACTGGATATCTCCATGACCCGTCAGTATTTTCCCATTGAGTCCCTCGATTTCGTATTTGAAGAAATAAACACCGTCGGAAGCAAGGTCCCCGCGAACAACTCCGTCCCAATATCCGTTTACATTGTCGTAATCGCACATTTTATCTCCCCAGCGGTTCACAATGACCACTTTCACCGATTTCACATAAGTTGCCGTAATGAAGAATGTATCGTTATTATGGTCTCCGTTCGGCGTGAAAATATTCGGAATGCGGATAATAGGATCTGGAATCGGGTTTACGATGATCTTCACCGTGTCGGTATCCACACAAGATCCGTTCGCGGCAGTTAAAACAACCAGGTATTCTCCCGGGCTGGTATAGATATATTGAGTTCCGGCAGTCGTCGTCAGATCAATTTCCCAACCGTTCCCGAATGACCAGTTATAGGTAGAAGCGTTGATGGAGTTATTGTCGAAATTCACCGTCAGATCAGGGAAACCTTCCGTGACATCTGCTGAAACAACTGCGGTCGGCATCGGCACGATAGTTACTGTAATCTGATCGGTATTGACACACCCGTTAGCGTCTGTTCCGGTAACCGTATACGTTTGACTGGATCCCGGAGCGAATGGAACCCCGTTTGAAACTCCGTTGTTCCAGGTATAAGTCTGCGCTCCTGAGCCGGAAAGTATAATCGTGCCCCCGATACAAATGGACTGATCGGCTCCTGCATTCACGTTCGGCAATGGATTTACAGTAATGGTTACCTGGTCTGTTCCCATACAACCGTTTGCAGCAGTTCCAGTTACCGTATAGGTAGTTGTTGACCCAGGAACAAAAGAAACGCCGTTAGTAACCCCGTTATTCCAGGTATAGGATTGCGCTCCGTATCCGTTCAATGTAACCGACCCGCCCTGGCACACCGCCTGAGGAGAACCCGCATCTACATTCGGAAGCGGATTTACGGTAATGGTAACCTGATCGGTATTCGTACATCCGTTCGCATTTGTTCCGGTCACCGTGTAAGTCGTTGTAGCAGACGGAGTAAAAGCAACTCCGTTCGAAACACCATTATTCCAGGCGTAAGATTGTGCTCCCGAACCGTTCAATGTAACAGGCAAGCCCTGACAAACCGTTTGAGGCGAACCTGCGTCTACGTTTGGCAACGGATTCACTGTAACCGTCACCTGGTCTGTTCCCGTACAGCCGTTTGCATCTGTTCCGGTTACCGTATAAGTTGTGGTTGACGCCGGAGAAAAGGAGACTCCGTTGCTGACTCCATTGTTCCAGGTATAAGATTGTGCTCCTGATCCGTTCAAAGTAACAGATCCGCCCTGGCAAACAGATTGGGGAGAACCCGCATCTACATTGGACAATGGATTGATCGTAACCGTAACCTGATCTGTACTTTGGCAGCCATTCGCATCCGTACCGGTTACCGTATAAGTCGTTGTTGAAGCGGGAACAAAGGAAACTCCGTTCGTAACTCCATTATTCCAGGAATACGATTGTGCTCCCGATCCGTTCAATGTAACCGACCCGCCCTGGCAAACCGATTGAGGCGCACCCGCATCTACGTTTGGCAACAGATTTACTGTAATAGTAACCTGATCCGTACTCTGACAGCCGTTCACATCCGTACCGGTTACTGTATAAGTCGTTGTTGAGGCTGGAGCAAAAGAAACACCGTTGCTGACTCCATTATTCCAGGAGTAGGTTTGCGCTCCCGAACCGGAAACCGAAATCATTGCTCCCTGGCAAATCGTTTGATCCGAACCTGCATTCACAACCGGGACCGCATTTACTGTAATGGTAACTGCGTCTGTAGATGTACAGCCATTTGCCGCCGTTCCGGTAACATTATAAGTAGTTGTAGTTGCAGGAGAAACAGAAATACCATTTCCTGCTCCCAATCCATTATCCCAGGAATAGCTCACAGCTCCCGTAGCCGATAAAGTGGTGCTTCCTCCCGGACAAATAGAAGTATTTGTTCCGGCATCAATAACGGGTGGAGTTCCCACAGCTACCGTTACCTGGTCGGTAGCAGTACGTCCGCACTGATCGGTTGCCGTAACCGTATACGTTGTTGTTGAAGCAGGTGACACGGAAACTGACGCGGTTGATCCCGCACCGTTATCCCAGGAATAAGTCACTGATCCGTTTCCGTTAGCAGATGTAGCAGTTAATGTAGCCGAAGAAGCGCCGCCGCAAATATCCGTATCCGGACCAGCATTAGCGGTCAATGGAGCAGCATCATCAATATTTATAATGGCTAATCCGTTGCTGCAAACACTTATCGGATAAGTACATTCGATCGTTTCAACTCCTTCCGTTATCCCATCTGTAAAGACATTGATCGGCAGGTTAATGGAAGTTTGCCCGGCAGGAATAGTAATCGAAGATGGCAAGGACGAATAATCGACACCACTGGTAGCCGTTCCTCCCCAGGTTACGTTGAACGAATAATCGGACGCCTGCGCAGTTGGAATGGTAAAAGTGATGGTATTCGTATTGAAACATTCTTCGTACAAAGCAGTTCCGAACGGATAAGTTGCCGCCAGTGACAATGGAGGATTTCCAACCGCAAACAATCCGTTTTCCTGGATAAATACCCATGAATCGTAGATCGGGTCACCACCATCTGCTATCATCAAACGGATATGATAAGTTTGACAAGCAATTACGTTACTGCTGGCAGTCAACTGAACAGTGTACCCATCCATGACATTCGGGTTGTTCAATGCAATATTATTTCTATACAAAGAACTGTTCGACCCGAGATTGATATTATCAATGGTTACAGGCATATTACCCGGTAGCACGGCGATGTTTGGTGTTCCGGCTATTCCCGGCCCTGAAATATAAAACGCAAAGGCATCATTATACCCCAAACCAACATATTCATTGTACTCTTCCGAACCAAAAATGTAATTTACATTGATACTATTGGTGATGGGAACAAAGTCAAACTCCAGGATGATTCCATCATAAGTATCATCGCCGGCAATTCCATCCAATTGAGGAATAGAATTACCATTATTGTCTCCGCTCAAAAATACTCCCGGACCTCCCTGAAGTGCCGTGGCAGTATTCACAAATCCGCTGCTCAAAACAACTCCCGAGTTCATGGATGTACCGATACCTGCAGAAGTACCGCCTATAAATTTGGCAATGGCTCTTGAATCTCCGGTAAGTGATACGTTGGAAAAAGTTACTCCCGGACCGCAGATGGTGGCCACGTAATTATTGGCGACATCGGAGCTTAAAGTAATCTGTGCGCTGACAGAATTGGTGCAACTTATAATCGTCACAACCAATGACGACAAAAGCGTCAATTGAACTTGTTTCAATAGCTTTTTCATAGTAGTAATAAGTAGTAACAAGAAACCTCCTTAAGAAATGTGTTCCTTGTTTTTTAGTAGTAATAATCCTTTAAAAGTTACGAATTTTAAGGAATAATTAAATAAAAACCAATTATACGTCTTTTTTTAACAACAAAAAATTCCGAATTGTCCTAAAAAAAGGCCGCATTTTCGGAATACGGCCTTTGGAACAAAAAGTTGCATAAATTATCGGGCCAGCTGAATATTTCCTTGTCCGGAAAGAATAGTTCCGTTCAATCCTTCGATGACATAAGTGAAGAAATAAACCCCGTCTGAAGCGAGATTTCCGTTCACTGTTCCATCCCAATAACCCTGTACATTGTCGTAATCATACATTCTGTCTCCCCAGCGGTTCACAATCTGCACCCTCACAGATTTCACGTAACTTGCTGTAATAAAGAATGTATCGTTATTATGATCTCCGTTCGGTGTAAAAATATTCGGAACTACGATAATCGGATCCGGAAGCGGATTCACTGTTATTAATACCGTATCGGTATCGGAGCATGACCCGTTCGAAGCTGTTAAAATAACGATGTAATCACCCGGATTCGCATATTCATGTTGTTGCCCCGCTGTGGAAGAAACATTCCATTGGGAACCATCTCCGAAGTTCCAGTGATAGGTTGATGCATTGGTTGAATTATTATCGAAATTAACCGTAAGGGCAGGAAAACCTTCCGTCACATCTGCAGAAACACTTGCCGCCGGATACGTAACGATTGTTACAGTAACCTGGTCGGTATTGACACAGCCATTGATATCCGTACCTGTAACCGTGTAAGTTTGAGTCGATCCCGGAGTAAATGAAACTCCGTTGGTAACTCCATTATTCCAAACGTAAGTCTGAGCTCCGGAACCTGAAAGTGTCACAGGGCTTCCGATACAAATCGTTTGATCTGCTCCGGCGTTTACATTCGGAAGCGGATTGATGGTTACCACTACCTGATCCGTACTCTGACACCCGTTCGCATCCGTACCGGTTACTGTGTATGTTTGTGTAGAGCCAGGTATGAAGGAAACGCCGTTTGTAACGCCATTATTCCAGCTATATGTTTGGGTTCCTGTGGCTGTTAACGTAACACTTCCGCCCTGGCAAACCGACTGGTCAATTCCTGCATTCACGGGAACCGCCGTGTTTACTGTAATGGTAACCTGGTCGGTATTGGTACAACCATTCGCATTTGTTCCTGTTACCGTATATGTTTGTGTCGCAGAAGGTGTAAATGCTACACCATTTGTAACTCCATTGTTCCAGGTATAGGAAGTCGCACCCGAACCATTCAAAGTAACCGGACTTCCCTGACAAACTGTTTGCGGGGCACCTGCATCAACCACAGGCAGCGGATTTACTGTAACAACTACCTGATCTGTTCCCTGGCAACCATTCGCAGCAGTACCGGTTACCGTATATGTTTGGGTAGAAGCCGGGGTAAATGAAACACCGTTGGTAACACCATTATTCCAGGTATAAGATTGCACTCCGGAACCACTCAATACGACAGAACTTCCGATACAGATCGCCTGATCATTTCCGGCATTTACCAGTGGAGCCGGATTCACAGTCACCTGAATGATCGAATTTGCCGTACATCCGTTTACATCTGTTGCGGTAACCGTATAGTTGGTGGTCGTTGCCGGACTAACCGTATTGCTCGGCCCATTTGGAAGGGAATTGCTCCAGGAGAAAACGTAAGATCCGTTCCCGCCCGTTGCCTGAGCATTCATCACCACACTAGCACCCGCACACATCGTTAGCGGTGTATTGGTTGTTACGTTTACAGGAGTAGGCTGTGCAATAGTAACTGAAATTGTATCCCGGCAATTATTGACATCAGCTACCACATAATTATATGTTCCGGCAGCCAGGCTTGTGAATGTATTCGATCCCTGGTAAGTACCACCTACAAGCGAATAGGTATAAGGTAATGGTGTTCCCGTTCCTCCGAGTTGCGCACTTCCGTCACTCAATCCGTTACAGGATGCATCCTGGTTGTCAATCAAAAGAGCGGTCAGGTTGTTAACCATTCCCACCGTTGCGGGCATGGATGCAGAACAACCATTATCGTCAACCACCTGAATGGTGTAAGTTCCTCCTGCCACATTGTTAAATGTCGGGCTTGTTTGAGAAGTTCCTCCGTTGGAAGAATAATGAAGCGTTCCGGTTCCTCCCGATCCTGACATGGTTAAACTTCCGTCGCTTGCAGAGCAATTTGCAGCTGTTGCCGATACGAAAGAAATGGTAACTGCCGCCGGTTGTGTAATGGTTACAGGCTGAGTATCGGTACATCCGTTCGCATCCGTTACTTCAATAGTATAGGTTCCGGCTGCCAAGTTTGAATAAGTACCGCCGGATTGGGTGGAACCACCGTTTAGTGTATAAGAATAAGGTGCCTGGCCTCCCGACACCGCAGTAACAGCAGAACCGTTTGAACCACCGTTACAGGAAACATCCATAGTGCTTGCAAGCGTTAAATCAATCGTACTTGACGGACCAACTGTAGCAGAAATACTTCCCTGGCAACCATTCACATCCTGAACCAGGACCGTGTAGTTACCTGAAGCCAGGTTGTTAAACACTCCACCCGGCTGCCAGCTTACTCCGTTATCGATCGAATACTGATAACTACCCGCTCCGCCGGTCCCCTGCACCTCAAAACTACCTGTGGATGAAGAACAGGAAGGAGGCGTTGAAGCAATTTGATTTCCGGAAGGTATTCCCGGATCCGGGGTGACCAGTACATTATCTGTTTTAACAATCACCGTTCCGTCACAGGCGGTATACGTTGTTGTAGCGGTATAAGTAGTTGCTACCGTTGGACAAACGTTTACGGTATTTCCAGTTCCTACACTTGTTGCTCCCTGGAACCATTCCGTTGTATAAATCGGAGCTCCGTTCGGAGTAAAGCGCCATCCTTCCGGGGTTGAAACCGTCCAGGTAGGTGAAGTATTCCTGTTAGGAGCTGCAATTCCGGAAGTCCCTGCAGGATTTTGAATACCGATAATCGCCGCTCCGCCGTTCCAGCTTGAACACAACCCTTTATTGTTTACGTATACATCGATCACATTGGTTGTTTCATACAATACCATCATAAAAGTGGAAAACACACTACCGTTACAGGAAGTGGAGTAATGAGGCAAGCCATTATAAGAGACAACAAATATTCTGCACGGTGCTGTTCCAACCACATACCACTTTACGGTCCCTCCATAAGACGGATCAATATCGTGGTAAATTCCAAAAATATCTCCTGCCGCAGTCAAACTGGTTGAAGGACAAGATGCCGTAAACGACCAGGGTTGTGTTGTCGGTGCATACGTTCCGAACTTGATAGATCCGTTCGACCCGATCTTACAACTTGTGTAGGATTGTCCGTAATAACAAAACGTAAAAGGCAATGTAATCTGAGGACTCCAAACGTCATCGGTTCCTACGGAAACTCCCGTTCCTCCTGCCTGATTGTAAGCAATCGGCGGAGTGTGTGGAATAGAAGCAACTGAATAAGTATTGGTGGCTCCGGCATGAAACGGTGTGGCCGTTAATGTAGCACAGGGCTGATTACAAGTAAGCGTTTGATCTGCTCCGGCATTCACGCTGGGACATCCCGGAAACTGTGCATACGCAGTTGTAATTACTGACAGGATCCCTATCAGAGTAGTAGTAAGTTTCATAATTGGTCGTTCTGAGTAACAAGTAGTTGAAACGAAAATACACAAAAAAGGTTTCAAACCAAAAAAAGGTGTGCAAATCATTGTATTATCAATAATTGCACACCTTCGAATCTTTATCTGTATTTAATCCCTCAACAACTGCACATTTCCTTGTCCGGTCAGCGTAGTTCCGTTCAGGCCGGTTGCTGTATAGTTAAAGAAATAAACGCCTTCTTCTGCCAGGTTTCCGTTGACAGTTCCATCCCAGGAGCTGTTTACCCCTGAAAAGCTAACCATTTTATTTCCCCATCTATTCACAATGGTTACTTCTACAGATGCGGCATTTTCCAAACGAATGAAGAATACGTCGTTTTTACCATCCCCGTTCGGCGTAAAAATATTCGGGATCACAACTACCGGATCAGGAATTGGTTCAACAAGAATTTTTAGCGTATCCGAATCCACACAGGAACCATTTGCAGCGGTCAGAATAACCGTGTATTCTCCCGGATTGGTATACTGATATTGCTGCCCCGCTGTAGTGGCGGAGTTTGTTTCGGCACCTGTTCCGAATGCCCAGTGATAACCGGACGCATTGCTTGAATTATTATCAAAATTAACGGTCAGTGTTGGCGGCCCTGAGAGCACATCCGCAGAAACATCTGCCACCGGTACAGGAACCACTGTTACGGTAAGCTGGTCGGTATTGACACACCCGTTTGCGTCTGTTCCTGTCACCGTATACGTTTGCGTAGAACCGGGAGCGAAGGAAATTCCATTAACGGCCCCATTGTTCCAGCTATAGGTTTGCGCACCGGATCCGGAAAGTATGATTTCGTCTCCTGCACAAATCGACTGATCAACGCCCGCATTCACGTTCGGCAACGGATTTACCGTTACAACTACCTGATCGGATGCCTGACAGCCATTCGCAGTTACCGTCACTGTATATGTCTGAGTAGCCCCGGGTACAAAAGCAACACCATTCGTAACTCCGTTGTTCCAGGAATAATTCGAAGCACCCGAAGCCGTAAGCGTAACGTTTCCACCGATACAGACAGACTGATCCGCTCCTGCATTCACCGTTGGAATCGGGTTTACAGTCACCAGCACCTGGTCTGTATTCTGGCAGCCGTTTGCATCTGTTCCCGTGCAAATATAGGTTGAAGTCGAACCCGGAGTAAATGGTACCCCGTCGATCCCACCATTATTCCAGGTGTAGGTTTGAGCACCTGAACCAGTGAGTGTAACGGGGCTTCCCTGACAAACACTTTGAGGCAAACCTGCTTCCACAACAGGTAGCGGATTCACGGTGATCGTTACCTGGCCGGTATTGCTGCACCCGTTTGCATCCGTTCCGGTAACCGTATATGTTTGCGTAGCTCCGGGAATAAAGGACAATCCATTCGTCACACTGTTGCTCCAAACATACGTTTGGGCTCCCGATCCGGCCAGTGTAATCACCTCTCCCAAACAAATGGATTGCGGCAAACCGGCACTGATTACCGGCAAAGGATTAACCGTTAAAGTTACCTGGTCCGTATTCTGACAACCATTCGCATCCGTTCCTGTAACTGTGTAGGTTTGATTGCTAAGCGGAACAAAAGAAACTCCGTTTGTTGCGCCATTGTCCCAGCTATACGTTTGTGCTCCGGTACCCGATAAAGTAACTGAACCACCGGCACAAACAGCAATCGCCGCACCCGCATCAACAGCCGGCAAAGCATAAACTGTGACAGTTGTTGTGGAAGAACACACCGACCCGTTATCTGTCACATCAACCGTGAAAGTATAGGTTCCGGGTGTAGCTGGAACCGGAACTGAGGCCGGGTTTTGAGCCGAAGAAGTGAACCCGTTCGGACCCGTCCAGGAATAAGTTGCCCCAGTAATGGTTGTTGCAAAGAGATTAATCGTACCCGTTCCTGCGCAAACGTTACCACTATTCGTAGCTGTCACGCTACATCCGCATGGGTTCACGACAATCGTAGCGGTTGCAGATGCGGAAGAAGGACATAATGAATTCCCGGTAGACGAGCTTACCGTGTAAGTATAAGTACCCGGAGTTGACGGAGGAGTAGCTGTTACTGATGCACCGCTTGTTGTACTTAAATCAGGGGATGCATTCCATGTGTAAGTTCCACCGCCGCCTGTCGCTGTCAATGAAACGGATTCTCCCACACAAATGGTTGAATTCGCCGGATTGATATCCACGGGAATTGAAACTCCTGAAGTTGCAGCAAAGGTGTAATCACAAACATCTCCTGCAAATCCGTCTATCATGATATAGTAAGTATTTCCGGGTGTTAATCCGCTGGCACTGACTGTTTGTGAACCTGCCGACGGAGCCAGCTGGCTGCAGTAGTAGGAAGTAACCGTTCCGGAACAGTTATTTGCAGAGAAAATCATGATCTGGATTCCGTCGCCGTACGTTGAATTATACACCCAGCAATTGAATGTAATGGATGAGGACGAAGCAACAAAAGACAGGAAGGAGTTGTTTTCAATGGATCCGCAAAATTCTCCCGATAACCCACAATCGAACAGCCCTAAAAATCCGCAGGATTGGCTCCAGGTATCAACAGCATAGGATGAGGAAGTATTTCCGCAGTATCCGTTCAACTCACAAATCGGAGTTGCAGTAGCGCAGCTTTCTCCGGCTGCAGGATTACTGCCACAAGGCGGTTGGGAATAACCCTTCAGTGACAGTAGTAATAGTAGTGTTAGCAGGATGTGTTTCATTTTGGTTGATTTTTCTTGTTTTTGATGTATTCCAAAATGGCCCTGTTCCGATCGGTGGGTTCCGTCCGGGCTTTATACACAAAATGTTCATGCAGTTTGTTAAACTCGGAAAGCGAACATTGATCGACCAATCCGTAGATCACTTCCAGTGATTCGGTCTTGGATTTTTCAGAAACATACTGATAAGTGATGTTTTGCTGAGTTGTTTGCACTTGACTGCCATCCTGGGAAAAAACACAAGGTACGGCAACAAAGAAAAACAACTGTAGGATTACAATTTTTTTCATTTTAGTAGTAGTAAATGGTTTCAATTCAAATGCGGTCGGAATAAATCCCCGGATGCATTTGTATCAAATTTATGA
Organism: Fluviicola sp.; assembly: GCF_039596395.1. Lineage (NCBI taxonomy): Bacteria > Pseudomonadati > Bacteroidota > Flavobacteriia > Flavobacteriales > Crocinitomicaceae > Fluviicola > Fluviicola sp. The sequence continues at coordinate 277,943 of NZ_JBCNJT010000002.1, forward strand.
ATTAATATTCCGGTAAAAAAAATATAACTTTCAATCAACCAGCATTTTTCACAAAAAAAGGAGCGCCGGTTTTGAATATAAACACCCTGCGCCCCTTTCGTATTATCTGGATTTGATGAATTCTATTTAATTAACTGGACATTTCCTTGTCCGGTTTGCGTGGTTCCGTCAAGGCCTGTTGCTGTATAGTTGTAGAAATAAACTCCTTCATCTGCTAAGTTTCCGTTGACAGTACCATCCCAGTAGCTGTTCAACCCGGAGAAACTCACCATTTTATTTCCCCATCTGTTTACGATCGTTACGTCAATAGCCGTAGCATTTTCCAAGCGAATAAAGAATATATCGTTCTTACCGTCACCGTTCGGAGTGAAAATATTCGGTGCTACGATCGACATCGGAGGGAAAGGAATAACAATCACTTCCAAGTGAGCTGTATCCTGGCAAACTCCGTTACTCGCAGTCAAAATAACCGTATACGTTCCCGGTGTTTGATAAGTAACACTCGGTGTTGCCAAAATATTGGTCGTATTGTAGGAAGAACCGTTTCCATAGGCAAAGTTGTAGGAATTTGAATTCAAACTGGAGTTGGTAAACTCAACTTCCAGCCCCGGATACCCGGAAAGCACGGAGTTACTTCCCAAAACAGCTGTTGGAACCAAAATAACCGTGATCACAACCGTGTCCGTACTTTGACAACCCGCGGCGGTAGTTCCTGTTACTACATAGGTATTCGTTCCCAGTGGCGGCGTAAATGGCGCTCCATTCGTTACTCCGTTATTCCATGTATACGTTTGCGCACCGGAACCGCTCAAAATAAACGGACTTCCTTCACAAATCGTCTGGTTCGCTCCCCCATTTACAACCGGAATCGGGTTTACAGTTATAATCACCTGATCCGTTCCTGTACAACCGTTCGCAGCTGTCCCGGTAACTGTATAAGTGGCAGTTGACCCCGGAACAAAAGAAACTCCGTTCGTTACACCGTTATTCCAGGAGTATGATTGAGCACCAGTAGCTGTCAGTGTAACACCTGCACCCTGACAAACCGCCTGATCTGCACCGGCATTGACCGTTGGAGCAGGATTGATGGTGATCGTAACCTGGTCGGTATTCGTACAACCGTTTGCATTGGTTCCTGTTACGGTATAAGTCGTTGTTGCATTTGCAATGAACGGAACTCCGTTCGTTACTCCATTGTTCCAGGTATACGTTTGAGCTCCAGAACCATTGAGTGTAACAGATGTTCCCTGACAAACGTTTTGAGCCGGTCCTGCATCAACCACCGGAAGCGGATTTACGGTCACCACTACCTGATCTGTTCCCGTGCAACCGTTTGCATCGGTTCCAGTTACGGTATAAGTTGCTGTTGAAGCCGGTACAAAAGGAACGCCGTTCGTTACGCCGTTATTCCAGGTATACGTTTGTGCTCCCGAACCGGAAAGTGTTACCGGTTGTCCCATACAAACCGACTGGTCTTGTCCTGCACCTACCGGAATGGTTGTATTCACGGTTACAAGTACATCATCCGTATCCGTACACCCGTTTGCAGCAGTTCCTGTTACGGTATAAGTTGTGGTAGCACCCGGAACGAAAGGAACACCGTTCGTTACACCGTTATTCCAGGTATAGGTTTGTGCTCCGGAACCGGAAAGCGTTACCGATTGACCCATACAAACCGTTTGATCCGGTCCTGCATCCACCGTAGGATAAACAACCGTTACACTGGTTGAAGCAGCCGGAGGTGAACAAGTCGTTGTACCGTAAGTTGTAGTTGCAGTCAATGTAAAAGTAGAAGTTCCCGCCGGTAATCCGGTCGAAGTTGTCGTACCTGTAGTCGGATCTGCGATAGCACCCGGACCTGCCCACAACAAAGTGGTTGTAGCAGTAATGGTAATCGGTGTGGTTAAAGTTGGCGAAACCGGTACCTGGAAAATAGAAGCCGAAGCAGCAGTACAGGAATTATCGTTAATAACCGAATTGATTGCCCCGGAACTATATGAAATAGTAGTTGGAGAACCACAGATCGAAGTTAAGTTTGAAAAAGTGATGTTGGCATTCGTCAACGCACCGACGTCCGCTCCGATACAGTCGTAAATCTGAACGGCCCAGCCTCCTCCGGCAGCATTACAGCCTATCAATGACGACCAGTTGATCGGTGTATTGGAAGGTCCGTAAGTACTGTAAGTTCCGCTTAAAGAAGACGGAGACGGATTACACACGTTGATATTGCCTCCGCCTGATGTTGTAAAGCACAGGTTATTTACATTGTCACCGCTGTTACAGGTTGAGCCCTGTCCGATTGCTCCCGGGTTAGGAAGTAAGAGAATAGTTGGGGATCCGCAAGCCGGTGGCCCTACTAAATAGAATGCCAAATCCGAAACAAATGTATGATTTGCAGTAAAACAAACCTGAATCTGCGTATTTGAATTGATCAGGGATTGCGGCGGCGGCGGATTATAGTACGAGAATGAACCCGTGGTATTTACTGTCGAAGACAGTGACGCATTGTTACAATTCGACAATGAACTGGAAGCCGTTACTTCGGTATTTAAATTCCAAACCCAGGCCACAAAACAATCTATCAATGTATTGGAAGCGTCGCGGATCTCTACCCGATAACCGTCACTTGGAAGATTGGAGATTGTAGAAGTGCTTACTCCCGCTTCAACCGATAACGATTGCCAGGAAGAGGTTGCCTGATCGTGATAGAACCAGTTAAAGGTAAACGGACCTGTTCCACTTGTCGGGGTAGCAGTTAAACTTCCCTGCTGAGCGTTTAACGTATTTCCGCACCAGATATAAATAGGATCATTCGGAGCTCCGTTGGTATATGCGGTCGTAGAAGCACCCGAATTTCCGTTTGCAACCAACTGTCCGTAGCTGTACACTGAACTTACCAGCGCCAGAAGAATCAATAACTTTTTCATCTTAATTGACTGCTTTAAGTTCGTTAATCCGTTGAACAATGCGGGCTTTCTCAGCCAGATAACGTTCGCGGTCGGCTTCTGAGGCTTCATTCAGCTTCATTTCGGTATCTGCCAAAGCATCGATGCATTCCGGGAGTGTTAAATCCTGAAGCGTTCTGACATGAACCTGTTTCTCATTTTTTGCCTCAGGTGTTTTTTCCACTCCCTGGGCCTGGTGAACAATCACCCCATTCGGTAATTGGGTGGTATTTGTTTGCGAATGGCCTGCGAGCGATACAAAGGACGCGTACAGGCCCAAAAGAATTATTTTTCTCATTTTTAGCAGAGGTATAACAATATTACTTTAATGGTTGTTTCAGTACTGTTTTAAGCAAAACGAGGCGGTTTTTGGAAAAGTTGCACTCTTTCAACGTTTTTTTTCGTTGATATATCAAGTCCGAAACCCTTTATTTTTGAGGGTTTTAAAAAAACAAACGAATTGTCTTTGTTTGAAATTTCCGCTCGTTGGGCACTGTTCAGCCCGAATCAATGACAGATCACAAATTCCATTGATAAATCAATAATTTCCGGTTATTTTCCGAATAGAAAAAACCGCATTTAAATTCCTCATTCTATTAGCGGCTGCTTATTTGGACTGATTTAAAATAAAATAACGGTGATACTCAATTATCTTTGCCATTTTATTGCACCTATACCATAAATGTGGTATTTTTGTCAACGAAATACAGCTTTATTTAAAATTAATCTAAATAAAGAACAACATACTTGTCATGATTACAGTAACAGAACAAGCCAAAAAACAAGCGATTCGCTTGATGGAAGACGAAGGCAAAGCAGGCTATTTCATTCGTGTTGGAGTTGAGGGCGGAGGTTGCTCCGGATTGATGTACCAACTTACATTTGACAACCAGGAAAACACAGACGATAAGATTTTTGAAGACAACGGAATTAAGGTTGTTGTGGACAAAAAAAGCTTTTTATACCTGGTCGGAACGACCCTGGATTTTTCAGGCGGATTGAACGGAAAAGGATTTGTGTTTTCGAATCCGAATGCAGGCAGAACCTGCGGTTGCGGAGAATCTTTCTCCTTATAATAAAGTACAAAATTTAGATGGGTTATACTGAAAACGACTTAGCGAAGGACTTAGAGAACTCGGAATACAAATTCGGTTTTACGACCGATATCGAATCCGACAGAGCGCCGCTTGGATTGAACGAAGATATTATCCGGTTTATTTCTGCCAAGAAAGAAGAACCGGAATGGCTATTGGATTACCGCTTGAAATGCTACAAGATCTGGTCAGAAATGACTGAACCTTCCTGGGCGCATATTTCCTATCCGAAACCAAATTTCCAGGGAATCTCGTATTACGCAGCTCCGAAACAGACTAAAAAATACGAAAGCTGGGATGACGTGGATCCTGAAATGAAAGAAACCATGGCAAAATTGGGAATTTCATTGGAGGAACAACAACGTTTGACAGGTGTTGCAGTGGATTTCGTGATGGATTCCGTTTCTGTGGCAACCAGCTTTAAATCCAAATTGAAGGAACTGGGAATTATCTTCTGCTCGTTTTCCGAAGCAGTACAGGAACACCCGGAATTGGTGAAACAATACATGGGTTCTGTGGTTCCGGCAACGGATAATTTTTATGCCGCGCTGAATTCAGCTGTATTTACCGACGGTTCTTTCTGCTACATACCGAAAGGTGTCAGATGCCCGATGGAATTATCCACTTACTTCCGTATCAACGAAGCAAACACAGGTCAGTTCGAACGCACATTGGTTATTGCCGACGAAGGATCTTATGTTTCATACCTGGAAGGATGTACGGCTCCACAGCGCGATGAAAATCAGTTACACGCTGCGGTAGTAGAATTGATTGCATTGAAAGATGCAGAGATCAAATACTCGACTGTTCAGAACTGGTATCCGGGAGATAAAAACGGAGACGGAGGAGTTTTCAACTTCGTGACCAAACGCGGAATTTGTGAAACAAACGCCAAAATTTCCTGGACACAGGTGGAAACAGGTTCGGCAGTAACCTGGAAATATCCGTCATGTATCCTGAAAGGAGATAACTCGATCGGGGAATTCTACTCGGTTGCAGTTACCAACAACTTCCAGCAGGCGGATACCGGAACAAAAATGATCCACCTGGGTAAAAACACCAAAAGTACGATCATTTCCAAAGGAATCTCAGCAGGAAAATCCCACAACTCTTACCGCGGATTGGTTCAGATCCACAAGAATGCGCACAATGCGAGAAACTTCTCTCAATGTGATTCCTTATTGATGACCGATGAGTGTGGTGCACATACTTTCCCATACATCGAATGTAAAAACCCGAGTGCTAAAATTGAGCACGAAGCAACGACATCCAAAATCGGAGAAGACCAGATTTTTTACTGCCTTCAACGGGGAATTTCGGAAGAAAAAGCGATCAGTTTGATCGTAAACGGATATTGTAAAGAAGTATTGAACCAGCTTCCGATGGAATTTGCCGTAGAAGCACAAAAATTATTGACCATCAGTTTGGAAGGGTCAGTAGGATAGAAAATTATTAATGGATTAATTATGAATTATCAAGGAATTGATAATTCTGAAATTCAGAATTGAAGAATAAGATGTTAAAGATCACAAATTTACACGCGTCGATTGACGGGAAAGAAATCCTGAAAGGGTTGAACTTAGAAGTAAAAGCAGGTGAAGTTCACGCAATCATGGGGCCGAACGGTGCCGGAAAAAGTACTTTGGCGAGTGTTTTGGCAGGACGCGAAGAATATGAAATCACAGCAGGTTCTGTAGATTTTGACGGAACTGATTTGCTGGAAATGGCAACGGAAGACCGCGCCAGAGAAGGTTTGTTCTTAGCATTTCAATATCCGGTTGAGATACCTGGGGTTTCCAATGTAAATTTCCTGCGCACGGCTTTGAATGAAATCCGTGAATACCGTGGAGAAAGCACCATTTCGGCAAAAGATTTCATGGCTCTGGTAAAGGAAAAGTCAGCTATCGTTGAATTGGATGCAAAACTGGCTTCCCGTTCCGTAAACGAAGGATTTTCCGGAGGAGAGAAGAAACGCAACGAGATCTTCCAAATGGCGATGCTTGACCCGAAATTGGCGATCCTCGATGAAACGGATTCCGGATTGGATATCGATGCACTTCGTATCGTTGCCAACGGTGTCAATAAATTGAAATCAGATAAGAACGCAACAATCGTAATCACGCATTACCAACGTTTGCTGGATTATATCGTTCCGGATTTCGTGCACGTTCTTTACAACGGACAGATTGTAAAATCAGGACCGAAAGAATTGGCTCTTGAACTGGAAGAAAAAGGATACGACTGGATTAAAGCAGAATTTGCTCATTAATTTAAATCATGCAGATGCAAACCATTGAAAAAGAATCGGCAGCAAGTGTGAATTGGCAATTAAAAGGAGCTTTTCCCTTAAACCCGGAACTGCGCCGGAAAGCGCTTGAAGTCCTGGAAAACACCCCTTTTCCAACGACCAAAACGGAAGCATGGAAATATACCCGTGTTGCCAGAATTAAAAACAGCGAATTATCCATCCAGGAAAACCCGGTTTCTGTTTCAGGAAATTTCGGACTTTCAACAGAGAACGTTCAATACGTTTTTGTGAACGGACATTTCTCAAGCGAACTTTCTTCCAACTCGTATCCGGAAGGCCTTAAAATTCTTCCGCTTTCTCAAATGGATGAAGCTGAAGTACGTGTTTTGGGTGGAAATGTCTTATTGGACGGAGAAGTTTTCTCTTCCATCAATACCGCTTATACAACGGACGGATTGTACGTCCACGTTTCTGCAAAAATGCAGATCGAACCGGTGATTGAGATCATCCAGATCAATACCAACTCCCATATCCTTTCCAATCTGAGACACGTATTCGTTGCGGAAGCATTTTCAGAAGTGAAGTTCATTCAGCGTTCCATTTCTGTAAACGGTTCGGATAATTTCACGAATGTGATTTCTGAAATCCACGTTGGAAAGAACGCAAAACTGACGATCGATAAATTACAGGAAGAAAACGAATCGTGTTTCCAGGTTTCTACCGAATTGGTAAACCAACACCAGGATTCGAACTTCACCATTAATACGGTTACTTTAAACGGTTTATTGGTACGTAATAACCTCACGATTAAGGTAGACGGCCAGAATTGCGAAACGCATCTGAACGGAGCTTACATCCTGAACGGAAACCAGCATGTGGATAATCACACAGTTGTAGATCATAAAGTGGCCAACTGCGAATCCAATGAATTGTATAAAGGTGTTATCGACGGAAAAGCAACTGCTGTTTTCAACGGAAAAGTATTCGTACGTAAAGATGCTCAAAAAATCAATGCGTTCCAGTCAAATGGTAACGTGTTATTGAGTGATGACGCCACGATCAACAGCAAACCGGAATTGGAAATCTATGCTGATGACGTGAAATGTTCACACGGCTCTACAACCGGGCAATTGGACGAAGAAGCGGTTTTCTACCTGCGTGCACGAGGTTTGAGCGAAGCAAGCGCCAGACAATTGATGGTAGGTGCTTTCATCGAAGATGTGATCCAAAAAATTGAAAACGAAGCGGTTACTAGCCGCATCCATGAAATATTGAAAGAACGGTTCAATTGGGTTATTGAATAATAAACCGATTCTGTTCTTTCTGCAAAACAAAAAATCCAGCCTTCAGCTGGATTTTTTTATGATCTGATATTCCGGAACTATTCCGGTTTTTTGTTTGTTGAATTAGCCGGTTTTTCCGGAACAGGATTCGAAGATTGATTGCTTGCTCTTTCCGTAGCATTAATCAGATGAACAGATGAACCAACAGGTGCATTTCCCGCTGTCTTTTCAGAAGATTGTTCAGCAGCATTCATTGCTCTTTCAATTGGCTGAGCGACAATCAAAGTTCCTCCTGCCGTATTTTCAGTTACGGGCAGTTGTTTTTGATTGGGGTCGGCAACAGCAGTTCTTTGATTGGAAACTTTCAGTTCCTGGGAGAAACCAACCACTGAAAACAGGGCCATTCCTCCTAATAAAAAAATAGACTTCATATTGCTTTCCAAATTAATTAAACACCACGATTGTCATTTCTCCTGCATTTGAATTTACAGCAGCATTTCCTCCCATTTGTGCAGTTCCGGAACCAGCATATTTCAATCCGTACAATCCGAAAGTATAACTGCCTGTTGTAGGTACCGTATACATCGTGCTTAACGGCAAAATTCCTCCTCCGGTAGTTGTATGTCCGCTGGTATTATCCCAATACATCTGAGAATAAGCCCCGGTAGGTAAAAATCCCCCGTTGACAAAAATACATGCTCTTACATCTGCCCATTGCCCTACGGTAAGTGAAGTAATATTACCTCCGACAACAGCATGGATCATTACTTTTTGTCCTGCAGTCAAACTAATTGTTTGTGAACATCCGGGAATTAATGTCAAGGTTGCCGGATTTGTTATATACCCGGTAGAAGACACATAATAAGTAGCAACTACTCCTGATGGACCTTGAGGACCTGTTGCACCGGTTGCACCCGTAGCTCCTGTTGGTCCTGCCGGACCCGCTGGACCTTGAGGACCTGTAGCACCAATCGGACCTTGTGGTCCTGCCGGACCTGTTGCTCCCGGTGCTCCGTCAACACCATTTGTTCCTGCCGGACCCGCTGGACCTTGAGGACCCGTTGCTCCAATTGGACCTTGTGGACCTGCCGGACCTGTTGCTCCCGGTGCTCCATCAACACCATTTGTTCCTGCCGGGCCTTGAGGACCTGTCGCTCCAATCGGACCTTGTGGGCCTGCAGGACCTGTTGCTCCTGGTGCTCCGTCAATACCGTTTGTTCCCGCAGGGCCTTGTGGGCCTGCCGGTCCTGCTGCGCCAGCTGGTCCTGCCGGACCAGTTAAACCGATCGGGCCTTGTGGACCCGCTGCACCGGTAGCTCCCGCCGGACCAGCCGGGCCTGTTGCTCCGGTTGCACCTGTAGGACCCGCAGGTCCTGCCGGACCTTGTGGCCCTACTCCACCGGCACTGCATAAACTTGTCCAGGACGCAGCAGTGCTTTCATAAAAGAAAAAGCAATTCACATCAATATCATAAACAAGCAATCCTTCCGTAGGAGCAGCAATGGCATTCCGTTGAACGGTTGTCATTCTTGGCACCAATACTCCCTGACTGGTGGATTGCATTTCCAAAATAGCATTTGCATTCGGTGTAGTTGTTCCGATTCCTACATTGTTTTGAGCATAAACCGCCCCCACTCCGAAGACGAATGCTATAGCCGCAATAAAGTTCTGTTTTTGTAGCATAGTAATTTTTGATTAGTTTCTGACAACTGTTACGTTGCCTTGATAATTGTATTCTTTTGTAGCAGATGAAGCCTTTAATTTATAGAAGTAAACTCCTTCATCCACCGGTTTTCCATCACTTTTTCCATCCCAGATTACGTTAGGATCACTTGATTGGAAAACCATATTCCCCCATCGGTTGACGATGACAAGGTCATAAGATTTAATTCCTGCTGTTTTAATTAAGAAAAAGTCATTCGTTCCGTCACCGTTCGGTGTAATGATATTCGGAACGGTAATATCCTGGAAGATTTCGATGACCTGCGTCAGGCTAGCCATACACCCGTTTGCCGCAGTTACCTGCAAAACTACGCTGTAAGCATCGCCATTGTCTTCGTAATTGTGCGACGGATTTTGAGTCGTCGAACCCTGTCCGTCCCCGAAATTCCAGTTCCAGGCAGTAATTGACCCGGTACTTTCATCTGTAAACGCATAGCTTGTTCCTTCTTCCGTGTAGCTGAATTGTGCAGCGGGTGAAGGTTTAATCGTTGGTGTACACGTTCCGGGCTGTGAGCTGCATCCGTTCGCTCCCATATCTACCACTGTGATCTCGCCGCTTCCGGTGGTCCAGTCAACCAATACACTCGAAGTTCCTTGTCCGGAGGTAATTGTACCGTTTGAAGGAAAAGTCCATTGGAAATTTCCGGATCCTCCGTTTACGGAAAATACGTTATTGAAGGAATTCTCACAAACTGCCGGACAATTCAAATCAGGAGGACCAGGTCTTGTTGTCGACAAAATATAAGGAAACCCTGGATTCGTAAAATTCCAACCGGTTCTTGTGCGGGTAGTAAATCCGCCGTTGATAGCCGACGTATTGGCACTCATATCGTTCCAATCCGAGCTTGCGGTTCTCCAATGTGCCATACCTGTCCAGTCACCGTCAGTTGCGATCACATAAAACAAGCGGACATCCGTAGGAGCATTTCCGATCAACCGTTCAATAGAATGGTAATAAGCCGGGTTCAATGCACACATGCTTCCGTCATTCTCGTTCCGGTCAAATGCATCCGTGTTGGCATCGTAATTATTGAAACGAACCGTATATTCCGATCCGATATTTGTTTGTGGGGTCAATTCCACAGGTCGAAAACGCAGGGTTCCGTCACTTGAACCGGTCGGGAAAATATATGTATTTGCGAAATTTGTAATCCGCGAAAGTGTTCCCGGTTCCAAACTGCTCACAAAACCTTCAGCCCCGAAGGTATTGGAATATGTAACTGCCGCAACAGCTGGATTCAATACAAAAAAAGAATTGGTTTGAGTTTCCAGTTCCCGGTCATTCAACTGAAGGGTTCCTGAAACACCCGTGGAGGCGTTCACACCCTGCAATGTTTTCTTGCGGTTGGCCCCAACTCCGGCACCGGTAAGTACCAGGTTATTAAAAACGGTTGAAACTCCGTTTGTAGAAGTAATCAATTGTTGGGTATTCCCGAACAAAGTAACGGTTGAAGTTCCGAAATTGAACGTTCCGTTGTTCACCCAATCCTGTTCAACCAGGTAAAACCCATTTCCGCTTGCGGTGGAGTTATTTCCGATTTGAAAGTTTCCGGGATTCGGGAAAGTCGAATTCTTGGTAATTGTAACGGTACCCTGATTCGTAAAATTGGTTGTTTGTGCGAGTTCTGCACCTCCGTTTACCTGCACTATCGCCCCGGAAGAGACGGAAAGCAAAGCACCGTTTGAGAAGAGGATCTGTCCGAAAGAAGAGAGCGGCAGAAATATCCCTCCCAGCAACGCACGAGTTAGTAGTTTCATGTAGTGTACAATTAATGTGCAACAAATATAATTAACGCTATTCAAAACCAGACGTATAACTATGAAAATTAGTTGCTTATCGTGCTGATTTTATTAGAATTAGGTGAAAATGAGCGTTAATTTGTGAAATAAAATTTCTTCTGTTTTCAGATTTTAATTTTAAAGTTAAATAATCAGGTTTTTGACTCACTTAAATAACCTCCGCAAAAGTGCAGATTCTGAAAATGCGCGTTCTCACACTTTGCTTTCACACAATCATCCAAATAGCATCGCCGATAATTATCAGGAACAATCAGCCATTATTTAAGCTAACTTTGCAGCATGGAAGAGCGCTTGGATAAATTATTGGTCGACCGCGGATTGGTAACCTCCCGGACACGCGGTGAAGAACTGATCAAGAACGGCGATGTATTGGTCAATGGAATTTCCGTGGAAAAACCCGGAAAGAAAATTGCTATCGATGCCAAAATCCTGTTGTTAAACGAAGAATTGACCTGGGTTTCCAGGGGTGCGTTGAAATTACTGAAAGCGCTGGAACATTTCCAAATCTCTGCAAGCTGCCATACTTTCATCGACCTGGGAGCTTCTACCGGAGGTTTTACGGAAGTATTGTTGAGCAAAGGTGCCAAACATGTTTTTTGCGTAGATGTAGGCCACGGGCAATTGCACGAACGCATTCGCAGCAATCCTTCTGTCACGAATATTGAAAAAACGCATATCCGTGAATTAACAACATCGCATATTCCGGAACCTGTTGATGGGATTGTGATAGATGTTTCGTTCATTTCCCTGGAAAAAGTCCTTCCGTTTACCGGTTCTTTCGTAAAGGAAGGTGGAATACTTGTTGCCTTAATTAAGCCCCAGTTCGAACTGGAAAAACGTTTTCTGAATAAGCATGGCGTAGTGAAAAGCGCGTCCGTTTACCCGGATATTCTGAAACGCATCGAAAAGTCAGCGGCGGATTCTCATTTTGAAGTGAAAGGGATTATTGATTCACCAATCATCGGAGGAGATGGGAACAAGGAATTCCTGATGTACGCTGTAAAGAAATAGTTCCCGCTGATTGCGCAGATTTCTTTTTGCATATTCTTTTAAGGGTTAAGTTTTTCCATGGGAATAAAAAAATCCCCCGAAAATTCAGGGGACTTATTCAAGCCAGTTCTACCTTGCCTCGACTATTTCGTTATCGTTTGAGCTGTAGTAATTTTTCAAACTCCTTTGGAGAAGTTGACAACGAAATAAATATCTTTCTACCCCTTAGATGCACTATCTTTTAAAAGGTTGGAAATTAAAATGAATATTTTATCTGGAGCTTCACACCCTGGATGTCATTAAACACCGTATTCTCGCTTTTCAGCCTGGAAACAAACTGGTATTGAATGCCTAATCCCAAAGCTGTTTTGTTTCTGAACGGCGTAAAATGGTAATCTACGCCGGCGGTTGCCCCGATTTGTAATTTCTTCGAATTGTACACATTCGTAATAGCTGTTCTGCTTTCCTCGTACCCATTCAATAAACGGTTTACAGCAATTCCTCCGGAAATTGTTACTCCTTTGAAAGAATAACCTACGGAAGAAATCAAATGAACGGTATTCAGTTTTTGGTTTGAATTCGTATAGCGCCCGTTTACATAACTTCCGTTGGACTGTGCATACTGACTGAAACCTACGTCCTGAGTCAATCTCCATTTACCTAAGTATGTGTGGTACTGGAAATCTCCCGCAATTCCCATAGAAGGAAGCGAACTGGAAAACGCGCTTCTATCTTTCTCATTAATAAAGGAGAACTGTCCGCCGACCAATACACTAAACTTCGGTCTGAAAGGTGCCTGGGATGGCAGGAAGTCAAAATCACTCACTGTTCCCGGTACGCTGAATTCAGAAACTCCTTTTGGAGCTAATTGATCCAAAGAAGCCAAATCTGTTGCTGTTGTCTCTTCAGAAGTTGTATTGGAAGTATTTTCAGCAGAACGGTTTCCAGCAGAATTTTGGTTCGCGATCAATTCGTTATTTCGAGTTTCTTGCTCGTTATTAACCGGGTTCACCCGATTCGCATTCGAAACCAGCAATTTGTTCGCCGTGTTTGTATTACGAGGAGTATTATTCAACGCATTATTAACGCGAACTTCATTTGCTCCGTCAACAGCAACCGTTTTATCCGTTCCGTTAGCAGAAGCAATCGGAAGATTCGCACCGGTATTTTCCGGTCCGGAAGTATGCTCAACTGCTAAATAAGCAGTCCCGGAATGATGGATATCTGAACCTGTAAAGCGGTCAGCATAAAATGCCAGGAATGTGAACAATACGGAAGCTGCCGCCATTTTCACCCATGGAATGCGGGTTGTAACCGGATAATTCAGCGTATTGTTCAATCGGGTCCAAACACGTTCACGGGAAAGTTCTTCTTCCAATCGCGACCAGCCGTCTCCGGAACTGTTCGGCGACCAGTTTTCGTAAGCATCTGTCAATGCCTTGTCTGCAGAACTTCCGTTTGCTTCCAGGGTTTCATCCAAACGGTCCCAAACAGCAGAAACAGCCAAATCAGCCTCCAGATTTTCCCAGACATCCGCAGACGGTTCACCCGCCTCCCATTGCCCGAAGGATTTTTGCAGAGATTTGAACTCCCGGTTTGTATGTGATCCCTTGTCTAAAGACATGTTTTATGAAACCAATTTTTGTTTGAGCACGGAGCGTGCATAATTCAATTGTGACTTGGAAGTTCCCACGGAAATTTCCAGTTCTTCCGCGATTTCAGAATGCGACCATCCTTCCAGCGCGTATAATTTGAGCACCAATCCCGCTTTTGTTGGCAGCAGGTTGATCTCTTCCAGTACTTTGGCAAATGGGATTCCTGTTTCCAGATCCGCTTCTTCCTGGTCCACAAAAGGAACATCTCCCAATTGTGCGAAATTCTTTCTTTTACGCAGTGTTTGAAGGCAGCAATTCACGGTAACTCTTCGCAGCCAGCCTTCGAACGACCCTGTAAATGTATATGAACCAATGTTTTTATAAATGTGCATGTACGCGTCGTGCAGCATATCTTCCGCATCCTGCGTATCCGAACCGTACAATTTACAAACCTTGAACAGGTCTTTCGAGAAAAGACGATACAACCGTTCCTGTGCAGATCGTTCCCAATTTGCGCAGCCTTCGATGATATCTTTGTATTCTGCAGACATTATTCAACGGTTAAAACCAATGCGTTTGGTATTTGTGCAGTGATTTTATTAAACATATTAACGTTGTAATCCTTGTTTATAACCACCGTCGGAACACCGTTTTGATAAGGCTTCTGAGGATCATTAGATAAAGTACTTGGAACCTCCGAAAACAATTTATTGATATCAAACCCAATAAACACTTTGTAATTCTTCTTTTTCTGCAGGAAGAACGGATTTCGAATCTTAAAATTCAAATCATCCAAATCAGTCCATTCAATGACCATCGGAAAAGATTCCGGTCCTTTAGAATAAGTTCCTTCCAAACGGATACTCGGATTATTCGACTTATCGATCAATGTTTTCAAATTGAATTCCGTGTAACTTCCCATAGGTACATCCAATGAAATGTACAAATCATCTTCCGTGGAAAACTGTACCTTCTGAGCGGGTAAACTCTTCGTAATCTCAATCGGAGAGCCCTTTTCACGAGTACCTGAAACAGTGAATTCTTTGGAATAAAAGAACCCTTTTGTTACCGCATAATTTCCCTGACTATTGGTTGTTGATTGAAATTTCCAATTTAGTCCAAGATAAGCAGGCTGCTTCAAGTTGTATCTTTCACAACCGGAACCTAAAACCACCAGTATCAATAATAGGTATAATGCCCTCATTTGTAAACAATTTAAAGCTAAGATACAGCTAAAATAAAAAGGTTGGAAATTAATCTTATTTAGAAGTATTATAAATAGCATTTTGCTACCTTTGTACCATGGAAAATCCATCAAAAAGAAAATTCAATGTGCGTGATATCCGCCAGGACTTCCCTGCATTACGCCAACAAGTATACGGAAAGAACCTCATCTACTTTGATAACGGCGCAACTTCTCAAAAACCGCAAATGGTACTGGATGCCATTAACCAATATTACAGCAAGGACAATGCGAACATCCACCGCGGGGTGCACCATTTGAGCCAAAAGGCTACGAACGAATACGAAGAAGCACGTGAAATTATCCGCCGGTTTATTAATGCCGGAAAAAAAGAAGAAATTATTTTCACCAAGGGAACAACCGACGGAATTAACCTCGTTGCAAATTCTTTCGGTGAATTACTGAGCGCCGGAGATGAAATCATGATTTCCGCCATGGAACACCATTCCAACATTGTTCCGTGGCAAATGCTGGCAGAACGCAAGAAATTAGTACTGAAAGTGATCCCGATCAATAAACGCGGCGAATTGCTGATGGAAGAATACCAGAACATGCTTTCTTCCAAAACGAAACTGGTTGCGGTTACCCACATTTCAAACAGTTTGGGAACGGTTAACCCGGTAGAACAGATCATTCAAGCAGCGCACGCTGTGGGAGCAAAAGTACTGATTGACGGAGCGCAGAGCGTACAGCATACAAAAGTAGACGTTACAGCCATGAACTGTGACTTTTTCGTCTTCTCCGGACACAAGGTTTTCGGACCTACCGGAATCGGGGTGCTTTACGGTAAAGAAGCGCTTTTGGATGAAATGCCTCCTTACCAGGGTGGCGGTGATATGATTGCCAAAGTAACATTCGAGCGTACAACTTACAACGAATTGCCGTTTAAATTTGAAGCGGGAACACCGCACATTGCCGGCGGAATTTGTTTGGGAACCGCTTTGAACTACCTGGACCAGTTCAACCCGCACGAACTGGAAGAATACGAGCGTGAATTGACCGAATACGCACAGGAAATGCTTGAAACATTCGAAAATATCAAGCTGATCGGAACAGCAAAGAACAAAACTTCCGTGGTTGCTTTTACGGTAGACGGAATCCATCCTTTCGACATCGGGACACTGCTGGACAAACAGGGAATTGCTGTCAGAACAGGACATCACTGTACACAACCATTGATGGATTTCTATCAGATTCCCGGAACGGTGCGCGCTTCCTTTGCATTTTACAATACACGCGAAGAAATTGATCAATTTATAGCAGCAGTGGAGAAGAGTATTTCCATGCTGGGTTAGGAGAGAAAATGACAATAGAACAAAAACAACAAGAAATCATTGATGATTTTTCTATCTACGACGACTGGATGGAGAAATACGAATACATCATTGAGCTTGGAAAAGAACTTCCTTTAATTGACCCGGAGAAAAAAACGGACGACCGTTTGATCGAAGGTTGCCAGAGCCGTGTTTGGCTTGATGCAGCCATTGAGAACAACAAACTCCAGTTAACGGCAGATTCGGATGCGATCATCACCAAAGGAATCATTGGTTTGCTGATTCGCGTTTTAGACAACGAAACACCGGAAGACATCGTAAAAAGTGATCTTCATTTCATATCAGACATCGGACTACAAGAACATCTTTCACCTACTCGGGCAAACGGATTACTGAGTATGGTCAAAAAAATCAAATTACTGGCATTGTCCTCATTAGCAAAATAAGATGGAACATTTAGAAGACAAAATAGTAGAAATACTAAAAACCATATTCGATCCGGAAATCCCGGTTGATATCTACGAATTGGGCTTAATCTACGAGGTTCGCATCTCCAAGGAAGGAGTTGTGGAAATCGATATGACACTGACTTCTCCCAACTGCCCCGTTGCAGAATCCCTTCCGAAAGACGTGAAGGAGAAAGTGGAAAGTGTGGACGGAGTGTCCGAAGCACACGTAAACATTGTATTCGACCCGCCATGGGACAAGGATATGATGAGCGAAGAAGCGAAGCTGGAACTTGGATTTTTATAAACCAGTTCAAAAGACGAAATGTTCAAAAGTTCCATTTAAACTTTTTGAACGCTTTGAACGTTTTGACCCCCTCGTTTTTTTATAAAATTTAAAAATATGGTAGGGACGCGATGCATTGCGTCCCTACAGTTTTTAAATTTGCACCGTTAATCGAAACAATTTATGATGACAAGAAGAGTTGTAATTACCGGTTTGGGAGCCCTTACACCAATCGGAAACAACGTTCCTGATTTTTGGAACAACATGAAAGCAGGTAAAAGCGGTGCAGCACCGATTACCAAATTTGACACATCGAAATTCAAAACAACTTTCGCTTGTGAAGTGAAAGGATACAATCCGGCAGATCACTTTGATGTGAAGGAAATCCGTAAATACGACCCGTTTTCTCAATACGCACTGGTTGCAGTTCGTGAAGCAGTTGCTGATGCAGGAATTAACTTCGAAGAATTGAACCGCGACCGTATCGGGGTGATCTGGGGATCCGGAAACGGGGGAATCCAGACATTCCAGGACCAGATGAAAGAATATTGTGCAGGTGACGGAACTCCGCGCTTCACGCCATTCTTTATCCCGAGAATCCTGGTAGACATTGCTTCCGGGATTATTTCCATGGAATACGGTCTGCGCGGAATCAATTACTGTGCAGTTTCTGCCTGTGCTACTTCCAACACTGCTATGATCGATGCTTTCAACTACATCAAGTGGGGAAAAGCAAATATGATCATTACCGGCGGATCTGAAGCAGCAGTCAACGAAGCAGCGATCGGAGGATTCTCTTCCGCTCAGGCTTTGTCTAAACGCAATGATTCCTACGAAACAGCTTCACGCCCGTTTGATGTAACCCGCGACGGTTTCGTGATGGGTGAAGGTGCCGGAGCAATCATCCTGGAAGAATACGAACATGCTGTTGCTCGTGGTGCGAAAATCTATGCAGAAGTTGTCGGTGGCGGAATGGCCGCTGATGCTTATCACCTAACGGGGACGCACCCGGAAGGAGACGGAGCTGTTTTGGGGATGGAAGAAGCCTTGCGCGATGCGGAAATCGGTCCGGAACAAATTGACTACGTGAACATGCACGCCACTTCTACTCCTCAGGGAGATAACAGCGAGTTGATTGCTTTGAGACGCGTTTTCGGTGAAAAAACCGACCTGAGTGTTTCGGGGACAAAATCCATGACCGGTCACTTGCTTGGAGCGGCCGGAGCAGTGGAAGCCATTTCCTGTATTCTGGCGATCCGCGATTCGGTAGTTCCTCCAACAATCAACACTACGGAGATCGAACCGGAATTCAAAGATTTGTATGACTTCCCGCTAGGAAAAGGGAAAGCAAAAGAGATCAATTATGCCATGAGCAATACCTTTGGTTTCGGTGGGCACATTGCCACCGTGATTTTCAAGAAAATATAATGCAAAAAACGGTGGGCACGCGATTAATCGCGTGCCCACGTGGTTTTTATCCAATTCACCACCTGTTCACAGAAAAACTGCAATTCTTCCGAATCCCTTTTCATGGGATGTGTGGTATTCAAAGTATGGCCTGCGTTCGGAATCGGTAGGAATGCATTTTGAGGGTTGTTTTTATATACCCACGAGAAAATCGTCCGGCCGTGCTCGAAAGGAACTGCTTCATCATCCACAGCATGTGCTACAAAACACGGAATGGTCAATTTCTCTACCACCGTTTGCATGCTCCAGGTAGAATCGCTTGCTAAAGTTTCGGCTAAAAATTCCGGTCCCTGCGGCAATTCCTGCTTTGTGCGCATATTCGGCCTGAAATACACGCCGTTTGCTTTCCATTCCTCCATGATTTCCGGAGTGCGTGTATCCAGCGTTCGAAGTGAATTCAATAAAATAATTCCGTTGAGTTTTATTCCTGCTTCCTGCATGGCTTTCGAAGCAAACATCGCTGAAAAACCACCCATACTGTGACCGAACAGGAATAATTGTTCCGGTTGATGGAAAACAGTATTTTCCGACAGCTGCCTGGCCATAAAAACCAGGTCTTCCACTTCCAGCCGGCGGCAATTGCTCTTATAGCTTTCCAAATCGTCGAAATAATCGCCGTCACCGGAGATACCGCAATGCGTGTAATTGAACGCAATGGAAGAAATCCCGTTCTCAGCCAGGTATTTTTGGATCGTGGGAAACATCCCGAAATGGTAAAAGCCATTGTGGCCACAAGCCATCAATACGATAGCAGAATCCGGTCCGCAGGAGGCAAAATTTCCCCTGATCGTCCCATTCGGACTTTCGATCCGGAACACCTTATTTTCCATATTTCATCAATTGCACCACTCCGGCAGAGGTTTGCAGGAAGTAAATTCCGTTTTCCAGGTTTTCTCCTTTTACGCGAATTCCTGTAGCCGTTTTCGCATATTCCACCGGTAATTCATGCCCGGAAATATCCACCAGGCGAATTTGCGTGAGTTCATTGGCTGTTTCCAGTACAAAATCGCTTTGAAAAGGGTTCGGAGAAACTTTCAGCAGGTGCAGGTCATTTTCACTGATCCCGCCCAAAGGTTCGCAATACCCGATTCTCAGGTTAATGGATGAATCGCACGGAAACTGGTAGCTGCTCATGGGTCTTGTAATGTGCGGAGCATCTGTCTGAAGAATGGGTTTCAATCCGGCGGGCATCGTTGTCTGCGCTGCAGAACCATTCCCGAGACAAACGTCCTTCGCAGCGATGTTACCGTTCCACACATAATCTGCCAATGCATCCAAAATGCGGTAAATTCCGTAGTAATCATGCGCATTCAAAGCAATGACCGTATTGGGAGTATTGTGATCTGCCGGGTAAATGTAGCCGTTCACCGTATCTCTTTGAAGCACCAGGAAATCCTTTTCCGAATTTGCAATTGAAATATTCCGGAAAATATCTGCTGCCAGGCGATGGTCATTCGTAGAATCGCTTTCGTAAATCTCCGTAACGAGTCTGACATCCGAAGGGAAATTCTGCAAATCATTCTGGCTGATATTATAGGAATACCACTGCGCGGAAACATAGATAAAACGCCCGTTGCTTCCCCAGTTATTTTCGGTAAAGCACTTGAATGCATTCCCGAAAGAAGCACCGCCCCCAAAAGAATGGCCCATAAATGCCGCTCTGGTGGTGTCGATAATGTTCGGATAATCGCGCGCTGCCTTGCGGAATCCCTGTAACAGGTTTTCATAGCGCAACGGAACGGATACTCCTGTAGTTTGGTACGGAACGAAAACCAATGCATATCCTTTTTTGGCCACGAAATCCGTTAAACCTTTGATGTAAACCGGGTTATTTCCTCCATAACCATGTGAATAAAAAATCGTAGGAACCGGCGTTGTAATTTGTTGCGGGTGATAGATTACGATGTCTTCACCCGGAAAATTGACATTTTCGAAGGCTTCTGATGCTACCGTATAGCTCCCGTCAGAACCATAGCCCGAACTTGGTTTCCCCACATTCGGATCTGAGTATTGAGCTGTTGTTAAAAACGGAATCGTTAAAATGAGTGCGGAAAGTATTTTCATGTGTTGCGTATTAGTTTGCCGTTTAGATGTTGTTGTATGCAGAAAGTTTAATTCGACCTGTGAAAATAGGCAAGCTCTTTTAAAGGTACTTAAAACATTCCGAAATAACAGACACCGTTTCTCCAAAAGACAGCCGGGAAAGGTATTTTAATCGAATTCAACGGTTTCAACACCTTTTTTAACCACGGCTTTTTAATGGGAAGTTGTGCCCAGTCAATATCCAGTGAAATGGCATATTCCTGTTTGGCGAAATACGTTTTACCCGTATTCAAATCTGTGTAAGTATTTAAATCCCCGTTTAGTTTGGAATCGATGCTGTACCCGAAACCAACCTGGATCCATTTCGGGAATTTGGATTGTTTGAAAAACGTTCCGGGAGCCACGCACAGCCAATAACTTTGTGCATTGTAATCTTTCAGCAATCTTTCCGGGAAATTGGAACCCAGGGTATTCGGCCGGATTGCGGCATAAGGTGAAGGTTTGTAACCGAATTTGAGTTGAAAACGCTGTTCGTCCCAACCCAATTGCTGTCCCAGGAATAAACCGACCCCGGCTGTATTTGCAGTCAGATCGGCCCAGGAAAATCCCCACTCCGCGCTGAATCCATCCAAAATTTCCACGGAAAGCTGGTAGGTCCAGGCAATTCCTCCCGAAACGAGCACGGCTTTCTTTTTAGGCATTCGCGCCCAGCGCCAGGCTGCATAATTTACGGTCGACAATTTATAAGCCGTGTATGCATGGCCGAATTTGTCCATGTAAAGCCATTCGTTGGAATCGTCAAAGGAGTGGAATTTCGATTTGGGGTATTCCTGATACCAAACCGCTGAAAGCAAGGCTACACTTCCTCCGCCCAATACCAGATCCGTTCCGCCGACCCAATAAGAACGCTTGTTCCACGTAGTATCCGCTTGCTGGGCAGAAACGGAAACAGACGCAAAAAAAAGACAGAAAAGGAGCACTTTCACGACTGAAAAATACAACTTTCTGTCTTTAATCTCTTTTGACAGGATTTAAAAATGTTCAAATGTTCAAATTCTAATTAATCTCTTTGACCCTTGACCTCTTTGAACTCCTTTAAACTTTTTTTGAACTTTCTTTTTGAACTTTCTTTTTGAACTTTCCTAGCGTGAAACAGCGACTTCAAAGGTTACATCAACCAAATCACCGATTTTCGAATCGGAAGTCATGTTGTGTTTGGTGCGGTCTACCGTCGTTTTTCCCACAAAAACCAGTATAGCACTTCCGTCTTTATCCACTTTCGACACAAAACGCAGATCAATGACCGTTTCTGATTTCATTCCCACGAATTCCAGGTCGCCGGTGATCTTGTAATCCTCACCCATTTTCCGGATTTCTTTTGAACGGAAGGTTATTTCCGGGTATTTCTCGCTTTCGATAAATTCATCACTTAGCACCGATTCGTCGCGGATGTCATTGAAAGTCGTTAAACTGCCGCTTTTCATAGCTACATTCAAATATTTCAAGACCCCGGCTTTATCCAGTTGAAGGTCAACGGTAAAATCTTTGATCGCACCGGCTGTTCTGCTTGCAGGCGGACCTACTTCAAATTCCAGTTTTGAATTGGCAGCCACACTTTTCCATGCTCCTGCATCTCCATCCGTGAGTGCGATAGCCGGCAAAGCCATGACGTCTTTTTTCTCTGAAGATTGGTTCGGAGTTTCACCGGAGTCTGCCAAAAGCGTTTCTATTTTTAGTTTTTCGCGCTGCAAACAGCTATCCACCGGATAAGTAAAGCCGATCAGTATCAACGGCAAAAGCATTCCGTGAAAAGGTTTCGCATCTTCCGGCTGTTCAACCAATGCCAAAGCAAGCGACGTTCCGATAATGGCCCCCAGGTATGTCGGCATTCCTCCGAAATTTTCGTTGATCAATCCGAAACTGACCAAAATCCCGATAATCAGAAGCGGCAGGAAGAGGCTTATAAAAACACGAGCCCGGTTGTTTTTGATCGATTTGCAGACCCAAAGTGACCCCAAACCGGCCAGTATCCCCATCCACAAATTTCCTTTCAGCAAGGAATCCGAAGCTCCATCGAGGGAATTTAAAGAGAAGAAAATCCATGCAACTGCGAACAGTGCTATTCCGAGTTGCAATCCATTGTTGGAGCGCAGTCCGAGATTCGCAGCGAAAAATCCGGTTGCCAATAAGATCACTCCGAAAGTGGATACCATAAATGACGCGACAAAGACAAAAATCCCGAGGTAAACCAGGGAAACAGCCGTGCTGAATTCTGCCTTGTCGGCACCGAACCAGCGCTCCGCAAACCAATCCTTTATTTTCGCGAAAAGCGGGATGATCGAACCGATAATGGCAAATGCGGCCACTTCAAATGTCCAGTTTACCTCAAATCCCTGGTAGTTTGCCTTTGCCCCGATCGGGATCAATGCCAGCAATCCCACAAAATAAGGGGCAATTTTCCGGATCTTTTCCGGAAGCAGGGAAATCACAAATCCCAGAGCAATCATGCCGATCAATGTAAAACAGATCATTTCCAGTGAAGGATCTTCCTCGAATCCATTGGTCAAAGCGATGATTAAACAAATGATAGCAATGCTCAATGAAGTTTTAAAAAGAAATCCGGCACGGACCAAAAAGGCGCTTACGATTGCAATAATCCCTACGCCCATTCCCAGATAATTTTCCATGTGGTGTTTTTTAAGTAGTAATTATTTCTATTGGAATCATCCCGGTAACTACCGGAACCAAGTGAAAAATTAGTTTAAAAAAATGAACTTTCCAAAGAAATTTTAACAACTAGACTTGTTTGCACACGAATCATTTACTGTTCTTATCCCGTAAATTCACAAATCAATACTTGCCTTTTCTATAATCCAACATTCCGGTAACTTCTTAATTGCTGCTGGTTTTCGAAAAATAAGACGTCTATTAAATTTTAGGAACAAGGCGACCGGTGAGCGCCTTCAAAATTTGTGCAACTTGTCCCGCTATTATGGGATTTGCGGGAATAAACCCTGGCGGTAAGAAGATAACAAGTTTAAAAAAACTCCCGGTTTTTGACTTTCAATGTCATCAATTGGTGAAAAACCGAATCCTTCAGGGAACTTTGCAGGAGTTCCAAATGCTGAATACGGTGGCAATCGCTTCCCAGAATATCTATTAAACCTGCTTTCAGCAAACGAATGGCCTGGTTTTTTACATCCGCGCCGTAATGTCCGGTAAAGGAATTGAGGTTGACCTGGATGTAACACCCGCGTTCACGCAAAGAGCGCGCAATTTCAATGGACGGGTGGAAATACAGGTAGCGCTCAAAATGTGCTAAAACAGGTTGGTAACCGGCCGATTTCAAACTGAAAACGATGTCCTCGACTTGTGAGGGCTGATTCCGGAATGAGAACTCAAAGAGAATGTGATTTCCTGCGAACGGCAGTAAGTCTTTCCTGCGGATCCGGTCAAAAAGCGTTTCATCGAAATAATATTCTGCGGAAGCTTCCAATTGTAGTTTTAAGCCGAGATCATGACTTACTTTGCGGACCTCTTCCAGCTTTTGCACGATAATCTCAGAAGTGTTGTCATAAACTCCCGACATGATGTGCGGAGTCATGATCAACTTTTGGTAACCGAGTTCTTCAAACTTCCGGAGCATCCCGATCGTATGATCCATGGTGGGCGCTCCGTCATCGATACCCGGAAGTAAATGGCTATGAATGTCAACAAGCAGGTTCCCGCCCAGGTTGGCAGCTTCCTTTTTTTGGGTGTTAAATAGTCCGAACAGGGCCATTCTATCGTTGATGATACATATTCTTGTAATAATCCTGGTAAGCACCCGAAGTTACCTGCTGCACCCAGTCCTGGTTATTCAAATACCAAAGAACCGTGTTTCGAAGGCCTTCTTCAAAGGTAATGCTCGGTTTCCAGCCCAATTCATCAAACAGTTTGGTAGCATCGATGGCATAGCGCATATCGTGGCCGGCGCGGTCTTTCACATAGGTAATGAGTTCCGCACTTTCTCCCTCCTTCCGGCCCAATTCGCCGTCCATAATTTTGCAAAGTTCGTGGATCAGATCAATGTTCCGCCACTCGTTCCAACCGCCAACATTGTAGTTGCAGCCGATTTCACCCTCGTGGAAAATCACGTCGATAGCACGTGCATGATCTTCGACCCACAACCAATCCCGCACATTGATCCCTTCGCCGTAAACAGGCAATGGTTTTTTATGAAGGATGTTGTTAATCATCAGCGGGATCAATTTTTCCGGATGGTGATGGCTTCCGTAATTATTGGAACAATTGGAGCGTTTTACCGGGAAACCGTAAGTATGATAATAAGCAGAAACGAAATGATCGGATGCGGCCTTGGATGCCGAATACGGGCTTCTGGGATCATATGGAGTTGCTTCCGTAAAAAACCCTTCATCTCCCAAGGATCCGAACACTTCATCCGTTGAAACGTGGTAAAAAACATGTCCCTCCAACGTTTTCCAATACGCTCTGGCCTGGTTCATCAGGTTTACTGTTCCGACCACATTGGTATGCACGAATTCCATAGGCCCTTCAATGGAACGGTCTACATGGGATTCCGCTGCCAGGTGAATAACATCTGTGATCTGATAGTTCTCAAAAGCTCCTTTTACATCTGTTTCGGAAGTAATATCCCCTTTCAGAAACACGTGGTTTCCTGCGTCCATAACGTCATTGAGATTGGACAAATTTCCTGCATACGTGAGGGAATCAAAGGTAATGATTTGATAGGAAGGGTATTTGTTTACCAGCAGGCGAACCAAATGAGATCCGATGAACCCTGCGCCGCCTGTTACCAGTATGTGTTTCTGTGCTGTCATACAAGAAGTAAAAATAACGAACCAAAATGACAATGAGAAAGGGAATGAAGATAATATTCCTTTTTCCAGCTTCAGATGCGAAGTATACTTTACGCACTCTCTTCCTCTTTCTCATTCTGTATTAATAGGATTCCAATTTTAAGTTTTCAATAAGTTTTGCGACTAAACCGATTAAATTCCTGATTTAGCTAATTTTACCCCCAAAATTCTCACTCTATGAAAACTGGATCAGTTTTAGCTTTGCTATTCACACTATTTATACAGACAACCTTTGTTTGTGCCCAGGAAATTGAACTGATCGATAAACTCAGAAAACAAGAGTATCCGAAAAAAATTGAACAAAGCAGCGGTGATCAAAAAATTGCCTATGAGTATATATACCTGCGATTACTCAACAATTCTTTCAAAAAAGAGCTTCCTGCCTATCAGAAAAAATTCGCCGCCAAAAAAGACGAAAAGCATCTAAAACTGCTTCACTTATTTGAACTTTCCACCAAGGAAAACACTCCTGAAAAGCTGGAAGAAATCCGCAGGTTTACGACAGAAAACCAATCCATTACGCTCGTTCATGCCTTTGGAAAATACCACGAACTAAAAACCCTTGGCAAACTGGATATGCATCCTGAAGTACTTGTTTTGGGAGAAAAAAATATGCCTTTGTTTAAAAAGTACAAGGAGTTTCCGCTTTCCGATATCTACAGCGCTATGGGGATCAGTGCTTACATGATGGGAGATACCCGGAAATCCATTTACACCTTTGAAAAATCGGTGGATTACATGGATACCAGAGACAGCTCAGGAATTGCCGGATCGCTCATGAACCTGGGCGTAATCAATTTCCGGACAGGGAATAACGCAAAAGCGATTGAAGCCTATAAAAGAGCCGACCGCATGAACGGGAATATCGACATGCCTTTGAAAGGAATGATCAACGAAAACCTGGCAATTTCCTATTCCAATTACGGAAAAACAGATATTGCCATGGATTACTACGATAAGGCGGCGGATATTTACCTGCAGATAAAAGATACCACCAAGTACAATGCATTGATCCAGAACAAGATCGGTGAATACATTCAAATGAAAGATTTTGAATCGGCTATCAAATGTGCCAAATCCAGCATGGCTTTCTTCAAAAAGACCAAAAATACCCGGATGCTTCCGAATTCTCACATCAAATTGGCGAGTATTTATATCCAGCTGAAAGATACGGTTCATGCTCTCCGGGAAATCAATGAAGCGATCCGTTTGTCAAAGGGCAAGCACATGTTTACCTATGTTTCGGCTGTTTTCGAAAAGTCGGATATGCTTCCCGTGAAAAAAGGGCTGCGGCTTCTTCTGGATCTGGAAAAAGAATTGATTGAAAAGAAATACGACGGTGAGAACTCGACCTTGTACTGCAAAATCGGGGTTTGCTACAAGCAAATGAACCAATTGGACCCGGCTGAAAAGTACTTCCGGAAAGCCATTGAAGCAGAATCGAAGAAAACTCCACCAAATCCAGATGCAATGACCGGTTACAACCAAAACCTGGGGGTTGTTTATTTCGACAGGAAAGACTTCGCTAAGGCATTGAAAGCTTACCAGGAAGCAGATAAATACCAGGATTTAAAGTATGCAACAGGCCAGCATATCGCCGACAGGTATTTGCTGTATGCAAACGTTTACGGAAAGCTCGGAAAATACCAGTTGGCCTATGAAAACCTGAATGCGCATAAGCGTGTCCAGGATTCATTGGATGCATTGACCTTAAACGATAAAATCCTTTCCCTGAAACAGGAATTCCAGACACAGCAGATCGAAGATTCCCTGAACATCAATAAAAAAGAACTTAGCCTGTCAAACCTTAAAATCATTTCAGAGAAAGCAACGAACCAGCGCAATACGTCTATTATTTTCGGGATGCTGATCGTTTTGGTGCTGATTTTCGGATTGGTGATCCTCATTGCCAGAAGCAATAAACAGCGTAAACTGGCAAACCTGACACTTACGGAAAAGAACGCGGAAATTGAAGCGCAGCAAGTGATCCTTCAACAGAAAAACGATGAGATTATTGACAGTATCAACTACGCAAAACGCCTTCAGAACACCATTCTGCCACCGCAGGCAAAAATCGACGACCTGTTTCCGAAGAATTTCGTTCTATACAAGCCGAAAGACATTGTTGCAGGAGATTTCTACGTGTGTGAAAGTATTGAGATGGCCGGGCGCAAAATCGGGATCGTTGCCGTTGCGGATTGTACCGGACACGGTGTTCCCGGAGCGCTGGTTTCCATGGTTTGTTCTTCCGCCATCAAGCGTTCGGTAACAGAGTTCAACCTGACGGATCCGGGCAAAATCCTGGATAAATCCGCACAGCTGGTGGTAGAATCATTCGAGTCCGCGCACGAAAATGTGAAAGACGGAATGGACATTTCCCTGGCTTGTATCGATTTCAGCACCAATACCATGAAGTGGGCCGGAGCCCACAATCCGTTGTGGATTATCCGCAACAAGGAACTGATCGAGATCAAGGCCGACAAACAACCGGTAGGACATTTTGAACATTTCAAATCCTTCACCAGTCACGAAATCATCCTTGAACCAATGGATCGCCTGTATTTCATTTCGGATGGTTTTGCAGATCAGTTCGGAGGGCCGATCGGGAAAAAATTGAAGACTAAAAACCTGAAAGAGTTTTTAGTGGCCACATCCGGAAATTCCATTACACAACAAGCTTCTGAACTGGAACGCTATTTCACCGAATGGAAAGCGAATTTCGAGCAGGTGGATGATGTTTGTATCATGGGGATTGAGATTTAACAATCCCGCATGCTCTCGTCAGCTGACGCAGATAACAAGAATTGATTTTTTGAACCACATAGGTACATAGAACACAGAGGTTTTGTTTTGATTAGTGCTATTCAAGCTGGTAATTTGTCGTTTCGCTCCGCTCTCATTTCTTTTAACCACATAGGGACATAGGTCACATAGAAAAGTGATGTTTTGTACAATTTTTTGCTAAATACATAATCATTATTCCTGCTCGGGAAGGTCAAAAAACTCTATCGAAACTTACAAGAATAGCTAAGTTACGTAGCTTTTAATTCACCATTAAAGAGTTGTTTGTTTACAGGCAACTTTGTAAATCTATGTTCCCTATGTGGTTCATTTTTATTATCCTATGCAGTTTATTTTAAACCCGGATACTATCAAAAAAGGGTGATCCGACGGACCACCCTTCTAAACTGAGATTATACCTAAAAAATTACCGAACAATTACTAATTCGATAATTGCTTTTAATCTGTTTATTATTCTACTACCAGTTTAATAACACTTGTTTTCTCTTCGCTTTGAACATGCAGGAAGTAAACTCCAGGTGTCAAATCGCTTACAGATACCGTTGTTTTAGCTGTAAAGCTGTCAACCGTTCTGATCAAAGATCCTGCCATGTTGTATACAGATCCTGTAGCCTGAGTTGCAGCAGGTAATTCAACCGTTACATACTCATTAGCCGGATTCGGATATACATTCAATCCTTCGATTGTGTTTGTTGCAACACCTGCAGTACTTGTAACTACAACCGTTGCGATCACTGTTTCAGTTCCACATTCGTTTGTCAATGTAACAGATACTTGTCTCGGACCAGCCGTTGTATAAGTATGCGTTACTGTTGCAGGTGCATTTGCGATCGTTGTTCCGTCTCCGAAATCCCATGAATACTGATCAGCATTTTGCGGGTTCAGGATAGTGAATGTGTACGTCGGCATGTTGTTTACTATGTAAATGGTTGACGCTGTAGGATGGTCCATTACAGAAACGTTGATTGAACCAACACCGATACATCCGTTAGGAGCTGTAACGTTAACTACATAAGGGCCAGCCTGAGTTACAACGCGTGTTTGAGTAGTGATCTGAGAACCACTCCATACATATGAAGCTCCAGGGTTACCTGCATCCAAAGTCAAAGATTCACCTTCACAGATTGTTGTATCGTTTCCTAAAAGAACCAATGGGTTTGTGTTCACGATCTCAACAGTCTCAATT
Source organism: Fluviicola sp. (assembly GCF_039596395.1). Lineage (NCBI taxonomy): Bacteria > Pseudomonadati > Bacteroidota > Flavobacteriia > Flavobacteriales > Crocinitomicaceae > Fluviicola > Fluviicola sp. Next base: position 307,247 of record NZ_JBCNJT010000002.1, read on the forward strand.
TTTTTCGCGCAGGAAGTTGATCCGTTGCTGCTGATCCATACATCGTAAGTTCCGGGTTGAACGTTTGTAAACGCTGTTGTTGTTCCCCAGGTTGAAGGCGTTGTGTTTGCAGGTACAAATGCATATTTCACAGACGGAGAAGTAATCACTACATCTTTGATAGCTTGTCTCATGGCATCACCTCCTGTTGCAGCACCGAATACGTGTTTCCATGCAGCTGTATTTGCATTCATATAAGCAGCCGGCATCTGAATGTTTTGGAATACCGTTGATCCGTCAACTGTTAAGCTTGCTTTTCCGTTTGCATCAATTGTCAATACTACAGGAACGTCTTGCTTGATTTTCCACAAAGCGATATTTCCTACGTGAACCAATGTTCCTGTACCTGTAGGAGAAAGTGTACCTGTTACACCGTATCCAAGATAAATCCCTGCGATGTTCGGGCTGTTATCGTTCGCGTCAAAAGAAAGTCTCAATTTGGAACCTGAACCGTTCTGGTTTCCTGTTGCACTTACGTCGTCTCCGAAAGAATAGGAGATTCCGTCAGCACCACCTGTACCAAATACATTGATCGGTTGGTCAGCAGTCATTTTAAAGGAAACAGTCATGGCGTTGTTCAATCCTGTATGGAATGCCGGATCGTTGATTGTAAGCGAACCGTTAGCACTCGTTTGGGATGGAGTCAAAACTGCACGTCCACCGGAAATAGCAGCTACTCCGCCCAAAGTAACAATACCGGAAGTTACATCCGTTGTTGCTGCAAATGGGTTTGAATAAACTGTTTCGGTAGTCGTTTGCCCGAAGATAGAGCTCAATGTCACAGATCCGCCCAAATTAATACAGTCGTAATCTACAACTGCTACGTTTGCTCCGAATCCTACAGTAACGGAAGTTAAAATAGAATCAACTGCATCCGTACAGGTGTTTGATCTGAAATCTGTGTAAACTTTGTAAACGCTGTCTGCAGTTGGTGTGAAATTATATGTATTGGAAGAACTCCAATCCTGTAAAATAGCTCCGTTTGCTCCGATGAATTTGTATTCATAAGCTCCTCCACCGTTAATTACAGCAGGCATAGCAGTAGCTGTCACTGTTACAGGCGTTCCCGGAGTACAAAGTGTTGCCGGAGTGTAAGATGCTGTTCTGTCAATTTTTGACAATGGGTATACTTTAACTGTAGTTGTGTCTTTACATCCCATTACATCTGTTCCTACTACGCTATAAGTAGTAACTGCTGTCGGGTTTGCATTTACCGTATCGTTATTAGTAACGTTCAATCCTGTTGCAGGCGTCCATGCGTATGTGCTGGCACCTGTTGCAATTAATTGAGCCGGTGCTCCCGTACAATAAGCCAATTCCGTAAAGTTTGCAGCAACTGTTGGAGCCGGATTAACTACCACAGAAGCTTCTTCTGAAAAATCCTGGTCACCCGTTGCAACACAAGTAGTTACCAAACGAACGTTTACAGTGGTTGATGGAACAGTAGCGAATGTTTCTGTTGTACCTGTAGGGTAATTTACCCATCCCGATCCGTCGTTGTATTGCCACTGGAAAGATAATCCGTTAACAAACGATGTTCCTGTAACAGAAAAAGTAACAGGCACCGGAGAGTTGGAACAAACCGAAGAAACAGAAGCTGTTGCAGTTGCATGATTCGGCATTCCCGCACAAGCTACTGACGGCGCGTGAACAAACTGTGCCTGTGGTACGTATGCAAAACGTGAGTTGTTTGTACCTGCAGGCGCAGCCGGATCGATATCCGTACCATCACGGCTGATGTACAAAGATCTGTTTGAACCGGTTCCCGTATCGTAACGACGCCATGTCAGATTGACAAAGCCCGGAGCATTTTCGTCAACAGCTACTACTACATTACTTACACCGTCCCAAAGAAAGGGAGTAGCCAATGTAACTTCCACCCAGGAATTCGCAGCCGGAGTTGGCAGGGTTCCGGAAAACACTTGTGTCAAACTCCCTACAGGAATCCATGCGCTGTTACTCGCAAAAGAAGTAGTTGACGTGTTACCCATATAAACCGTCCAGTTATTGGATGATCCCAATGATCCTGTAACGTTGAAAAAGCGAACTTTTGTAATATAGTTCGGTGTACCTGCTACTGCTACGTTGAAATCAGTTGCCAGGTAAATTTGCTGAGAATACGAATAATCGTAGTTTCCGTGAATCGGAACGTTGGTAGACGTGTTGGTTCCTGTTGCAAGACTCGTTGTAATAGTCTGTGCAAAAGAAACCAAAGAACCCATCGACATCAAGATACCCAGTGTAAGGTTTCTTGCAACCGATCGATTCCTCATTTTGAAAGTTGTAAGTTTCTTCATAAGATTATGATAAGTTTATTTTTAGGCTAACTTATAAAGAACCCGGTGTTTTTACTAAATGATTAGTGAGACAAAAAGGGGACAAACCGGTTTTTGTGAAATGATTAACAGTGAGCGTTTCAAGCATGATAAATTGAACTAAATCCCTTTGATAAAGCGTGTGAGATCGTCTAAGGATTCGATATTTAATTTTTTTCGAAGACGCAGGTTGGTCTTTCGCACGGAGTCAGGAGAGATTGCCAACGTTCGTGCCATCTCCAGGTTGGACAAATTCAGTTTAATCAATGCGGCCAACCGGATCTCAGCGGCGGTAATCTCCGGGAAACGTTCCTGGAAGAAATCAAAGAAGCCCGGATTCAGCTTTTCGAACAGGCGTTTGAACTCAATCCAGTCATTTTCCGTCAGCAGGGAAAAAGACTGCAAATCATTCAGCATGGTTTCTTTCTCCGAATCTGTTTTGAAATGCTGGTTCTTTTCAAAAGCCTCTACCTGTTCCTGCAATTCAAAGATCACTTTGTTTTTATCAAACATGGTTGAAAGCAGCGCCCGCATTTCGCGCTCAGTAGCATGCAATTCGTCTTCCATTTTCTGCGCACGCAGGGTCAATAATTCCTTATCCTGGAAACGTTTGCGCTGGATTTGTTTGATGATGATAAAACTGGTCAACCCCAGAATGAGACAAATTACGAATAACCCTAAAATGATCAGGTCGTCGGTTTTTTTCTTTTCCTTGTAAATGTTGTTTTCTCCCTGTTTCCGTTCAAACTCGATCTGGAATTCCGCATTCTGAATATTCAGGAACTGCCGTTTTTCATCATTGATTTTCTTGTAGGAAATGTACTTCCGGAAACTGTTCAAAGCCATTTCGTATTGCCCCAATTTCTCGTAGTAGGTAATCTTTGTTTTATAAAGTGTTCCCCACAATTGCGGATTCGTCTCATCTTTCATCAGGCTATCAAACACTTTCATTTTTAAAGATGCCTGTGCCAGTTTGTTTTCCATCAGGTCCAACTCGATCAGTAAAGCCAGGGCATTGATCTGGCTATTCGTTTGTGCACTTTTCGTACTTACTTCGTAATCAAACTGGATGAGCTTGCGGGCTTTTTCGTTCTCTTTTTTCGACAAGGCAATGTAGCCCAAGTTCCCAGACAAAATTCCTGTCCACGCCTCGTCCTTTAATTTGACTGCCTGGTTATAAGCTTTTTGCAGATACCATTCCGAAGTTTTATTGTCCAGTTTGTCCCGGTAAATCAAACTCAGCGTGTTGTACAATTTGATCTTGCTGATTTCCGTAACATGCGAATGATGCAAGGCGATTTTCAGGTGTTTTTCTGAAAGATCAAAGCGTCTAAAAAAATAGTATATCTGACCTAATGTTTCGTGAAAAAGGGCCAAATAAGGTTTTTGAGAAGTGTAAACATGTTTCTCTTCCCGCAAGGTAATGTATAGAAAATAATAAGCTTCCCGGTATTTTTGGGCATCGCTCAAGCGCCGTCCGATTGCATAGCACAACTCTGGAAAATCTTCTCTTTCCGTTACTTTTTCCTGTCGGCAAAGTTTTCGCAGGAAGCGGTCCCACTCAGCGTTTGTGGAAAAATCGGAGGAATGATAATCTTCAAACAATCGGATAAATGAAACCCCTTTCGTTTCCTGTTCCGAAATCATTTTTGCTACTCCCTGTTCTGCATCCAGTGTTGCACCGGAAAAGAATGAGATTAGTACGCAAGAAAAGAACAATGCGGTTAAACGATAGTAAATGTGTTTCAAAGTGTCTTCAACTAGGGGTATCTTACAAAAGTAAACTATTTATTCCTCGAAGAAAAAACGAAGAATCAATAGCTTTATCAGATCACTAGACGAATAACACGCAGAATTAGTTGTTTGAAGGTCTAAAAGTTTAAAAGGATCAATCGTTCAAAAAGTCTAATTTGAATCTGCCGCGGCAGAAACATTTGAACTCTTGGTTACTTCATCAAATTGATGTGACCGGCAAATTCAAACTTTTCGTCGTTGTCATCGTCTTTGAAACGGATGACCCAGGTGTACAATCCAACCTGCGACATGCCGCCTCCCCCATACGTTCCGTCCCAGCCTACCTGCGTATCGTGCGACTCAAACACCAGTTCTCCCCAACGATTGTAGATATAGAACTCGTAAGTTGCCGGTGAAAAACCAGCTGTCATGATCGGAAGGAAAATATTGTTGTGCTCGTCGCCATCCGGTGTGAAGGTATTCGGAACATAGAACAGCAACTGGTCTTTTACGATGACAATCCGATATGCCGTATCCCGGCAGCCCTGATCGGAAATCACGATCAGTTCCACGTTGTAATTACCAATTTGCCCGATCGGGAACTGATGCGTAGGACTTACCTGGTCGGAAGTTGTTCCGTCATCAAAATTCCAGAGATTTTGGTCATTCAATGAGGAAGTATTCTCAAAACTCGCCGTCGGATCAAAGGAGAAAACCTGCTGCGGATTGGCGTTGAAAGATGCCACCGGAAGCGGATCTACACAAATCATATCCGTCAGTGTTTTCGTAGTCGTACACAAATTGTCCGCTGTAATTGTCAATGTTACATCGAAACAATCGATTCCGGTATATTGATGGCTCACGGTGGAATTATTCGAAGAAAGGGTTCCGTCTCCCAAATCCCACTGTACCACTGATCCCGGATTTGCCGTACTTTCGTTGATAAACTGTACATCCAGCGGGAAACACCCTTTGATCACATCCGAAGAAAAAGCAATGATCGGATTCTCGGTGATTTGAATAGTCACTTTTGTCGTATCGTTCACACACATCGTATCTGCGGGCAACACGTAGCTGAATTCGTAATTCCCGTTTGCCAAAAGCGACAAGTCCAACACACCCGTTGGTGCATCGAATTGATTGGTAGGGAAAGCAGATGTTTCCGTCCAGTATGGCGCTAATGTCTGGGATGAACCGGTTGTATACTGGTCCAGGTCAACCGTTGACCCGGAAGAATTACACAAATGCAGATGAGTCGGGTTGATTCCGATTGGCTGACTGTTTACAGTAATCTGGAACCGGCTGGTATCATTCGGACAATACGTTCCGAACACAACATATTCCAATAAGTTCGAACCGATTGCACCGTTTACCGTGAGTTGCCCGGCAGAAGTCAAACTTGCTCCCAGGCCGTTATTCACATCCGACCAGCTTCCGCCTGCGGTGCTTCCTGCCGAACGCAGGTTATTCAGATCCACCACACCGTTGGTTTCACACCAAATTGCCAGGCTATCGTTTCCGGCATGTTTCTGCGCTTCAAAAGTCACATTGATGGCATCTGTTTTAGCACATTGCGCGGTATTTTTTACCGTTACCTGGTATGTTCCTGTTGTTGTAACACTCAATGTCTGGTTAGTTGAACCGTCGTTCCACAAATAGGTATCTCCCGGATTTTGTGCGTCAAGCACCAGTGTAGATCCTTCGCAAAGATTGGTATCGGCTCCCAAATTCACCACCGGGAAAGTACTGTAAGTCACAACAACCGTGTCGTAAGAATAACAGATCGGTTTGAACGTAATATCATCGATCATGAAGTCGTTTCCATCATCGATCAGGTTCTGGCTCAGCATACAAATCTGCGCAGAAGTATTCAATCCTGAATTCCAGGTCTGGAAAAACTGCTGCCACGAACAACCGATCGTAGGTGTTGAGAATACCGTTCCGATCGGAGAACCGTTAATCGAGAATTGCAACTGCGCCACACTCGTGTTATTGAGTGCATTGGATGCCCAGGTACTGAACTGGTAATCGGTATTTGCGTCAACAGGCACTGTCTGGCACCAAACATTCGTTCCGGGCGTTCCTGCCCCGTTTACGACCATCATTTTTGTTCCGGGTGCTGCCGTGTGATCCGTGCAGGACATAAAATTGCTGTGCGCCAATGACGGATTCGTTGTTACGACATAGGTTCCAGCCAGTGAAACAAGTCCCCAGGTTCCGCCGGTTCCAACCGCATAACCGGTTGTAAAACCCATATTTCCCGCTTCGAAGTCTCCGTTTACAATCAGGTTGGTGCCCAGTTTTCCTACTTTTACGCTGTAGGTTCCCGGACTGGTAACAAACCGCGTCGGAGCCGTGGAGTTATTATTCCATTTGTAGGAATCATACGGGCCGGTCGTTGCCGCATTGAGCGTAATCGACTGCCCGGTACAGAGCGTGGTATCCGGCCCCAGGTTCACCTGCGTAATCATTCCGCTGCATTGGGACAAACTATTGAAAGAAAGTCCGAGCGGAATTATAAAACCGAGTTTAGCCAAACGAGAGAGCTTTGGGAATATCATTGTTCTGTACTTTACATGATAAACTTCAAAAGTAAGTTAAGGTTGCTTTATATATATGGGACAAAAACGGGACAAAACAAAAAAACGGACAAGCCGTTTTAATTTTAACAGAAGAAATCTTCAAAAGTTCAAAAAGGGTGGCTTTCCCGAAACTTCGGGACTCAGTCACCTTTTTTATAGAAACGATAATAAGGCCGCTGAGCGGAGTCGAAAGCGCCTTTATTATAAACTCCAGTATTCCAGGTCCTTGATTTTTCCTTTGTAAATTCCTTTGATATCTACGAAAACTCCGCGATTGTCTTTCATTAAGGATTTGAAATAGTTCTCATCGAGGTTTTTGTAGTTCTTGTGGTTTACCGCTACAATAATCGCATCGTAGTTGTTGCCGATCTCTACCAAACCTACCCCGTATTCGTGTTCCATTTCCTCAGAAGAAGCATGCGGGTCTACCAAATCCACTTTCACCTGGAAAGATTTCAGTTCGTTTACCACATCGATCACTTTGGAATTGCGGATGTCGGATACATCTTCTTTGAAGGTTGCTCCCATCACCAACACTTTTGCGTCGTGGATGTTTCTACCCTGGGCAATGATCTTCTTCACGGTTTGTTTCCCGATATAGAAGCCCATGGAATCATTCACATAGCGTCCGCTGTTGATGATCTTTGCGTGGTAACCGGCCTGCTGTGCTTTATGCGTCAGGTAATACGGATCAACACCGATGCAGTGTCCGCCCACCAATCCCGGTGAAAAGCGCAGGAAATTCCATTTGGTTCCGGCAGCTTCCAATACGTCGTAGGTGTTGATTCCCAGTCGGTTAAAAATGATGGATAATTCGTTGATCAATGCAATGTTTACATCGCGCTGAGTATTTTCGATAATTTTTGCAGCTTCTGCTACTTTGATGGAAGCAGCACGGTGAACTCCGGCACTTACCACCAATTCATACGTTTTCGCAATCTGGTCCAACGATTCTTCGCAGCATCCGGAAACCACTTTCACCACATTTTGCAGTGTGTGTTCTTTGTCTCCCGGATTGATTCTTTCCGGTGAATAGCCTACTTTGAAATCTTCTTTGAATTTCAGCCCGGAAATATCTTCCAGTACCGGAATACAGTCTTCTTCCGTACATCCCGGGTAAACGGTGGATTCAAATACCACGTAGTCTCCTTTTTTCAAAACCTGGGCCACTGTTTTGGAAGCTCCCAAAAGCGGACGCAGGTCCGGAAGGTTTGCATCGTCAATCGGGGTCGGAACCGCAATAATGTAGAACTGGACGTCTCTCAGATCTTCCAGATCAGCCGTAAAATGAATATCACAATTGTCGAAAGCGGTGGAATCCAATTCATTGCTCGGATCTTTTTTGTTGCGCATCATGTCTACGCGTGCCTGGTTGATATCAAACCCGACTACCTGGATTTTTTTGGCAAACTCCAGGGCAATCGGAAGTCCTACATAACCCAACCCGATAACTGCCAGTTTCGCTTCTTTCGCTACTAATTTATTGTAAATTAAGCTGCTCATTTCTTACTTTATAAATGCGTTCAATAATCTCTACTACTTTCAATCCTTCCAAAGCATTGGTTGTGGCAGAAGTACGTCCTTTCAGGGTATCAATCACATTGGTGATCACATAATGGTGGTTTGCCGCAGAACCTTTGTAAGCCCCGTAATCGTTTCCGGGATTGGTTGGTGCCAGTTCTGGCATTTCATATCCGGGAATGTTGCAAACTTCTACTTCGTTCATGTACTGTCCGCCTATTTTCACACTTCCGTTCTTTCCGACGATCGTCATGGAACTTTCCAGGTTGCGGTCAGCTACAGCCGTGGAATAATTGATACATCCCATTCCGCCGTTGATGAAATCAAAACTCACAAATCCCGAATCTTCAAAATCCGTTGAATCTTTGTGTGTGAAATCCGCAAATTTCCCCTGAATATTGTCGATATCACCGAACAACCAGTACATGATATCAATGAAATGGGAAAACTGGGTGAACAAGGTTCCGCCATCCAGGTCTTTCGTTCCTTTCCAGCCTCCTTTTTTATAATAACGCTCATCACGATTCCAATAGCAATTCAGCTGCACCATGAAAATATCTCCCAGTACTTTGTTCTCGATCAGGTCTTTGATCCATTCACTCGGAGGTGAATAGCGGTTCTGCATCACACAGAAAACCTGTTTGGATTGCTGCAGCGATTTAAAGATCACTTTTTCACACTGGTCTTTGGTTAATCCCATCGGTTTTTCAACCACTACATGCTTTTTGTTTTCCAAACCTGCCAAAGCCTGTTCCGCATGCAAACCATTCGGAGTACATACGTTCAGCACATCAAAATCGATTCCTGAAGCCAGCAATTCGTCCAATGAACTAAAGAAAGGAACATTGAAATCCGCAGCGGCACATTCTTCGACCGAACGGATATCGATCATGGCAACCAACTCAGCTTCCGGGTCTCTGCGGACCATTTCAGCATGTCTCTTCCCGATGTGTCCTGCACCAAGAACGGCAAACTTTACTTTGTGATTTTCTGGTATCATATATTCAATGCTCTGTTATCGACGGTGTTTTCAAAGCCCAAAAGTAATTAAAATTGCTTGGAATAAAGTGGTATCAGCCAAATTCGGAAATCGCATCCGTTCAATACCTGCAATCCGCGAATAAATAGCATTTTATGTGACTGTTATTTTCGGCAGACACCCAGATCCGGTTGTAAAACCCCTATGAAATAACCCGAAATCAATGATCGTTCGATGTATCAGGCCAAATACTCATTCAGCTTACACAATTCTGTGTAATCACCGGGAAATTTAATACTTTTGGTATCCTAAACCCATTTATTCATTACACACCATGAAGTTAAGAACCGTTATTCTCTTGTCGGCACTATTCACCACCCTTTTTTCTTTTTCGCAACAGGAACCGACTTCCACCCTGTTCTGGAACAATTACCTGCATACCAATCCTGCCATGACCGGAGCGGTTTACAAACACCAAGCAAACGTCAGCTGGAAAGATTATCCGCTTGTAAAACCATTTGCCAGCATGCCCTATGAACAAACGATCTTCGCCAATTATGCAGCTAAAATCGACAAAATCAACAGCGGTATCGGTGCCAGTTACCGCTACGATTCACAGGGATTTTTACAAATGCAGACCGCTTTACTTTCTTATGCCTATCACATCCCGATCAAGTCCATGTTCCTTTCAATAGGTGCTTCCGGTGGGATTAAAACGTTCAATTATACATTGCCTGATCCTTCCGATCCCAATATGGTTTCAAAAACCTGGAGGTTATCCCCGGCATTTACTACTGATTTTGGAATTGCGCTGCGTCATGAAAAGTGGAACGTCGGGCTTAGCACCACACAATGGAACCGCCCTGTTTTTCATGTAAAAGACAGCGTTGGTTACGATTACCGGTTTTTCGCACATTTTTGGCTTTTCGCAGATTACCGCTTTGATTTGGGAGCAAACTGGAGTCTCACTCCACGTGCACAGGTTGTAATGGACAACATTGATTTTGCTACTAATATACAACTGATGGCCGCCTGGAAACAGAATCTATGGTTCGGAGCCGGGGCGCAACTAAGTGGCACGAACCTTTATGCCATAAATCCAATGATCGGTTACGATATCAAAGGCAAATTCCGTATAGGATATACAGCACTTATCAGAACCAACAAGACCCCGTTCACTTACTTCAAAACCTTAACGCATGAAGTAGTGCTGGGCTTTATGTTGAAGTAACCATCCTGTTTTGTATGTGTTCATTAAAAACCACATAGAAACCATAGATCACATAGCTTTGGTTTACAGGTTTGTTGGCATTATAATAAACACACATGTCTAACCGACACGACTAATAGATTATAAACAGGCATTCTCTATGTGGTCTATGTGACTATGTGGTTGAAAAAAAATCCAAATAGCCTTTGATCTTAGATTGCCTTTACGCGGTTATCCGTCAACTGGTAACGTTCATTGCTTTCCGGGCATACCGCAAAGCCGTTCTCATCAAAAGTCAAACGGTGGCCGAAAGCGCTCATCCAGCCGATCTGGCGCGCCGGATTTCCCACCACCAGGGCATATGCCGGAACTTCTTTTGTAACAACGGATCCTGCGCCGATAAAAGCATACTCACCGATGTCATTCCCGCAAACGATCGTTGCATTCGCCCCGATGGAAGCTCCTTTACGAACGGTTGTTTTGGAATATTGATCTCTGCGGTTTACGGCTGAACGCGGATTCATAACATTCGTAAAAACCATCGACGGGCCTAAAAACACATCGTCTTCGCAAATGACTCCCGTATAGATCGAAACGTTATTCTGGATTTTCACATTGTTCCCCAAAATAACTTCCGGAGAAACGACCACGTTCTGCCCGATATTGCATTTCTCACCGATCACGCAATTCGGCATAATGTGCGAAAAATGCCAGATCTTCGTTCCTTCACCAATCGTGCAGCCTTCATCTACAACTGCTGTTTCGTGTGCAAAATAGTTCATCTCTTCAATTGAAAATGGACAATAAAGAAAATTGAAAAGATTTTGAAAATGGTTTTCGCACAAAAGGCTTAATCCTTTTTTTCAATTGTCAATTTTCAATTTTCAATTCATATTATCGAACGATGTACTTCTCAAAATCAATGTGATCCGATTGGTACAATTCCTCCTTGGTTAAACTCTTAAAATAAGCGTAAGTACGTTTCAACCCTTCTGCGCGGTCGATCTGTGGTTCCCAACCCAGTATTTCACGAGCTCTTGTGATATCCGGCTGACGTTGTTTCGGATCATCTACCGGAAGGTCTTTGTAAATCACTTTTTGGGTCGTACCCGTCAGTTTGATAATTTCTTCTGCAAACTGGCTGATCGTGATCTCATCCGGATTCCCGATGTTTACAGGATCTGAGCAGTCGCTGTGTAATAAACGCACGATTCCTTCCACCAGATCATCTACATAACAAAATGAACGCGTTTGGGATCCGTCTCCGAAAACCGTCAGGTCTTCACCGCGTAGCGCCTGCCCGATAAATGCAGGAAGTACGCGTCCGTCATTCAAACGCATGCGCGGACCGTAGGTATTGAAAATGCGGACAATGCGCGTTTCAATTCCATGGAACGTATGATAAGCCATCGTGATCGCTTCCTGGAAACGTTTTGCTTCGTCGTAAACACCACGCGGACCAACCGGGTTCACATTTCCCCAGTATTCTTCCGTTTGCGGGTGCACAGTCGGATCACCGTAAATTTCTGAAGTACTTGCGATCAGTACGCGTGCGTTCTTCACTCGCGCCAATCCCAGGCAATTGTGTATTCCCAAAGATCCAACTTTCAGGGTTTGGATCGGGATTTTCAAATAATCGATCGGGCTGGCCGGCGAAGCGAAATGCAGGATGTAATCCAGGTTTCCCGGAACATGGATGAATTTGCTCACATCGTGGTTATAAAACTCGAAGTTTTCCAGGTGGAACAAGTGCTCGATGTTCTTCAAACGTCCTGTGATGAGATTATCCATCGCAATTACATGGTAATCGTCTTTGATAAACCGGTCACATAAATGAGACCCCAAAAATCCGGCTGCTCCGGTAATCAATATGCGTTTTCTGCCTGTATTCATGTTATTGCGCTACTACGGACCTGCCGATTGAATTGTAATAGAATCCTTTTTCGTTCATTTCGGAAACCTCGAACAGGTTTCTACCGTCGAAGATAACGGAATCTTTCATCAGGGACTTCATTTTATCAAAATCCGGGTTTCTGAAAACGCCCCATTCGGTGCAGATCACCAGGGCATCCGCATCTTTCAGTGCGTCATACTCGTTGGATGCAAAAGAAATCTTTTCTCCTACCACTGCTTTCACATTTTCCATTGCTTCCGGATCGTAAGCCGTTACTTTTGCCCCTGCTGCTGTCAATGCATCGATCATATACAAAGCCGGTGCTTCGCGAATATCGTCGGTATCCGGTTTGAATGCCAGTCCCCACAAAGCAATATTCTTTCCGTTCAGATCTCCGCGGAAGAAGTTCTTCATTTTCGGGAACAAAATGGTTTTCTGCGATTCGTTTACTTCCATCACGGATTTGATGATCTCGAACGAGAAATTATGCTCCAGTCCGGAATTTACCAATGCCTGAACATCTTTCGGGAAGCAGGAACCTCCGTAACCGATTCCCGGGAACAAAAAGCGTTTGCCGATGCGTTCATCGGAACCGATCCCGATGCGTACTTTATCTACGTTCGCTCCTACCAGTTCGCAGAAGTTGGCAATTTCATTCATGAAGGTGATCTTCGTTGCCAAAAAGGCATTTGCCGCATATTTCGTGAGCTCCGCAGACTTTTCATCCATGAAAATAATCGGGTTTCCCTGACGCACGAATGGTTTGTATAACTGTTCCATGATGCGTTCGGCGCGTTCGGAAGATGTTCCCAACACCACGCGGTCCGGTTTCATGAAATCGTCTACCGCAAATCCTTCACGCAGGAATTCCGGGTTGGAAACCACATCAAAATCCACGGTCGCATGTTTCGCGATTGCGTTGTGTACTTTCTCTGCAGTTCCCACAGGAACCGTACTTTTATCTACAATAACTTTGTAATCTTTCAATAATTTACCCAACTCATCTGCTACACCCAAAATGTATCTCAGGTCAGCCGAACCATCTTCTCCCGGAGGTGTTGGCAAAGCCAGGAAAATGATTTCCGCGTCTTTAATCCCTTCTTCCAGGTTGGTAGTAAACGACAGGCGGTTTGCCTTGATGTTCCGTTCGAAAAGAACATCCAGGTGCGGTTCGTAAATGGGAACTTCCCCGTTGCGCATGCGCTCAACCTTTTTACTATCAATATCAACACATATAACCTGGTTTCCGGTTTCTGCAAAACAAGTTCCGGTAACTAAACCGACATAACCGGTTCCAACAACAGCAATTTTTTTCATGATTTAGTGAGCGTTTACGAATGTGAGAATTTCAGAACAAATATAGTTCTGTTGTTCTTCGGTCATTTCAGTATGGATTGGGAATGAGATTACGTGTTTTGTCAATTCCTCCGTAACAGGCAGGTCCAGATCTCCCAGGTTGAATGATTGGAACATTCCTTGTTTGTGAGCCGGAGCCGGGTAATAAATCATCGAAGGAATATCTTTTGAAGCCAGGTAATCCTGCAATGCATTTCTATCAACTCCTTTCAGCTGAACGGTATATTGGTGGAATACGTGTTTGGATTTTCCATCGCGGTATGGTACCTGGATCTTGTCTGAAGCACTCAATGCACGGTCGTAAAAATCAGCCACCTGAATTCTCGCAGCCACGTATTCATCCAGTTTTGGAAGTTTTACATTCAAAATAGCTGCCTGCATGGCGTCCAGCCTGGAATTGCATCCCACTACATCGTGCTGGTATTTCACTTTCTGACCGTGATTTGCCACCATTCTCAATTGTTCTGCCAACGCATCGTCATTGGTAAACATGGCCCCGCCGTCTCCATAACATCCTAAGTTCTTGGACGGGAAAAAGCTCGTACAGCCAATGTGTCCGATCGTTCCGAGTTTTTGGGTTTCCCCGTTTTGGAAATAATAATCGGAACCGATTCCCTGTGCGTTGTCTTCAATGACAAACAGGTTGTGTTTTTGGGCAATCGCCATAATTGCCTCCATATCGCAAGCCTGCCCGTACAAATGGACCGGAACTATTGCTTTTGTTTTCGGCGTAATTGCCGCCTCGATCTTTGCAGGATCCAGGCAAAAGGTTTTGGAATCTACATCCACAAATACAGGTGTCAATCCCAGTAATGCAATGACTTCTGTTGTTGCAATGTAGGTAAACGATGGAGTGATTACCTCATCTCCAGGTTTGAGCCCCAGAGCCATCATAGCAATTTGCAAGGCATCCGTACCGTTTGCGCACGGAATTACGTGCTTGACATTCAAATACGATTCCAATGATTTCTGGAAACGTTGTACGATTGGTCCGCCAATAAACACAGAAGAATCTAATACTTCCTGGATTGCTGAATCTATTTCGGATTTTATTGCCTGGTACTGGGTTGCCAGGTCCACCATTTGAATTTTTTTCACACGCTTAATCTATGGAGATTACTAAAATACTCTATTCCTGCAAAATTAATAAAAGCGGTGAATTGGGAAAACTTGAAGCAAAGTTAAATGAACTTGATTTCTCCCTCCTTGAGGAGGGATTAAGGGAGGTGGGAAATACCTGATCCGAACACTCATGACCACCCTCCTTTATCCTCCCTCGCAGGGAGGAATTCTAAAATCTTCCAGGTTGGGAAGGAATGGCAAATACTACTCAGAAAGCACGATCGCGTTGAACACCTTTTCCATTTGTTCTACCGTGTATTCCGAAGAGCAGTTGAAATTATTAATGATCAGCGAAAAACAGATTTTCTTCCCGGATTTGGTTTCCGCATATCCCGAATACGCTTTGATGCGCTTCATGGTTCCGCTTTTTGCATGTATTTTCCCTTCTGCAGGCTGATTCTTGCAAACGGAAGAAAGTGTTCCGGAAACTCCTGCAACCGGTAAAGTGGCATAAAATGCATCGAATTCTTTGGCGGTCGACATGTATTTCAGCATTTCACAGAAATGGTTGGCCGAAATGGCATTACTGCGTGACAAACCGGAACCGTCTGTGATATACAACCCGATGGTATTGATCTTTCCCGACCAATAGTTCATCATCCTGGAAATGCTGTTGTCTACCGAGCCGTTTCCGGAAGTTCCGTAACCGATCCAGCACAACACTTCCTCCGCAAAAAGGTTCACGGATTTCATATTTGTCCACCAGGCAATGGAATTCAGGGTTTTTCCCTTGTAGGTAAAGAACAGTTTCATAGCAGCATAGCGCGTACTTGCCGAAACGATGGTTAAATTCCGTGCTGAAAGAGCCGTTTCCTTTACTTCCACTCCTTTTGCTTTCAAAACGCGTGTAAATTCCTGGGAAAAAGTCAATTCCGGGTCGGGCAAACTTCCTTTCACGGTAAATCTTCCCAAACCTGCGCCCAAAGTCCCTGTTCCGAAGCGGTCCATGGAATACGGAGCTCCGTAGATGTAAGAGTTATCTCCCGAACCGCCTGTCTGGATGTAATTCACATATTTCAATCCTTCAACGGACGGAGTTGTTCCTAAAAAAGTGGTTTTCGTACCGCTTTTGGCCCCTACCTGGAAATGGTAACGCAACATGTTGTCGTAGATCGGAAGCCCGGAAGCCCCAGCTCCGTAATAATTCCCCATATCACCCCAATTCCAGCCGTCTGGAGCACCTTCATAGCCAAATTCGGAAGCATCTGCCACCACAGCACCGTTGATTTTTTTGATTCCCAGTTTCACAAGCGTGTCCACCCATTTTTCCATGAATTCGGATTCTCTTCCATCGCCATTGTAATAGCGACTTCCAAGTGCAACGTCTCCTCCGCCCCTGATCCATAAATTCCCGTTGAGCACTCCATCTTTTGTCAGTTCACCATCCAGGTAAATACGTGTTTGCGGTGCATAGTTTTTTCCCAATAACTGAAATGCGGTTGCTGTTGAAAACAACTTGGTGGTAGAAGCCGGAGGTAAAGCCAGTGAAGGATTTTTAGCTGCCAGCACCTGCCCCGTAGCACAATCCATCGCCTCAAAACTGATGGATGCATTCGCGAAATAAGCGTTGGAAGAAAAAGCATCGATTGCCGCCTGGATAGATTGTTGGGAAAAACTGAAACTCCCCGCAAAAAGAACACTAAATCCGACAGAAACAATGCGTGATATCAACTTGAAATGAATCATAACGTAAAGTTCTGGTTTATCGGCTTGCAAATTTTCTGCCACTTAAAAACTTTTGAACACTTCAATCAGGAAAGTTTCCATTTGGCGGGTTCCAATTAACATTTTACAAAACATTTAGTTGGATTATCCGTACCTTTGGAAAGGTTCAATAAATTACAAGAGTCAAACAAAGTTTAAGGAGTCCCAAACGGATAAAGGCACTCAAACCTGGTTGAATTTTAAAACCATTGAACTTTTGAACTATTTAAACTGTGGATAATCAATGCCAAAAGTGCTGCGAATCATTAATCGATTCAATATTGGTGGACCAACTTACAACGCTGCTTTCTTGACGAAATTCATTTCTGAGGACTATGAAACCTTATTGGTAGGCGGTCTGCCGGAGAAAGACGAATCGGATTCCCTGCATATTTTGGAAGATTATGGTGTAAAGCCCCTGTTAATTCCGGAAATGAAGCGCATTCCGAATTTAAAATCAGACCGGGAAGCGTATCGGAAAATCAAACAGATCATCGAAGAATTCCAGCCGGACATTGTGCATACACATGCTGCAAAAGCAGGAGCACTGGGCAGAAGGGCAGCAAAAGCAGCCGGCGTTCCGGTAATCGTGCATACTTTTCACGGACATGTTTTCCATTCTTACTTCGGGAAGGCAAAAACCTGGCTGTATAAACTCATCGAACGCAGGCTTGCGAAACTTTCCACCGGGATTATTGCCATCAGTCCACTTCAAAAAGAAGAACTGAGCAGCATTCACGGGATTTGCAAAGCGGATAAGATCAAAGTTATCCCGCTTGGGTTCGACCTGCTGAAGTTCCGGGAAAACCTGGCTGAAAAACGAATGGAAACGCGCCGGAAATGGAAACTGAACGAAGATGAAGTCGCCGTGGCGATTGTAGGGAGACTGGCACCGATCAAAAACCATCAGTTATTCCTGGATGTGATTGAAATATTAGCTGAAAAGGGCGTGAAAGCGCGTTATTTTATTGTAGGCGACGGTCAGGAAAAAACAACCATTGAACAACGGGCAAAGCAACTGGAAACCAACTATGGTTTACGGATTGAATTAACGAGTTGGATAAAAGACATTGCCACATTCAATGCCGGAATGGATATTATCTGCCTGAGTTCGGATAATGAAGGCACACCTGTGAGCTTAATTGAGGCCCAGGCAAGCGGAGTTCCGGTCATATCAACGGATGTGGGCGGAGTAAAAGACATCCTGGATGAAGGAAATACCGGCTTTGTTGTTCCCAAAAAAGATGCCGCAGCATTTGCCGGAAAACTCCGCTTATTGATCGAAAACAAAGAAATTCGCACGAAAATGTCACAAAATGGCTGGAACTTCGTAAGAGATAAATTCCATTATACTACTTTGGTAAAAAACATGGAGAATTATTATGCTGAACTCATTGAAAAGACTCGTAAAAATGCGAAATAAAGGGGTATTATTTTTCTTCCTGACCGCTTTGTTCCTGGTGCAATCCTGCGGGATCAACAGCAACCTCATGTTCCGTACTCCCAAAGGAGTGAAGGAAGTAAAAGACAGCATTCCGTTAAAACCGGCTGCGGAATACAAAATTTCCCGTGATGATAAATTCACGTTCATGCTTTATACCAATGAAGGAGAACGGATTGTGAACGAAATGGCCGGAATGAACAAGGATGCCGTTGCAAAAACAGAGATTGAATATGTGGTAAGGCCCGACGGAAGAGCAGACCTGCCTATTCTGGGATCAACACCGGTTGCCGGATTGACCGTCAAGGAATGCGAAGACACACTTGCCAAACTGTTCGAACAGAAAAACGGGTACAACAAACCTTTCGTACAGGTAAAACTCACCAATCAGCGGGTGATCGTATTTCCCGGAAACGGAAGTGCTGCGAAAGTTGTCCCGCTCCAAAATAACAATACCACGCTTATGGAAGCCATCGCCCTGGCAGGTGGGATCGCCGAACGCGGAAAGGCCAGCAAGATCAAAATCATGCGAGTGGTAAACAATGTTCGCACCATGTACGTTGTCGACCTGTCGAAAATAGAAAACCTGCAGTACGCCGATATGATTATCCAGGCCAATGATTATATTTATATTGAGCCGAAAGAGCAAGTGGGACAGGAAACGATCAAAGTGGTAGCACCGATTGTTTCGTTAATTACCAGCGGACTTGTCATCATTACCGTATTCTCAACACTGAAATAACGTGAATTCTTCAAACTCATCCATATTTATCAATAAAGATTACAATCCGATCATTGTGAGCGTAATCCTTCGCCGCTATTGGTGGTGGGTTTTACTGTTGATCTTTTTGTTCCTGGGCATTGCATTCTTTTATTTGAGGTATACCAAGCCGGTCTACGATTCCAGTATGATCATACAACTGGTTGAAAAAGACCAGGGAAAAGAGTTGCTCGAACTCGACAACATCAATAAAAACGAGGACATTTCCTCTGAAATAGAACTTCTTCGGTCTCAATTGCTTTTCGAGATGGCTATTTCGAAAATGAACATGAATGTGTCGATCTTTGCCGAAGGGAAAATTCTTACCGAAGAAAAATACCATCAAAGTACCTTCACAATACTTCCATATGCGCTTCGCGACAGCAGTTTGTGTGACATTCCGATTGAAGTGGAAACACTGGATAATCACCGGGTGAAACTGAGTTATACCGCAAATGGCAAAATGTATTCGAAAACTTCAGATGTGAATCAGAACATTCACACGCAGCATTTTGACATTGCATTCAAAGTGGAGAATTGGGATGTACTCAAACAGGACGATGAGGCAAACCGTCTTTACTTTACATTCAACAACCAAAAAACGCTGGCTTCACGTCTGATCGCAAACCTGGCGGTAAATCCGATTGATGTGAATGCGAAAACGATCGAATTGCGCTACAACGGAAATAACCCCGAATTGTGTAAAGACATTATCCAGTCCGTAACTACTACTTTCTTCAATTACGACGAAGAAATGAAGCGAAAAAGTGCGGATAATATTCTTTCGTTCATTCAGCTGCAACTGGATTCCATTTCCGGAGAACTGAAAGATTCGAAAGACAGCCTGACGGATTTCCAGCGAAAAACACACCTCGCGGATCCTGAAGCGACCGGTGGTACCCTTTCTGATAACATGGACAAATTCCAGGATATGCTTTTCGAACTGGAAAATGAACTGGCTACTTTAAAAATAGTCCATTCGAAGTTGAAATCGGAACCGAACCGGCTGGATATTTACCGCCTGATCCCGGAAATGCTCGGTAAAAGCTTTGAGGCATCATTGACCAAGCAGATCACAGACCTGAATACCTTACTGGAGCGGAAAGAAGAATTGCTGACAAATGTTACGGAGAACAATTCGGAACTGAAAAACCTGAATTCGCGCATCCAGTCCAAAGTGCAATCCATCCGCCGAAGCGTCGAAGTAATCCAGGAACGTATTCGCTCACAAATCACTACCATCAACGGGAAAATCGGGGTGATCGAAGGAGAATACCTGAAACTTCCTCAAAAGAAAATGGAATACAACCGCCTGAAGTCACTTCAGGACCTGAATGAAAAATACTACACGCTTCTAACCGAGAAAAAAGTCATGTATTCCATTTCCAATGCGGGCTATACTTCCAGCAACCGGATATTGAACGACGCTTCTTTAAATACTGTTCCGGTAAGTCCGAACCGGAAACTGGTTTACGCCGGTTTCACGTTCATCGGTTTTATTTTTGGGTTTGCCCTGCTGTTCTTTAAGTACATTACTTTCAATGAGATCAACACCGTTGAAGATCTGAAACAGCTGCTTCCGGACAAAATAACGATTCTGGGGAACATCCCGCAGTTACGGGAAAGCTCTGAATTCAGCCAGTTGATGATTCACAACAATCCGAAATCGATCCTGGCAGAATCCATGCGGAATATCCGTACCAATCTCAGTTTCGTCAATGCAAATGCGCGTGTGATCGCCATTTCTTCGTCGATCTCGGGAGAAGGAAAAACCTTCGTTGCCCTGAACCTGGCGGGAATTATTGCACTTTCCGGGAAGAAAACTATCGTGATCGACCTGGATCTCAGAAAGCCGAAAGTCCATTTGGGATTGAATGTTGCCAATGACAAAGGGATCAGTAACCTGATCATTAACCAGGCAACGCTTGAAGAATGTATCCGCCACTCGGAAATTGAGAACCTGGACTTCATCAGTGCCGGGCCTATTCCTCCCAATCCTTCCGAATTGATTCTCAGCGACTCGTTTTTTGAAATATTGGAAGCCCTGAAATCCAGATACGATGTGGTTATTATTGATAATCCGCCCGTTGGTTTGGTTACAGATGGTGTTCAGATCCTGGCAAAAGCAGATGTTCCGATCTACATCTTTAAAGCACATTATTCCAAGCGTATTTTTGCAGGAAGAGTGCGTGAATTGTTTGAAATGAACCAGATTACGCATTTGAATGTCATTCTGAATGGTACCAAAGTCTTTAAAGGGAAATATGGTTACGGATATGGCTATGGTTATGGATATGGCTATTACGATGAAGAGGATAAAAAGAAGAGGAAGAAGTAGCGATAGTCCCCCGCGGCGGAAAGACTGAGGTTCCGTCTGAAAAGACCGCAATCTGAAGGAAGAAGAATTAAAAACAAATAAATGGAATTTAAACGTACGGCAATTGCCGATGTGATACTGATACAACCTACTATTTTCGGTGATGAAAGGGGCTACTTTTTTGAGTCTTTCCATCAGCAGAAGTTCAACGAGTTCATTGGTTCGGAAGTTTCTTTCGTACAGGACAATGAATCGAAATCTTCCAAAGGCGTGTTGCGCGGCCTTCACTTCCAGGCTCCTCCGCATGCACAGGGAAAATTAGTAAGGGTTGTAAAAGGAAGCGTGCTGGACGTTGCTTTGGATATTCGCAAAAGTTCACCGACTTACGGAAAGCATGTTTCGTTTGTCCTGAGCGGGGATAATAAAACCCAGGCTTACATCCCGGAAGGCTTTGCCCATGGTTTTGTGACCCTGGAAGACGATACTGTTTTCCAATACAAATGCACCGACTGGTACAATCCATCCAGCGAAGGAAGCATCTTTTGGAATGATCCTGCGTTAAACATCCGATGGGAAGAAACGGATCCGGTTTTATCTGCAAAAGATCAGACCGGAATCCTTCTGGCAGATTTTATTACTCCATTTGAATAGGTAAAGATGACGTTTGAAATAACTTTGGCATGTATTGGATTCCTGATTATGGGAATCATCATGAGCTATGTATCCAATGGAATCCTTCTGCGATTTTCCCAAAGCCTGGGAATCCGGAATAAGAACGACGTAACGGTACGCTGGGCCAATGAGTCGAAACCATCTTTGGGCGGGATCGGTTTTTTTGTTGCTTTCTTCTTCGGAACAGTAGCCTACTCGATCATTTTTAACAATGAGAATATCTTTCAGAACCGGCAGTTTGTGGGATTAATGACCGCAGGCACCATTTCCTTCATCATGGGGCTGGCAGACGATGCTTACAACACCCGGCCATTTATCAAATTGTTCGTACAAATCCTTTGCGGGATGATTTTCGTTTACACACACAATATCATCGAACTGACACAGATCGGTTGGGTAAATGCGCTGATTACGGTGACGTGGGTCGTTGGAATGATGAATTCCCTGAACATGCTCGATAACATGGACGGAATTACGGGAACTACTTCCCTGTTCCTGCTCCTTTCCTGTTTGGCGAGTAATGTCATTTTGTTCGATTGGAACATGAACATCTGGACGCTTACCATGCTCATCCAGATCGGGGCGATTATCGGGTTTCTGGGATACAACATCTATCCTTCCAAGTTGTTCATGGGCGATGCCGGAAGCCAGTTCATCGGGTTGTTTGTTGCCTTCTTTTCCATTCATGAATTGTGGAATATCGGAAATGTGACGCTGTTAAATCCGCTAACCGGCGGAGCAATCACGCTGATTGCCTTCACCCCCGCAATTTCAGACACACTTACAGTTGTGATCAACCGGTTGAGAAAGGGAAAGTCCCCCATGGTCGGTGGAAAAGATCATACGACCCATCATTTGGTGTATTCGGGGTTAAACGACCGCCAGGTGTGGCTCGTTTTCCTCGGAATCGGGCTGATGGCTACTCTGGTAACGATTTTAGCAGTTGTCTTCGCGAAAATGGGGAATCCGTGGATGGCGTTTTTCCTTACCAGCTACTTTTTTGCCGTGTTTTTTGTGTTATACCGCAACACGATTGTTCACAAGAAGTAACTTGTTTCCAAGACATAGGGAATTTGAACCACATAGGGACATAGGTCACATAGATTTACAAAGTTGCCTGTAAACAGACAACTCTTAGTGGTGATGGATATAAATCAACCGCTAAATGCTTAATTATTCCTGCAAGTTCCGGTATAATTCATTGACCAGTGTTTTTTGACCTTCCCGAAAGATATTCGTACAATTAAAGTTGATGAGAATTCCTTTAGGCGCATCCAAAAGTTTCATATAGCTTAAAAGTTGGGCTTCATATATTGGTTCGAGTGATTTTGTTGCTTTTAATTCAACTACTATAGAACCTGCTACATACAAATCTCATCGCAACATTGTTTCCAACAGTTTATCTCTATAGCTTACCGGAACAATCATTTCTGTTTCAAAAGAAATTCCTCTATCCATTAATTCGATCTTCAGACACTCATGATAGATACTTTCAAGTAAGCCTGGACCTAATTGACTATGTACTTCGATAGCAGCTCCAATTATATCATAAGTTAATTGATCTAAATAGGATTTTGTCATAAAATGGGAATAATGATTATTTACTTAATATAACAAAAATTTGTATAATAACAATCAACTTCTATGTGACCTATGTCCCTATGTGGTTCATGGCATTATTCTCCTATTTGGTTATTATAAAACTCGCATTAGATTGTGTAATTTTGTAGTGCTTTAATTGCATGACATGAGACACATTTTCATTTGCTTATCTCTTACTTTAATGGTTGCATGCC
Source organism: Fluviicola sp. (assembly GCF_039596395.1). NCBI lineage: Bacteria > Pseudomonadati > Bacteroidota > Flavobacteriia > Flavobacteriales > Crocinitomicaceae > Fluviicola > Fluviicola sp. The sequence goes on from NZ_JBCNJT010000002.1 coordinate 330,689, forward strand.
AGAATAACGAAACCAAAGAGAAAAAAGAAGAGGCGAAACACCAGGAAGTCGTTGCTGCATCCGCTGTAGTTTTCCCGGCCTTGCCCCAAAGCATGGAGTTTGCCGGAACGACCATCAATCTCCAGGACGAAGATCTGCGCGAACGACTGGACCGCGAAGTGCTCATGACGGCCTATTACCAAAGCGCGTGGATCGGAGCCATTAAACGTGCAAACAGATATTTTCCTGAAATTGAACGCATTCTGAAAGAAGAAGGTGTTCCAAACGACTTTAAATACCTGGCAATCATTGAAAGTAACCTGCAGCAGGCAATTTCACCGGTCGGTGCACAGGGTTTCTGGCAATTCATGCCGGCAACCGCCAAATTATACGGCTTACAAATGAACGATGAAATTGACGAGCGCCTGAATATTGAAAAAAGTACGCATGCGGCCTGCCAATACCTGAAAGATGCACACAGCACACTGAATGATTGGGTCATGACAACTGCTTCTTACAACCGCGGAGTCGGCGGGGTAATCGATGACATGGAATGGCAAAAAACAGAGCACTATTTCGATACTTACCAAAACAGCGAAACCGGTCGGTACGTTTTCCGCCTGCTTGCAACAAAACTCATTTATGAGAACCCGGAAGCCTATGGTTTTTACCCGGATAAAATGGAATTGTATGAACCATTCCGTGTTCAGAAAGTAGTTGTGGAAGAATCTATCCCGAACCTGGCACTTTGGTCAAACGATCAGGGCTTTAATATCAAAATTCTTCGTAAATTAAATCCTTGGTTGAAAACAACCAAATTGACCATAAAGGCAGGAAAGAAATTCACCCTGCTTTTGCCGGCAGCTTCCGAAAATCTGAAACCATATAACGCTTATAAGTAGCGGGTCAAAAGGTTGAAACGGTTCAAAAAGTTCCATGAAATTTGAACTCTTGAACTCTTTGAACTCTTGAACCTGCCTTATTAATTGATATTAATTTAAAGATTACACACATTTTGACATGAGTCTTGACGAACAAACAAAAACAATTGAAGTTTACGGAGCCAGGGAACACAATTTAAAAGACGTCCATTTAGAAATCCCCAGGGATAAACTCGTTGTATTTACGGGTCTGAGCGGAAGCGGGAAATCTTCACTGGCATTTGACACGATCTTTGCTGAAGGACAACGCCGATATATCGAAACGTTTTCATCTTATGCCCGCCAGTTTTTGGGCGGTATGGAACGCCCCGATGTGGATAAGATCAATGGCCTGAGCCCGGTTATTTCGATCGAACAAAAAACGGTTTCGAGAAGTCCGCGCTCTACAGTGGGCACCATTACGGAAATCTACGATTTCATGCGTTTGCTTTACGCACGTATCGGAACGGCCTATTCCTACGAAACGGGAGAGCAAATGGTTAAGTATTCGGATGACCAGATTACCGATTTGATCATTGAACAATTTGAAGGCAAAAAAGTACTCATCCTTGCTCCCAAAATCAAAGGAAGAAAAGGGCATTACCGCGAATTGTTCGAACAGATCGGGAAAATGGGATATTCCAAAGCACGCATTGACGGCGAGATCGTGGAAATCACCAAGGGAATGCGTTTGGACCGTTACAAAATCCACGACATTGAAATTGTGGTGGACCGGATACAGGTGAAGGCGGAAGACCGCAAACGTTTGTACGACTCCATCACAATGGCTATGAAGCACGGAGGAAAAAGCATGATGATCCAGGATTTCGAAACGAACCAGGTCCGTCATTTCTCCCGTTTGCTCATGTGTCCCACAACCGGAATTTCTTACCCGGAACCGGAACCGAATTTATTTTCCTTCAATTCACCCTATGGAGCTTGCCCGACCTGCGTCGGTTTGGGTGAAATTTCAGAGATTGACCGCGACAAAGTCATTCCGGATCCTAAATTAAGTATCAAAAAAGGTGGTTTGGCCCCGATCGGTGAATACAAAAGAAACTGGTTCTTTGAACGTATCGAAGCTTTCCTGCAACAGGAAGGATATACCATCAATACGCCTATTGCAGATCTTCCCGACGATTTAATCCACGTCATCCTGAACGGAAATGAAGGCCTGGAACAAAGCGGCAAGGAAGCAACCATTCAATTCGAAGGACTTGGGAATTTCATGGCGCGGCATGCCGAAGAAAGCACAGCCGGAATTCAACGCTGGGCGCAAAGTTTCATGAACAAGATTACTTGTCCGGAATGTCACGGTGCACGCCTGAAAAAAGAAGCGCTTCATTTCAAGGTTAATGGAAAAACGTTGGGTGAGGTTGCTACACTGGACATCCAGGAACTGGCTGTTTGGCTGGAGAACATTGAAAGTTCCCTGACCAACGAACAGCAGGTGATCGGAACAGAAATCCTAAAAGAAATCCGTGCACGTGTGCGCTTCATCCTGGAAGTCGGGTTGGAATATTTGACCCTTCACCGTTCTGCCAGAAGTTTATCGGGCGGTGAAGCACAACGCATCCGTTTGGCAACCCAAATCGGGTCCGAACTGATGAATGTATTGTACATCCTGGACGAACCGAGTATCGGGTTGCACCAGCGCGACAATACCCGTTTGATCAATTCCCTGAAGCGCCTGAGAGATACCGGGAATTCCGTGATTGTGGTAGAACACGACCGCGAAATGATGGAGGCTGCGGATTTTGTGGTTGATATCGGTCCGGGAGCAGGAGTACACGGCGGAGAAATTGTCAATGCAGCTCCGTTCAACGAATTGGTTTCTACAGATTCCATCACCACCAAATACCTGAACGGCGAACTGGAAATTGAAATTCCGAAAAAACGCCGGAAAGGAAACGGGAAAAAACTGGTACTGAAAGGTGCAACAGGAAATAACTTAAAAAACGTCGATTTAACGATTCCTTTGGGAACATTGACCTGCGTTACCGGTGTTTCGGGAAGCGGGAAATCTACGTTGATCAATCATACGCTTTACCCTATTCTGAACGCTCATATTTACAACGGCGTGAAAAAACCCATGCCTTACAAGAAAATTGAAGGACTGGAATTCCTGGATAAAGTAATTGAGATCGATCAAAGCCCGATCGGGAGAACTCCACGCAGTAACCCGGCAACTTACACGAATGTGTTTACAGAGATCCGTTCGCTGTTTGCTGCCCTGCCGGAAGCACAGATCCGTGGGTACAAGGCGGGAAGATTCTCTTTCAACGTAGCCGGAGGACGCTGTGACACCTGTGGTGGTGGCGGTTTAAAAGTCATCGAAATGAATTTCCTTCCGGATGTGTATGTAGAATGTGAAACCTGCAACGGAAAACGCTACAACCGCGAAACGCTGGAAGTTCGTTACAAAGGAAAATCGATCAATGATGTACTGGAAATGACCATTGAAGATGCGGTCGTTTTCTTTGAAAATGTTCCGAAAATCCATCGTGTACTGGAAACATTGAATTCGGTTGGTTTGGGTTACATCAAATTGGGGCAGCCTTCTACCACTGTAAGCGGTGGTGAAGCTCAACGCATCAAGCTGGCAGGTGAACTTACCAAACGCGGAACCGGGAACACGATTTATATCCTGGACGAACCAAGCACCGGCTTGCATTTCGAAGATATCCGCATGCTGATCGAAGTCCTTCAGCGTTTGGTTGATGATGGAAATACCGTTCTGGTCATCGAGCACAACCTGGACATCGTGAAGGTAGCAGATCACATTATTGACGTTGGCCCGGAAGGAGGAAGAGGCGGTGGAAACATTGTCTGCACCGGAACACCGGAAGAGATCATTAAAAAATATACCGACGTTTCTCACACGGCGAAATACCTGAAAATGGAAATGGAGCACATGGAGAAATTGAAGAAACAAGCAAAAAAGAAATAACAGGTCAAAATGAAGGGACGCAAGCATTGCGTCCCTTCATTTTTTGATTAATCGCGCGCCTATTGGTATTGGTTATTAACCCTGAACAGTAGCCAGTAAATCGTGTGGATATCCCATTGATATCTCACTCAGATTATCCAGCTGTTCAAGTTGTTCCGGACTTAATTGAAGCGATAGCCCTTTTATGCTTTCAGTTACATGATCTACCGACCGCGCTCCGATGATCGGGAAAACATTTTTTGAAAGAACCCAGGCAAAAGCTACCTGGCCAGGTGTGGCTTCCAGTTCTTCCGCAAGAATAAAAAGCCGGTCCACAATTTTTCGGGTAAACTCATTTTCCTGATAATCCGCCGTTAGATTGATACGCCCGGTTTCCCCTTTTCGGTATTTGCCTGTAAGGATTCCTCCGGCTAAAGGCGAATACGCCATAGTTCCCAAGCCGAACTGATTTCCCATTGGAATCAATTCCCGCTCCGCTGTTCGCTGCAATAAATTATATTCCAGCTGATTGGCTGCCAGCCTGGTTGTGTTTCCAATGACAGCAGTTTTCCATGCCGGAAAATTTGCTACACCGGTGTAAAGGATTTTTCCTGAACTTACCAAGTCCTCCAAACATCTCACAATTTCATCCAAAGGTGTGATTCCATCATCAAAATGCGGCATATAAATGTCAATGTAATCCGTATTCAACCGTTTTAAACTGGCTTCTACTCCTTGCCGCATTGCCTTGCGGTGATTTCCGAAATTGCTGAGGGAAGGATTTGCTTCGGCACTTTGCGTATACTTCGTTGACAAAATAAAATTGCTGCGCTGATTCCCGATAAATTGCCCGATTAATTCCTCCGATTCGCCAAGCTGATACCTGTCTGCCGTATCAATAAAATTTCCTCCTGCTTCCACGTATGCATGGAAGATCTTCCGGGCTTCTTCCCGGTCTGCCCCATATCCTTTTCGTGTACCAAAAGTTGCTGCTCCCAAGATTGCTTCACTCGCTTTTAAACCTGTGTTTGTTCCAAATAACTTATAATTCATTTTGTACATTTTAGGTCACAAAATTCCTGATTCATCCTGCAGCAAACAAGTACGGATAAATTTATCTATGCCGGATAGTGTGCTCTAATCTTCTATATTTGACACTAAAATTCTTCCTGATGTACAAAAAAAAGATACCTGTTTCATTGGATTGTGGTCTGAATCTTTTCACTGCGGTGACTAACGGAAAATGGAAAATCAGTTTGATCTGGTGCATCTATAACGACATAAAAAGGCCTGGAGAGATCCAACGGAAAATTCCAAAAGCATCCCGAAGAGTTTTGGACACGCAATTACAGCAATTAACGGATCATGGAATTATTGTCAAAAACAGTTACGATCAGCTGCCGCCAAAGGTGGAATATGAATTAACTCCTTTGGGAAGAACATTGATTCCATTGATTACGCACCTTGCACAGTGGGGAGAAGATCACCGTCAAACGCTGGAAGATTTGATTGAGGCGGCTGAGAAAAAGCAGGACGCCCCGGCTTAACCGGCACGCCCTTGTCTGTTATTGGTTTATGATATTAAATCTTTACCACCAGGAATTCTGTTCGTCTATTCACAGCATGCTGTGCTTCCGTATACTTCGGTTGTTTTTTCGGCCCTTCGCAGGTACAACCATTCAATATTTTCGATTCACCATATCCTTTACCGGAAATTCTCCAAGGATCTTTGATGCGTGATTTGATGTATTCCGCTGAAGCATCCGCGCGTTTTTGGGAAAGTTCCAGGTTTTTCGCAGCTGTTCCCCTGCAATCGGTATGCGATCCCAGTTCCACCACCATGGTCGGGAATTCATTCATGATCGCAACGATCTTATCCAATTCTATCGCCGCATCCGGACGGATATTGAATTTCGCCAAATCAAAATAGATCGGTTTCAGATCGATGGCCTTTGCCAGGTCGGTTCCCACTTCCATTTTCTCGATAGACAAATTCAGGTCTTTGGATACGTCATACACTCCCGGCGTAGTCAACTCTTTGTTGTAAGTCGTTCCTTTCGGCAGGTATCCTTTTTTCTCCAGGCGAATATTGTAGGAAACACGGTCATTCAGCTTTTTATCGTAGATCGGTCGTTTGATTTGCCCCTCTTTATTGGTATAAAAAACGCCTTCTTCTTTCCCGGTCATGTTGTTGATCAGGGTCACTTTCACGCTGTCCAGAACCGTGCTCGATTTTTTGTCAAGAACTTTCACTAAAAGCATGAATCCCGGATCTTTTTCCAGCACCAGATCCGTAGGAAGATTCTCCGGGGAATCATCGGTCACTATGACACTTTCACTCGATTCAAAATAGTCCTTTTTCGTACCCTCCAGGTTGAAAGCTCCCGTTTCCGAAGTTTCGTAAGTGGCTTCTGCATCTGCATCCGTTGTCAAGGTTGCCAGTTCTTTTCCGGAAATGTCTTTCACCCTGATAAGCACACCCGGCAGCCTGTTCCCTTTTTCATCTTTAGCCACAACTCGAATATTGCGTGCAAATGCAAACGGTTTTTCCATCGTAAAGGTATACAGGTCATCATTTCCTTTTCCTCCTGCCCGGTTTGATGAGAGCATTCCCGTAAGTCCGTCTTTGTTCATCCAAACAGAAAAATCGTCTCCGGAAGAATTGAATGGTGCTCCCACATTGCGAAGCTGTCTGAAATCGTCGTCCTTATATTGACCGATGAACACATCCAATCCGCCGTAGCCCGGGTAACCTTCAGAGGAGAAAAAGAACACTCCGGATTCATGGAAGAAAGGAAACATCTCGTCACTGCTCGTATTGATGGAGGCCATATTTTCCGGCACCGACCAATTCCCGTCCTGCCAGCGTGAGCGATAAATGTCCACACCGCCTTTTCCACCGGGCATATCCGATGCAAAGAACAAGGTTTTTCCATCCGGGGAAAGGGTTGCATGTCCCACGCTGTAATCGTTGCTGTTAAATATAACCGGTTCAGGTTCGGACCAGGTTTCTCCTACCAGGTTGGAAACAAACAAAGAGAAATGCCGCGTCCCGTCTTTCCCTTTTTCATCGTAATTATTCCGGGTGATATATGCTTGTTTCCCATCGGGGGAAAATGCCACCGGCCCCTCATGATACTTCTTGTTGACTTTTTTACTCGGAATAGGCTGAATATTCGTCACGTTATTATCCGACGGATTGATATCCGCAACATACAAATCCAGGAACGACAGGCGATTTCCCAACCATTTGCGGTTCACCACGTCACTTTTCCGGCGGGAAGACGTGAAAAGTAATTTCCCGTTGTAAATTACCGGGCCGAAATCGGCCTGTTCGGTATTGAAGGCGGCATTTTGTACTTTAATGGTCGCTGCCTGGGCGGAATATTTTGACAATGATTCGTTCAATAGCTGGAAACGGTCCATTTCACTGTCTTTCGGATTCAATTGGGAATAAATCTTCAATTGCGCTTCTGCGTCCGCATATTTCTGGTTCTTCATCAGGATACGTGCGTATTCCAAATGATCATTCGGAATGCGGTCTGCGCGCGAACAAATTGTTGCATAACAAGCTTCTGCATTCGGGTAGTTCCCGATCATATCATAGCCTTCTGCCAATTTCCGGAGTACGCTGGCGTCTTTATCCTTGACTTTTTCAAGGGAATTCACCGAGGCAAAATAATCGTATTGATTCAATTGATCCGTACCGATAATTTCATGTTTTTCCTGTGCTGAAGCCCAACTTACGATCAGGCATGAAACAGCAAATAGTAATGTTCTTTTCATAGTTTAGAAGTATCTCGGTGACTTAATTTTTCCATCGTTATTAAAGAGTAAATCATAACGCAGCATGATCTCGTGGCTTCCCCCGTTAAATTTCCCGGTGCGCACTCCTGTGGACCAATCGAAGGAATAGCCGAAAAGCAGTTGTTTGGAAATGTGCACGCCAACCAGGGCACCTACACCATCACCGGTGCGGTACATGATGCCAAGGTCAATGAGATCCCGCAGCATGAATGTTCCAGTAACATCGATCTGGAATGGTGCATTTTGTACCAATTTCCCCAACAGGGTCGGTTTGAATTTCACGGAAGGAGAAATCGCGAACACCGCACCTGCAATGAAGTAATAGTGTCTTCTTTCTTTTGAAATATCCACCGCATTGCTATTACCCGTTGCAAACAAATTGTTCTCCAGGATGGAAGGAACAGATGCTCCAACATAGAAGTTCGGTAGCTGGAAGTAAATTCCTGCTCCCAGTGCAGGAAGCATTTTTCCCCTTCTGTTTTCCAAAAACGCGGCATCTGTCGGATCTGCCAGGGTCAGGTTGTTTACTTCTGCGGAAAAACTGTTGAACCCTCCGTTAATACCGAAACACAAGCGCGCTTTTTCTGAAAGCTTCAACCGGTAAGCGAAATCTACGTTCACGCCGGTGTTATTGGTCGGCCCGATCTTATCGTTCATTACACTCAGTCCCAAACCGATATTCTTTTTGGCAACCGGTGTATGTACGGTAAACGTCTGGGTAGTCGGTGCGCCTTTAAATCCAACCCATTGAAACCTTCCCAATGCTGTGAATGTCAACGCATCCCTGCTCCCTGCATAAGCGGGATTTATGACCAGCGTATTGTACATGTAATGCGTGTACGCCGCCTGTTGTTGCGCATGGAGTTGATTTATCCCTAAAACAATCCATACTAATAATGCATATTTATTTTTCATTTCTTCTCTTTTTAGATCCTGATCCCACACATGCGGGATCAGGGTTTTTAATCTGCATCAATACTTACCTTGTTATATAGATATAACCTTTCACTATTTTATCTTGTCCGATCCCCAGATCAAGGATGTAGAAGTAAGTTCCTTCAGGCAGCACGTCTTTTCCGACTGCCATTTTACCCTGATCGGTTCCGTCCCAGTCGTTCTTGTAAGGACTTGCCTTATAAACTTCCACTCCCCAGCGATTGAAGACCTTGAACACATGATCCGGATAGTCTTCCAGATGTGGGATGATCAGTGTTTCATTGGAACCATCTCCGTTCGGAGAGAATCCTTCCGGAACATCTACGCTTTCCACTCCACTGCCTCCGTTGCCTTCGCAGGCAGCTGAGTTCGGAAGCGGATCACACGGATCAAGCGGGTCGGACGTTCCGGTCGGTACGTAAGGCGTGGAAGGATCATCTGTTCCGTACACTTCTTCCCCGTCATTTACCCCATCACCGTCCGTATCCGGATCGTTCGGGTTGGTACCGTTTGTAGCTTCATCATCATCTGATACTCCGTCACCATCACCGTCACAAGCAAGGCTCGTTGGCAGCGGATCGCACGGATCAAGCGGATCGGAAGTTCCGATCGGTACATAAGGTGTGGAAGGATCGTCTGTTCCATACACTTCTTCGCCGTCATTTACCCCATCACCATCCGTATCCGGATTGTTCGGGTTAGTACCATTCGTAGCTTCATCGCCATCGGATACTCCATCGCCGTCACCGTCACAGGCAGGGCTTGTTGATAGCGGATCACACGGATCAAGCGGGTTGGAAGTTCCCGTAGGAACATAAGGCGTAGAAGGATCGTCTACTCCAAGAACTTCTTCTCCGTCCAGTACTCCGTCACCATCCGTATCCGGGTTGTTCGGATTGGTTCCTGCAGTTGCTTCTTCACCGTTCGTTAACCCGTCACCATCTACATCACAGGAAACGCTCATCGCATTCGGGTCACACGGATCAAGCGGATCTGTTCCGTTAGTAACTTCGTAACCATCATTGAATCCGTCGCCGTCTGTATCCGGATTATTCGGATTTGTTCCGTTCGTAGCTTCGTCGCCGTTATTCAATCCGTCGCCGTCCGTATCGCAAGCCGGACTTGTACTGATCGGATCACATGCGTCCAGCGGATCTGAAGTTCCGGTAGGAACATAAGGCGTGGAAGGATCATCCGTTCCATTGACCTCTTCCCCGTCCAATACTCCGTCACCATCCGTATCCGGGATAGAAGGATCTGTTCCATTGGATGCTTCTTCAGAATTCGTCAGGCCGTCTCCATCCTGGTCACAAACCGGGTTCATCGGGTTCGGATCGCATGGATTCAACGGATCGGAACTGATTGTTACCTCGTTTCCATCGTTGTAACCGTCGCCGTCCGTATCCGGGTTATTCGGATCAGTTCCAAACGTGTTTACCTCATCGAAATCAGTCAAACCGTCACCGTCGGAATCCAGGTTACAATCTACCATTGTTACGCTAAACGGTGAAGAAGGCTGTGAAGAGCAACTTCCGTTGGAAACGGTTACTGTAAATGTTCCGGTATTGCTTACCCAGATAGATTGGGTTGTTGCTGAATTCGACCACAAGTAGCTTGTTGCCGCAGAAGATATCAATTCAACAGAATCACCTGCACAGAAATTCGTAGGGCCGCCTGCTGTTATGGTTGGAGTTGCCGGAACTGGGTTTACCGTTACCGTTGTAGGTGAACTGGTTGCCGAACAACCGCTGGTTGTAATGGTTACCGTATAGGAACCGGAACTAGTCACACTGATTGCCTGTGTGGTTTCTCCTGTTGACCATAAATAAGAACCTCCGGTCGATGAAGTCAATGTCACCGAACCACCCAAACAGAATGTAGTTGGTCCCCCGGGTGTAATGGTTGGAGGTGACGGGATCGTGCTCACTGTTACAGTTGTCGGTGCACTGGTTGCACTACATCCGTTGGTTGTGACCGTTACTGTATACGAACCTGAAGCGGAAACTGTAATGGATTGTGTAGTTTCTCCTGTCGACCATAAATAACTATCTCCTGCTGAAGCTGTTAATGTTACCGACCCTCCGGCACAGAAAGAAGTTGGGCCTCCCGGTGTAATGGTTGCACTAGGTATCGGATTCACCGTGATTGAAACCGGTGCGCTCGTAGCCATACAACTTCCCGAACCGACGCTTACCGTATAGGAACCGCTGGTTGAAACAGTAATTGAATTGGTTGTTTCACCGGTCGACCAGGTATTCCCTGATGATGCAGAAGACGTTAAAGTTACGGAACCTCCTGCGCAGAAGGTAGTTGGCCCACCCGGTGTAATAGTCGGTGTAGCCGGCGGAGGTGTTACTGTCACTGTAATTCCTGCACTTGTAGAGCTACACGTTCCATTGGATACCGTTACGGTATATGTTCCCGAAGTGGAAACGGTAATCGAATTCGTCGTTTCTGTTGTTGACCAGGTATTCCCGGAAGGAGCTGAAGATGTCAACGTAACCGATCCTCCGGTACAGAACGTAGTTGGTCCACCGGCCAAAATTGTTGGCATACCCGGTGAAGGATTCACGGTAACTGTTACAGGAACTGATGCTGCCACACAACCGGAACCATTTCCAACGGTCACCGAATAAGATCCACTGGTTGAAACGGTAATTGATTGAGTTGTTTCACCGGTCGACCACAAATAAGTGCTGGCAGCAGAGGATGTCAGTGTCACCGAACCGCCCGAACAGAATGTTGTAGGCCCACCCGGAGTAATCGTCGGAGTTGCCGGTGCACTTGGCCCGGTAAGTGTTTGTACCAATGTATTTGATGTACAGCCGGAAGCGACTGTTAAAGTAATGTTGTAAGCTCCGGAACCTAAATTCGGGATCGTAGCCGGAAGCGTAACTCCGGTCTGAGTTCCCGAAGCAGTACCTGTCCAGGATAAATTTCCGGTTGCAGAGCCCGTTACCTGGATACTTCCGTTGGTTGAGGAACAGGTTGTAGGATTGGAAACCGTTCCCACCGCAATGACAGGACTCGGATTAATTACAACCGACGTTGAATTCGCCGATGAAGAACATCCGTTCACTATCGTAGTTACGGAATAAGATCCCGCATTCGCAGCCTGAGCATTCGGAATAACCGGGTTTTGGTCCGTACTGGAGAATGCATTTGGCCCCGTCCACGAGTAAGTTGCACCGGAAACGGTCGTTGCTGCTAAGTTGATCGTCGCATTCTGACAAACCGGTGAGTTGCTCGATGCTGTTGCTGCAGCCGGTGTCGGATTCACAATGACGTTTGTTGTTCCTGCCACTGTAGACGTACATCCGCCAACAGTGATGTGCAGGGAATAAGTTCCTGCATTGCTTAATGCGGCAGAGGCAATGGTTGGATTTTGTAAAGCAGAACTAAAGCTTCCCGGTCCTGACCATTGGTAGGTTGCTCCCGAAACCGCCGGTGCCGTTAAGTTGATCGGAGATCCCTGACACACCGGAGAGTTGCTTGAAACAGCCGGAGCAATCGGTGCCGGGTTCACTACAACGTTGGTGGTTCCGGCTGCAGAACTACATCCGGCTGCAGAAACCGTTACACTGTAAGTTCCTGCTTCTGCTACCGTAACATTGGGAATGGAAGGGTTTTGCAAAGAACTTGTGAAACTGTTAGGCCCTGTCCAGGAATAAGTGGCACCTGAAACTGTTGGAGTTGTTAAATTCAGCGTAGCTCCTTCACACAATGGCCCATTACTCATTGCAGCGGGTGTAGCGATCGGAGCGCTTTGATTGATGGAAACCTGGTCCGAAGAAGAGTGGCAGCCATCTGTGTAGATCGTCCAGGTATACGTATTTGTTCCGGTATTCAATGCTGAAACTGTTGCTGTGGCAGCATTGTTATTCGAAAAAGTTCCCGCTCCGGAAACAACTGTCCAGTAACCCTGGCCTACCACCGGAACATTCGCCGCCATGATGTATGTTGCAGCACAACCACTCTGATCGTTTCCTGCATTCGCGGTGGTCGGAGTAGCATTTTGTCTCCAGTCAGGAATACCATTTCCATCCGTATCCTGTCTCGGGGCAAGCGTTCCGCCGTTATTCGGATCATACGCATTGTCCAATCCGTCATTATCCGTATCGATATTCAGTAAGTTGAAATCGGCCACACAGTTGTGATTGGCATCGTTTCCTTCCAGCTGATCGGAAAATCCGTCGTTATCCGAATCCAGGTCAATGTAATCCGGATTATCTGCGCCATCGGTATTTACTGCAGTAATCGTTGTTCCTCCCGTACTTGCATCGTAGGCATTGTCCAATCCGTCACCATCGGAATCTGATCCTGCCGGAGGAATAAACCCGGTTGAACTTTGATATTCGTACAAGTCCATGATTCCGTCGTTATCCGAATCCTGGTCTTTCCAATCTACCTTTCCGTCTCCGTCAAAGTCCTGGGAAGAAGCAGTCGGTGAACAGAACTTGATTTCACCGATTCCATAACCCTGATTCCCCAAACCTGCGTCGACATTCTCGTAAACAAATCGCACGGAATCGACCAAAACCGGAATAGTTACCGTAATTGTTCCGTTCAGTTCGGTATTGTCCATGGCTACCAAGCCCTGGAAGCGGTTAGATCCGATAAAGGAATTGAAGTTCCCGGTACCGATCGTATAATTTGCAGCTGTGAGTTGGTATAATTGACCGAATGAATAGGCATTCACCGTAATCCGGTCCTGGAATTGACCGGCCGCGATATCCACATCCTGCAATTTGAAGGATAAATTATTGACCGGCTGACTGAAACGCAACACCTGGATGGATTGATCCGCAGCTGCAACAACATCCTGTTCGGTGTAAATTTCCAAACCGGAAACGGCCGAAAAATTTTCAGAAATATTGAAGTTAGAAATTCCCGCACCGGTTGTATTCCGTGTAAGTATATTTGCCGTAACTCCTGAAACCGTCGGATAATAAAGTGTAGGATCGGTTTGCGCGGTCAATGGCAAAGTTACCGTTGCTGTACAAGGCTGTAATTCCGCATTGTTTGCTACTCCGTCACCATCCCAGTCAATATCGGCAACATCCGGAATCCCGTCGTTATCCGAATCAGTAGTCGGAACGTAGTAATAAACCCGCATTCGCACCGCATCGATGTATGAAATAACTGTTGGCAAAAGTAATCCGGCAGCCCGTGATTCAATAGCGATCGCTACTCCGAAACCATTGCTGCTGACTTCCATTCCATTCAGGGTAGTTCCCCATAAATCGGAATTCGTACCATAGGTAAAGGCTGTTTCCGACGTAGGCCAGTTTACCCCGGTATTGGCATGGTTTGTACCTGTGATCTGATTATTCTTCAATAACCGGATGTCTAAATCGCGTGTCCAGTTGGAACCGGAGTTATCAGAACTTGCTTTCCTGATTTCAACCTGTACACCACAGATCTGGGCGTTTATCGGGATATTTAAGTTCAGGTTCCTCAGAACGAGGAAATTGGAGCTCCTGGTTGTTCCACCGATAAGCAGGGCTGCATTCGACATGGTTGCATAACTGTTGTTATCAGTTAGTGCGTTGCCGGGATTGTTCCAGGGATCTGTTCCCCCCGCGGCATTGTTTAAGCTAACTTGAGCATTTACATATCCAGTATTTGAACCCGGACACTGCGCTTTGGAATTTGCAATGAAAAGGGAGCTGAAAAGTAAGGACATAAGAATCCTGGCTCGATTCGAGTAAATAACGGTCATAATTTTAGTTTTTAATCCCTTATTACTCATACCCCACTCCAAACGGCCGTGGTAAGATTCAGAAGGCGTTAGTAGTCGTAATTAAGGTAACTCAACATTATAAAAAAATTTAACACGATCCAAATTTTTAACGTCAAAATTTAAGGATTCGTCGATATCACATTTATTTAAGTCTATTTTGTTAGATATTTAAATACTTGAAATTCAACCAATTAACTATCTATATAGTTGAAAAAAATTTATTCGTCACTTTTTTAACTTTTAAGTGCTCAATTCCTTATAAACGATACTTAGTTCATAATTAATCAGAATTTAAAGCTTGATTCTTATCAAGTAGCTTTATTTTTACTGAAATAGCATTTTGGCTACTAAAACATTGAAATGAACGCATTACGCAAGGACTGGAACGAAATAAAAACAAACGACAGCTGGGCAATTTTCAAAATTATGTCCGAATTTGTGGAAGGATACGAACGCATGGCCCGCATTGGCCCGTGTATCTCCATCTTCGGATCTGCCAGAACCAAAGAAGAAAATAAGTACTACCAATTAAGTGTTGAGATCGGTGAAAAGCTTGCAAAGGCCGGATACGGAATTATTACCGGTGGCGGACCGGGTATCATGGAAGCCGGAAACAAGGGTGCGCACCAGGGAGGCGGAAAATCGGTAGGACTGAACATTGACCTGCCTTTTGAGCAATTTCACAACAAATATGTCGACCGCGAAAGCCATTTGAACTTCGATTATTTCTTTGTCCGCAAAGTGATTTTCGTGAAGTATTCCCAGGGATTTGTCGTGATGCCGGGCGGATTCGGAACGATGGATGAATTATTCGAAGCCATTACTCTGATCCAAACCAAGAAAATTACCAAACGGCCTGTGGTGCTTGTAGGTAGGGATTACTGGACCGGATTGGTAGAATGGGTGCAGAACGTGATGCTTGAAAAAGAACACAATATTTCACCGGACGACATGCGCTTTTTGACCATTGTTGATACGGCGGATGAAGCAGTGAAATATGTGGATGATTTCTATAAAACGCACGATTTAAGCCCGAACTTCTAGGCAATAACCATATAAGGTTTCCCACTGACGAGCACGGGAGAAGGATAGATAGCAAACCACATAGGTCGTAGAACACAGAGGTTTTGTTTTGATTAGTGCTATTCAAGCTGGCAATTTGTCGTTTCGCTCCGCTCTCATTCTCTTTAAACCACATAGGTACATAGCACACATCGTTTTTGAATGAACTTTATGCATAGAACGTATCTTAAATGCGACCTATGTTTTTTATGTGGTTTAACTCAATGAACTGATAATCTTCTTGGCTGCGCCTTGATTTCTGGCGAAAATTTCAGCTAGTCTTTCGTTGATCAGTGCTCTTTTTCCGAGTGCTTCGTCTATGGCTCTTTCGAAACTGAAACTGTCTTCGATGGAGAAAGCTACTTCATGATCCAGGAACAATTGAGCTTCCGGGAAACGCGCAAATTTCGGTCCGAAAAAGATGGGAATACCATAAGCTCCGGGCTCCAGGATGTTGTGCAATTTCCCGGTAAATCCGCCACCGATGTAAGCCAGATCGGCATATTGATAGGCATTGGTTAACTGTCCTATGGTGTCCAGAATCAAAATATCTTTACCCAAATTCCGGAAGCTGGTATAACGTTCCAGATCTCCGTCAAATTCGGCAGAAATCTGTTCGATATGCTTCTCCGAAATATCGTGCGGGGCAATAATAATTTTGAATTTATGACGCAATTCGAACAAAGCCGGAACCAGGATTTCTTCATCGATTGTCCAGGAGCTTCCCAAAATAAGCACCGGTTTATCTTCCACAAAACTGCGGATGATTTCGTTTTCCTGGCTTCTCTCTTTCGCAGCGATCATCCGGTCGTAACGGGTATCGCCGGTTACTGTCACCTGGTCAATCCCGATACTGTTCAGCAAATCTTTCGAGCGTTGGTCCTGCGCATAAAAGTGGTCGAATAAACGCAACGCTTTCCGGAAAAATCCGCCGTACCATTTGAAAAACCGGTGACCGGGCCTGAATAAACTGCTTACTCCGTAAATTCCTGCGCCGTTTCTGCGGGCACATTTCAAGTGGTTGTACCAAAATTCGTATTTGACGAAAAACACCATTCGGGGATTGAAATGCTCCACAAACCTGCGCGCTTTGATCTTTGTATCCAGGGGTAAATAAAGCGCTAAATCTACCTGGTGCTCTCTTTTATTGTAAAATTCCATCCCGGAAGGGCTGAAAAAAGTAACTATCAGGAATGAACCAGGATGTGCTGCTTTATAGGCATTCATGACGGGAAGTCCCTGGTCAAATTCGCCCAGTGAAGCACAATGGAACCAAACGACTTCTTTATTTTTGGGAACGTGATACGAATTCAGCGGAACACGCCGGCCAAGTATCCATTTCTTTGCTTTCGGATGAAACCATGATGCAAGCCACATGACCGCATAGAACCCCCGAATGCCAAATCCGTAGAATAATCTCATTTACTCAAAATAATAGTCTTTCGGCTTGCGCTTGTAAACAGGAACAAACCATCCGACTTTAAATCCATATTGTAAATCTAACCTTTGTGCTTTAGAAACCGGTACATCCGGCTGATCAAAAAAGATATCCCTGCGATTATAGGTCAATCCTTCCTGGATATAAAATCCGGCATAGAAGTTTACGAATCCCTGGTTTGCCATAAAGGCATAGCCCGCAAACTGGTGGAAATTCAACCCGGTCGTATACCGGTCGTATCCTTTGCGGTATTTCAATTCCAGCGTAGGAACTACCTGATCCTGCGTTTCCACGCGAATTTTATGCTGCAGATATCCGAGTCCGGCGTGTACGTACAACCCGGAATTTTTATTTGGGCTAAGTACCGGAAACACTTTTCCGACCATTACATTGGCATTAAAACCGCGCATATTTACCACCACGATGGCTACATCTCCGTTTGCATCCTGGATATGCTGGTAAGAATCCGTAAGTGCAGCAAACATATTCGGGTTCTTGATCTTGTTTCCGAACATGAAGTTTCCATCCAGTCCGTAAACCCAGTTGCGGGAAGTTTTGTAACCGGCCATTGCACCCACATGATTGATGACTCCGAAACGCTCTTTCAAATCTCCTCCCGGTGCATTCAATCCGTAATGAATAGCCACCCAGGGCGTAGCAATTGCACTGTCACGCACATTTCTCTGACCAAATCCCAGGAAACTGAAGCAGATCAAAAAAGCAAGTAAAAAAGAATTTCTCATGTTTTTTAAAGTCACTCAAAAATAAGGAAATATCGCCGCTCAACGACCAAATTATCGGGAAATGCGTGAATTATCGATTAAACGGCTTATTTAAACCGGATCGATTTTGCCGGATTAATCCTGCTGATCAGTAAAGAAGGAATGAACAAGGCCAGCAAACACACACCCAAAGTAATGATATTCAACGCCCCGATTTTCCAAAGACTGAATTCAATCGGAACGGTATTCAGGTAATAAACTTTCGGGTCCAGCGGAATGATATGGAATTGGTATTGCAACCAGCAAAGGCCTATCCCGATGACATTTCCCCAAATCATTCCTTTCAAAATCAGCTGCCCGGTGTGTACCAAAAAGACTTTCCGGACAAACAAATTATTCGCTCCCAATGCTTTCAGTATCCCGATAAAATTGGTTCTCACCAGGATCAGAACGAGCAAAGCAGAACCCATATTCACAATACCGATCACCAACATCAGGATCAGAACAATGGCCAGGTTGACATCCAAAAAGCTCAGCCACATAAAGAGGTCACGCTGGTTGTCCTTGATGCTGTTTACTTTGACCTGCTGTCTGAAATCCGGGTTGAACTCCACTGCTTTTTCGATCTTCTTTTGTTGGTTTTCTATGTCTGAAAAATCGGCTACACTCAACTCGTAAGATCCTACATATTCCGTATATGAACCATGTCCGGGGAAAAATTCCAGGTCAACCGTCTTCGCTCCTGCTTTTACTTCGTAATGAAGGCCGTCCCGGCTCAAATATTTCTTCTTCAGATTTCCTTCCGAATCCACCGAAAACGGACTGGTTCCCGCTTTATCTCCGTTCACTTTAATTTTCAGCCAGGTGGTATCCGGAATCGCGGTTTCACTTTTGGGATTATCCGGGCTTCCGGTCGGTTCGTCCATAAACGTCCAGTAATCTGCTACAATGAGCTGAATCGTCGTGTCTTTTTGCGGATAGATCGCAATAACAGGCGTGTTTTCATATCCTTCGCCCCAATCGTAGCGGTAATTCCCGTTTCCTCCTGAAACCTGGGCACGCAGGATCAGATTCCCGTAATAGAGAGAATCCTCCACGATCAGTTCGGCACTGATTCCCCAATCGTTCAGTTGCTGCACCTGGGGCAGGTAACAAAACACCAGTTCCTTGTCAAAATCCTCCAGGCCGGTTTCATAAATCCCCACAATCCGGAATTGCCGCTGAATGGGCTTCTGCTTCACAAAATAAGCGTTGACCGTATCGCCCAGCTGATAGTGCAAATCGGATGCAATGCGCTGTGAAATCAGTATTTCCGTAGAAGCCGGATCTTTAAATGCGGGCAATTTCCCTGCTTTCAGGTATGTTTTAAAAAAAGACCAGTCGTAATTTTTATCAACACCTTTTAAAACAACCCCCAGGATTTCTTTCTGATCCACATCTCCTCTTGACTGAAGCAGCGCGGGCTTATAAGCAACTGATTGAACATGTTTTACACCTTCAATTCTTCGCAAAGCCTCCTCCAGTTTTTGACTCTTCATTAAGGGTGCAGATTCCATTAAAGAAATTTCTCCCGACTTCTGAATGGAGATATGTGAACCAAAACCTATAACTTTACGGCTCACTTCTTGTTGGAATCCTTCAACCACTGCAATTGTAACGATGTTTACAATCATTGCCAGAGAAATACTCAAAATAGCAATTCTCGTAATTGGTTTTGCTGCTTTTTTATTGCCTTGCAATGAATCATCCGTAACCGATTGCTTACGTTGAAGTTTTTTAGCGATGAAATAAATATAATTCCAATTATTGCTCATGCGAATACGAAAGTACATAAAGCTTTTGGCGTTGAAAAGTATTATTTTGCTTTTCCTGGCTTCGTGTGCCACAAATAAAAACCTGCGTCCGGCTCAGCCCGTTGATCCCAACACAGACAAACCGAAAGAATATCCGGTCATTCAACCCATTGATGATGAGATCAAATACGACGCATACGGCATGGAAAAACTCCCGGACCTGCAATTGGGAAATGCGCGCATGGATCTTTACCTGGATTCCTTAAGAGGTAAAAGAGTGGCCATTGTTGCCAATCAGTCTTCGCTTTTGGGTGACGACCATTTGGTAGATACCTTGTTGTCTTTGGGAATTCAGATCCAAAAGGTTTTTGCCCCGGAACACGGATTCCGAGGAACCGCAGACGCAGGGGAAAAAGTGTGGAGTCACAAGGATCCGGTTACCGGCCTGCCGATCGTTTCGCTTTACGGGAGCAATAAAAAACCGCGTGCCGACCAGTTATATGACGTAGACATCGTGTTGTTCGACATCCAGGACGTTGGCGTGCGTTTCTACACCTATATTTCCACGCTTCACTACGTGATGGAAGCATGTGCCGAAAACAATAAACCGCTGATCGTATTGGATCGTCCGAACCCGAATGCTCATTATGTAGACGGTCCGGTTTTGGAAAAAGACCAGACTTCATTCATCGGGATGCACCCCGTTCCGATCGTTTACGGAATGACCATCGGTGAATATGCTTTGATGGTCAACGGTGAATTCTGGCTGCACAACAATGTGACTTGCCAGATGTATATCGTTCCGTGCCGCAATTATACACACAAAACGAAATTTGAAATTGCCATTCCGCCGTCTCCAAACCTCCGAACAGATTTGGCGATCAATTTATACCCTAGTCTCTGCTTTTTCGAGGCAACAACAGTAAGTATCGGAAGAGGAACAGAACGACCTTTTGAAATGTATGGCCATCCGAGTTTCCGACATACCGGTTTTACCTTTGTTCCGATGCCGACTACCGGTGCGAAAGATCCTTTATGGCAAAACCGCACGTGTAACGGTTACGATCTGAGAGCCAGCCAAAACAAACGCATGTACGAGATCAACCTGAACTGGCTGATCAATGCCCGCGACCAATTGAGCGACAGTGTTGATTTTATCAATCAGCGCAACTTTTTCGACCGCCTGGCAGGAACCACACAGCTTCGGGCACAACTGAAAGCCGGATTGGGAGCCAAAGAGATCAAGGAAACCTGGAAAACGGGGATTCAATCGTTTTTGAAAACACGACAGAAATATTTGATTTACAGGTAAAAGTAGGGGCGAAAAATTTTTCGCCCTACTTTCCTTTCACCCTCCGACACTAAACGGTTTTGACACCGATCCGGAAAAATAAATCCATGCTTCTTCAATGAATTTTAATGAACTGTTATACTTTTAACCTACATCTATAAACAATTGAACTATGCTATCAATAGGATCACAAGCACCCGATTTTTCTTTGTTTGCCACACCGGACCAGCGGGTTAGTCTTTCTGAATTCCAGGGAAAAAGAGTCATTCTTGCATTTTATCCGGCAGACTGGAGCCCGGTTTGCGGAGATCAAATGGCACTTTACAATGAAATGCTCCAGTATTTTCACAAACAAAACGCCATCTTATTAGGTATTTCAGTCGATGGTAAATGGTGTCATTTATCCTTTCGACAGGACCGCAAATTACAGTTTCCGTTACTTGCAGATTTTGAGCCCAAAGGAGGAGTTGCGAAGCAGTATGAAGTCTATGACGAAAACACCGGTGAATGCATGAGAGCTTTATACGTGATCGATGAAAAAGGAGTCATTCGCTGGAATTATCTTTCGCCTGTGGGAATTAATCCGGGTGCTGACGGCATCATGGATGCGCTCGATGAAATGGACAAATCGACTAAATAACCTTATTAAATTTTAGATTATGGCACTTACTCCTCCCGTAACTGAAGCGGATCACATCCAGGGAAATCCCGACGCGGAAATTGAATTGGTGGAATATGGTGATTACCAATGTCCGCATTGTGGAAGAGCATATCCTATTATCAAAGACCTGCAGGAAAAACTGGGAGACCGGATGAAATTCGTTTTCCGCAACTTCCCGCTTGAAAAGATTCACCCACAAGCGATGCAGGCAGCAATTATCAGTGAAGCCGCAGCCTTGCAGGGAAAATATTGGGAAATGCACGACCTGATCTTTGAGAACCAAAAACGCATTCGCATAGACTTAATGACCTATGCAGAGCGGCTGGGATTGGATACCGAACAATTTAACCGGGATATTTCAAACACTGATCTGCAGGAAAAAGTAAAAGCTGATTTCTACAGCGGTATGAGAAGCGGTGTAAATACAACTCCTTCTTTTTACGTCAACGGACAAAAATTCAACGGAGACTGGGAAGGACCTGAATTACTGGAATTCATTTCCCAGACCATCATTTAAACAAACATTGAAACAACCTGTTTTACAAGTAATTATCAATTATAAATGATTTAATGATCAAGAAAATTTCACTCTTGATCATTATTGCTTACTTGCTGGATTGCTCTACTTTTTTAGCGCCTTCCAACACGGTTTCTTTCATCGATTCCATGTAGGCGCTTAGTTTTTGCTGAAGCTCCGGATTGGTTGCTCCCAGGATTTTCGCTGCCAGGATTCCTGCATTTTTTGCTGCATTGATTGCAACAGTTGCAACCGGAATTCCGTTCGGCATCTGAACGATGGACAACAAGCTGTCCCATCCGTCGATTGAATTGCTGGATTTGATCGGAACTCCTACCACCGGAAGCGGTGTCAGACTTGCTGTCATTCCCGGCAAATGGGCTGCTCCTCCTGCTCCTGCAATAATTACCTGAATCCCTCTTTCGGAAGCCGTTTTTGCATATTCGAACATGCGCTCGGGAGTTCTGTGCGCAGAAACAATGGTCAGTTCATAAGCCACTCCGAATTCCTTTAAAATATCTGCCGCATCTTGCATAATCGGCAGGTCTGAAGTGCTGCCCATGATAATCCCAACCATTTCTCTCAATTTTGTTTGCAAATCTAACGAATATTCGACAATCGTTGAAAACTATTCGTCTAATGTGAAGGATTTTCCCCGGTTTTTATTGAATTTTCTCTTAGTTTTGGGCCTCGTCCAACTTAGATTATGAAAAGACTAATACCCATTTTTGTGTGCGCCATTTTCATGCAATGGAGTTCACTACTACTGGCCCAAACGACTTTTATTACCGATAATTTTGAAGGAGCGTTTTCCTGGAACACTGTAAGTACTACCGGTCCAAATCACTGGATACAGGGTTCGTGTACCAATAACGGGGGAACTTCCGCGTTGTACATTACTTCCGGCGGAACAACCAATGACTGTACACCGACAGGTATTGCGCATTACGGGTATACAAACGCTTCCGCAGGAACGGAAACGGCGATTGTTTACCGCCAGATCAATGCTGCCTGCTACAGCGCTATCCGTATCCTGGCTGAGATACAGATAGACGGAGAAAGCGGGTTGGATTACCTGGAAGTCGTTCTAAGTACGGATGCCGGGGCAACCTGGGCGCCCGTTTCCACACAATTGGTTGCAAATCCGGCTTATACCGCATTTAACCAGTTACTTCCGGGAAGTTTTGACAATACTGTTTTCTTAATCGGTTTCCGCTTTACTTACAACAATTCAACTATCGGGAACAAAGCTCCCGCTATCGATAATTTCCGGGTACAGGGAATATCCGGCGATGTAACACCGCCAACCATTACCTGTCCTTCACCTGCAACAGGCTATACCGACGAATTCCTGTGCCAGTTCACTTTAGTGGATTTCGGAGCGCTTGCCACGGTAAACGACAACTGCGGTGTTGTTTCAACCATCCAGAATCCTGCACCGGGAACAACGGTTAGTGCCAATACAACTATTACGATTCAGGCACTGGATCCTTCGGGGAACAGCACAAGCTGTAACTTCCTGTTGACCGTATTAGACACCGTGCAACCGAAACCGACCTGTCCCGCATTAGACAGCGTTTACGCAACCGCTTCCTGTAATGCCATTGTTCCGAACCTCGTACCTTCCGTTACCGTGAATGAAGCCTGTACACCGGCAGCGTCGCTGGTTTTTAGTCAAAGCCCGGCAGCCGGAACAACGATCACAGCAACGCAAAACGTATTTGTAACGGTAACGGATCTGGCAGGAAATACGGGGTCGTGCTTTACGCATGTGGTTTTCTTCGATACGATTTCGCCCCAAATAACTTGTCCGTCCAATCAAACTGTTTCTACCAACAACGGTTGTACGTACGATGTGGCCAGCTTCACGTCACAAGCGACCGTGACGGATAACTGTTCGACTGTTTTCCTCTTGAACCAAAGTCCGGCTGTTGGAAACTCTTTACCGACCGGAGTAAACAGCATCACTATCCAGGCCATTGACCAGGACGGGAATGCAAGCGTTTGTCAATTCAATTTAACGGTTCAGGACGGAACATTGCCTGTAGTCAATTGCCCGGCAACGGTTTCTGTCCCGGTAAACAATCAGTGTCTGGCACTGGTTGGGAATTTGGTTCCGTTGGTTTCAGCAACTGATAATTGTACGGCAAGTAACTTATTGGTTTTTGCCCAGGACAAACCGGCAACCTTGTTGTTTTCCGACAGCATTACCGTTTTAATGACAGCCGTTGATTTAAACGGGAACATCGGAAGCTGTTCCATTTTTGTTACCGCGATTGACACTCTGGCACCGGTGGTTACTTGTCAAAACAGTGTGAGTCTGGCTATTTCCGGAACTTGCTCCATGACTATACCGAATTTGGCGGGAACGCATAGTGCCGTTGACAATTGCGCACCATCCAACCTGCTTACTTTTTCACAAAGTCCTGCTCCGGGAATGGTGGTTACCAATCCGGTTGGAATTGTGATTTCCTATACCGATACTTCCGGGAATGTGGGTACATGTACCACACAAACGATTCCGATCGAATCAGTTAACCCGACGATTACCTGTCCGCCGGCACAAACGCTGAACAACGGGGTGAACTGTTATGGTTTGATGGCTAATTTGACCTCGCTGGCAACCGTAACCGATAACTGTACCGGATATACCTTAACTCAGCAACCTGCTCCGGGAACAAACCTCATTTCAGGAACTCACACAATCACTATTACCGTTACCGATCTTGCCGGAAACAGTTCTTCCTGTAACACTACTTTCAGCATTATTGAGAACCAGTCTCCGGTTATTAGTTGTCCGGGAAATATTTCAACTTGTAACCCTTTGGTGAATTATGGAAACCCGGTCGGAACGGATAACTGTTATTTCACGATTTCACAAACAGATCTTTCGGGGCTTTCTTCCGGCGATATTTTCCCGGTAGGTATAACAACTCAGACTTACCAGATCGAAGATTCTTCGGGAAATACTTCCAACTGTTCCTTTACGGTTGAAGTCCTTCAATACCCGGATACGGCTTTCATCCCGAACAGCCTGATCTACCTGTGTGATACTTATACGACAACGATTGAAGCGCAGGCAATTCAATCCGGAACAGGTTCCTGGAGTATGCTGACCGGGGGCGGAACGATTTCCAATCCGAATGCTTTGCAAACGACTGTTCAAAACCTTTCTTTGGGATCGAATACTTTCGAGTGGGTTGTTACTTCTCCGACTTGCGGTGCCAGAAGAGATACGGTCAGAATTGTCGTAAACATGCCTCCTCCGCAGGCAAACCTGCAGGATTCCATGTACGCTTGTGCCACTACGAATTACATTATCCAGGGAAATGCCCCGGGAGCAGGCGCACAGGGAACGTGGTCCAGCAATTCAACCATTACTTTCAACAACATCCACGCTCCGGTAGCAACCATTCTTTCCATTCCGGACGGATACCATACCTTGTATTGGACCATCTCCACCAACGGATGTCCGAGTACAGTAGACAGCGCGATCATTTATGCACCGATAACGGCACAAGTACTCACACCCGACACTTCTTTCTGTCTGAATCAATTACCGGTCAACCTGCAGGGAAATCAGCCGGGAAGCGACCAGGCAACTTATTGGATCACCCTTTCAGGCACAGGCTCCCTGACCAATAAATACAATCCGAATACGCAACTAACAGGCGGTGCTCCGGGAGAATTAGTGCTTCTTTACAGACACACACACGATTTCTGCGGGGCTACCCAGGATACGCTTCGCATTCAACTCACCAATTGCGGGGAAGCTACTTTTGATATTCCAACTGTGTTTACACCGAACCATGACGGGGACAACGATTTGTTCGTCATTCCAAACCTGTATGAAACTTACCCGGATTGCAAAGTCACTATTATTAACCGCTGGGGAGCCCGGGTTTTCGAATCGACTGGATACAGTGAACCGTGGGACGGGACTTTCAAAGGAGACGATCTTCCTTTCGGAACTTATTTCTACGAAATCGCTTCTCCGAACAACGATTTCAGCGTTATCAAAGGTTCAATCAGTATTATCCGTTAATCCTTATTACTCATGAAAAAATTCGTAGTTACAGCATTTGTTTCAGTTGCAGGATTAGTATTCGGACAACAGGACATTCAGTTTACACAAACAGCTTCTTCCCCGTTTTTGATCAACCCGGCAGCAGGCGGACTGATGAACGTGGCTGAAGTAGTGGTCGGAAACCGCCTGCAATATGCAGGAATCGACGGAAGGCCCATGACTACTTTTGCGGGAATTCAAAGCATGGTGCGTTTTAAAAAGCGCAAATCAAAAGCGTTGTTGAGCGAACTTTCGTCAATCGGGCAAACTTTTTACAGCACTCCGCAGCGGACTGTTGCTTACAAGCAAGTTGCCGGTTTGACTTTCATCAATGACGTTATCGGTCCGTTTACCCGAACCAATGTAAAAGCAAACATCGGGGTGCATATTCCACTTTCCCAAAAATTGAATGCCGGGATCGGTTTGGGAATTGGCTGGTCCAATTTCGGAATTGACAATTCGAAAGTAACGCTTGGAAATGCAAACGATAAGGCTTACGCCAATTATATCGGAATTGCGGCTTCACAAAATTACCTGGACGCGCAGGCCGGACTGATTGTTTACAACGACCGTTTGTTAGTGAGTGTGAGCGGAAGCCAGCTTTTCAACAATAAGACACGTTTGAGTGACGTCACTACAGAAAGCCATTTCCAGCCGCATTTATTCGTATTGGGAAGTTATCGCTTTGATTTAGGTTCCAAATACGGTTTAGAGCCGATCGTTCAATTCAAATCCGTAAAAAATGCTCCTATCAGCTACGATGTGGCAATGCGTTTGCACTACATGCGCATGGGATGGGTGAGCCTTTCTTACCGCCGCCAATCTTCCATCGGAGTTGGTTTCGGGATCAATTTACTGGCGCGGTTCAACGTTTCGTACTCTTTTGAATTCGGGAACGGCGTTACGGAGAAATTCGGGAATACTTCGCACGAAGTTCGACTGGGCTTTATTTTCGGGCACAGAAGGAACATGGACAAAGAATTTAAGCAAGATGAAAAGGTAGATCCTGCTCCTGTCGAAGAAGTAAAACCGCAAGAATAAATGCTAATTTTCAAGTATTGTTAATTTTGTAAAAAAGTTCACTTGCTATGCGTCCGTTTTACTTCTTACTCAAAGTTTCATTAAACATTTCTTTCAGACTCTTCTACAAGCATTTCATTGTTTTACGTAAACACAAAAAACTTTTCGGCAGTACGATTTATGTGAGTAATCACCCGAATTCCTTCATGGACCCGATCATGATCGGAGCGATGAATTATCCCATTGTTCATTTTATGACCCGGTCGGATGTATTCGTTTGGTGGCTGAAACCGATTTTATGGTCGGCACACATGTTACCGATTTATCGCCAGCACGACGGCGGTGATATGAAAGGAAAAAACACCGATGTTTTCAAAAAAGTAAATCAATCCCTGAAAATGGGGCGCAATATCCTGATTTTCGGTGAAGGTTTTACGGATGATACGCCCATCAGAGGTTTAAAACCGGTTAAAAAAGGGCCTGCACGAATGGCTTTCGGGGCGCTGGATGCGATCAACTGGAGCAAAAAAATCTACATTGCCGGAATCGGCGTGAGTTATACCGATAGAAACACGATCGGATCTGAGTTTGTCCTGGACAATGGCCCGAAAATCTGCTTGAACGACTACAAAGAAGCTTATGCTGAAAATCCCAATAAAGTCATCAATGAGGTGACCAAGCGGGTTGAAAAAGACATGCAGGACTGTATTGTCTATATTGCCAAACCGGCTCGTTATTCCTTGCTGGAAGGCATTATGCAGATTACACGTAAAGGATACAATCACACCAATCACGATGCGCGTATTCCACTGGTGAAACGCTGGGAATATTCCAAAAAACTGGCAACCTGGATCAATGAGAACGTAACGGATGAAAGCACGGAAATCCTTGCTCTTCAGAAGGATCTGGACGCTTATTTCAACCTGGAAAAACGCATGAAAGTACAGGACCGTTTTGTGATTGCCAAACAACACCCTGAGTTGGTAAGCACCTTGAATAACTGGTTGTACCTGATTTTGATGTGGCCTTTTGCAATCGCCGGATTCATTCACGGATTTATTCCTTACATCATTTCCAAAAAACTGACGGAAAAAATCATGAGACGAAAGGTTTTCTGGGGTTCCGTAAAAATGATGATGGCCAAGATCATCGGTTCGATCTACAATATCCCGATCATTATTTTAGTTACCAAATGGTATTTACCTCACTGGTCGCTTGGAGTTCTATACTATTTCATCATTCCGGTATTGTGGCGTTTGAGCTATGAATATGCCCGGCAGTTCAAAGAAATCCAAATCAAACGCAAAATGAAAAGTGTGGATCTTTCCAAGTTTATCGAGAAGCGTGCAGACCTGGAAGAGCGTATCAAAAAGCTGATTCCGGTTGCATAATCGGTAAGAAAGACTAAATTTACTTCACACGCTGAAAATGAACATCTTGAAACGATTACTACTAAGTTCCTTACTACTTGGGCTAAACAGCGTATGTTTAGCACAAACTGTCAGTTACAGGGATTTATTTGACCGTATCAGGAAAAATCCTTCAGACACCACCACTGTCACTGCTTTTTTGCAAAAAATTAAAAAGGACGGCGCAGAAACGGATTCCACCGCTTTAAAAGCTGAAAAGTTTTACGGCTTTATTTCGGACACCAAAAACCACCGGCATGTAGCCCAGATCGCTATTTTCATCGGAAGCCAGTACAATAATGTCGGAAAGTATTCCCAGGCCCTGAAATACGAGATCATCGCCGAAAAGCGATTGAAACGCATTCCTCTGACGCATTTGCTGGGCACAACTTACAGTTTGATGGGAAACACTTATTTCGCTTTGAAAAATGAAAAAAAGCAGGAAGAAAGTTTCCGGAACTGTTACGATATCGGGGTGAAACTGGGCAACCAAATGACGATTGCCGTCGGAGCTACCGGATTGGGCAATTATTACAGCAGTATCAAGGAATACGAAGCTTCGAACAAATGGAACTATAAAGCGCTGGCACAATTCGACGCCATTCACAACAACCTGGCAAGTGGCATTATTCGCGTGAATATTGCAGCGAATTACCGCAAGCTCCACCAAATGGATAAGGCGAAAAAGATGCTCCGGGAATCCGAAAAGAACGTATTGCTGAGCGAAAACAATTATGCCAAATCCGGGTACCACCAGGAAGTGGGCGATCAGTTCATGGTTGAAAAAAAATATGCAGAAGCCATTCCTGCCTACAAAACCGCTCTCGACCTCGTACTGATCGATAAGGCAAACCACAACATTTCCGATCTTTCCAAACTCCTGTCAGAAGCTTATGCTAAAAATCACCAGTATAAAGAATCGGTGGATGCTCTGAAAATGCACCTGCAATACAAAGACAGCGTGTTCAATGAAACCAGTAATCAGCAATTGCTTTCTACGGAAGAACAATACAAAACGGAGAAAAAAGATGCCGAGATCAAATTACTGAGCCAGGCAAATGCATTGCACGAAAGTGAACTGGATCGCAAACAATTTATGATTTGGGCCTTCGGATTTGCAGGATTGTTATTGGTCGGAGTCGGGATTTATCTGTTGAAATCCATTCGCAGAAAAAACAAAACCAACGAACTGCTCGCTTTAAAAAATACGATTATTGAAGAAAAACAGCAGGAAATCCTCAGCAGTATCAATTACGCCAAACGCATTCAATATACACTTTTGGCAAACGATTCCTTACTGGAGTCGAACCTCAAAAAGCACTTTGTACTTTTCCAGCCCAAAGACATTGTTTCCGGCGATTTCTACTGGGCAATCAAAACCAAAACACATTTTTTCCTGGCAGTTTGCGATTGCACGGGCCATGGTGTTCCCGGAGCTTTTATGAGTTTGCTCAATATCAATTTCCTCAAAGAAGCCATCACGGAAAAACACCTTTCCGATCCAGGACAGATTCTTGATTTCGTTAGAAAACGCCTGATCGAAAACCTGGACCAGGGAAAACATTTCGACGGAATGGACGGAATACTGCTGTCCATGAACCTCGAAACCAGGGAGATTCAATACGCGGGAGCCAATAATGGCCCGGTAATTATCCGCAACGAAGAAATCATCGAGTTGCCTTACGATAAAATGCCTGTCGGAAACGGGATACGCACCAACATGTTCCAAACACATGCATTACCGCATCAAACCGGTGATTGGTTGTACCTGTTCACAGATGGTTATGCGGACCAGTTCGGTGGATTGAAAGGGAAAAAATTCAAGTACAGCAAGCTGAAAGAATTGCTTTTGAACACCAGCAAAAAACCGGAAAACGAACAGCACTCGATTTTAAGAGATACATTTAACCAGTGGAAATCGGACCTGGAGCAGGTGGATGATATCTGTGTATTTGGAATCGGACTTTAGAGGAAGTTCAAAAGGTTTAAATCTTCTTCGCTCTGTGCCTTCGCTGACCTTGCTCTGCCGAAGTGGCTACACAAAGGCAAGAGCTTCAGCATAAGCGTTGTGAGTTTCGAAGGTTCAAAGAGATCAAAAGAGTTCAGGGTTGTTTAACATATGAAAACATTTGAACATTTGAACATTTGAACATTTGAACATTTGAACATTTGAACATTTGAACATTTGAACATTTGAACATTTGAACATTAAACAACTAATTTCCTGCCCAAATATACCATTCCGATACAGAAACTGATCGAGATCACGATATTCAAAACCGCAATCAGCCACTGCCCTCTTTCCATCAATTCCAGGTTTTCTTTTGCAAAGGTTGAAAATGTACTGAATCCGCCGCAAACACCGATAATCCAAAATGCCTGGAAGGAATCCGCATTCGCAGGTTTCATTTTCATCATCAGTACCAGGAATATACCTACCAATAAAGAAGCCAGCAGATTGGAAGCGAGTGTTGCGACCGGAAAAACGGATTTCGGGAATTTAAGAATTAACTGACTGATCCCAAAACGCAGTAAGGACCCGATTCCTCCTCCCAAAAAGACATAAAATACATTCATTCGGACGTTGTTTTAGTACCAAAAAATCGTTGATACAACTTCCAAAATACGAAAGCCCACAAAATTCCCCAAATAACGCCGCAAAGTACATCCGATAAATAGTGCATCGTCAGGTAAATCCGGCTAAGCCCGATCAAAGCAACGCAAAAGATCAGGATCCATTTCAGGTTCGGGTAGAACTTGCGCAGGAAGAACCATCCCAACAATGCTACTGCAGCATTATTGGAGGCGTGGGAAGAAAAGAACCCGTATTTTCCGCCCAAATAGGTATGTCCGTCTTCCATGAAATAATGCAGGTGTTTTTCCAGCAGCAAATTATGGGACGGGCGGTACCGCATGATCGTGTCCTTGAAAAAGAAAGTCGTGGAACTATCTACGATGGCTATCATTAACAGGGCCATTGCCAGGAACACAAACATGGTTCGCGTTCCATAGTTCCGGTAGATCAAATAAATGAGCAATAAGTAAAACGGAATCCACGTGGCTGTTTTGGTAACATACCAGAAAAACTGATCCAAGAACGGCGTATTCCAACCATTTATCGTTAGAACAATACTTCTGTCAATGGATTCCAGGTATTCAAACATGGGTCAAATGCTTCCAGATCAAGTCTTTTAATTCCGTGAGGCCTTGCTGTGCAACAGACGAAATGAACACATAAGGTATTTTCGGCAAATCCTTGCTCATTGCTTCTTTCAATTCGTCGTCCAGCATATCGGATTTCGTAATTGCCAGCAAGCGCTCTTTGTGCAGCAATTCCGGATTGTATTGTTTCAATTCGTTTAGCAGCAATTTGTATTCTTCGTGAATATCATCCGCATCTGCCGGAACCATGAACAACAAACAGGAATTCCGTTCGATGTGGCGCAGGAAGCGCAATCCCAAACCTTTTCCTTCGTGTGCCCCTTCAATGATTCCCGGAATATCTGCCATTACAAATGAACGGTAATCGCGGTATTTGACAATTCCCAGGTTCGGTCGGAGCGTGGTAAACGGATAGTCCGCAATTTCGGGTTTCGCTGAAGATAAAACAGAAAGCAGCGTACTTTTCCCGGCATTGGGTTTCCCCACCAAACCGACATCCGCCAGGATTTTCATTTCGAGGATCATCCAGCGTTCCTGGCCAGGTTCCCCGGGCTGTGCAAAACGCGGAGTCTGGTAGGTCGACGATTTAAAATGATCGTTCCCTAAACCTCCGCGACCTCCCGGTACCAGGATCTTTTCCTCGCCGTCTTCCGTGATCTCGAAAAGTGTTTCTCCGGTTTCCGCATCTTTTGCCAGGGTTCCAAGCGGAACTTCAATGTACTTATCTTCTCCCTGTGCACCTTTTTGCAATTGGCCAGAACCATGTTCCCCGTGACCGGCTTTGGAGTGTTTCTGATACTTCAAATGAAGTAAAGTCCACAATTGACTGTTCCCGCGCAGGATAATATGGCCGCCGCGTCCTCCATCACCACCATCCGGTCCTCCCTGCGGAATATACTTTTCGCGACGAAAATGCGCCGAACCACCACCTCCGTTCCCGGAAGTACAGTGAATTTTTACATAATCAACGAAATTATCTGATGCCATACTTTTTTCTTTTAGAAAAAGTTCAAGTGTTGAAATGTTCAAAAGGTTCAATAATCTCGCAATACCGGCGGATCAAATTCGAACTTTGGAACTTTTTAAACGTTTGAACCGTTTTGAAAAACTCCTATAGACTTGAAAACCGCACTCTGTTCGAATGCGGTTAACGTCCGGGTTGTTTTCCGTAATTAATTATTGTCTATTGCAGCGTACAATCTCTCTGAAATATCGTCGATACTTCCGATGCCGTCTACTGCAATGTATTTTCCCTGTTTTTCGTAGTAATCTTTCACCGGCGCCGTTTCATTCTTATAAACATTGATACGGTTCTGGATTACTTCCGGATTTGCATCATCCGGTCTTCCGCTGACTTCCGCACGTTTTTTCAAACGCTCTCGCAATTCTTCTTCAGCTACTTCCAACCCAACCATCATGGTAATTTCGGTATTGATAGAACCAAGGAATGAATCCAAAGCCTGAGCCTGTGCATTTGTTCGTGGAAATCCGTCAAAAATAAAGCCTTTGGCATTTTCATGCTTCAACACTTCGCTTTTCAACATATTAATTGTCACCTCATCCGGTACTAAATTTCCCTGATCCATGTAACTTTTTGCCAATAGGCCCAATTCGGTTTCACCTTTGATGTTTGCGCGAAAGATATCACCTGTTGATAAATGCACCAGGTTATATCTGACGATCAATCTTTCCGACTGTGTCCCTTTCCCTGCTCCGGGAGGGCCAAATAGTACGATGTTCAACATACTTTTTTCTTTTAATGGGATTTATTCTCCCTTCAGTTGATAAATGTGTTCGGTATTTCTTCCCTGCTCGTTGTAATCCAGGCCGTAGCCTACTACAAATTTGTTCGGAATGGAAAAACCAATATATGTTGGGGTATGTGTTCCTTTAAATGCGTCCGGTTTGAATAACAAAGTTGCTATTTCCAAACTTGCCGGTTTTTCTACCGATAACAAGGTAAATAACTTCTCCATCGTAATACCGGTGTCTACGATATCTTCCAAAATAACGACGTGTTTATCTTTGATCGACGTTGTAAGGCCGATTACCTCATCCACTCTTCCGGAAGAATGCATTCCCTGGTAGCTGCTTACTTTTACAAAGGTAATTTCACAGGAAGACCGGAAATATTTCATCAGATCAGCAGCGAACATAAACGCTCCGTTCAAAACAGCAATAAATACGACCTCTTTTCCCGCGTAATCCTGTTCCAATCGTGCAGCTAAAGCCGAAATCTCTGACTGAATTTTTTCTTTTTGGATAAAAATCTCAAATGTTTTATCGTTGAGTTGAAGCACTTTGTCGTCTAATTTTAAGTGCAAAACTACGATTTTTACACCAATTAACGGCTTAAGTCACGAAGAAATCCCGTGAAAAGACAAATTCAGTGAATTTCGGGCTGATTCTAAAATCCGATCTGCAGTACATCCTTTTCATACAAAAACAGGACAAAACCCATACTTTCCTCAACTGCCAACTAAATCCTTTTTTTTACTTTTGTGGCATGAAAAAACAATGGAACGGAAACTCTTATAAAGTTGGAATGCTTGGTGGCGGACAATTGGGCCGCATGTTTATACAGGAAGCCTTGAATTATGATGTTCATGTACATTGTTTGGACCCCGATGCAGATGCTCCGTGCAGGCACCTGGCAACTTCTTTCCGGCATGGTTCTTTGCTGGATTTCGAAACAGTGGTGGATTTCGGGAAGGACAAAGACGTGGTAACCGTAGAGATCGAACACGTGAATGTGGAAGCATTGCGCGAATTGGAAAACCGCGGAGTAAAAGTATTCCCGCAGCCAGACGTACTGGCAATTGTACAGGACAAAGGCTTGCAAAAGGAGTTCTACCTGAAACACGGTCTTCCGACGGCGGAATTTACCCTCGTAGACGGAAAAGAAGCCTTACTTGCTCAAAACATCCCGTTCCCATACGTACTGAAATGGCGTAAAGGCGGATACGACGGAAAAGGTGTGCAAATGATGAAATCTGCTGCCGATTTCGACCAGTTGAAAGACACTCCTTACGTGATCGAACAGCTGGTGCCTTTCACCAAAGAACTTTCGGTGATAGTTTCCAGGAATGAAGCGGGAGAAAGCGTGGTTTACCCCACTGTGGAATGTGAATTCAGTCCGGTGGCAAACCTGGTTGAGTTCCTGTTTTCACCTGCAGAAATTTCCGAAGAAGTAGAGAGAAAAGCACGTGAAATTGCGCTGAAAGTGATTGATTCGCTGCAAATGGTCGGTATTTTGGCCGTAGAACTTTTCCTGACTGCTGACAATGAGATTTTGATCAATGAAATCGCGCCTCGTCCTCACAACAGCGGGCACCATACCATTGAATGCTGTTATACTTCCCAGTTTGAACAACACCTGAGAAGTATCGTAAATGCTCCGTTGGGGTCTACCAAACTGATTACTCCCGGAGTAATGATCAACCTGCTGGGAGAGCCCGGCTACGAAGGAACTGCCAAATACGAAAACCTCGAAGAAGTCATTTCCCTGGAAGGAGTCAGTGTTCACCTGTACGGAAAGCAAACTACCAAACCTTTCCGCAAAATGGGACATGTAACCATCTACGGGCCAAACCTGGATGAACTCAAAACAAGGGGAAGAATGGTGGCTAAAGAATTAAAAATCAAAGCTTAAATTCAATTATTACGCTTTAATTACTACCTTTAACCCCCAATTTGAGAACAATTTGAAACTGCACACACTTATTCTTGTATTCTCTCTACTTGTATTGAGCCCGCAACTTCATGCGCAGTTATATACTTTCCAGGAATTCAATCACCAGGACGGTTTAAAGATAACCACTACCCTTTCTGCCACCCAGGATGAACTCGGGCATTTACTGATCGGAACGGATGGAAACGGGATTGTCCGGTTTAACGGGACCACTTTTGAATCCATGCACAACTCCAAAGGATTGGACCGCCCCTATCACGTTACGGGAATTGCGCTGGTAAACGGGGAAATTTATTTTTCCACACTTTATGCCGGGATCCTGAATTACTACAACAACGGGATCCACTCTTTTTACAAGATAAATCCTGTTACGGAAGGTTCTGCTTTACGCATCGCAAAATGCCAGAGTAAACTGTCCATTATCACCAATAATTACATGCTGGTGACGGATCTCAACGGAAAACTACTTCTGAAAAAGCCCTATTTGTCGAGGTATATCAGTAAATGTGTCCAGTTATTGGAAACTCCCTACGGGAACATTCTGATTACCGATAAAGATTCCTATTTCATCAGTGCTGCGGAAATTGTTCCTTTGGACAAATGGTTGGATTCACCGGGCATTCGTTTTAAGATCGCTTCATATTACCAAAAGAAACTGGTGCTTTACGATGAAAGCGGGAAAAACAAATACACGTATTACTTCTCGAACAACGGAAGTATTTTCAGAAAGGCTGTTGAAGCTACGAATTTCGACTTTTCCATCAGTCCGATCGACAATGTGACTTCCAGGAATAACCGCATTTTCTTCAGTCATTCGGATAAACTGCTTTTTTCCATTGAAGAAGACAAACTCAAGCGTATCGCTCCCAATTACGACCATGAATTAGGGGTTATTTATCATCTTTTTATTGATCAGTCGGGCGATTATTGGATGAATACCTCGCAGGGAATTACCAAAATAAGCATTGAGCCTTTCACGAAAGTGAAACTAAGCCCGATTTTCGAAGACAACCTGATCCTGCAGATTTTCCGAACAAAGAACAATGAATTCCTGTTGGGCAACGGAAAAAACGAAGTCTATTACGGTCCTTTGTATTCCGGGGATTTCCGGTTGAAAAAGAATTTCCGGGCAAACCACATACTGGAATGCCCACTCGGAACGCTCATTTGCTCTGAGAACGGTATTTATGAATTAAAAAACGGAGAAATCCGCGAAACGAATATTCCCAACCAAAAAGGCGAACGGATCAAATTTGCACTCTGGGATGGAGAAAACCTGTGGTTCGCACCCGTTCAAAAAGGTCTTTACTGTTACAACCCGAAAACTAGGACCAGCACGAAATTAAAAATGACCGA
The DNA here is from genome assembly GCF_039596395.1 of Fluviicola sp. Lineage (NCBI taxonomy): Bacteria > Pseudomonadati > Bacteroidota > Flavobacteriia > Flavobacteriales > Crocinitomicaceae > Fluviicola > Fluviicola sp. The sequence continues at coordinate 367,191 of NZ_JBCNJT010000002.1, forward strand.
TGCCCCCGATTACTTCTATTGCGGGCAGAAATCGGCTGACGGAAAATTCCTCTATTTTGGCTCCAACGAAGGGATCAAAAAACTCAATCTTGCAACCAAAGAAATCAAGCACTTAACCCGTTTTAATGAAATCGGAGCTTACGCCGGGAATTCTACTACCGACATGTATGGGAACCTGTGGTTCAGCCTGGACCGGGGAATAGCAGGAATCGACCGGAAACACCGCCTGATCCTGATCAAAGATCAAAAAATCCTGCCTTCTTATTTGTTCTATACACTTACCGCGGATAAACTCGGAAACCTGATTATCGGGACCAACCTGGGAATTCACATTCTCAAAATGGACAAAAACGGGAAAGTGGTTTACCACAAAAATTACAACGAAAAAAACGGGTTCACCGGTTATGAAACCAATATGCGGGCGGTTTTCCAGGATGAAAACAAATCGTTTGTAGGGACTTCCGAAGGTTTGTTCCTGATCAATACGGAAATCTTAAAGAACTACCCGGTTCCGCCGAAACCCATCATTATCAAAGGGCGCTTGTTCCAAAACGGAGTGATCCGCGACGTGGACCAGGGAAAATACCTGACATTCAAAACCATTCTTTCCAAAAACAGTGGACTGGAATATTATTATAAGATTGCCGGATACAATAAATTCTGGATCAGGCTCAACAGTTCCGGAGAAATGAAAATGCCTGAACTGGAAAATGGTTCCTACCGCCTGGAAGTAAAATCCAGTTTCGACGGAATCAACTTTTCGGAGATTGCACACTACCCCATCCTGATCCACAACCCGATCTGGCAATCCAAGTGGTTTATCGTGATCATTATTCTTTTCCTGGGATTGTTGAACATAGGTTACCTGGAATGGACCAGGACCGGAATGCGGATTAACCTTTACGAGATAAGCTACAACTCCCTGGATCCGCGCTTTGTGCCCAAACTGCTTTTATTCGGAGCATTGACCAATGTATTGACAGGTCTGATCATTTACTACTTCGTAGATGAAAAGCTGGCCTATGTCATGGTAAACATTCTGGCAAGTTCGGTGCTGATCGTCGCTTATTTTGTACACCGCATTTCTTCCCGCCGGAACAGGCTGGATTACATCAACAACCTGAGTTTGTATTTCTCACTGATTGTCCTTTTCATCCAGTTTTTCTACATCCTCTTCATTTCGAACATTCATCCGTACCCGATAACGGCAATTGTACTTATTTCAAGCGCGCTGCCTTACCTTTTGAATAACATCCGTTCGATCATCATTATTTGCCTGCTGGAAATCCTGGTTGCGGTCATGATGCTGATCTGGATCGAAAATCCGGTTTACAACGGCGTGCTCTTTATTCTTACGATCGGGGTTTCCTCGGCACTGGTTGTAATGGTTACTTATCTGAGAAACGATTCCCTGGAAAAACTGTTCTTCGTGAGCAACATCCTGAACAAAGGGAACATGATGGCCATTTCCTTCGATCAAAAAGGAATCATCACCTATTGCAGCAAGAACCTTTCTTCTTTGCTTCACATCGATTCAAACATGATTGTAGGGAAATCACTTTCCACCCTGAACCCGATTGTAGTATCCGCTGAGATGCGTGAATTCTCGCTGGGAGATGAATTTTCGGACGGTAAAATATTCCTGGTGCCGATGTACAACAAAAAAGGCGAAGTGGTGTGGATCGAATGGTCCTGTAAATACTTCTCCGACTCAGTACGTGTTATCATGGGACAAGACGTAACGGAAAAACTGACACTGACAACGAATTACCAGTCGTTGGTAGAGAATGCACACGATATGATCTTCAATACGGATATCGACGGGCATTTCACCTACCTGAACGAAATGAGTAGCCGCACTTTCGGGTATAAGCACGAAAACCTCGTAGGGAAGGATTCCGTGACTATCGTTCACCCGGAATACCGCGAAATTGTAAAGGATTTCTTCCGCAACCAGATCATTAACCGGATCCAGAATACTTACCTGGAATTCCCTATCCGTACGAAAGAAGGACGCATTATCTGGCTCGGACAAAACGCATCCATTGTATTCGAACCGGGTTCACGCAAGCGTATTATCGGGTTCACGGCTCTTGCCCGTGATATCACTGAAAAAAGGGCGAATGAACTATTGATCGAACAGCAAAACAAGGACATTACTTCGAGTATCAACTCGGCAAAACGCATTCAGTACAGTTTATTGCCGAAGGCTTCCGAAATCGGAGGTCATTTTGAAGATTATTTCGTGATTTTCAAACCGAAGGACATTGTCAGCGGCGATTTCTACTGGACCCATAAAATCGGGAATAAACTGATCCTGGTACTTGCAGATTGTACCGGGCATGGTGTTCCGGGTGCTTTCATGACCATTCTTGGAATTAACCTGTTAAACCAATTGGTGATCGAACGCAAAATTGATGATCCGGCAGAAATCCTCAACGGGTTGAATAACGAACTGCATAAACTGCTTCACCACGGAAACAACACCCTGACAACCGAAGGAATGGATGCACTGGTGGTAGTCTTTGAAGGAGATGCTATCCAGTTTGCAACCAGCGGCGTTGCCCTGATCCATATTCACCAGGAAGAATTTAACCTGTACAGGTCTACGAAACTCGAAAAGGACATGGAATTGCAGATTTATGAGAACAAGGCCATTTCCCTTTCGGAAGAAGACCAGCTTTACCTGATTACAGATGGGTTCCAAAAGCAGTTCGGTTCCATCCGCAACAAAAAATTCTCCTTCAAACGCATCCGCGAATTGCTTGAAAAGATCAAGGTCGAATCAATGCCATTGCAGAAAAAGTATTTTGAAAATGCCTGGTCGAACTGGTCCGAAGGACACGAACAAACGGATGATATCACGATTATCGGATTGAAGAAATACCTGAAACAAAAGGAGAATGAGAGTGAGGATGAAACCTCATAGCCGTGATCAGTCAATGGTTCTTTTTACCAGGTAACGCACCGGGAAATAAGACGATAAAACACTCAGCAGGACCACCATTCCAAAAATGAACAGTACGTCAATTGCGCGCAAAATAACCGGGAAGGCTTCACCGCCGGAATTCGGCATTTTCAGGAACGCAAACTGCATTTGAAGCAGGCAAACGCCAACACCCAAAACCAATCCGATCCCGATTCCTTTGAATGCAATTAAAATTCCTTCAAAAAAGAAGATCCGGAAAATAAACTGCCTGGTAGCTCCGAAGCGTTCCATGGTTTCGATGTTTTCCTTCTTCTCAATAAACAACATGTTCAGCGATGCGACCAGGTTGAATGCAGCCAGTACGAAAATGAACAGCAGGATCAATACCACAATTTTCTTTTCGCTCTCACTGGTCTTAAAGATCAATTCGTTCTTTTCAGCAGCTGTTTTAATCATGAATTTCTTTCCGAATTTAGCTACAAGTGCTGCTTTAACGGATTCAATGTGTTGCTTATCGGCATGAAAATAAATCGCTGTAATGTCCGACCCGTAATTCAGCTGGATTTCAGCGTAGTTGAGCGGCACCAATACATCCGACATATTCACGTCCTTGTTGTAGTTCATCCTTCCCACCACTTTCAGCGGGGAAACTTTGAACGGGCTTTTTAAACGGGCAATGGAGGCATCTCTTAACGGCGTATACAAGGTCAATTCTTCGTATCCGTCCATTTCGGAAATATATCCGTCAATTTTATCCAGTAAACTTGCCCCGATAACGGCCGTAGGCTCGCCATTCTCTTCGAGGTACGGATAACCGTCGACCATGTGATTTTTCAGGTTACAGGCTTCCACAAACGAATAATCTACTCCGACCATGCGCGCATTGATCCATTTCTTGCCGTGTTTGATGATGACGGTTTCCTCAATGGCTTTGGACACCGAAATAACTCCCGGAAGTTTCCGGAGTTCCCGGAAGTTTACTGCCGTGGAATCGAAGGTTTTCCCTTCCAGCGAACGCATGGTAATGGCCGGATCGTAATCCGAATAAAGTTTGGAAACCATTTGCTCGATCCCGTTGAAGGCCGATAAAATAATCACCAGGGCCGCTGTAATGACCGAAATTCCGACAACCGATATGCGCGTAATCCAATTGACCAGGTTACGCTGTTTCCGGGTATATCGAAGGTACCTTCTCGCTATGAAAAATGAAACCTTAATCTTTCAGCAATTTATCAATGGTTTCTGCATAATCCAGGGAATCATCAATATAGAACTGAAGTTCCGGAATTTTGTGCATGTTCTTCAACCGTTTCCCGACTTCTCCGCGGATTTTTCGGGAATTCTCCTGGATATTTTTCAATACTTCCTTCTTGTCAGGACCCGCAAAAATCGATAAATAAATACGTGCCAAAGACAGATCGGAAGTTACCCTTACAATCGTCACACTGACCATTGCACCCAAGCAAATCTCACGTGCATTGCGTTGAAAATAAGTCGATAATTCTTCCTGAATTACTCCCTCAACCCGGTTTTGTCTAATTGAACTCATGCTGCAAAGTTAAGAATTGTAAACTCGTTCAACCACAAAGGACAACAAAAACATATCTTTGTACTGCATGAAATCGATATTAGCATTCCATAAATACACTTTTTCGTATAAAGCTCCGGCTATATTGACGATCTTTTACAACTTGCTCTTTGTGATATTCAACCTGCTTTCCATGGTGTTGTTTATCCCGTTTTTGCAGCTCATTTTTAAATCTGATGAGGCCGCAGACCTGAAGAAACCGGTTTACGACGGAGGCTTTGCTGACTTTTTTATTTATTGCAAGGACCTTTTCAATTATACCATGCAGGAAATGGTCAAAGAAGATCCCAAACAAGCGCTTTTCTTCGTCTGTATTTCCGTATTGACAGCTTTTTTCCTGAAAAACCTCACGCGTTACGGAGCAATCTGGTATCAATCGCAGTTGCGTATGGCGGTAGTGCGTGATATCAAAGACCAGATTTTTGCCAAAGCGATGAAATTGCCGCTTTCCTTCTATACAGAAGAACGAAAAGGAGATTTGATGTCGCGCATGAATAGTGATGTGGGTGAGATCGAAATTGCAGTGGTTGCCATTTTGGAATTGATTTACAGGGAACCGTTTGCCATTATTACAGCGGTGGGTACTTTATTGTACATCAGCCCGAAACTGACTTTAATTTCCTTTATTCTGCTTCCGATTTCCGCTTTCGTTATTTCCCGCATCGGGAAAAGTTTGAAACGTACAGCCAAGCAAGGCCAGGAACAAAACGGGATTGTTTTTTCGACCATCGAAGAAGCGTTGGGTGGAATCAAAGTGATTAAAGCATTCAACGCCATTCCATTTATGATGGAGCGTTTCCGTAAGATCAATTTAAGACATCAGCAGTTAATTACCCGCACTTTCCGCAAGAAAGACCTTTCGCCGCCTTTGAATGAATTTTTAGGTGCTGCGGTTATGATTTGCCTGGTTTGGTTCGGCGGAATCATGATCCTGGATAAAGATGCAAACAGTCTCACAGGTGCCCAGTTCATTACCTTTATCATCGTCTTTTCCCAATTGCTGCGCCCCATCCAGGGAATTGCAACTGCGGTAGGAAACCTCAATAAGGCAGAAGCTTCCCGCGACCGGATCAACGCAATCCTCGATACGGATGAAAATATTTATGAAACCGAACATCCGAAAAAACTGGATGGCCTGAAAAACGACATCAGACTCGAATCTGTTAGTTTCAAATACAAGGACGAGTGGGTTTTGAAGAATATCAATTTTGACCTGAAACGCGGAAAAACCATTGCTTTGGTCGGTGAATCCGGTAGTGGTAAATCAACGATTGCAGACCTGCTTCCACGTTTTTACGACGTGAATGAAGGAGCAATTTACATCGATGATATCAATATCAAAGAATACGGATTGGAAGATCTGCACAAAAACATCGGGATCGTTTCGCAGGAATCCATATTGTTCAACGACACCGTTCGGAATAACATTGCTTTCGGAAGAGAAGACGTATCGATGGAATTGATTGTGAAAGCAGCCAAAATTGCCCACGCCGACAGTTTTATCGAACAACTTGAAAACGGTTACGACACCATTATCGGGGAGCGCGGAAACAAGCTTTCCGGAGGACAGAAACAGCGATTAAGCATTGCCCGGGCGGTTTTGAAAGATCCTTCCATCCTGATCCTGGATGAAGCAACTTCTGCATTGGACACTGAAAGCGAACGCATCGTACAAGGAGCTTTGGACGAATTAATGAAGGACCGCACCTCCTTGATTATCGCTCACAGAATGAGCACGATTATCAATGCCGACGAAATTTTGGTATTGTCAAAAGGCCAGATTATTGAGCGCGGAAAACACCAGGATTTAATTGCTTTGGGCGGAACTTATGCAAACCTGTGCGGGCTTCAGGGAATCTTCCAGTAATTTATGATTTTTTTTGACTGATAAATCACTGATTCCTACCGTTTAATCACTATATTTCCATTTTGGTTCGCTTTTTGCAATTCAGAAACAACTATTCCATTTACGGAACGTTATTTACGTATGAAGCTAATTTGTCTGATAGCACTTCTTTTTCCGCTTTCCCTGATGGGCCAATTGGTCACATCACCTCAAAGTGCTGCATCATTGGTTCAAAATACGCTTCTCGGACCCGGAGTTACCGTTTCAAATATTAATTATTCAGGAGCATCCGGGGCAATCGGAAAATTTACAGCAAACGGCACAAACCTGGGAATCAACTCAGGAATTGTCATTACAACCGGAACCATTGCAAATAACGGAAGCGGCCCTCAAGGACCTAATAATTCCTCCAATTCCGGAGTAGACAACAACTATCCGGGTTTTGGCGCCTTAAGCAATCAGGCAGGTGCAAGTACTTACAATGCGGCCATTTTGGAATTCGATTTCATTCCTTATTCCGATACCGTCCGTTTCAAGTACGTTTTCGGGTCGGAAGAATACCCGGAATACGTTTGTTCCCAATATAACGATGCCTTCGCATTTTTCATTTCCGGACCTGGAATTCCCGGCGGTACACAAAACATGGCAAAATTGCCGTCCGGGGCAACCGTTACGATCAACAATGTAAACGGTGGAAATCCCGGGGGAACAGGAAGCGGTATCAATGCCTGCGGAGCGAGTAATCCTGCTTACTTCGTCAATAACGGAAACGGAAGCCAAAGCCCTTATAACGGTTCTTCAGCATACATCCAATACGACGGTTTTACCAAAGTGCTCGAAGCAGTTTCGAAAGTACAGTGCGGGCAAACCTATCACCTCATCATTGCTATTGCAGATGCCGGTGACGGAATCTTTGATTCGGGAATTTTCCTGGAAGCAAACAGTTTAACTTCCAAAGCACCGATCGAGGTCGATTACACCATGTCGGCAGATCCTTTCAACGATGGGAAAACCATGGCGGAAGGATGTGTGAACACAACCGTAACGCTCACCAGAACAAAAAATTTATCCCAAACAGTAACTGTTCCGATCAATGTATCCGGTACAGCTACGGAAGGTGTCGATTACACCAATATTCCGAACACGGTGACTTTCAATCCGGGACAAACTACCGTGACTTTTAACTTCGCTGCTTTTGCCGACGGAGTTGCGGAAGGGTTTGAAACGATCATTCTCGATTTTCAGTTACTGGATGCCTGTGGGAATCTCAATCCGTTCATCATAAACCTGAGGATCGGCGATATTGAACCCGTCCAGGTCACGGTAAATTCCGTTGATAAACTTTGTCCGCAGGACGAAGCCGTTTTAACAGCCGTTCCAAGCGGCGGTTCAGGACCTTATACCATTGTCTGGACACCAAACGGTGAAACCACTGCGTCCATAACGGTGAATCCGCCGGCTACACAGAATTATACTGTTTCCGTTACGGATGCCTGTTTGCATGAAACGGCCACCGCTATTTCAACGGTAACTGTTCCTGTTTATCCTCCTATCGGTTTGATTACAACGCCGGATATTACCGAAATTTGTCCTTATGTGCCGAAAGAACTGACCGTGCAGGCCAGTGGCGGTGCAGGTAATTATACGTATTCCTGGTACCTGGCAAGCGGAACTGTTTTGGGAACAAACGATACCTTAGACGTTATTCCAAGCACTTCGACCATGTACTATGTGGAAGTGACCGATCAATGTGATGTTTCTGCACTTGACAGCGTTCTTTACACGATTACGAGTCCACCGCTATTACTTACGATGTCTCCGAATCAGGTGATTTGTCCGGGAGATACCGTTCCGATCAGTGTGAGCGCAACCGGTGGATATGGTCAGTATTTTTATGAATGGCTTCACAGCGGTGAAACAACTCCGCAGGTTTTTGTGAATCCGTACACTACGACTTCCTACACGGTTTCTGTTTCGGATGAATGCCAGACATTTACGGTTGAAGGAACAACCACCGTAACGGTGATCGAGCCTGACGCAGACTTTGTTATCTCCAGTCATACCTTGTTTGAGGATTTACCGATCACTTTCCAAAACCTGACGATCGGCGGAAATACCTACGAATGGGAATTTGGCGACGGACATACGTCAACCCTGGTACATCCCAATAATACATACGATGTTCCGGGAACTTATTACGTTACCCTTATTGCGACCAATTACCTCGGGTGCAAGGATACCATTACGAAACCGATTACGATCCAGGAAGAATACTGGATCTATGTTCCGAATACATTCACTCCGGACGGCAACCAGTTCAACAATACATTCAAAGCTTCTTTGATTAACATCAAAGAAATAGAAGTCACTATTTATGACCGCTGGGGACAACTCGTATTCGAATCGAACAGTATCCGCTGGGAATGGGACGGTACCTACAAAGATCTATTGGTTCCTGACGGAACATATACGTACAAGATCAAATACACTTCCCGCTCGGATATTTCCGGCGAGATTGTGGGTCACGTCAATGTATTAAAGTGATTTTGTTCTTCCTCCGTCAACAGGAATGTTGATCCCATTGATATAACTTGCCGCAGAAGATGCCAGGAATGCAACTGCAGCCGCAATTTCCTCCGGCTTGGCAATTCGTTTCATCGGAGATTCATCGGCCATTTCCTCAAAAATTGCATCTACGGTATCTCCGGTTTTAGCCGATTTATTGGAAGCAATTTCCTGAAGTCTTGTCGTGTTTGTAGCTCCCGGAAGTACATTATTTACCGTAATGTTGAATTGTCCCAGTTCATTTGCCAGGGTTTTGCTCCAGTTCCCGACTGCTCCGCGGATGGTGTTTGAAACTCCCAATCCCGGAAGAGGCTGCTTCACACTTGTAGAAATAATATTTACGATTCTTCCTCCCCCTGCTTGCTTCATTCCCGGAACAACAGCCTGTACAAGAATGTGATTGCAGATCAAATGCTGGTTGAAAGCAGCAAGGAATTCTGTAATATCCGCATCGATAATCGGCCCTGCTTTCGGTCCGCCAGTATTATTGATCAGAATATCAATGGTTTTACCTGTTGAAAGATAATCGGTGATTTTGTTTTTCAAATCGGAGGGATTTGTAAAGTCAACAGCCAGGTAATCATGAACTTGTCCGTCTTCCCGGCTCAGTTCTTCTTTCACACTTTTGAGTTTTTCCTCGTTACGGGCCAATAAAACAATACCGGCACCCATTTCCGCCAGTTTCAAAGCAACCGCTTTTCCAATACCCTGCGTGCTTCCAGCAACAAGAGCAACTTTACCATTCAAATCTTTCATCGGGGATAAAATTAATCATATCTGTCATTTGAGGGCATTTGACCCGGATTTTTGTTTTCGCACTAACTGTCAATTATTGTTATTAAAGTTAATTGCGATTACCATTTATTGACAAATCAACATATTTTTTGTTAAAAATCAAACTTGTTAATAAAAAACAAATGATCTGTTAATTATCGAATTGTTAAGTGAAACCTAATAAATATTCGTTCGGAAATACGAAACACAAGATCAAACGATTGATTGATCTGTATCATTCATTTACTGATTGTTAGTTGAAACTACAAAACACGTTTTTTGAGGCAACCTTTTAACATATTTTTGTAAAAACTGAAGATTATGAATAAAAAATTACTCTGGCTGGGGTTATTCTGCCTGTTTAGCTCATTTATATATGGGCAAACGGTGATTAACACCACCCACCCGAACAACAACGGAAACGGATCCGTTACGTTCAATGTTCAAAACACCAATGCATTTGATATCATTATTACAGGTATCCAATGTCATTTAGGGTCTACAGCAACCAATAACATTGAACTACTTTACAACACAAGTCCCTATGTAGACAATGCAGCTCCGTGGAGCTTCGGTACTGTAGGTGCAGGACAAAACGGCTGGATTTCTGCCGGAACAGGAGTTGTATCAAATTCCAACACAGCAAACGGGATTGTTCCGTGTTTGACTTCTTTGTCTTTAACCATCCCTGCAGGGGCTACTTATCAGCTTGGTTTGTCTGCAACAACCATGCAGTATTCCACTTTAACGAATGGAGCCGGAACCAACACCTTCAGCGGTGGCGGGGTTAACATTTTAACCGGTGACGGAATTTCCTGGGGAGGAACTGTTTACCCTTCCACACCGGCGAATTATCCGCGAGGTCTGATCGGAGGAATCACATTTATTCCTGCCGTTCCTTGTACATCACCACCAACGGCCGGTACGGTTTCCGCAGCAAACAACCCTATTTGCCCATCTGTTAACAATACCCTTTCTATCTTAGGTGGAACGGGAGGAACAGGACAAACTTACCAATGGCAAAGTTCTACAACGGGCGCTGCCGGTTCTTTCACCAATATTGCAGGTGCAACAAACAGCACTTACATTTCCAATCAAACGGTAGATACTTATTACCGTGTTTATATGACTTGTAGCGGAATGAGTGATACAAGCGCCGCATTCCTTGTAAATACCAGCAACTTTGTCAACTGTTACTGTAACAGCAATGCCACCAGTACAGGCGATGAAGAAATCCTGAATGTCAGCATCGGAACTTTGAACAACAGTTCTACCTGTTCTTCGACCGGTGGGACCGGATCCATTCAAAACCAATATTCCAATTATACTGCTTTGCCTGCACCTACGCTGGCAAGAACAGTTAGTTACGGATTGAATGTCGGGATTGGAACGTGTGGTGGTAACTACAGTAACATGACGAAAGTGTATATTGATTACAACCACAATGGATTGTTCAGCGATCCGGGAGAAGAAGTGTATGCCTCTCCAACTTATACAGTCGGACCTCACAACGAGATCGGAACGGTACTTGTTCCTGTAACGGCAACACTTGGTATTACACGTATGCGTGTGATCAACGTTGAAACTACTGTCATCAGCAACATCACTCCATGTGGAACTTACACCTGGGGAGAAACAGAAGATTACTTCGTAAACATTGCTCCGGCTCCGACATGTCCGCAACCTACAGGGTTGACAAACTTAGGCGCTACTTCTACAGATATCGAATTGGGATGGACTGCAGGCGGATCTGAAACTTCCTGGCAATTGCAATATGGCCCTCCGGGATTTGTTCTTGGAACGGGAGATTCAGTAGTTGCAACAACTAACCCTTTCACTTTAGGAAGTTTGACTCCAAACTCATTCTACCAGGTTTATGTGATGGCGGTTTGTTCTGCAACTGATTCATCTTACTATACCGGACCGATTACATTTAACACGTATAACCAAGGTATTTACATTGACTGGTCAACAGATTGTCCTGCAGGAGGATTTGTAGACATTTCTGCAACCGGTACAAATACAAATACAACTGATGATTCCGAATTCGGATTGACTCTTCCTTTTCCTGTGTTATACCAGGGAACACTTATTAATGACATCACAATCGGAAACAATGGTGGTGTAGTATTAGGAAATCAAACAGCGCAGGTTGGATATACTATGGCAGCCGGAAATGGTTTGTATCCATATGTTCAGGATATGAACACTCCATATGACGGGGTATATTTCCAAACACTTGGCGTTGCTCCAAACCGGAAATTCGTTGTTATGTGGTCAGATGTGGCTCATTTCTTCTCTTCACTTGGAACAGATGGAACTACGTTTGAATTAATCATTGACGAAGCAACAAATGAGATCTATTATGTATATGAAGATGTAAATCATGACAATGCTTCATACGATAATGGAGCAGACGCAGAAATCGGTGTTCGGGGAGCTCAAAACATTGATGTTTCCATGAATAACTCTGCTTATTTACAAGAAAACACGTGTGTTCACTTCTATTACACGGATTGTCCGAAACCTAAAAACGTTGTAACAACATACCTGGGTGCTGACGAGATCCAATTTGGCTGGACTCCGGGATTCTCTAACGAAACCAACTGGATTATCGAATACGGTCCGGCAGGATTTACTCCGGGAACAGGAACGATCCTGAACGAAACAAACAGTTTCTCCAGTATTTCTTCTTTAACTCAGTTGACAGATTACACCCTCTACATTTATGCGAACTGTGCGAACGGAGACACTTCCCTAGCATTGATCCATAATTTCACTACGTTGCCATATTGTTCGAACCCGGCATCTATCAACGGTGCTTCGGATCCTGATTCATTGGAGGTGACATGGTCATGGACTGCTTCAAGTCTGGCATACCCGGTAACCGGATTTAACATCCAGTACGGTATGACAGGTTTCCAATTAGGAAGCGGAACGATCTACCAGGCAAACGGAATCAATTATGCAGACACTATTTTTGATGCTTCATTGATGGGATCAGGTGTTTACCAGGTGTATGTTCAGGCGGAATGTGATAACGGCACAACAGTTGACACTTCCGGATGGATGGGACCGATTACCATCGTTATGCCGATCACAAATGACGATGTTTGCAGCCAGGAAGCTCTTCAATTAGGAGAAACCTACACATTCAACAATGTGGGTGCAGGTGTTTCCCTGAACGAAGCAAACATTGCTCCTCCTGCAACAGGTGCTCAAATGACCGACGGATGGGTGAATACAACTTTGAACGGAACATTATGGTACTCTTTTGTAGCACCGGCGTCCGGATCAGTGAGAATCAACTCTACTTCCGTTCCTTATAACGGACAGGCTGCTGTTTATACTGCAATCAACTGTGCTGACTTCAACACATTTGCGCTGGTAGCAGCAAATGACGACGAGATCGGCGGAACAAGTTTAGCTCCAAACTTCACGGTTTGCGGATTAACGCCGGGTAATACTTACTATGTGATGTATGATAAGTTCGATGGAACAACCGGTAATTTCGGGTTGATGGTTTCAGCAATCGTTCTTGAAGGCGGATCTGCGCTTCCTTTAACAAGTGTTTGTACAGGCGAATTGGTTGATTTGTTCACAACAATCACCGGTAACAATGCCGGAGGGGTTTGGTCGTCTTCCATTGCAGCTGTAAACGCAAGTATCCAGGATTCTACGTTCAACACAGCAGGACTTGCTTACCAGACATTTGACTTACAGTACCGTGTAACCGATGGTTGTGCGTACGATTCCATTGTTTCGCAAGTTCGCATCTATCCATTATCCAATGCAGGACAAGACGGTGTGATTACAGCTTGTAGAAATGAGCCTATCGATTTGTTAGCAGGATTGAACGGAAATACAGACTTAAACGGAGACTGGTATGATCCATCTGACGTTCTATTGCCGAACTCCCAGGTTATGACAGCAAACTTCCCTGGTCAGTATAACTACGATTATATTTCAGGAAACGGAGTTTGTCCGGACGATACGGCAAACGTTGTAGTAACTGTTACAAACTGTAACTGGTTATCTGTAGACGAAAACGCATTGGAGCAGGTAACTGTTTATCCAAACCCTTCTACAGGTGTTGTATTCATCGAATCGACATTTACAGGAAGCTTTAACCTGGTGGTTACTGACATCAACGGACGTACTATTCAATCCGGAACAAGCGTTGCTGCCGGAACGAATACAGTAAGCCTGAAAGAAGTTGAAAGAGGTACTTACTTCTTCAAACTTTCTACGGAGTCTGCTGAAAAAGTATTCCGCGTAGTAATTCAATAAGAAACATTCTTTTCGAAGTGATATCCGCAAAACGGATGCACGAAAGAATAAAAATCAGGAAACCCCGGCGATAAATGCCGGGGTTTCTTTTTACCCTTTCCTTAAAAAAGTAGGTCTTCTGTTTTGTAAACATCTTTTTTGTTTGATTAATCAATTATTGAAACAATTGTTGACACGAAAATTAACACAACAATTGTTAGATCAATAAAAAATTCCTGATCAGACAACACCTTCGGAAACCCAAATAAACAAAGGGATTTCATGCACTATTGCAATCTATCAACTAAAGGTTACATCCAACAAACCCAATCCATTATTCGAATAAAAAATAAAAGAAAAAAATGTTACTGAACCGTTAATTCTTTACATTTGCCTGAACGTAAATAAATTAATACTTTATGAAGAAAAAATTACTACTGGGTCTGGCAGGACTTTTAGTAGGAATTCAATCTGCTTTTGCGACGACCTGTCCATCAGCGATTGCACTTCCTGCGGCTCCTACCATGCCTTACACGGATCCTTCTGTGGTATGTGGTGGGTCGAATGACATCGACTTTGCTTCAAACTACGACAACGGATTGGAAGCGCTGTACACCTGGACGCCTGCGACCAACTACAGCAATGTTACTGTCTCCTATACAGGTCAATCCTGGGTAGGGATTTTTATTTATCAGGGTTGTCCTACCTCAGGTGGAACACTGGTAACAAGTCAAACTACCTCCGGTACATCTTTAACTACAGCTTCATTTAGCTTAACTGCTGGCGTACAATATTACATTATGTTCGACACCTGGCCATCACCGCCAAGTCCATGTGCAGGAAGCTTTACAATCAACGGTACGGTAGTTCCTCCTTGTACGGCTCCTCCAACAGCAGGAACTGTTTCAGCGGCGAGCAACCCGATCTGTCCTTCTGTTAACAACGTGTTATCAGTAACAGGAGCTTCTTCAGGTACCGGATTGACTTACCAATGGCAAAGCTCCACTACAGGAGCAGCTGGTTCTTTCGCGAACATCGCAGGAGCAACTTCAGCTAGCTACACAAGTAACCAAACGGTAAATACTTATTACCGTCGTTATGTAACTTGTTCAGGAATGACAGATACATCTGCAGCACTTCTTGTAACAACAAACTCCTTCATTAACTGTTACTGTACAAGTAATTCTACCAGTACAGCAGATGAGGAAATTCTGAATGTATCTATCGGAACGCTTTTGAATAACTCTTCTACGTGTTCTACAACAGGTGGTCCGGGATCAATCCAGAACCAGTATTCTAACTATGCGAACCTTCCTGCAACCAACTTAGTGCGTGGTGCAAGTTATCCTTTATCGGTACAAATCGGAACATGTGGTGGTAACTACAACAACACTACCCGTGTATACATCGATTTTAACCAAAACGGTTTGTTCACTGATCCGGGAGAAACAGTTCTTTCACCGGCATACGTAAACGGTCCTCACACAGAAACAGGAACGTTGGTAATTCCTGTCGGAGCTGTTTTGGGTCAAACAAGAATGCGTGTTGTAAACGTTGAAACTACAGGTACAGTTAACCCTTGTGGAACTTATACATGGGGTGAAACAGAAGACTACATCGTAAACATTATCTGTCCTACTTTAACAGGTACAGGAGCCGTTGACCAGGGTATTTGTTCCGGTACAGCTGCTACATTTACAGGTACACCTTCTTATTCAGGTGCAACTATCAGCTGGTGGGATGCTCCAACAGGAGGTACTCAATTAGGAACCGGTAACTCATTTACTACTCCTTCTTTGACATCTTCAACAACTTATTATGTTCAGGAAGACTACACAGGATGTCCTTCTTCTGCTCGTGCAGATATCGAAGCAATTGTAACAGCTGTTGCGGTAACACTTGTTCCTATCAACGTTACTTGTAACGGTTTGTCAAACGGAAGCTTTACACAAACTGCTGTTAGCTGTGGTGTTGCTCCGTTCCAGTACTCTACAGACCAGGTTAGCTGGGGTCCAATCCCAACAAACCTTGCTGCAGGTACTTATTTCTTCTATGTTCAGGATAACGTAGGTGGAGTGAGTGCACCAATCCAGGTGATCATTACTCAGCCATCTGCTCCAACAGCATTGAATGCATACAACGTTACATTCTTCAACGCAATGGCAACATGGACTCCTCAAGGAAACGAAACAACATGGAACGTTCAGTACGGACCTGCTGGATTCACACTTGGATCAAGTCCTTTCCCTACTATGACCGGAGTAACAAATGACACGGTTCAAATTACAGGATTGACTGAAGATACAGATTACCAATTCTATGTTCAAGCAGGATGTACTACATCTTCTGCATGGGCAGGACCATTCGCATTCTCAACAGATGTTCCTTTCTCAACATGGGATAGCCAGTGTGGACCTGGATTCACTCCAATCCAAACTACAGGAACGGCATTGAACCTTGCGGATGATGCTTCTACTCCGATTACAACTACTAACCCGGTTTCATTCCAGGGAGTAACTTCAAACACGGTTACAGTTAGCAACAACGGATGGATTCAATTCGGAGCGGTAACTCTAAACGCATGGAACGTTGACTTGGATGATGAAGAAGGAAACGTATACTGGCAGGAAACAACAATCGGTGGTGATAACTACCTGATCGTAGAATGGTTCAACAGACCTAAATTCTCTACAGTTTCCGGTCAAAACGTAACATTTGAAATCGCAATCAATCAAACTACAGGTGAGATTTTCTACTTGTATGATGATAAAGTATTCGGTGGTTCTCAAAGTGCTTATGACTACGCTGGTAACTTCGCAACAATCTCTGCTGTAGGACCAATGTCTACAACGACTATTTCTTACAATAGCCAGACATACTTACAAAACAATTCTTGTGTAAGATTCTACACTGCACTTTGTCCGAACGTTCAGAACATGGTAACACTTACTTATGCTGATGACGCTCAATTGAACTGGGATGCGGGTCCATACGGTGAAACAAACTGGACAATCGTATACGGATTGGACGGATTTGATCCAACAGTTGCCGGTCAGGAAATCGGAACATTGACAGTAAACAGCTCTGACGTAAACTTCGGTGGTACTTTAACACAGTTAACTTGCTACGATGCTTATATCTACTCTGAGTGTCAGGCTGACAGCTTAACTTCTGACGGATTCCTTGTAAACTTCTGTACAAAACCATTGTGTTCTGATATTACAGGATTGGCAGGAGCAACAGATGTTGACTCTCTTGAATTGACATGGAACTGGACAGCTTCAAGCATGGCTTACCCTGTAACAGGATTCAACATTCAATACGGAATGACAGGATTCACTCTTGGAAACGGATTCATTCAGGATGCAACAGGAATTAACTTTGCAGATACAGTTCAAAATACAGCTTTGATGGCATCCGGTGTTTACCAGGTGTATGTTCAGGCTGAGTGTGACAACGGAACAACAGTAGATACTTCTAACTGGGTAGGACCAATTACATTGGTAATGCCGGTTACAAACGATGTTGTTTGTTCTCAGGAAGTACTTGCATTGAACCAGACTTACACGTTTAACAATACAGGTGCAGGTGTTTCTCTAAACGAAGCAAACATTGCTCCTCCTTCAACAGGTGCTCAAACAACTACAGGATGGATTAACAATACATTGAACGGAACATTATGGTATACATTCGTAGCACCTCCTTCCGGTTCTGTAAGAGTTAACTCAACTGCAATTCCTTACAACGGACAGGCTGCTGTCTACAGTGCAACGAACTGTGCTGACTTCAACACATTCACGCTGGTTGCAGCAAACGATAACGAGATCGGTGGAACAAGTTTAGCTCCAAACTTCACAGTTTGTGGTTTGACTCCAGGAACTACTTATTACATCATGTACGACAAGTTTGATGCTACTACAGGTAACTTCAGCTTGAAAGTAACTGAGATCGTTCTTGAAGGTGGATCTGCTCTTCCTTTAACTGAGATCTGTTACGGTGCAAACGTAGATCTGTTCACAACAATTACAGGAAACAACACAGGAGGTACATGGTCTTCCAACGTTCCATCTGTAAATGCTAGTATTACAGGTTCTGATTTCGAATCAAACGGTTTGGCTTACACAACTTTCGACTTCGAATACCGCGTAGTTGACGGATGTGCTTACGATTCAATTATTTCTCAAGTGAAAGTTTATGCTCCATCTAACGCCGGACAAGACGGTGTGATTACAGCTTGTAGAAATGAGCCTATCGATTTGTTAGCAGGATTGAACGGAAATTCAGACCTGAACGGTGACTGGTATGATCCATCTGATGTGCTATTGTCAAGTTCTCAAATTTGGACAGCAAACTTCCCTGGTCAGTATAACTACGATTATATTTCAGGAAACGGAGTTTGTCCGGATGATACAGCAAACGTTGTGGTAACTGTTACAAACTGTAACTGGTTATCTGTAGACGAGAATGCATTGGAGGCAGTATCCCTTTATCCAAACCCTTCTACAGGTGTTGTATTCATTGAATCAACATTTACAGGAAACTTTGATTTAGTGGTTACTGACATCAACGGACGTACTATTCAATCCGGAACAAGCGTTGCTGCCGGAACGAATACAGTAAACTTAAAAGAAGTTGAAAGAGGTACTTACTTCTTCAAACTTTCTACAGAGTCTGCTGAAAAAGTATTCCGCGTAGTCATTCAATAAGATAAAGTATTAGCGCAGTAATGAAGCATTGCTTCTGAAAAGCGTTAATAAATTCATAAAAACCCCGAAGCGATGGAAACATCTGCTTCGGGGTTTTTTTATGCTCTTTGGTATTGCAAATCGGGCTTGCATTTGGTACTTTTGATAAAAACACAGGGATATGTTAATGCCATTTAATTTACATCAGTGGATCGAAGAAAACAGGGAGTTATTGAAACCACCTGTCGGGAATAAAAACCTTTACAAGGAAGCCGGCGATTTCATTGTCATGATCGTTGGAGGTCCGAATGCACGAAAAGATTACCACTTCAATGAGAGTGAAGAACTTTTCTACCAGATTGAAGGTGATATCACGGTTGGTATCCAGCACGAAGGCAAGGCCAAGGACATTGTGATTAAAGAAGGCGAAATGTTCCTGCTTCCCGCACGCATTCCTCATAACCCGCGTCGTGGCGAAAATACGGTTGGTTTGGTGATTGAGCGCGTTCGCAAGAACACGGACATGCAGGACGGTCTATTCTGGTTCTGCGAAAAATGCAACCACGAATTGAAACACTACCGTTTCAAACTGGATAATATCGAAAAGGATTTTCTGCCCCGCTTTAAGGAGTTTTACAATTCGGAAGAAATGAGAACCTGCTCGGTGTGCGGACATCAAATGGAGGCCGATCCAAAATTCATTTAAGCGGAATTGTTACTTTTACCAAAAAACGAATTTACCCAGAAAAACAACTCGTATGCACTTTTTTGTCGGAATCATCTTTCCTATTCTTATTTCAATCATCTCCGGCGGCGGAGTATTGCTAATGGCTTATTTGTTCCTAAAAAAAACGGGAGACCGTGAGATCAGGGCTGCGCAAATCGAATTAAAAAAAGAGCGCCAGAAACACTTCCTTCCGATGCGTGTGGAAGCTTATCAGCGTGCTGCACTTTTAATGGAGCGTATCCATCCCGGAAGTTTGGTTATGCGCCTTCACAACCCCGGACTTCCTGCCCGTAAACTTCAAACGGATTTGTTACAGGCTATCCGTGAAGAATACGATCACAATGTGTCACAGCAAATGTTCGTTTCCCCGCAGGCATGGGACATGGTCCGAAATTCCAAGGAAGAAACAATCAAGATCATCAATTTAGCTGGTCAGCAGATGGATGCAACGGCTCTTTCAACAGACATGGCAGCAAAAATATTTGAAATCGTAGCAGAAGTAGGAAAACTTCCTACAGAGATTACGGTTGAATTTCTGCGAAAAGAATTACAGGAATTATTTTAATCGTTTAAAAGGTGGCTTCGACTTCGCTCAGTCACCCTTTTAAGATCATTCGCTAAACCGAAGAACACTGAGTGTAGCCGAAGTGTGAACTTTTGAAACTTACATCAATCATTTCAACACGATACGGACTTCATCGCCTACTTCGATGACATCTCCTGCAACCAGTTTCGCACGTTTCCGCGTTTCCAATTCACCGTTCCGGTACACTTCTTCGTCTTCAACGATCATTTTTGCATGACCACCGGTTTGAGCGATCCCCGTAGCCTTCAGTAAGCCCAGTAACTCTATAAATTCCCCGTTAATGGTAAATTCGATCTTTTCCATGGGATAAAGTTAACCCTTTCTTTTCTGTAGCGCAGCATTTTCATTAAACACCGTCAAAAAACAGGTTTCTACCGCAAGAGTTCCGGCTGGAAAAGAAGCTTTTCTATTTTTGATTTAGTAATCGACGTTTTTTCTATAGAGCCTATAAATTTCTTCGGCAGCTTCAAAGGCGGAAATAGTTCCGTTCTCCACTTCCAAGCCTTTTGCTCCGATATAGGCTCTTGTTTTTTCCTGCGCCCACAATCCTTGCATCAGCAGATCTTTTAAGGTTTCGTGCATCCAGTTCAGATCCTGGTGTTTGCGCTTGGAATCAAAGCTTCCGTTCAGTTTGGTATGCCGTTCAAACCGTTCGATCATTTCCCAAACCTCATCAATATTCGTATTTTCCAATGAACTGCAGGTCTTCACTTCCGGGATCCAGCCATTGGAAGCCGGTGGGAATAAATGAATGGCATTCTTCAATTCCCGGGAAGCCAGTTTCGCTTTATTTACATTGTCACCATCCGACTTTGTAACAGCCAAACCATCGGCCATTTCCATAATTCCTCGTTTGATTCCCTGGAGTTCATCGCCGGCACCGGCCAAAAGAAGCAGGAGGAAAAAATCGACCATGGAATGGACCATAATCTCCGATTGTCCCACTCCGACCGTTTCGATCAGCAGCACGTCAAATCCGGCGGCTTCGCAAAGAATAATTGTTTCACGGGTTTTGCGCGCAACGCCACCCAACGTATTTCCTGCAGCAGAGGGCCGGATAAACACCCGCGGATTTTGGGACAAGGTTTCCATACGGGTCTTATCGCCCAAAATACTTCCGCCCGTTCGTTCGCTGCTCGGATCAATAGCCAAAACAGCCACTTTTTTGCGGGTCTTTAAAATGGTATGCCCGAATTTCTCAATGAAAGAGCTTTTTCCTACTCCGGGAACCCCGGTGATCCCGATACGCAATGAATTTCCCGAGAACGGCAGGCACAAACGGATCAATTCCTTAGCCGTTTCCAAATCCGCTTCGCGTGTACTTTCGAGCAAGGTAATCGCCCCGCTCAGAGCAGTTGCATCTCCCTGGCGAATCGCCTCAAACAGCTTTTCTGCCGTCCGGTCTTCGCGCATTTTCTTCCGGGAAGAGAACCATTCTTCAAGACGTTTTTCGTTCATCGTTTACTTTACTCCAAAAGGAAATACCAAAATATCTTTTATACTGTCGAAAATCCAGGTTTTCCCGTCGCGGGAAACCAAAATAATCCGGATCGGTTCGTCCTGGCGCATTTCCGATTCTGCAAGAACCTGCCGGCACGAACCACACGGAGAAACACATTCGTCTGCCGCAATCAGATCTCCGTCAGCGACCACCACAATGGTCTTTATGGTTGTGCCGGGATAATTCGCTCCTGCATAGAAAAGCGCAACCCGTTCCGCACACAAACCACTCGGATAAGCAATGTTTTCCTGGTTATTCCCCTTCACAATCGTTCCGTCGGCCAGTAAAACCGCCGCTCCGACCTTGAAATCGCTGTAAGGAGCATAGGCGCTTTCTGCTGCCTCGTGCGCCTTTTCAATCAAAAGTTGCTCGGAGTCAGGAAGTTCTTTCCAATGGTCCAGCCATTCGTAATGGATCGTCAGTTGCTTTTTCATGTGAATCTATAGTCTAACAAATATAACGATTAGTTGCACTGGGATTTTTGTACAGACTTGAAAATGTCTATCTTTGTGCCCTCAATTCTGCAAAAAAATGCAACAGTTTAAGAAAGTCGCTTTTTATACCCTTGGATGCAAACTGAATTTTTCAGAGACATCTACTATTTCCAGGCTTTTTGAAAACGCAGGTTTTGCAAAGGTTGACTTCGAGGAAACGCCTGATATTTTGGTTATTAACACTTGTTCGGTTACTGAAAATGCCGACAAAAAATGCAAGCAACTTGTCAGACGTGCCAAAAAGATCAACCCGGAAGTTTATGTGGCAATTATCGGGTGTTATGCACAATTAAAACCGACTGAAATTGCACAAATTCCGGGAGTTTCTCTGGTTTTGGGTGCGAATGAGAAATTCAATATCGTTGAGCATTTGGAACAGAATGAGAAGGAGAAACAGCATGAGGAGTTACAGCAAGCTACTGTGAAGTTTGAAAATATCAAGCAAACAACCAGCTTTATTCCTTCACATTCCATGGGCGACCGTACCCGGTCTTTCTTAAAAGTACAGGATGGCTGCGATTATTTCTGTACGTTCTGTACCATTCCATTGGCACGCGGGAAAAGCAGGAATGCAAGCATTGCAGAAACGGTTTCCGAAGCACAAAAAATTGCAGATACAAAAATCAAAGAAGTGGTGCTTACCGGTGTCAATATCGGTGATTTCGGACAAGGAGCAGACGAGAATTTCTTCGAATTGGTGAAAGCACTTGACGAGGTAAACGGAATAGACCGTTACCGCATTTCTTCGATCGAACCGAACTTATTGAGCGATGAAATCATTCAATTTACATTGGAAGATTCCAAACGTTTCGTTCCGCATTTCCACATTCCGCTTCAATCGGGAAGTAACCGTTTGTTGAAAGCAATGCGCCGGAAATACCTGCGTGAATTGTACGTGGAACGCGTTCAGCATATCAAAAAACTGCGTCCCGACTGCGCCATCGGTGTGGACGTTATTGTAGGATTTCCGGGAGAAACGGACGAAGAATTTATGGAAACCGTTGATTTCCTGAAAGATCTGGACGTTTCGTATTTACACGTATTTACCTATTCCGAGCGCGCAAATACAACGGCTGTAAAATTGGGAGATCCTGTTCCGAACCAGGTCAGAGCGCAGCGAAGCAAACAGCTTCACATTCTTTCCGACAAGAAAAAACGGGCGTTTTACGAATCTCAGGTAGGTTCCAGAAGAACCGTTTTATTCGAAGCGGAAGAGGACGAAGGGATCATGTATGGTTTCACGGAAAATTATGTGAAGGTAAAAACGCTTTTCAACCCGGATCTGGTAAACCAAATGCAAACGGTACAACTTACGGAAATAGACCGCGATGGTGTTCTGAAATGTGAATTCATCTAAAATGAACCGCACCGTTCAAATAACCTACTACCTCGGCCTTCTTTTCGCATTCAGTTATGTTCTTATTCGCGGGTTCAGTGTGGGCTTGACACACGACGAAGCTTTGACCTATAAAATCATCCAGGGAGATGAACTGTTGAAAGCAACGGCCAATCACCATTGGCTGAATACGCATTTGAGCGCTTTAAGCTCTCACTTATTCGGCGCAAAGGAATTTGCCCTGCGCCTTCCGAACATGCTTTCTTTTGCTGTTTTCTGGTTCTTTCTATTCCGTATTTCAAAGACGTTTCTGAATACTTCAGCCACTCAGATAGCTTTGCTATTCCTGCTTTGCGGAAATCCGTTTATATTGGATTTTTTCTCCCTGTGCCGCGGTTACGGATTATCGGTCGCTTTTGTCACCGCTTCCCTGTTCTACCTTTTCCGGGTTGCAGCGTTGAAAACGGAATCCAAAGCGGTTCATGCTTATCTGGCAACTGCTTTTTCAATCCTGGCATTGAGTGCCAACCTGAATACGCTCAACTATTTTTTAATTGCCCAGGCGTTGATTTTATTCGGTCTCATTGCCTGCAAACCGAAACAATACCTGCTTACTTCCGCTTTAGTGATTGTTTTATGCATCCTTCCACTTTACTTTTCCCTGAACCAGTTGTTCTTCCTGAAAGCTCATAATGAGTTGTATTTCGGTACCGGAAATCTGAACACGAGTATCGATAGTCTTATCGCTTCCGGTTTTTATGCAATCAATGGATTTGAAAACCTGAATCTTTTAAGATACCTATTCTACGTTTTACTGTTACTGGCAGGTTTTTTAGCTATCCGGAAAAAGGCACTTTTCACTCCTGGCACTTTTGCAGTACTCCTTACAACAGGTCTTTTTTGTGCGCTTGTTGCTGAAAACATCCTGTTCGAAGCGCTTTACCCGATCAATCGCTCTTTATTGTATCTC
The DNA here is from genome assembly GCF_039596395.1 of Fluviicola sp. Classification (NCBI taxonomy): domain Bacteria; kingdom Pseudomonadati; phylum Bacteroidota; class Flavobacteriia; order Flavobacteriales; family Crocinitomicaceae; genus Fluviicola; species Fluviicola sp. The sequence goes on from NZ_JBCNJT010000002.1 coordinate 391,461, forward strand.
TACCCCGTTTTTCTGCTTACTTTCCTTTTGAATATTGAACCCTTGAGATTAAAAGCGTTCCGGATATTAATTATAGGGTGTTCTGCTTCGTTCATTGGAGTAAATATTCCTTTTTACAACTTCAAAAAAACGATGACCTGGGCTGAGGATCAGGACTTAAAAGAGGCAACACTTCTGATTAAGCAAGATATTAGTGATAATTCTGTTCACATCGCAGAGTGCAACTGGCTATACGAACCTGTTGTCAATTATTATCGCCTGGAATACAAGGTTCCTATACAAGAGGTATTTAGGGACGGTGAAAAATTTCGCTCGGAATACGTGTTATGCAAGACTATCAGAATTGAAGTCAGAGAATATCAAATCCTATTGGATCGTTCCCGGCAGAGCGGTCTGATTCTTTACAAGCGAAAACTTAACGCAGCAAACTAACGTGCCCGACTATCTGGTGTCTTTCAGCATTCAGGATTTCACTGTATTCGATTTTCCAGGTATAAACACCATCCGGAGAAGGCAAACCGGCATAGGTTCCGTCCCACATTTGGGATAAAGCATCGCCGGAGTAAATGAGTTCTCCCCATCTGTTATAGATATCCAATTGAAAATCCTTGATATTGACACCAAGTGCGAAAAACGTTTCATTCGTTCCGTTGTTGTTCGGTGTGAAGGTATTCGGCACATAAATTATTGCATCGTAAAAAATGTGCACCACGTCGGACGCAGAACAGCCATTGATATCGTAAATTGTCACCGTAAAAGTCATGGCTTTATTCGGCATCGTAACCGGGTTCTGACAAACATTGCAGGAAAGGTATTCCGCCGGGCTCCAAACGTAACTGACTGCCGTATTCGAAATCGCATTCAGCTGGACTTCTTCCCCGAAAACAGCATACACATCCGGGTTTGTTTGAACGAATGGAGAAGGAAATAAATTCACCCGCACAAAAGCCGTATCCGTGCAGCCGTATTCGTCTGTTCCAACCACCGTATACGTAGTAGACACTCCCGGTTTCACCAAAACAAGCGACCCGTCTGGCTGCAGAACTCCATATGGATTCGGTGACCAGCTGTAAGAAACTCCTCCCGAAGCATGAACAGGCGCCGTTTCTCCCGGGCAGATCGTAGTATCATTTCCTGCGAGAATGTTCGCAACATTGATGTGAATAAAAATACTGTCCCGGACCGTTCCGCAGGCATTGGAAAAATCGCAGTAATAATATTGATCCGACTGAGCACTGATTGTAACCTGCGGCCCTGTAACCGGGGTAATATCCGTCTGCGGCGACCAGTTATATGAAGTCGCTCCTGAAACCGTAACCGATCCGGAAGACCCCGTACAATACACCAGTGAATCCGGCATTACAGGCTGCGGCATCGTGGTATCCACATGAATATGAACCGTTCCGGTCAGCTGACAGCCATCAGAAGTAGTACCCGTTACTGTGTAAGTAATCGATTGCAAAGGTGTAGAAACAGGAGTTAAACTCGACGGATTATCCAGGTAAGTTCCCGGACTCCAGGTAACCTGGTTTACTCCCGAGACAAATAAATTGACAGAATTTCCCACACAAATTGCGGTATCATTGGACATATCGAGAGCTCCGTTCAGCACATTTATTTGCGCATATACCGTATCCACCCCACAACTATCCGAAATGATACAGTAAACCGCAAGATTCTGCCCGGTTGTCACCATCGGGTTAAAAATGTTCGGATTGTTAAAGTTTTGAGCAGGTTCCCAATGATAAACCGTTCCTCCGTAAGCTTCCATTTGCACCGGTACATTTGCACAGGTCTGCGACGTAGGATTCACGATTCCCCCGTTAAAATCCCCGATATTTACTACAAACTGAACCGTATCCGGTGTGTAGCATAAAGTAGTATCACGAACGATCAGTGTAACGGTATATTGGCCCGGCCCGCTATAAACATGCGATGGATTCACTTGCGAGGAAGTTTGTCCGTCACCGAAATCCCATTCGAATTCGTTCCCGTTTGCACTGTTGTTGTTGAAAATAACCGGGTCCGGCAAACACACCAAAGGATCCGGCGCGGCAACAACCGCTTCGATACTGCTTAATTCAAATTTGAAGGCTGCGAGGTTACAGTTCAGACTCTGGTTAGTGGTTGACCAGGCTTCCGGAGTTGTGGAAAAACCATTGGGTGCACCGCCACAAGCCCCGCAAACAGCATGGTAAATATTCCCGTTCTTATCAAAACGGCTGGTACCGCCGTCTACGTGGTTATAGGAACTATTTGTTCCACCGATAAAAGTTGCATAATTCAATGCCGTTGCATCTTCCTCCAAAACGGCCAGCCAGAAATTATTTCCATTGGTATTCGGCTGGAAAGCGTCCGGAGTAACCGGAAGTCCGTTGGAACTACTGTGAATAGCGCCCGGAGAGTTATTGACGTTGACATTTCCTCCCCAGCCTGCCAGGTAAATCTCGCCGCAATTCGACACCAGGAAAGCAGTCGGTGAAATTTCAATATGCCCGGAGCCGGAACCGATGGATGTAGTCCATAATAAGCCGGTCAGATCGGGGGAAAACTTCGCAACAAACTGCCCCGAATTTCCCACTCCGTATTTGCCCGGTGAAATGGCCATCGAACCTTCTGTTTGCGCATAGATATACACATTGTCATCCAGGTCCAACTGGACAAAAAAGGCCTGGTCGTATTCGTTCGTTCCAATGTATGTTCCGGACAAAACTGCACCGGAAGTTCCGGATAGACGCATTACATAAGCGTCTGCAATACCAGCATTGTAGGTCAGATCATTTCCGGAAGTAAATGGCATATTGGAGGAAGTTGTTCCTCCGGCCACAAATACTTCTCCGGTACTGGAGATCTGGATCCCGTTGCCGGAATCGTGGCCTGAACCGCCCACATAAGTCGACCAAATGAGGGAAGTCAACCCGGAATTCATTTTGATGACAACCGCATCCTGTGCACCGTTTAAAGTACCCTGGAAGGCATTTGCCAAAGGAAAATTAGTCGATGAAGTAGAACTGGTTACATATACTTGTCCGGAATTGACAACGATTTCTCCCCGGAAAGGATCTCCGTAGTTGAAATACAAACTTCCGGAATTGATACCGTCCGTTCCCGTTCCTCCCAGGTAGGTAGAACCTACCAAGTTTGAACCTGCCGCGTCGAAGTGGCATACGTAAATATCCGCACCCTGGAACCCCAATTCGTTGGTAGCGACAGTTGGCCCGCCATTAAAGCTTTGATCGATACATCCGGTGATCGTCGGGAAATTCGTAGAACTCGTTACGCCAAGTACGTATAAGTCACCCTGTTCATCAGTTACCAAACTGTGCACGGACTCATTTCCAGAACCACCCAGGTAAGTGGAATAAACCAAATTTGTTCCGGTTGCATTGAATTTCGAAATAGCCACATCAAAGCCCGGCAAGGTTCCTGTTCCGAACTGATAAGAATTCCCGCCGTTGAAACTCAGGTCAAAAGACCCGGTAATTGTCGGATAAGACCCCGTACCGGCAAACACAATTCCACCCGCATACAAGTTTCCATCCTGGTCAGGAGTTGCCGTCATTCCCCAGTTATCCAGGGTCGACCCGGTGAAAGAAGAAAACACGATATCCGGATCAATGATCAGCGTATCTGTTTCCGGAAATCCCTTTGGGAATTCATAAGTAACCAGATTATTCTCCAGTTTAAACGCCACGGGCACCTTGGTTTTTCTTCCGTTGTGAATGCTCCAGGCAACAGGTTCTTTTTCAATAATTTCACCGAAATCGGTCCGGGTCACCAAATCTCCTTCGCGCAAAAACACGTTCTCGCTTCCGGAAATCTTCGTTGCAATCTTTTTGACATCCGCTCCGGGAGCCAGTACAAAAGAGTATTTCAGAAAATCCGACCGGCCTTCAACGACCAGGTCAATTCCTTCGTAAACCTCATCGTAGGTAACTTTTTCCGTACTGAAAACTTTGGATCTCCATTTGCTTTGATCGCTTCCCTGGTAATAGTTGCGGTAAGAACGGCTCGGTTTTCCTTTTGTCTTTGCACCTTTCCAGGTAGTATTCAGAAATTCGGACCGGAGTATCTGGCAATGGATTTTTTTATCTTCAACCGACCCTTTTTCTTCGTGGTTGTGATCCATCGCATCGTGCAGGAAATAAGCAAAACCCGTTTCATTGATGAGCACGGATCCCTGGCGCATGTCGACCCTGAAATGGATCTTCGGATCCCACTGTCCTTCGTTGGGATGTAACAACACTTTGTCAGTTTGCCCGAAAGCAACTGAAAACAAGCACATTACCCCAATCAGAACGCGAAAAAACATCAAACGAATTTACAAATACTATTCAAAATAAAAAAGCACAAAAAGTGTTATTTATTCTGCGGTATTTATAAGACTATGAATTCAATAAAAAGTTGTTTTTTGGTCGAATATTTCTAGCCTGAATCGATTTAGATTGCGTACCTTTGCACCAAGATTTTTGATGCCCATGAGCGATGCAATTAAACATGAATGCGGAATCGCAGTCATTCGATTAAAAAAGCCCTTACAGTACTATGTTGATAAATACGGAACGGCTTTTTATGGTCTAAACAAGCTTCACCTTTTAATGGAAAAGCAACACAACCGCGGACAAGACGGTGCAGGAGTTGCGAACATTAAATTGGACATGGAACCCGGGGAGCGTTATATTTCGCGTTACCGGAGCATCGATCCGAAACCGATCCAGGATATTTTCGATCACATCAATAAGCGTTTTTACGAAATCGGGGAAGAAAACCCGGAATTACTGAAAGATGTCGATTATCTGAAGAAAAACGCAGGGTTTACCGGGGAGTTGTTTTTAGGACATTTGCGATACGGAACCTTCGGTAGGAATTCAATCGAAAGCTGCCATCCGTTCTTAAGACAAAACAACTGGATCACCAGGAACCTGGTTGTTGCAGGGAACTTTAACCTGACAAATGTCGACGAACTATTCGAGGTACTGCTGGAAATCGGTCAGCACCCGAAAGAAAAATCCGATACGGTTACCGTACTGGAAAAGATCGGCCACTTCCTGGATGTTGCAAACGACGAATTATTCCAAAAATACCAGGCTGAAGGATTAAACAGCCAGGAGATCTACCAGAAAATTGCCGATACGATTGATATTCAGCAAATCCTGAAACATTCTTCGGAAGTGTGGGACGGCGGATACGCAATGGCAGGATTACTGGGCCACGGGGATGCATTCGTGCTGAGAGACCCGAACGGGATCCGACCGGCGTTTTATTTCGAAGACGAAGAAGTTTGTGTGGTGGCATCGGAAAGACCGGTTATCCAAACAGCATTTAACCTGAAATACGACGAGATCAAGGAATTGACTCCGGGACACGCACTGATCATCAAAAAGAACGGTACTGTTTCCGAAGTGGAGATCAACGCTCCGAAAGCTCCGGCAAAATGTTCTTTCGAACGCATCTATTTCTCCCGAGGAAATGATTACGATATCTACGCAGAACGCAAGAATTTAGGCCGTTTTGTAGTTCCGAACGTCTTGAAAACAATCGATTACGATCTGGATAATTCCGTTTTCTCTTTCATCCCGAATACCGCTGAAAGCAGTTTCTACGGAATGATCAAAGGATTGGAAGATTACCTGAACGAACAAAAATTCGAGCAACTATCTGCCATTGAAGGAAAACCGAGCCCTGAACAACTGAAAGAGATCCTGAACCGCCGTGCTCGTATTGAGAAAATCGCTATTAAGGATGCCAAGGCGCGTACATTTATCACGCAAGATGATGCCCGCGACGACATGGTTGCTCAGGTTTACGATATTACTTACGGTTCTGTAGTTCGCGGAAAAGACAACCTGGTTGTGATTGACGACAGTATCGTAAGAGGTACAACTTTGAAACAATCCATCCTGCGCATCCTGGACCGTTTGGACCCGAAACGCATTTTGGTGGTTTCTTCGGCTCCGCAAATCCGTTACCCGGATTGTTACGGGATCGATATGGCAAAAATGGGTGATTTCATCGCTTTTGATGCCGCAATTACTTTGCTGAAAGAAACCGGCCGACAGCATATCATTGACGAGTGTTACCGCAAGTCAAAAGAGCAGGAAAAACTGCCGAAAGAGCAGATCGTAAACTATGTGAAAGAGATTTACGCTCCTTTTACGGCGGAAGAAATTTCTGCACAGATCGCTAAAATGCTGACTCCTGAAAATATCAAAGCTGAAGTAAACATCGTTTATCAGACAGTGGAGGATTTGCACAGAGCTTGTCCGGGAAATACGGGAGACTGGTATTTCACCGGTAACTACCCGACTCCGGGAGGAAATAAAGTCGTAAATAAGGCATTTATTAACTATATTGAGGGCAAAAACGAACGCGCTTATTAAGAGAAATGCTTAAAAAACCCACAACTGTTTTTGTATACTTGCTGGGTGCTTATGTACTGATTCAATTCCTTTGGTGGGGCTATCACCTTATTGATTTAACGCGTGCTTCACAGCATACCGATGAACTGATTACCAAACGCATTGTGATGATCATCGGGGAAGGTTCCGTATTCCTGGTATTACTCCTTTTCGGGCTTTGGAAAATCAAGCGTTCTATCAAAAAAGAGATCCAGATGGCGCGGCAGCAGAATAATTTCATGCTTTCCGTTACACACGAACTGAAAACTCCGCTCGCAGCTACCAAATTGTACCTGCAAACCATTCAAAAGCATCAATTAAGCGCAGAAAAACAGGCTGAACTGATCCAAAAAGCACTGGACGAATCCAGCAGGCTGGAAACATTGGTAGAACAGATCCTGACCGCTTCCAGGCTTGAACAACAGGCATTGCCTCGTTTAATGACCTCTATTTCCCTGAAGGAATTCCTGACTCATTTGATAAACATCCAGGAGAAACGCTTCAATAGTTCCATTCGACTGAATGATTTTGAAGACCTTCAACTGGAAACCGACCCACTCATTTTTACCAACATTTTGAATAACCTGATTGAAAACGGGTTCAAATACGGGTACACGGAAAAGGGGCTTGACCTGACGGTTCACAAGGAAAACGACTATGTTTCCATTGATGTCAGGGACTATGGAAAAGGAATTCCGGTAGAACAGCAGGATCTTTTATTTAAAAAATTCAATCGTTTAGAAAACGAGGAAACACGCACCACCAAAGGAACCGGGCTAGGCTTGTTTATTGCCAGGGAATGCGCACGGACTTTAGGGGGAAACCTGCGCCTGATCAAAGCTGACGGGCCGGGAGCATGTTTCCAAATACAAATGCCTTATGATAACTAATCAAAAAGTTGGTTTAATAATTTTAGATGGCTGGGGATTGGGTGACCAATCAAAAGCAGATGCCATTTTCAATGCAAACACTCCGGTAATGGATTCCCTGCTGGAGAAATATCCGCACAGTACCTTGATTGCAAGCGGTGAAGCTGTGGGGCTTCCTGACGGACAAATGGGAAATTCGGAAGTGGGCCACCTGAACATCGGCGCGGGCCGCATTGTTTACCAGGAACTCACTCGCATCAATAAATCCATCCGCGAAGGCGCTTTTTTCAAAAATCCGGTATTGACCGACTGCTTTGAGAAAGCAAAAAAGAACGGCACAGCGGTTCATTTCATCGGGCTTGTTTCCGACGGTGGTGTACACAGTTCGCAGGAACACTTGCATGCTCTGCTGGACATGGCTAAAAGTTATGAGCTCACCAAAGTTTGGGTGCATGCCTTTACAGACGGAAGAGATTGTGATCCGAAAAGCGGTTTAGGGTTTATCCAAAAGCTGGAAAACCACCTGCAGCACACGACGGGTAAAATCGCCTCGATTACGGGACGCTATTACGCTATGGACCGCGACAACCGCTGGGAACGCGTGCAAGTTGCTTACGATGCCATGGTAAAAGGAATCGGAACGCCGTTTTCCAATGCCGCAAGAGCAATCGAAGCGAGCTACGAAGAAGATATTACAGACGAATTCATCCTGCCGCTGGTAAACAGTTCAGGCGAAGGATCAATCAAAGACGGAGATACGGTCATTTGTTTCAATTTCCGGACAGATCGCCCGAGAGAGATAAGTCAGGCCCTGACACAGCAATCCTTCCCGGAATACGGAATGAGGCCTTTGCAAATCGATTATTATACGATGACACGCTACGATGCGAAATTCAAAAACGTGCATGTCATTTTCGAAAAAGACAACCTGCACAATACGTTGGGTGAAATTCTTAGTAAAATGGACCGTACACAGGTTCGCATTGCCGAAACGGAAAAATATCCGCATGTGACCTTCTTCTTCAACGGAGGAAGAGAACAGGAATTCAAGGGCGAATCCCGCATCCTGGTAAAATCTCCGAAAGTAGCCACTTACGATCTTCAACCGGAAATGAGTGCGCCGGAAGTGAAGGAGCGCATACTGGAAGATTTAAGAGCGGATGAACCTGATTTTTTCTGCCTGAATTTCGCGAATCCCGATATGGTGGGTCATACAGGAGTTTATGACGCGATCGTAAAAGCTGTTGAAACCGTTGATTCCTGCCTGGGAGAAATTGTAGATCTGGCTACCCGGTTAAACTACGAATTGATCATTATTGCCGATCACGGAAATGCAGACGTTGCGTTCAACCCGGACGGTTCTCCAAATACAGCACACTCCACGAATCCTGTTCCGGTAATCCTGGTAACAAAGAACGAAGATATCCATTTAAATCCCGGGATTCTGGCAGATGTAGCACCAACGATACTGGATCGCATGCGTATTGCCGCTCCGCTGGAAATGAGCGGAAAAACACTCGTTGCTTTAGACAGTTAAAAAATTCAAAGGGTTTAAATCGTTCAAATTGAACATTTGAACATTTGAACATTTGAACATTTGAACATTTGAACAAAAAAATAGGGATTCAGTATGCTGAACCCCTATTTTTTTATTTCTATTTTCTATTATCTGATCAACTGCAGGAATCCCTGTCCGGTGATTTCTCTTCCCATTAATCCTTTCACGGTATACTGTACAAAGTAAACTCCGTCAGGTGCAAGTGTCCCGTCGATTTTTCCATCCCAGGCAGCATCCAAACCGGTTCCAACGTATACGTTATTTCCCCAACGGTTATTGATTTTGATTTCGATCTCCGTTGCATTCACGGTCGTTAATTTAAACACGTCGTTGTTCTTATCCCCGTTCGGTGTAAAGATGTTCGGAACGATTACACTTGGCTCCGGGAAAATACACGAACCATCGTTTTGAACTGCATTCGGGTTGTAGTTCGTTGCCTGCGGATCAGTACATCCACATTCAACGATCAAAACAGAAGCAAATGCCGTATCTCTGCATGGCCCGTTGATTGCGATTAACGCCTGATCTGCCGAAACCGTAAATGTTTGTGTTTGAGAACTCAGATCAGTTACCGTAACACTGTTTCCATTTCCGAAATACCACTCGTACGTCGTTGCATTCTGACTGTTGTTTGTGAAAGTAACCGTTGTTGGGTTACATCCTGAAATAGTACTCAACGTCATGTCTGCAATTGGACCCGGTTCGCTGTTCAGGAAGATGGAATCTGTCACGGAACAAACGTTGTCGGTAACCGTAAATACATACCATCCCGGAGAAAGGTTTTGCATCACGGATGCGTTAATCTGGCTTGGTCCGCCTGTGCCCGGCCCTTCCCAATGGTATTGAGGGATTCCCGTCATTCCTGCGCCTAAACCGCTTACCGCACCATCCGGTGTACAAGCCGAAGCTGTGTAAGCAATCATCGTATCGATCACCAATGTTTGATTCATGGTTACCGTAACCGTATCGGTGTATGTTCCCAAACAGGCATCCGTAATGGAAACCACGTAATTCGTTACACCGTTTTGAAGAATACTTACCGTATCTTGCGTAGTCGTTGAACTACCGGAAACCCAATCGTAAACATAGGTACCGGAACCTCCTGTTCCAACAGCCGTTAAAATAACTTCGTCGTCAAAACATGCCAGGCTCAGGTCTGTTTCGTTGATTCCAAGCGGAGTAATATCACTTAAATAAAAAGTTGCCGAACTGGTTTGAGGGTTCCCGTATTGATCCACATAATCGATATTAATAGTAACGGTTTCTGTTCCTTCAACAAGCGCATCTGCAATGGTTGAAAAATCCAGGTAGATCGTATCCTGACCTGCAGGCATAAACAATGGGCTTGGCTGAGCAATGTTGTAATCTACTCCGTTTGTTGCCGTACCTGAAGTAGTGAAGTTAATTGTAAGGTCGTATAATGACTGGCAAATACTGCGTGCCAATACAAATCTTGCATCCGAACATGCCTCAATGATTGTATCACTTCCCCCACCTGTGGTATTGGATAACGAAAGGTTAATCGGAGGAGAAGTAAATGAACCTGCTTCCAGGAAAACAACTGTAGACAACGATTGATCCTGCATATCGGCAACCGCAAACTTAAAGTGGTACGTTTCACCGCATGTTACGCTGAAAGTAATGTTCATCGGAACGGTATAACCGTTTAACTGAACGTTCGTATTGCTCGAATTATCTACATAAAATTGAGGATTCAGTCCGGCTGGATTTGAGGCAGCCCCCGATGCAGCGTTTGCCGGGTAAATCGTACTAATGGTAATCGGAAGGTTTGTTCCCGGCACCAGCGCCAGGTTTTGCGATCCTCCCGGAAAACCGGCAGGAGCACTGTAAGGCCCTGTAATGCCCGGTCCGCTGACAAAGAACCCGAATGCGTCATTGTACTGCGAATTGATCCAATATTCGTACTCGTTTGATCCGAAAATAAAATTAAACGAAACCAAATCCGATTCCGGAACGAAATCGAACTCCAGAATACCCACGTCATTCGCATCGTTGATGTTGCTGGCTGCAGGGTTTGTGGTAACTGATTGTGCAACAGCCACCAAATCCGCATTCGTATTCATGGAAAAATCATCCGTACCGAAATTTCCCGGTACCAGGTTGGTTACTCCTCCGGATGATATAACTGTTCCGTCAGCAAAACCAAAACCCGCTACTCCCGTTCCGTCAAAATAACCGATCTGGGCAGGATCTCCGGTAAATGTTACATTGGATACAGTTACACCGAGACCTAATAAATGGTTCGTCACGTAATCTGTAATGGGCTGTCCGCTAGTCACAGAAATTTGGGCATTTCCGTTAAAGCTAACTGACAATAATACAATCGACAGTATTGTAGTAATTTTCTTCATAGTCGTTATAATCTCGTACTTCCTTTAGACTGAAATAATATGTTAAAGGTTGCGTTTCGATGTCAATTATATTAATTTTTGTTTAACTGTTAAATTTTAATCACAATTATTCGATTAAAAACGCTATGATTTAACCAAATTTGCCTGAGAAATAGAAAATTTATGCAAAACACCCAAAAATATATACAGGAATCCAAAGACAAATTCCTGAACGAACTGATTGATTTATTGAAAATTCCAACCGTTTCTGCTGACAGCGCTTACGCAAAGGATGTGATTCGCGGAGCAGAAAAAGTAGCTGAATTCCTGCAGGAAGCAGGTGCTGAAAACGTAGAGATTTGCCCGACCGCCGGACATCCGATTGTTTACGGTGAAAAGATCATTGATCCGGCATTGCCTACAGTGCTTGTATACGGACATTATGATGTGCAGCCTGCGGACCCGATCGATTTGTGGACTTCTCCCCCGTTTGAACCGGTGGTGAAAAAGACGGAAATTCACCCGGAAGGAGCCATCTTCGCACGCGGCGCCTGTGACGATAAAGGACAATTCTTCATGCACGTGAAAGCCTTCGAAGCGATGATGAAAACCAATGAACTTCCATGTAATGTGAAATTCATGATCGAAGGAGAAGAAGAAGTAGGTTCGGTCAACCTGGGTGTTTTCATCAAAGAAAATAAAGCACGTTTGAAAGCCGATATCATTTTGGTTTCGGATACAGGTATGCTTGCAAATGACGTTCCTTCCATCACAACCGGATTGAGAGGTTTGAGCTATGTGGAAGTAGAAGTTACAGGACCGAACCGCGATTTGCATTCCGGGCTTTACGGCGGATGCGTGGCGAATCCAATTAACATCTTAACGAAAATGATTGCTTCGTTGCACGATGAAAATAATCACATTACCATTCCGGGATTTTATGCGGATGTGGTTGAACTAAGCATGGAAGAGCGCGCTGAAATGGCAAAAGCTCCTTACGATGAAGAAGCATACAAAAAAGCATTGGATATTGATGCAGTCTACGGAGAGAAAGGATACACGACACCTGAAAGAGGTTCTATTCGCCCTACACTGGATGTAAACGGAATTTGGGGAGGATATACCGGCGAAGGAGCAAAAACAGTGATTGCTTCCAAAGCTTACGCTAAAATCTCCATGCGTTTGGTACCAAACCAGGAACCGGATAAAATTACGGAGTTGTTTGCCAAACATTTTGAATCCATTGCACCGGCCGGTGTGAAGGTAGTCGTAAATCCGCATCACGGCGGAGAACCGGTAGTTACACCGATCGATTCCATTGCTTACAAAAGTGCTGCAAAAGCTTACGAAGAAACTTTCGGGAAAACACCTATCCCGGTAAGAAGCGGAGGAAGTATTCCGATCATTGCTTTGTTCGAAAAAGAATTGGGCCTGAAAACGGTTATGATGGGCTTTGGCCTGGATTCCGATGCGATCCATTCACCGAACGAGCATTACGGGTTGTTCAATTTTTACAAAGGAATTGAAACCATTCCGTATTTCTTCCATTATTTCAATGAAGCAATGAAGTAAATTATGAAGAAGCTCTTTTTTTTATGTGCGTGTGCGGTCCTTTTAACAGTTTCAAGCTGTGATTTCGAGGAACCGGTGGTTTCGGGATATTCCAATTTCAAATTCGGAAAACTGGAAGGTAAAACCCTGAACGTGAGTTTTGATGCAACAGTTGACAATGACAACGGATACGGTTTCAAAATCAAGAAGGGAGAATTAACCGTTTCGATCAATGACCTGGAGATCGGAGATATTGATTTGACCAAAAAGATCAAGATCAAGCGCAAATCCGAAAACGTTTACACCATTCCGTTGAAGCTTAGTTTGAGTGACGGGGCTTTGTTTCGCATTGCGAAGCTGGTAAGTGCCGACAAATTTGAACTAAAACTTGATGGAAAAGTACGCGGAAGCGTGATGGGATTCGGGAAAACATTCGATATCCACGAAACGCACAATTTATCCAGCGGCGATATCAAATTCGACGGATTGTTACAAGGCATTATGAAAGGTGCAGTACGGGAATGAGTCCTTTAAGTAGTAATAGAAAAGGGCTGTTTCAATTGAAACAGCCCTTTTTAATGATCTAATTTGTCACTTTATCGCAATCAATTAATCCATATCCGTAGGGTGTATTCGGAAGTGGGGCTTGACCTAATCCTTTTGCTGTCGAGCAGATCAGTGATTTTATTACCAAAGGGTTCAGCTTCCCATTCCTTTGTTGCATCTCCTTATTTTTTTGTTTCAATAAAGCTACAAGTCCTGCAACATGCGCACAAGCTGTTCCTGTTCCTGACATTATTCGAAATTCATTATTCAAAAACGTTGAGTAGATATCTACACCAGGGGCAACAACTGATATGTAATTCCAATGTATTTCAGATTTTCCTCCCCTGGAAGAAAAAGCTGAAACCTGTGATGTATTGTCAATTGCTCCAACTGCCATCGGACTCGCAAGTGGCGTGTCGAGTATCCCTGAATTTGCGGGAGCGTTGACATATGAAAACCCCCCATATCCAAACGAATCTCCGGAGGCACAAACCACCATAATATCTGCCTGCTGACATTGCTTAACTCCCACGGAATAAGCTTCTGACGGATTTATCTGACTGGAAACTCCCATGCACATAACATCTATTCCATTTCCAATACACCAATCCATGCCGGCTATTATCCATGTCATTTTACCTTCTGCTCCCCCAACAGAAGTCTTTTCTAATACCTTCACAGCATATAGGGATGCATCCGGGGCTACCCCGCGTATACTTTTGGAACTTTTACCCAAACCGGCAATAATACCAGCTAAATGTGTCCCGTGGCCTTGGTCATCCATATAACTGCTCCAGTTGGGTATGGTGGAAATTCCGCCTTTGATATTAAGCTCCGGATGATTAGCAATCCCTGTACTAAGGATCGCAACATTTACCCCTGTGCCCGTATATCCCTTTGCCCAGGCCTTAGGCGCATTGATCAGCTGCATGTTCCAGGAATAAGAGTCAGATAATGCGGCACGCAATTTTGGTTTTGTATCAGAAGTGTTAGCAGAAAAAGTGGTTCCGGTATCCTCTTCAATAGAAGCGATCTTCGGATTAGTTTTTAAGACTTGTACATCCTTTTCACTTAGCATATGAGAACTAATTCCCAAGTTCCGGAAGTGATAATTGCTGCTCTCATTGATGATTGTATCGGCTGAAAACTCTTTAATCGAATTATTCGTTCCAAACAATGTGTTGATCTTTTGGAGAGTTAAGTCTTTGTCTTTGTAGGTAATTAAATAACGTTTTTTCATACGCGATGTGAATAGTTAAAGTTTAAGTTCCATCTGAATTCCAAGAGGAAAACAACACGGTAAATATATCAAAATAACCGATTCCCAACTAGTACCAAAAAAGCCCTAACATCAAATGTCAGGGCCTTCAAATTTTGTTTTTTTATATTACTTCGCCAGTAAGTTTCTCCAGCTTACTTTCTCATCGATTTTTGCTCTTAATTCAGAGATTGCAATGCGCTCCTGTTCCATCGTATCACGATCACGGATTGTCACCGTATTATCTTCCAGAGTCTGGTGATCGACCATCACACAATAAGGTGTTCCGATCGCATCCTGGCGGCGGTAACGTTTTCCGGGAGTATCTTTTTCGTCGTATTGGCAGTTGAAATCAAAACGCAGATCCTCGAAGATCTCTCTTGCGATCTCCGGCAATCCGTCTCTCTTGATCAATGGCATGATTGCCACTTTATACGGAGCCAGTTGCGCAGGTAAACTCAATACCACGCGCTCGGAACCATCTTCCAGTTTTTCGTTCTTGTAGGAAGCGCTCATTACAGCCAGGAACATGCGGTCCAAACCTACGGACGTTTCCACCACGTAAGGAACATAATTCTGGTTCAATTCCGGGTCGAAATACTGCATTTTTTTTCCGGAGAACTGCTCGTGTTGCTTCAAATCGAAATCCGTACGGGAGTGAATTCCTTCCAATTCTTTGAATCCCATCGGGAAGTCGAATTCGATATCGCTGGCCGCGTTTGCGTAATGGGCCAATTTAATGTGATCGTGCTCACGGTAATACTGTTCGCCCAATCCAAGCGCTTTGTGCCATTTCAAACGTGCTTCCTTCCAATGGTTGTACCACTGCATTTCTTCTCCAGGACGCACAAAGAACTGCATTTCCATTTGTTCGAATTCTCGCATGCGGAAAATGAACTGGCGTGCAACGATCTCATTTCTGAATGCTTTACCGATCTGTGCAATCCCGAAAGGAATTTTCATACGGCCGCTTTTCTGAACATTCAGGAAGTTCACGAAAATACCCTGCGCCGTTTCCGGACGTAAATAAATCGTGGAAGCATCTCCTGCAACAGAACCCAATTCGGTAGAGAACATCAGGTTGAACTGACGCACTTCCGTCCAGTTTCTGGAGCCACTGATCGGACAAACGATTTCCAGGTCCTCGATCAGCTTTTTCACTCCTTCCAGGTCATTGTTCTCCAAAGTCACACGCATGCGGTCTTCAATCTCTTTGATCTTTTCCTCGTTGCGCAATACATTCGGATTGGTAGCGCGGAACTGAGCTTCATCGAAAGCCTCTGCAAATTTCTTCGCAGCTTTATCCACTTCCTTAGTGATCTTTTGACGGATCTTTTCGATATGCTCTTCGATCAATACATCCGCGCGGTATCTCTTTTTGGAATCTTTGTTGTCGATCAACGGATCATTGAATGCATCCACGTGCCCGGAAGCTTTCCAGGTGGTAGGATGCATGAAGATTGCGGCGTCAATTCCCACGATATTATCATTCATCTGTACCATGGATTTCCACCAGTACTGTTTGATATTGTTCTTCAATTCCGAGCCCAGCTGACCGTAATCATATGTTGCAGCCAAACCGTCGTAAATTTCAGATGAAGGGAAAACGAATCCGTATTCCTTCGCGTGAGAAATAACTTCCTTTAATAAATCTTCTTTCTGTTCCATGGGCGCAAATTTAGATGGAATAGTTCAAAGAAGGTTCAATGGGTTCAAAAAAAGTAGGGGCGGAAAATTTTCCACCCCTACTTTCTATATTTTCTAAAGACTTTGAAAACTAATCTTCCTTGATAAATGAAGTAAAATCAGACCAATCTTCGACCCTAAAAGCTCTGATGTCCCGAACTGAATTTTTAAACCAAGGTGTATTTTTCAACGCATTGACCGCTCTCAGCAAATTTGCCATGTCATTTTTGGTTGACAAATAAACGCTTCCTTGTCCACGATAGAAATCATATTTTTCTAAAATAGTCGCGATTTCATAGTAAGCATTATTATAAGGATCTCTATAATGCTCCTTTAAATCGGAAATAAGCATGTCAAAACTGATAGCAAACACTCTTAACTCTTCTTAAAGTATTTCTTCTCTCCGAAAAATATTCTACCCTGAGAATCTTTTATAGCGATTTCATCCCCTAAAAACGGATTTTTAAAGATCTTAATGATGACTCCTTCAACCCATTCTTCCAAACCACTCAGTAAAGGGCTCACTTTTGCCTTTTCTTTTACTGTGAATTTTTCCTCGCTCATCTTTTAATTTTTAATCCTTTCTCAAATTTACGTAAAAATCTGGATTCAAACAGGTTATAAATCAGTTGATACGTTACTTTTTAGAACTGCAAACGAAATCCGTTGTCGGGATTCCAGCTTTTTTGATTGCCCCGAATCCGCCGGCAATATCGATCAGGTTTTTGAAGCCTTTTTGCTTCAGTAACGAAATGGCGATCACGCTACGGTAACCTCCGGCACAATGCACGTAATACGGATTGTTCGGTTTCAGGTCACCCAGGTCATCCAGCATGAAATCCAAAGCCACATGTTCTGCATTTTCCAAATGCTCCGCTTCGTATTCTCCCGGTTTGCGAACATCCAGGATAGGCAATGAATCAATTCTATCTGCAATACTTTCAGCTGTTACGGATTCGATCGTTTCAACCGGTTCTCCGGCTTCTGTCCACGCTTTCATTCCGCCTTCCAGGTATCCGACACAATTATCGTAACCGACACGCGCCAAACGGGTCACTGTTTCTTCTTCTTTTCCTTCCGGAACAACCAATACAATCGGCTGGTTGATGTTTTCAATCAGTGCTCCGACCCACATGGCAAACGTTCCGTTCAAACCGATAAACAAGCTGTTCGGAATTGCTCCTTTGATGTATTCATCCTGGTTGCGAACATCCAGTACCAATACGTTTTCATCCATCAGTCTTTTCACTTCGGCTACGCTCAATGCGGTATTCCCTTTCGAGATCACTTCGTCAATCGAATCGTACCCGTTCTTATTCATTAAAGCATTCTTCGGGAAATACTGAGGCGGAGGCAAAATTCCTTCCGTTACTTCCTTGATGAACTCGTCACGAGTCATATCAGCACGCAACGCATAGTTGGTCTGTTTTTGCTCGCCCAGCGTTCCAACTGTTTCGGAACTCATGTTCTTTCCGCAGGAACTTCCGGCTCCATGTCCGGGATAAACCGTTATTGAATCCGGTAAAACCATGATGCGGTTTCTCAGGGAATCAAACAGCATTCCTGCCAGTTCGTTCTGTGTCAGATCTCCCTTAATTGCCAGGTCAGGACGGCCCACATCACCTAAGAACAACGTATCTCCTGTAAAGATCGCCTTTTCTTTCCCCGATTCATCGATCAGTAAATAAGTAACCGATTCCGGCGTGTGGCCCGGAGTATGCAATACTTTAATTGTTGCTTTCCCGATTTTAAATTCCTGGTTATCTTCTGCGATAATGCTTTCGAAATTTGTTTTTGCTGTAGGACCGTAAACGATCTGTGCTCCCGTGCGTTTTGCAAGGTCTACGTGCCCGGAAACGAAATCCGCATGGAAATGCGTTTCAAAGATGTATTTGATCGATCCGTTCCATTCTTTTGCCAGGTCCAGGTAAGGCTGAACCTCTCTCAACGGATCAATAACTGCTATTTCTCCTTCGCTCTCAATGAAATATGCCGCTTCGGCTAAACATTTGGTGTATAATTGTTCTACGCGCATGTGTGTGTATTTTTGTAAAACAAATTTCGGGATTTTTTCGACGCAAAAAATGACTTTGCTCATAAGAATTCAAAATGATGAATTCAGCATTCAAAAGTTAGCATTCCCATTTTTATGTTTTGCAATTTGAATTTTGCATTCGTTTTGGACTGATTTTTGATTTTTCGGATGCAGTTCGCAAAATTGCGCTATTTTTAAACCCAAATAATTAACTATGAAAAAAGGATTTCAATACATTTCAGCTTTGGTGCTTTTATGTATGACTACCACTTCCCTTTTGGCTCAGAAAGTTGAGTTGCCAAAAGATGCACAGCCTGGTATTTACGCCGCATTTGTAACCACGAAAGGAAACATCATTGTAAAATTAGAGGAAGAGAAAACCCCTATGACCGTTGCCAATTTTGTTGGTTTGGCTGAAGGGAACCTGACTCTTTTCGATTCCATTAAAATTACCAAACCATTCTACGACGGGTTGAAATTTCACCGCGTGATCAAGGATTTCATGATCCAGGGTGGAGATCCGCAGGGAACAGGAATGGGTGGACCGGGATACAAGTTCTTCGATGAAACAACTCCCGAACTGACTCACAGCGGGCCTGGAATCCTTTCCATGGCAAACAGCGGACCGGCTACAAACGGAAGCCAATTCTTCATTACTCACAAGGAAACTCCGTGGTTGAACGGAAAACACACGGTTTTCGGTCACGTAGTGGAAGGACAGGATGTGGTGAATAAAATCGAACAAAACGACGTGATGACGAAAGTTATCATTATTCGCAACGGGAAAGCAGCAAAGGCATGGAACGCAACGGAAGCTTTCAAAGCAGCTTATGCAAAAGCGAAAGCAGCAGAGGAAGTGAAAAAAGCGGAACAGGCAAAATTGGATGCTCTTGAAAAAGAACGTGTAGCGAAAATTGCTGGCATGTCGGAAGCAGAATACCGCGTTTATTTATTGAACGAGATCCGCAAAACATACCCGGCTGCACAACAGACTGAATCCGGGTTGGTGTATGTGATCCAAAAAGAAGGAAACGGTGAAAAAGCAAAAAAAGGCGACCAGGTTTCCACGCATTACACAGGAACTTTCTTAAACGGAACAAAATTCGATTCTTCCCGCGATCGCAACCAGCCATTGGATTTCACGCACAACGTGGGACAAATGATCGCAGGTTACGACGAAGCGATCTCTATTTTAAGCAAAGGCGGAAGAGGAATTTTCGTAATCCCTTATTTCAAAGCATACGGAGCTCAGGGAAGACCTGGAGCAATTCCGGCTTATTCGGATCTAGTATTCGATATCGAGTTATTGAACATCATTCCAGGTCCGGACCCAATGAAAAAAGAAGTGAAGTAATTCCTTTAAAATAAGCATATAAAAAATAAGTAGGGGTGTAAAATTTTACACCCCTACTTGTTTTATTTAATTTTATCCGTTCTTTTTGGTTTCACATGGATTCCCGCACAAAAACGGGCATAACTATACCAGGTTTCAAATACCCGGTCACTCGCATGATAATCAGTTACCGTCAACCCTAATTCAGGTCTCAGCAATAAATCAATCCGTTCCGAAAGAGAAATTCTTCCCCCGAAACTAATTGCAGGTGTAAAGACGACCCCGGAGGAATAGGGTACAAATTGGGAATATTTACCCATTTCTGATTTACCGGAACCAATTCCAACATATGCTCCCATTTCAAAAAACCGCTTATTTTTCTTCCCCGTGGAAAACCGGATCATTGCCGGAATGGTAACAAAGACGCAATGGTTATCACCATGGTAATACGAAAGATTCTGAGAAGCTCGCAAGGTATGAAAGTAATTGATTTCCACTCCTGTTTTAATACCAAAGGTATTTGTATCCCGGAAAATGACATTCCCTCCTATGCCTCCGCCAAAAAATGAGGCCCCGATGCCTTCAATCAGCGGATGATTCCCGGAAAGATGGAATTCAGAACCAATGTTTCTTTGTGCCAGGGTTCCAAAAGGAATGAAAATAAGTATGATGAAGCATGTTCTCATGATTTAAATTTTTAGATGGAAGTTAAAACCGGATTTTACGGATGGAGCGGCTCAATTTTAATCACTCCGTTTTTTGCCGGCTTTTTGGGTCTTGGTTTCAAATGAATCCCTGCGCAAAAACGGGCATAAAAATACGATGTTCCAAATGAAATGGGATAGGGATCAAACTCAGTAACCGTAAATGCAAACTCAGGCTTCAAAAAGAGGTCCATACGTTCTGAAAACGAAAACCTGCCTCCCAGACCAAGTGCCGGGGTAATTACCAAACCGGGAAAATAATCTTCATACCTGTACGAACCGTAGAACGTGTAGTAATCAGTCCTGGTTTCACCGTAACCGATTCCCAAATAAACTCCCGATTCTACGAACAGTTTACTCTTTTCTCCAAAAGTAAACCGGACCATTGCCGGAACAGAAATAACGCCGTACTGATGATGGGCATTTTTTCCTTTAAAAGCATTGGCTTCCCAGGTGTGAAAAAAGTTACCTTCTATACCCGTTTTAAAGTTGACCCGTTTGGTTTCTCTAAAGAGAATGTTCGCGCCAACTCCTGCTCCGAAGAACGTCCTTTCCCCACTCAAAGGTTGATTCACAGAGCCGTGAAACTCAAAACCCGGAACCTGCGTTTGGGATGCGAAAGGAATTAGAATCAATAAGATTAAGGCGGTTTTCATGATTTAGATGGATTTAGTTAGCTCTTATTTTTTACCAGGCCCCTTCCGGTAATAACGGAAATAATCCACTTCCATAGCCTGCGGGAAATTATCGCTTGCATTCGGGTCGTTGTTGTTTCCGTGTTGGATTCCCAGGTTGAAACGCACCTGCATTTGTTCCGTAAACGGCCAGGATTCGTTGACTTTGTATTGCTGTCCTTCCACGATCGTGTTACAGTCCGTAGGCACGCCATTCTTCGAATTATAGCGATACAATGCATGCACCAACTCTCCGTCGATCATCCAGAGGATCTTGTAATAGTCCCATTCCACGGCATAAATGTGGTAATCAGCGCTGAAATCGGTTTTGGAGTTGCCCCAGTTTCCGTAACATGGGTACATATCGTCGGCACATTGCGAACTGCTGCGATTGATGCTGTCACCGTGAATGGTAAAATGCGGATTCTTCGACAAACGGCTTTTCTTATACCTGCCGGCACAAGTGTATTCGTTCCAGAATTCGAAAATGTCTATTTCATAGTTGTGTTTTCCGTTCTCCCCGTTGAACAGCCAGAAAGCGGGCCACAGACCTTTTCCTTTGGGAATTTTGATCCGCGCTTCGTATTTCCCGTAGCCAAACATGCGCTGCGATTCAATCCAGGCAGAAGAATACAGGAACGAAGAGGAATCTCTTCCCGGAGGATTTTTCGACCAGTCCACGACATAGCTTCCCTGGATCGGTGTTGCTTCTTTGCGTGCAATCAGCTTCAGGATCCCATTCTCGGTAACAATATTGTTCGAAAGCGGAATTTTCGGATGCGTATTCGTATTCGCATACCATACTTTGGAACCATCCTTCTCAAAATTAAAACCCGCCAGAACTCCCTGATAAGGAAGAATCCATTCCCTGGATTTCAATTCCTTTCCGTCAAAGTTGTCTTCGTATTCCAATACCCACTCCTGGTCGTTGCAGGAAATCACTTCTTTCTTCGTGATTTTGGCATAGGTATCGTCGAAACATTGGGAAAAGGTGTTTTTTCCAGCTAAAAGAGCCGTAAATACCAATAAGTTGACCGGTTTAAGCAGTTTCATTCTTTCAGTTTAATTCTATTTTATGAAGATAAAACGAATTATCGAATCCTTAAGGGATAATGCAAAAAACAAAAAAGGTTGGATACTTTAGCATCCAACCTTTTCATTCTAAATACAACTATTCATAAACCTCTATTTTCGCTTAGGTTTCAGATGGATTCCGGCGCAAAGGCGTGCATAAAAATAACGCTCTTTGATTTCTTCATACATCACAAAGGCACACTCAGGTTTTAACAACAAATCTATCCGTTCTGAAAGTGGAAATCTTCCCCCGATTCCCAGTGTAGGTGTAAATGCCAATCCCGGGAAATAACTTTCGTGTTTAATTCCATTAAACTTGGCATTACTCAACGGGTCATAGAAAGAATAATCGGATCTCATTTCACCTCCCAGCGTTATTCCCAAATATCCGCCAAGTTCCACTAGTAATTTGAAGTCATTCCCTATGTTAAACCGAACGATCGCCGGAATAGATAAAAGCGCATGTTGATAATGCACATTCCTTTGATTGGTAAAATTCCCTGCATCCAGATATTTATCCCAGGTATGGAAATAATTTACCTCCAACCCGGTTTTGAAACTTACCAAACCGGTATCTTTAATTAGCATATTTACACCCATTCCTGTTCCGAAAAAGGTTCTTTCTCCTCTAAAAGGAAGGTTTGCTGAAGCATGAAATTCCCATCCCGCAATATCTTTTAGCTTTGTTTGTGCAAAAACCATAGAAGAAGGATAAAAAAAATTAATTGCTGCAGCAAAAATGGCGATCAGATATTTTGATTGCTTCATAATAGTTTATTTCAAATGAATTCCCAGATTTAACTGAGTATAAATATGCAATCTATCCAGATCATAAATATTCAGTTGAAATGTTGGTCTGATCAGGAAATCCATTTTTTCATTCCATTGAATAAGATAACCAAGCCCTGAATTTACTCCCGCAAATGCAAATCCAACCGGCCCTCCCGGATGTCTTTCGTGCACAAAGTATGGTTGGTTAGTGGAATCTGAATGGAGTATATCGGCTTCATAAAAAGAATAAAGATTGAACCCCAGCCTGCCACCCAATTCCAGATGCAAGTTCTTTTTTTCTCCCAAATTGATCCGGAGGTTGATGGGAATGCTTAAACTTGTTAGATAAAGGTGTTGATTGATGATGGTTTGTTCCAAAAAATGATCGAATCCTCCATTATTCCAAAAATGAAAAAAGTCCAGGTCCAACCCGGCTCTTGCTCCTACTGTTCTATCTGCCCGGAAAACATGGCTCATTCCAAGTCCCCCGCCAAAAAATGTCCGGTTATACGCCCCAAAGGGAATCCCATGGTTCACTGAAATGTGGAACTCATTGAAATAGTCTTTGAATGAGCGTTTTTCCTTTTGTGCGAAGCCTAAAATACAGGAACTCATAAATGCAATCAAAAGCAGCTTTTTCATATTCTGTTTATTTCAAATGAATTCCCACACACAAACGTCCATACAGATTTCCGAACTCGCGATCTAAAGAAATGCTTGCTCCCACATCCGGACGAATTAGTAGATCCAGTTTTTCATTCATTGGAATGCGAGCTCCGATTCCCAATACCGGGCCTACAGAAAATCCAGGATTCCAGGAATCTTTCGTTGTTGTTTCCAATAATGGTTGGGAATAATCACTTAAAACTCCTCTCTTTTGGCCTGCTATCCCTACTGCCAGATTTCCACCAAGCTCAATAAACACCCATTTGATGTTAATCCTCATCACAATTGGAACCGTCAAATCCACATATGAACAATAATAGTCATACGGAGAACCAAAATGAGAAGGTTGTTCTGAATAGGACATCTCACTAAAATACTGGAAATCCAATCCGGTCCTGAACGAAACAATCTTATCGGGGTGAAAAACGTGATTCAACCCCAAACCACCTCCGAAAGAACCATCACCGATTCCGTGATTAACGGAAATATAATATTCGTTGAACAAGTTTTTTAAAGGCTGTTCCTTCTCTTGTGCAGAGCAAAAAAAGGAAAGAACAAGAACAACTAAAAACAAAGCGATTTTCATGAGGTGATTTTTATCCTATAATACCGGAAAACAAAAAAGGTTGTATCCCGTAAGACACAACCTTCCATAATCTCTATCAATGATCGTTTAACGGATAATTCCTGCTTCTAAAAGCGCTCGGTTATCCATTACGTTCAATTTCTTCTGTAAAGCCTGGCGGGATGCATTTGCGATGCTTCCTTTGATCTGGCTCAACATCTGCATTTTCTCTGCATCGTAGTTTTTCGCTGCCGGAGCTTTTACCGTTTTGTTTACACGGAATACATATACTCCCGACTGACCAACGGATGCCTTGGAAGACATTTTATCCTTGATCTTCCCGGAGAACAATGCTCCGACCAATTCCGGCTCGTAACCACCTCCCTGGATACTTGGAGATGCAAAGGTTACTTCCGCTTGTTTTACTTCTGTTTTCAATTTCTTAGCCAATGCTTCCAGGTTCGTAACAGATCCCATTTTCTTCAAAATGTAGTTTGCTTTTTTCTCATTCAAAGCATCTGTTCGCATTCTTTCGTAAGTATCAACCAATGCAGGAACTCCTTTTTCACGGATCGAAGAAACGATCGCGATGATCAAACGGTTATCGTCCTGGATAGGAGCTGAACACAAGTCACCTACTTCTGCTTCGTCGTTGTAAGCCAATTCCAAAATGGATTGTGCAGCCATCTTCGTAGTGAATCCCTGTACTTTCGGAGCTTCGTCAAACATACGTGCCGGTCTGGAGTAATATCCTTCTCTGCGCGCGATGGTATCGAACAAAATGATTTTATCCGTCACATCCTGCTTCTTGCTCAACTCACGGTCGATTTTGGAAAGCAAGTTGTAAGCTTTGTCTTTCAGGTCCATTTTTGTTTGTTCCGTTGGCAACAATGTTTTTTGAACAACTGCCAATACCGGGAATCTTGCATCGCTTTTTCTGTCCAACACTTCCATGATGTGGAATCCGAAATCCGTTTGAACCACTCCGATTGTTCCAACCGGTTTGCTCTTCGCGAAATCAGAGAATGGCGTTACCATTTCATAATCCATGAAATCTTCGTAAACTCCTCCTTTGTCTTTCGATCCCGGATCTTCCGAATATTTTTTCACGAATTCTTCGAAGTTGGAAGCGTTTACCACTTTCACCAAACTGTCGGCCAATTTCTTAGCGGAAGCAATTTTCTTGGTATCTCCTTTTTGAGCGCTGATCAAAATGTGACGTACTTTCATCACGTTGGAGTTGAAATCCATCACTTTCGCAATGCGGGTTGTTCCGTTATCGTTGTATGGCCCTACAATCTGACCAACTGTCGCTGTTTTGAATACGGTATCCATTGCAGCCGGGTAAGTCATTCCCTGGCGCGCTTTCGGATCTCCTTCCGGACGGAAAGTCATCATGTGACCGGAAGCATACATTCTCGGCAATTCGGATTTTTCCAAAATAAACAAGGAATCATTGGTAGATGCTGCGAATGCCTTTTTGATCGCAGTCATTTCCTTGTTGAATGCATTGGAATCCGATTTGGAAGGAACGATCGTTACATCGAAGTACTTCACGTCACGTCCTGCCATTACCTGGTATTTCGGTTTTTCTTTGTTTTTCTCGTAGAATGCGCGAACTTCTTTGTCAGAAATCTTCATCTGATCATCTGTAATATCGCGGTAAGCACCCATTACAAAAGAAACAGACTTCGATTCGTTCTTAGCCAAATATTCGTTCTTAGCTTCCAATTTCGTAACATAAGCTCCCTGGCCCAGGTACTGGAAGTATTTCTCCTGCATACGTTGCGTGCGGATCGCTTCTTTCGTTCTCTTCCACCCTTCGATTGCATTCGGGTCAGTTGATTTCTCCTGGTCCTGGATGTATTTTTCCAATTGGGAAGCATTGAATTGTCCGGTAGCAGGATCTGTAAATGCCTGTTGAATTTCCGGCAACAAGGTAAATCCTTCTTCTCCGTAAAGGAAAGAAGTGAATTCTTTTTCAGAAACCGCCAAACCAAGCGCTTCGTATTCGCCTTTTAAGATAATTTCATCTACGGCAGCAGACCATGCTTTGTCAGCGGATTGCTCCTGGTCTCTGTCTGTATATTCCTTTTGCTGTTGCTGGAACTGCTGTCTGTCAGACATTTCAAACTGACGCAATTTGGAATAATAAACTGCTGTATCTACCTCATTTCCGTCGATTGTACCTAGTGTACCTCTGTCAACTGAAGAGCCGATTTTATCAAATAATCCGGTAAGGATAAAAGTTAAAAGAGCTAAACCTGTGATACCTACAAGCAGGTAACGCATGTTTCTGATTCTACCGATGATTGCCATTCTATATTTTCTTTTAAGGGTGCGAATATAATCAGTTGAGCCGACTTTTTAAACCTTTCTACTTTTTTTTGTTGTTTCTGCCTCAATTATTTGTCTGAACGGATGCACTAAAACGTTTAATAAAGGTTAAAATCCGGCAAGGATAAAACCACAAGCCAAACTCTGTCGTAACTTGAAAAAAATTATCCATGAAACACCTCATTTTTTCCTTAGTTGTTACGCTTGTATCCGTAAGTGCTTGCGGTCAGAAAACAAAAACACCCGAAGCTGTCAAAAGTCCGAAAACAAGCAGCGAATTATCCAAATACCAGGTAGCTTACTTCGGAAGCGGCTGTTTTTGGTGCGTGGAAGCCATTTATGAATCGGTAAAAGGTGTTGCCGAAGTGGAAAGCGGGTATTCCGGAGGACATGTAGCAAACCCAACGTATGAGCAAGTGTGTACCGGCACAACCGGACATGCGGAAACCGTGAAAATCTATTACGATTCTACCGTTATTTCCTACGATGATTTATTGAAAGTCTTTTATGATTCCCACGATCCTACCACTTTGAACCGCCAGGGCCCGGATGCGGGAACACAATACCGCTCGGCTATTTTCTATCAAACCAATTATGAGCGCGATCATGCAAAAGCTTATATTGATGAATTACTGAAAGAGAAGAAATTCCCTAGAATCACAACAGAAGTAGTGAAATACACCGCCTTCTACAAAGCGGAGGAATACCATCAGAATTTTGAGTGCCGCAACCCGAATAACGGGTATGTTCAAGCTGTTTCACAGCCGAGACTGGAGCAGTTCAAGATCAAGGCCCCGGAAATGTTGAAAGAAGAAAAAAAATAATCAAACCCTGTGGGCATGCGATTAATCGCATGCCCACAGATCGATATGATTTTTCTTTTCAATTCAAATTCTCCAAATAATCTTCCACTTCTCTTACATGCACCATCGGGATGGAGCACAAACCGGCAGCGCAGACCGTTGCTTCTGCATCATCGGTATAGCGCACCAGTAAAAACGGGGAGCTTTGTTTCCGGAACAAATTCCAGTCGGCGGTTTTTGGAATAGTCAGTAAACGCACTTCCTGCTGGAAACGCAGCAATAGCAACGCCCAATTGGAATACCCGGAACCGTATTGCTCCATGCCATCAATCACGTTTTGAAGCATTTGTTTCGATTTTGCTTCGTAATCCAGGTTGTCTGTCAGCAGGGAAAGCGTGAGCAGATTATTTGCCATGATGCTGTTCGTTGCCGGAATTACATTGTCATTGATTTCCATTTTCCGTGCGATCAGATCGTGGTCATCGGCCGTGAAATAGAACATCCCCGAAACCTCATCGTAGAAGTGGTTCAGTGTGTATTTGCACAATTGTTGGGCAAATTCCAGATCTTCTTCGTCGGCAGTCAGCTGGTAAAGCGTCAGAAATGCCTGAATGGTTGTTGCATAATCATCCAAAAATCCGGTGATGAACGAACGCCCGTTTTGACGCGTATGGAATAATTGAAAATCTTCAGTCGCCTGGTATTTACGAATCCATTTAGCAATTTGCAACCCCAGTTTCAGGTACGCATGGTCTTCCGTTGCTTTAAATGCTTCCAGTAAACCTGTTAATGTCAAAGCATTCCAGGCTGTCAAACATTTGGTATCGGTAACCGGCGCAATGCGCTTTTTGCGAATATGCAATAAGGTGTCGAGTTGCGAACGAATCTTTGCCGGATCGATCTCCGGGTTGTTTTTACAAAACTCTTCCCAGGTTTCATTTCTAACCAGCACCCATTGCTGGTGTTCCCAATATCCTTTATTTCCCGGGTTGTAAAATTTCCAGAACCAGGAAGCTTCTTCACCCAATGCTGCTTCAATTTCTTCCTTCGTCCAGACATAGTATTTCCCTTCTACTCCTTCCGAATCGGCGTCCTGGGCGGCAAACAACCCTCCTTCTTCGCTTTGCATTTCGCGCTCCAGCCACCCGAGCGTCTGGTCCAAAACCCGTTTGTATTCCGGATTTTGCGTTTGCGTATACGCCTGTGCATACACGCTCATCAACTGTCCGTTGTCGTAAAGCATCTTTTCAAAATGCGGGATTTTCCACAACAAATCAACTGAATATCGCGAAAAACCACCGCCAACCTGGTCGTAAATGCCACCCAGGGCCATTTTGCGCAAGGTCAGGTTTACGTATTTCTGAACTTCTTCATTTTTCGTGAAAGCGCCATAGTGCAACAGGAATTCCAGGTTGCTCGGAAGCGGAAATTTCGGTGCGATCGTCGGGCCTCCTTCTACCATGTCCATACGTGGCTGCCACCTGCGAACCAGTTCCCACAACTTATTTTCCGGGAAAGGTTTCACTGGTTCGGCTACTGCAATCAAATCCGATTGCTGCACACCGTCTGCCAGTTCTCTGGCATATTCCAGCACTTTTGCGGGTTCGGCAGTATAGGTATGGTTCAGCGATTTCAAAACGTGCATCCATTGTTCCTTCGGAAAATAAGTTCCGCCGTAAATCGGTTGTCCGTTGGGAATGGTGAAACAATTCAGGGGCCATCCACCTCGCTGTGTCATTAATTGCACTGCAGTCATGTAAACCTGGTCCACATCCGGGCGTTCTTCCCGGTCGACCTTGATACACACAAAATGCTTGTTCATCAATGCAGCCACTTCTTCATCTTCGAAGCATTCGTGTTCCATCACGTGGCACCAGTGACAGGCAGAATAACCAACGGAAACCAGTACCAGTTTCCCTTCTTTTTCTGCTTTTTCAAAAGCTTCCTTCGACCAGGGAACCCAATTTACAGGGTTGTGAGCGTGCTGCTGCAGGTAAAGACTACTTTCGTGAATGAGTTCATTTGTGTATTGTTCCATGGATTAAAGGTACGAAAGTCGATCTAAAAACCGCACCATCACTATCTAAATAGACACATGTCTATCCGTATTTTTAAACACAGAAACCCTCAAATAATCCCCAAATCCGGGCAGATAATAAACAAACATTTGTCTTTTGCTTAATTGGATTAATTTTGTAGCTCAATTTTAACGGAAGTGAAGCAATTACAACCTTTTCATGTCCTTTTTTACCTTGCCGGAATCCTGGCATTGTTAACGGGCATCAGTTTTTTGGTAAAAGGAGATAAAATCGATCTTTTCGGAACGGAGATCCAGTTCCTCACATTCAATGATGCGTTGACACCTCCGAAACCGGTTGAAAAGAAGGATATCACCAATATCGTGAAGGTCGATACGGTGAACATCGAAAATGTTTCTGCGGACACTACAATTAAGAACACCTTCGAATCGGATGGAAAAATGGGCGCACCTGCCGGCGGAACATTATCTGCTGAAGCTGCCACAAGCCTGCAATTCAACGAAAAAGGCCAAAAAGAACTTCACGCATTCTTCGAAAAACTGGATGGTGCCGCAAAAGGAAAAAAAGTGCGCATTCTGCATTACGGGGATTCGCAAATTGAAGGCGACCGCATGACCTCGTACATTCGTCAACGTTTACAGTCACAGTTCGGCGGATTCGGGCCGGGAACGATTCCTGCCAAGAACGAATACAATACCATTACTTTCAAACAAACCTGCTCACCCAATTTTACCCGTTATACGGCTTTCGGAGGTGCCAGCCTGAAATCCAGGAAGTATGGTTCTATGAATACAGCAGCCCGTTTTACACCTGAAATGGACAGTGCACAAATGGCGCTTTCAACCACTGTTAAAGAAGCATTCATCGAGATAGAACCGACAAAAACGGCTTATTCCCGCGCAAGAACATACAACCACGCAAAAATGTTCTATACAAGCTGTCTGAAACCTTGTAAAATTAAAGTTTATAACGGAACCAACCTGATCCATGAAGACAGTTTGGAAAACGATGGGAAATACCACGTGCTTTCACTGGAATTCCCTTCAACGCCCGGAAAATTGCGTTACGAATTCTCTGCAACCGTCAGTCCTACAATCATCGGGTTTTCCCTGGAAAGTGATTACGGAGTATTTGTGGATAACATCGGGATGCGTGGTTCCAGCGGAACATTTTTCGGAAAGATCGATCACAACACCGCATCCAAAATGTACGCAGACCTGAATGTGGAAATGGTGATCATGCAATTCGGAGGAAACGGCGTTCCTTATATGAGCGATTCATCATCGGTTCGACGTTATGCCAAGCAGTTTAAGGGACAATTGTATACCGTGAAAAAATTGCGTCCGTCTGCCTCTATTATTGTAATCGGGCCAAGTGATATGTCCATGCAATCTGCAAACGGCCGTGTAACGTATAAAATGCTTCCGTTCCTGGTGCAGGAAATGACCAAAGTATCCAAAGAAGTGGGTGCTTGTTATTGGGACTTATTCAGTGCGATGGGTGGCGAAAATTCCATGCCGAGTTGGGTGGAAAAAGGCCTTGCCGGGAATGATTACATCCACTTCACGAACCGGGGAGCAAGTATTGCCTCGCAGCTTTTCTTCGATGCTTTTGCAGCGGAATATGTCAAATGGAAACAAGGAGCTAACTAAAAACGGCATGTTCGTTGCTCAAATGAAATATTGGATGAAGTTTAGTTTTTACACCGCATTGATTATTGCCTCATTGATTGCCTGTACGGGACAGTCACAGGTGGTAACCCTGCGCGAAAAAACGCCGCTCGACACTTACACTTATCCGCTTTTTCATCACCTGGACACGAACCTGAAACGCCAATATCCCTTTATCCATTTCGAAAACAACTGTTTCCGGTTTTACAGTCCGCAAAGTGCCAATTGGGAGCGCCTTTTCCAGGATTTCAGGAACATGGTTACCCGCAGGAACTGCAAACTGAATTTCTACCACATCGGCGGATCGCATTTGCAGGCAGATGTATACACACACGATATCCGCACTTACTTACAAACGCATTGGCCGGGAGTTCCCGGAGAGCGCGGATTGGTCTTTCCTTTCGACCTGGCACACACCAATAATCCCTGGAATTACGAGTTCCATTCCAAAAATCACTGGATCACCTACCGGAGTGTAAACTTCAATCGCCCGGAAGGAATTGAGTTCGGATTGATGGGAGCCGTGGTTGAAACAGCAGATTCGATTGTGGAAGTCCGGTTTAATTACGACAAAACGGACGTCAAGCCCGGGTTTACGAGATTGCGGATCTATCACAACAAGGGTGTTTTCCCGTATGAGTTGAATTTCGGGCCGGATGAAATCCTGATCGTGAACAAATTCCGCAACGAAACGCTGGGATATACGGAAACGGTCTTTACAGATCCCATAGATACTTTCAATGTTCAGTTCACCCGGTTGATTGCAGGCCCGTATCATTTACAGTTAAATGCCTTTCAGCTGAGCAATGCTTTTCCGGGGGTTTCCTACACCGCCATCGGGATCAACGGTGCCGGATTATACACCTACCTGGCGAATAAAGATTTTGAAGAACAATTGAAAGAATCACCACCGGATTTCTTTGCATTTTCCGTTGGAACGAATGACGCGAATGTTCCTTACGCTTCCTTCAACCCGGAAACCTACAGGAACAACCTGGAAGCCATGATGCTCAAAGTACTGGCGGCAAACCCCGAATGTGCCATTTTGCTCACTGTTCCGAATGATGCCGGTTACCGAAAGAAATACCTCAACAAAAATGTTGCCCGCCAGCGAGAAGTAATCATCGAGTTAGCCCGGAAATACCAGTGTCCCGTTTGGGATTTTTACGGAATTATGGGTGAATTGGGCTCTTCCAGGATTTGGAAAGCTCAGGGGCTGATGCGTGGAGATTTGGTTCACTTTACAGCACCCGGTTACCACCTGAAAGGCGATCTGTTCATAGACGCTTTTGAAAAGTGGCTGCAGCAAATGGAAAACAGAAAATACATCAATTAAAACTATACTTTAAAACCCTTTATGGAATCATTGCACCGCATTTTTAGTTTTACGCACATGTCAGCAGATGACCTGGCATTTAACCGGCTGGATTTCTGGATCTTTTTCCTGGCGTTCATGGTGCTGTTCAGCTTTTTGCACAAACACCAGCTGGTGCGAAGCATGTTCATTACGGTGGCAAGTTTATTCCTGTATTTCAAAACTTCCGGCTTTTTTGTAACGCTCCTGGCACTTTCGGTGGTGGTCAATTTCCTGTTGGGAAAATGGATTTTCCGGGTGGAAAACAAACTGGGACGTAAATGGATTATCGCTTTTTCCGCAACTTTCAATTTATTCTTCCTGGGATACTTCAAATATGCCCATTTCTTTACGGAGTCTTTCAACAAGATGTTCCACACCGATTACGAGATCTTCAACCAGTTTGCCCAGTGGGGAAATGGATTTTTCGGGGAAGGAACTTTTGAAACGATGATCTTGATGCCGGCTGGTGTGAGTTTCTTTACGTTCCAGTCGATCAGCTATGTCGTGGACATTTATCGCGAGGAAATCAAGCCGGTGAGAAACTTCTGGGATTACGCGTTTTATGTGACCTACTTCCCACACGTGCTCATGGGACCGATCGTTCGTGCACGCGATTTCATTCCGCAGATCTATCAGAAATTCAAACTGAGCCAACCGGAATTCAGCGCAGCGGTTTTCCTGATCATGAAAGGATTGTTTAAAAAGATCGTACTGGCAGATTTCATTGCAACACACTTTATCAATGCGATTGTAGACAACCCGGAAACTTACCCCGGATATTGGAGCGTGATTGCCATGTGGGGATATTCCCTGCAGATCTATGGCGATTTCTCCGGGTACACGGATATCGCGATCGGGATTTCCAAACTGATGGGCTTCGAATTACTTCCGAACTTCAACTCTCCGTACAAAGCAAACAGTGTTGCGGATTTCTGGAGAAGGTGGCACAAATCACTGGGTTCCTGGCTGCGCGATTACTTATACATTCCGCTTGGAGGAAACAAAAAGGGAACTGTCGGAACGTTCATCGCGATCATTGTCATTTTCGTTTTCCTGATCTTCATTACCGGCTGGTTTGAGCTGATCTTTGTATATGTCGGTTTAATGAGCTTATACGGAATTGCGATCCTGATCAGTCCGAAAGTGAAAACCTTCATGTACCGTGATTTGAACCTGCTAATTACCATGATTCTCGGCGGATTGTGGCACGGAGCTTCGCAAAACTTCGTGATCTGGGGAGCTATGAACGGAATGGCGCTGGTGATTTACAATCACTGGAAAAAGGTTTCGCCTTACGAAAAGAGTTCGTGGTGGATCGTGCATTTTTGGAAGATCCTGCTGACTTTCAACTTCATTACATTTACAAGGATCTGGTTCCGCTTGAAAACAGAAGGAGCTCCGACCAAAATGCTGGACCGTATTTTCAATCATTTCGATTATAAGGGCGAAACTTTCCAGACGCTGATCAATACGTATTATCCGGCATTGCTGATTATGCTGCTTGGATTCTTCCTGCACTGGATGCCTCAGAGATGGAAAGATTTTATGGTGGGAGCGTTCATAAAAACGCATTACGCCGTACAAATGTTAATCATTGCTATTTTCGTAGTGATCTTGTACCAGGCCGCTTCCAATTCCTTCCAACCTTTCGTATATTTGGAGTTCTAAAACAAGTTCAAAAGGGTTCAAAGAGTTGAAAAGGTTCAAAAACTTATTCCCTTTCGGTTTGAACTTTGAACAATTGAACATTTTAAACTTTTGAGCATGTTACCAGAGGTTCACTTTCAGGATTTGGGGCTAATTGATTACCAGGAGGCCTGGGATTATCAGGAAAAGCTTTTCGGTGAAACCATTGCTTTGAAAATCGAGCGCAGGAACGAAACCAGCACGGAAGAAACCAAAAATCACCTGTTGTTTTGCGAGCATCCGCATGTGTTTACTTTAGGGAAAAGCGGTACGGAAGACCATTTACTCTTGAACGAAACCGGCCTGGAAGAGCACGACGCCAAATTCTATAAGATCAATCGCGGGGGCGATATTACGTATCACGGACCCGGACAATTGGTGGCTTACCCGCTTTTAGACCTCGATTATTTCTTCACGGATATCCACAAATACATGCGTTACCTGGAAGAAGCCGTTATCCAGGTGCTGGCACATTACGGAATCAAGGGAGAACGTTCACAGGGATTCACCGGCGTTTGGATCGATCCGGAATTGCCTACTGCCCGAAAGATCTGTGCTATGGGCGTTAAATCATCGCGCTGGGTGACCATGCACGGGATCGGTTTCAATATCAATTCCAATCTTTCTTATTTTTCTCACATTGTGCCTTGCGGAATTGAAGATAAATCTGTAACTTCCTTGCAACAGGAACTTGGTAGAGCTGTTGATATGCAGGAAGTAAAAGACCTCTTAAAGGAAAAACTAGCCTCCCAATTCGGATTCACTTACGCACAATAGTCATGAAACGCACCTTGCTCAAATGGTTAAAACGAATCGGCTGGTTTGTCTTAATCCTCTTTTTATCTGTCAATATTTTCATTCTTCTAAGCGGCCGTTTTTACCTCTACAAAGGCATTTACTACACTTATTTGCAGGGAGAAACTTCGCCCACGATCTACGACCTGAATAAATTCTACAACGCAACGGTAAAAGCTCCGAAAAAAAGCGAACCCTGGAAGTTCGATCTGGTGAAAGGCGAACCACTCGGCAAAGAAGACCTGAAATATATGGATACGTGGATGACCTCTTCGTTCCTGGTCGTGAAAAATAATCAGGTTATTTACGAGCATTATTGGGATGAACACCATCCGGAAACGGTTTCCAATTCCTTTTCTGCCGCAAAAACGGTGGTGAGTATCCTGATCGGAATCGCGCACGAAGAAGGCGCTATCAAAAGCCTCGACGAACCGGTTTATCAATATATTCCGGAGTTTACAGGGAAAGGGAAAGAAAAAATCACCATTCGTCACCTGCTTGCCATGGCCTCGGGACTCGACTGGACGGAAAGCGGGAAGAATCCCTTGTCGGAAAATGCCGAATCTTATTACGGCTGGGATCTGAGAGGATTGGTTACGCGTCAGCATGTGGAACGTGCTCCGGGAAAAGAATTCATCTACCAAAGCGGGAATTCCCAACTGCTTGCTTTTATTCTTGAAAAAGCAACCGGAAAAGACCTGGCACAATATGCTTCCGAGAAATTATGGCAGCCTATGGGCGCCGAATCGGATGCATTCTGGAGTCTGGACAAGAAAAGCGGGGACGAAAAAGCATTCTGCTGTTTGTACAGCACCACCCGCGACTTTGCACGCATCGGGAAAGTATTGGCCAATCATGGAAAATGGAACGACAAACAGGTAATTCCTGCTTCCTATTTTGATGAAATGGTTAAAAACCCGGTCATGTCAACGGAAGAAGGTGTTCCGAATACACGCTACGGATTGCATATCTGGACCTACATCAGTAACGGGCACCCGGTTTATTACTGCCGCGGAATCAAGGGCCAGTACATCATTGCTATCCCGGATGAACAACTCATCGTGGTACGTACCGGGCATAAACGCGCGCCGGATACAGATCCGAAAATCCTGGAAACCGAAAATACACAGGCAAACCGGGAGAAAATCGGCCATCCGTCCGACTTGTTCGAATACATCCGCATGGGAAGAAGCATAGCGGCTGCAAACAAATGATTACTTTCATGCCCGCAAACAACCGGGCAATGAAGTACTGATGGACCGCAAAAATTATACGAAATATTATTTTCCGCTCTTTTTCATCCTTTTGGGTTTTGTCCTGAAGGGATTATTCCTCGGCTCCAATTCCCTGGGCGGCGATGAACCGTTCAGTGTGTATCATTCACGGCAATCATTGGATCATCTTTTTAGTGTTTTCCAGAGTGAGAACAATCCGCCGCTGCATTTCCTGGTATTGCATTATTGGATCAGGATGTTCGGTATTTCTGAACTTTCGGTGCGGATGCCTTCACTGATTTTCAGTGCTTTTACGGTATTGTTTATCTACCGGATCGGGTTGCGATTCTTCAACCTGCGCGTGGCGGTTATTGCCTCCATCCTGTTTACTTTCTCCACTTACCAGGTCCTGTATGCACACGAAGCAAGAGCTTACGCACTCATGGGTTTCCTTACCTCCGTTTCCATGTACTACTACCTGGAAATCATCCATTCGAAAAACAGCAATCGCTGGAAATTATGCTGGTTCTTCCTGGCAAACACCTTATTGATCTACACACACTTTTTCGGGTTTTTCATCCTGTTCATTCAATTCTTCTTTATCCTTTTCCAACGGAAATTACTCCGCGAGTATTACCGCTTCCTGATTTTGTTCGTAGTAGTTATGCTCATCGCTTATTCGCCCTATATCTGGACAGTTCTAAACCGTTTCTCCAGTTCTGCCGGCGGAACCTGGGTAGCGCCTCCAAGCGGGATGAATGCACTTTATG
This sequence comes from Fluviicola sp., assembly GCF_039596395.1. NCBI lineage: Bacteria > Pseudomonadati > Bacteroidota > Flavobacteriia > Flavobacteriales > Crocinitomicaceae > Fluviicola > Fluviicola sp. The sequence goes on from NZ_JBCNJT010000002.1 coordinate 428,171, forward strand.
AAATGTTGCGGGCGTTTAGCAATGCACCGGTAACCGCTGTGTTTACACTTGCAGGAATGGTTGCTGGGTTGATTATTTTAGTTGTAAAACGCAAACAAAATCCCAACCGGCTGGCAACCAGACTCATTCTCTGCTGGTTCTACATTCCGTTCTTATTCATGTTTGTGATCTCGTTTTGGATTCCCATGTTCCTGGACCGCTACCTGATGTTTATTGCCGTCGGTTTCCCGGTTCTGGTAGCTGTTTCCACAGATTTCATCATTCAAAAGCCGAAACTAAGACTCCTGATTCCGGGATTTATCTGTTTATTGTTTATCGTTACTGTAAAACCTGATAAGACCAACAAACGCGAAGTGAGGCAAACGGTTCAGTTGGTCAAACAACTGGAAAATAAAGAAACACTTGTTTTGGTTGTCCCGGTTCATTTCTCACTCAACTTCATTTATTATTATGACCGGAATCTGTTCAAGCTTCCCGATATGGAATTGGTCCAACGGAAATTGAGTAAACGAAACCTTTACTGCATCAACAGCCTGGAATGGATCGATTACAAAGCTGCAAAACGCATTGTTCTGGTAGACGCCGCCAGTAATTTCTCCGCTCCTAACAACAACATTCTGAACACATTGAATGCCGGATTCAATCAAACGAATAAGCACCACATCGAAGAAATTTTCGACATCTACGAGTTCGAAGCCAAATAAACAATCCATCCCGAACGTTGAAGGAGGAGATAGCCAACAAATGATTAACTTTGCAATCCAAAATAAGTTGAAGCCATGCGCGAAGAATTAAAAGGTCCCGTAGTTGAAAATGTAAAAGTGGTAGTTGTGCCCGAAATCAATGAAGAAGGCGGAACACAGCATTATGTCTACCTGTTGAATTTACGTGACGACATCATGGAAGGAATTATCATTACCAGTCGTGGGTATGGCGAAGATGTGAACACCGGTGAGAAAATCAAAACCTCTACTTTACGTCATTCCCTGGAAGTACTTTTACCGAATGAAGCGGCGAAAATCGAACCGATTATGGAAGAGGTTTTCGGGCTTACCAACGAATACTGGGTTTCATTTTGGGCAGACGATGTGATGTACGACAAGCGTTTTATCTTCCTTCCGGAAACGATCAATGAAAAGAATATGACTACTATCCCGAAATTGGGTGGAAAAGGGGTGATGATCGGATGATTGGACTTCAGGATATCAGGACTTTAGGATATTAGGACATTAGGATATTAAGACATTAGGATATTAAGACTTTGAAAATAGAAAGCCCGGTGAATTTCACCGGGCTTTCTTATATTAATATAAGTCCAGAAGTCTTAAGGTCTTAAAATCCTGATACCTCTTAAAGCGTTCCACGCTTTTCCTGCTCTCTTTCAATGGATTCGAACAAAGCTTTGAAGTTTCCTGCTCCGAACCCTCTTGCTCCCATTCGCTGAATCACTTCGAAGAAAACAGTCGGACGGTCTTCTACCGGTTTTGTAAAGATCTGCAGCAAATAACCTTCGTCATCCGCATCGATCATAATTCCCAGTTTCTGCAACTCGTTGATATCTTCCTTGAATTTGTTCATGTGGTCTTTCAAACGCTCCGGAATTGCATCGTAATATGCCTGAGGAGGTGTTGATAAGAACTCCACCCCGCGGGAACGCATATCCGCTACCGTTTGGATGATATCGTCTGTTGCCACTGCAAGGTGCTGAACTCCTTCTCCTTCGTAAAAATCAATGTATTCTTCGATTTGAGAACGTTTTTTTCCTTCCGCCGGTTCGTTGATCGGGAATTTAATACGTCCGTTCCCGTTCGACATTACTTTCGACATCAAAGCAGAATACTCGGTAGTGATCTGTTTGTCATCGAATGACAGGAAGTTTACGAATCCCATGATATCTTCGAACCATTTTACTGCTTCGTTCATTCTGTTCCACCCGGTATTTCCTACCATGTGGTCAATGAATTTCAATCCAACCGGAGCCGGATTGTAAGCTGTTTTATGCTCTACATAACCCGGAAGGAAAATTCCCGTGTAATTTTTGCGCTCCACGAAAACGAAAACCGTTTCACCGTAAGCCCCGTAAATTCCGGAACGAACCACCTCTCCGTGTTCGTCTGATTCAACCATCGGCTCAAAGAAAGACTTCGCTCCTCTTTTGGTTGTTTCTTCGTATGATTTTCTGGCATCTTCTACCCAAAGCGCGATCACTTTTACTCCGTCACCGTGTTTTTTCACGTGTTCCCCGATCGGTGAATCGCTCTTCAATGCAGTTGTAAGTACAATGCGGATCTTGTCTTGTTTCAATACATAAGAAGCGCGGTCTTTCACACCTGTTTCCAATCCAGCGTAAGCCAAATCCTGGAAACCGAATGCTGTTTTATAATAGTGAGCCGCCTGTTTCGCGTTACCTACATAAAACTCCACGTAATCAGTTCCCAGCAAAGGTAAAAAGTCTTGTGCGCCTTCAAAAATTTTCTCTAATCCGTATTCTACGTTTTTAATTTCGTTACTCATATTTTTTATTTAAATGTTTTACATTTCTCCCCTTGAGGGGAGATTAAGAGGGGTGGTAGCCATCCCCCTTTGTCCCCCTTTAAAGGGGGAAACAATGTTACTTATCCAGCCAACTTGTTGCGTAGGAATCGTCTTCCATATCAACAGCCGCCTGTGTTAATTTTAATGGTCTGAAAGTATCTACCATCACGGCAAGTTCTTTCGTTTCTGTTTGCCCGATACTTCTTTCGTAAGCTCCCGGATGCGGCCCGTGAGGAATTCCACCCGGATGCAGGGAAATGTATCCTTTCTCCACGTGGTTTCTGCTCATAAAGTCACCGTCTACATAATACAGCAACTCATCGGAATCGATATTACTGTGGTTGTAAGGTGCAGGAATGGAAAGCGGATGATAATCGTACATTCTCGGAACGAATGAGCAAACCACGAAATTGTGTGCCTCAAACGTTTGGTGCACCGGCGGTGGCTGGTGAACTCGTCCGGTAATCGGTTCGAAATCATGGATCGAAAAAGCATACGGGAAATTGTACCCATCCCAGCCTACTACGTCGAACGGATGCGAAGCATATTCCAATTCGTGCAGCATGTTCTCTTTTTTGATCTTGATGATGAAGCTTCCCAGTTCATCGTGCGTTTCCAGTTCGGTCGGTCCTCTGAAATCGCGTTCACAGAACGGAGAATGCTCCAGCAACTGTCCGAACTTATTGCGGTAATTGCGCGGAGTTAAGATCGGGGAAAACGATTCTACAATGAACAAGCGGTTTTTCTCTGTTTCAAACTCCATCTGGTAGATCATTCCGCGTGGAATAACCAGGTAATCCCCGTAACTGAACGGAATGTTCCCAAGCATCGTTCGCAATTTTCCGCTTCCTTCGTGGATGAAGATTACTTCATCGGCATCTGCATTCTTATAAAAATAGGTCTGCATCGACTTTTTAGGTGCTGCAAGCGCAATATTCAGGTCATTATTGAACAACACGATTTCGCGGGAATCCAGAAAATCATCTTTGGGCGCCACATTATACCCTTTCAGCATGCGTGAAGTAATGTTCTTATTCACTGCAGGAACCGGGGTCAAATCTTTCAATTCCTTCACGGATCTAACCATTGTCGGACGATGTACATGGTACAACAAGGAAGAAAAACCGTGGAATCCTTCCGTACCGAACAATTGTTCGTAGTACAAATCACCGGATTCCTTTCGGAATTGAGTATGTCTTTTAGGAGGAATTTTCCCCAAATGATAGTAAAAAGGCATGTTTCTTTATTTAGTTTTTAACAATTCGACGATAACAGGGAATACCTGCTCATTCGGGTTTCCGAATAAGTAACCACATGAGTTTTAGCATCAATTCCAACCACATAGTATCTGAAAGTTACACAAAAATACCGACAAAAAGGGAACTAAAAAATGAGAATTGTCAGTTTTTAACCGAAAGTGAAAACTTTCATTCCATTGAAAAAAAAGTATATTTGCGCTCAAATCGCACCCCATGAAAAAAATTCTGGTTTTAGGTTCCTGCGGACAAATTGGTACTGAGCTGGTATTGGCACTGAGAGAGAAATTTGGTGCTCAAAACGTTGTCGCTGCTGATTTAAAAGATGAATGTCCCGATAACCTTGCAAACGGACCATATATCCAATTGGATGCTTTGAATAAAGAGTTGGTTCGTTCCTATATTATCGAACAACAATTCTCCGACGTTTACCTGTTGGCCGCATTGCTTTCGGCTACGGCAGAGAAAAACCCGGATTTTGCATGGAAACTGAACATGGAAAGCCTGTTCATTATTTTGGATCTTGCCAAGGAAGGGCATATTTCCAAAATTTTCTGGCCTTCATCGATTGCGGTTTTCGGACCTACAACACCACGAAACCATACTCCGCAATTCACCGTGATGGAACCAAGTACAGTTTACGGGATCTCCAAACAAGCCGGGGAAAGATGGTGCGAATATTACTTCAATAAATTCGGTGTGGATGTACGCAGTATCCGTTACCCGGGACTGATTTCCTACAAAAGTCTTCCGGGCGGCGGTACAACGGATTATGCGGTAGACATTTATTATAAGGCAAAGGCAGGAGAGCATTTCACCTGTTTCCTGAAAGAAGATACGGCGTTGCCGATGATGTTTATGGATGATGCGATCCGTGCCACGATTGAACTGATGGAAGCACCTGCTGAAAAAGTGAAAATCCGTTCCAGCTATAACCTTTCCGCACTGAGCTTTACACCGAAACAAATTTTTGAAAGCATTAAGAAGGTAGTTCCTTCTTTTACAATTAGTTACGATCCGGATTTCAGACAGGCAATCGCTGATTCCTGGCCTGCTTCTATTGATGACTCAGCCGCACGCGAAAATTGGGGTTGGGAAGAACGTTATGATTTAGACAAAACGACCCGTGAAATGTTAAATAACTTATAGTTAGAGTTTAAAAAAATCAAACTGTTCATTGTTAATCGAAAAAAAAAAGCACTTCAGCGAAATTTTGTATGTATTTAGGCAACTGTACCAAAATAATTCTATCTTTAGAATGCGCTACAAAACTAATTCAAAACATGTGGAAGTATAAACAAGTCGGACTCGTTGTTTTTTTCCTGTCACTACTTATGACCGCCAAGGCATCCCCAATCACTGATCAGGATGGTAAGCTGAATGTTACAGATGAAAAAGGAAGAAAACAGGGCAAGTGGATTTACTATGGTAAAGACCGTCCTGATTCCGGTGTTCCCGCAAACGGTAAGGTAGAAGAAGGCAAATACGTGGATGACCGTAAGGAAGGCATTTGGATCAAATATCATACGGATGGAATTACTCCGTCTCTCAAAGGAAATTACGAAAACAACCGTCCGAAAGGACAATTTACCCGTTACTGGGCGAATGGCCAGCCGAAAGAAAAAGGCAATTTCGAAAAGAACATCTATAAAGATTCATTGATTCGTTATTACGAAAACGGCCAGCCGTCTTATCAGGGGAAATACAACGAAATCGGGAAAGAGAACGGGAAAATCCGTTACTACTATCCGAACGGGCAGTTGGAATACGAATACGATTCAAACAACGGTGTAATTTCCGGAAAAGCGGTACGTTATTACGAAAACGGTGACGTAAAAGAGATTTCTTATTACGATGGTTCAGGTAACCAAACCAAAACAGAAACAAAAGAACCGGTTCACCCGATGGTGAAGGTGAAGGACCCGAGCCAATCCAAGGAAAAAGCTCCTGCAATCAATGGAACTCCTAAAACACAAGGTGTGAAATGGGCTCCTAACGGATATAACAAAGTTTACAACAGTGACGGAGAAATCTGGCAAGACGGAGATTTCAAGAACGGCGCACTTTGGGATGGAAAAGTATATGTCTATGACAGCGATGGAATCCTTCTGAAAGTTAAAGTCTACAAAGGTGGTGTATACCATTCGGACGGACAATTATAAAACGCAACCGAAGCAAACTTTATATAAATGGAAGTCCCTTCTACTCCGGTGGAAGGGATTTTTTGTTTCAACCTCATGGAATAATAAACCTCATAGAATGGTAATTGAACCACATAGGTACATAGGTCACATAGTTTTTTTAAACTGTCTGCAAGCAATACAACCCTTTTATTTAAAACCAGACATAATATTTCTATAAGGTTAATAGTATTAATCCTAGGCAAGACCTCTTTAATATTCCTCGAGGTGATCTATTTAGGTTGAAGAGAGTAATATTCTTTCATATACCTATTGGATTTCTACACAAATTCAACATTCTTGATTTCTATGTGACCTATGTACCTATGTGGTTAAAAGAAAATGAGAGCGGAGCGAAACTACAAATTACCAGCTTGAATAGCACTAATCAAAAAAAAACTCTGTGTTCTATATACCTATGTGGTTTTTAGATTGAACCTATGCGATTCCCTCAATGCTTATCCCAAAACGTAGGTTCTGAGAAACGGATAATGGAAATGAAATTGCTGCTCACTTCTCGCATGATAATGGAATACAACAAGCCGGTCAATCCGCTGTAGACAATCTGGTACTCGGTAATGAATACTCCATCCTTGTAAACATATTTTGCCTGCAAATTTCCAAAAGTGTCGTACGTGTAGCGTGATTCAGACATTGGAACGGTATCCGTGTTTTTATAAACGGCTACTTTCTCGATCAATCCTTTATCCGAATAGCTGTATTTGGTGGTAATCCGGTTGCGGGTAATGGTAAACAACTCTTCTTCCCGGGCCAAATAGCCCAAACTGTCCTTGTATTGGGTCACTTCGAGGTATTGGTTTCCATAGCTGTTGAACACTTTCTTCTTGAATTGTCCTTCATAAAGCTGGTATTCCATGGTTTCCGTATTCCAAAGCAAGCTGCGTTCAATAGCCGGTTTCAGGATGCTGTTCATGGTATCAATATCCCGGTAAACTTCCTCTTTTACAATTTGTCCCTCGGAATTATAGGTATAGTAAGTGGATAGGAAACCGCGTTTCTGACTGATTCTTTTGCGTACCAGTCTTCCGTCGGCGGTATAATCGTAAAAACGGACATTGGTATCTGTGATCTGATCTCCTTTGGAAGTTTGATAATGGCGGACCAGGTTTCCCAGCGTATCAAAGTCGAAAACGTACACATAATTCGATTCACGCATGATATCACCCTGCTTCTTAAAGGTGAATTTCCCGTGAATTTCCTTGATTTTGCTGCCCTTCACAAATTTCGTATTGAAGAAGGGAATATCCGTGAAAGCAACTCCTTTCGTATTCTCAATAAGCTGTGCGGAAGATTGGAATGCTGGAAAAAGGAGCAGCAAAAAAAAGCTATACTTCAAAAACATAGCACAAAAGTGGCGTGAATTTCGAAGCATAGCTACTATTTTAAGAAAAATTGGTATCTCAATTCAACAAAGGAAGGATGAAGCTGAATCCCAGCATACCAACCAATGCAATGGTCAAAACCGCAATTGTTAAAGGTGACAATTTGATCTTCTCTTGTTCCTGGTCTGCCGGAGAAGCAATCGTTACGATTACTTTCAGGTAGTAGTAAATACTGATCGCTGAGTTAATCAAAGCAATGATTACCAACCAGGAAGCACTTTTCCATGCTGCAGAGAACAAGACGTATTTAGCAAAGAAACCGGATGTAGGCGGAATTCCTGCCAATGACAACAAAGCTACGATGGCAACAATTGCCAGGAACGGATTGCGTTTTCCTAATCCTCTCAGTCCGTCGATGCGGTCTTCCGGATCATTTACAGCAATCGCAACCGCGATAATTCCAACGATAGAGAATCCATAAGAGAACATGTAGAACCACAGGAATCCTGAAGAGAAGAAATAATCAACCTGTGATACGAAAAGGATCAGTGTGTAACCCACATGCGTAATGGAAGAGTAAGCCAATAAGCGCTTGAACTTCACCTGGCGCAGTGCAGATAAATTCCCGACAAACAAGGTAATGATGATCATAACGATCAGCGCATCTTTCCAGAATAGAAATAATTCGCCTTGTCCGAAACAGATTGCGAACATTTTCAGGAACGCATAGAATGCAGCGATTTTTACCACAGATGCCATGAAACCGGTTACTGCCGGTGGCGCTCCGTCGTATACATCCGGACTCCAGAAATGGAATGGTGCTGCACCTACTTTGAAAATGAACGAAGCCATGATCAACAAGACTCCAATCATCAGGATCGGGCTCAAAGTGTCCATTTCCGCTACTTTCATGTAGATTTCCGCCAATTTAAAGGTTCCGGTAGCACCGTAAACCCACGCCAAACCGAATAAGAAAATTCCCGTAGCGAATGAACCTGTCAGGAAATATTTCAAAGATGCTTCCGAAGAACGTACATCCGCTTTGTTACTTCCCGCCATGACATAAATCGGAATAGAAAGAATTTCCAACCCCAGGAAGAACATGAACATGTCTGTGTAAGCTGTCATGATCATTGCTCCCGTTGCGGAGAACATCAATAAACCGACGTATTCCCCCGTATGTACCGGGTTTTCTTTGAATCGCTCGTATCCGATACCGACAATCAATAAAGTCAAAACGCAAATTGCCAGACTGAACAGCAATGCGAATTGGTCAAAAGCCAATCCTTCGTATGTCAGGAAGTCAAAAAATGCCTTTCCTGTTTGAAGTTGCCCGATAATAACGATGATCGCAGCCAACAAACCTGCCATAGCAGATCCAACAACTAACCAAGGTTTCTTTGCAAAAGCAGCAAATAAGGAAATCAATCCACTGGCAAAAACAATTATTAATGCATCCATATTATAAACCTGAAGGTGTTGAAAGTGTTTGTAATACTATTTTTAAACTCGGATTCACGAAATCCGTAATCAAAGCAGGATAAACTCCCAGGACTACTACTGCAATGATGATGATTGCCAATACAACCAACTCAGACCAATGTAAATCTGCAAATTGTTCTCTGGTAACCGGACCATACATGCTCAACTGGTAAGCTCTGAAGGTGTAAACCGCTCCGAGGATCAGGGTTGTTCCGGCAATAATTCCGATGATCATATCAAACTGCACCAATCCTTTCAACATCAGGAATTCCCCGATGAAACCACTTGTTAACGGAACCGAAACGGAAGCAAAAGCCAAGGCTGCAAACCAGAACGCAAATTTCGGAGCTTGTTTTGCAAATCCTCCCAAATCAGCCAGGTTTCTGGTTCCTGTTCTGCGTTCGATAATTTCTACCGCTAAGAACAATCCTACTGCTACCAATCCGTGGTTGACGATCTGCACCATGCTTCCGGACAATGCGTCAAAGTCCCAAACCATAATTGCAGCGGCGATCAATCCAACGTGAGACATGGAAGCAAATGCAAATACGCGCTTCATATCTTTTTGTTTGATGGCGATTACAGCACCGTAAACTACTCCGATTGTTGCCAGAATAATTACCGGCCACTGAAGACAATGAACCGCTTCCGGGAATAATGGAATCATCCAGCGGATCATTCCGTACAATGCCATTTTCAGCATAATACCCGAAAGAAGCATGGTACCTGCCATCGGTGATTTCGTATATGTGTCGGGCTGCCACGTGTGGAACGGGAAAACCGGGATCTTCACCGCAAACGCAAAGAAGAAACCTAACGCCAGCCAACAAGCTGTTTTCGATGTGAACACCACTGCTTTCAAATCTTCTATGTAGAAAGAAGGTGCATTTACTTTAATTCCGATCAATGCAGCCAGCATTGCCAAAGATCCTACGAATGTGTAGATGAAGAATTTCATCAATGCCGCTTTTCTTTCCGGGGCTCCGAACCACCAGGAAATCAGGAAAATCGGAATCAATGTGATTTCCCAGAAAACGTAGAACCACAATCCGTCCATTGAAACGAATACACCGATTAATCCCAATTGCATGAAGAAAACCATGCTGGTGAATAAACGGTTCTCCGCCAATTCATTTTTGAAGTTTGAAACCAGGATCAACGGAACCAATACTGCTGTCAATAACAACATCAATAAGGAAATTCCATCGTATCCGAAGCTGATAGTAATTCCTGCAAGCCACGGCTGATGTGCAAACAACTGCACTGTTCCATCGTTGTTGTACTGCATCATACATGCTATCACAACCCCTAACACGGCAAGCGAACCGATAATTCCGTATGCCCGAACTCCTTGTTTCGGAACAATCAATACCGATAACGCAAAGAAAACTGGTAGTATAAATAAAAGTAGTGCCACGCTTTAGTTTTTATAATAGATAATGTAATAAACGATCAACCCGATGATTCCGAAAACCATCCACAATAGGTAGTTATCGGTTCTTCCTGTCTGGATCTTGCGAACCAAATCACCTGATTTACCAATCACTTTCCCGATAGTTACTACTCCGCGGTGAAGGAATGCGCCTTCGAAGTAATGTGCTCCTTTTTCAGAAATCCAAAGAACCGGTTTTACGAATAAGAAATCGTAGATCTCGTCGAAGTATAATTTCATGGCAGAAGCTTTCTCCCAACCTTTCAATTGGTCATCTTCTTTCGGAATGCTGTTCTTGGTGACATAAACCGTGTAAGTAATCCCGGCAATAATTACTGCCATTGCTCCTGCAATACACATTAAGATCAATGTCATGGATGAATCACCGTGCTCACCAACAGCTACTCCCGGACCTGCCACGTTGTGCGCATAGTAATGCGACAACCAATGTGTTCCTTTATGAAGGAAAACTCCCGGTAAGTTCAGTAATCCACCGAAAACAGAAAGAATAGCCAAAATGATCAGAGGCAATGTCATAGACGCAGGCCCTTCATGCAAATGGTGTTCCTGCTCGTGTGTTCCTCTGAATTTCCCGAAGAAAGTCACGAAATACAAACGGAACATATAGATTGCTGTCAATGCAGAACTGAACATCAATGCTCCGAATACAAACTTATTGTCACCGAAAGCATGACCGATAATCTCATCTTTCGAGTAGAACCCTGATAACAACGGAATACCTGAAATTGCCAGTGTTCCGATCAGGAATGTAACGTGCGTAACCGGAATTTTCTTGCGAAGACCTCCCATTTTGCGGATGTCCTGTTCGTCAGACATGGCGTGGATCACACTTCCTGAACCCAGGAACAACAAAGCTTTGAAGAATGCGTGAGTGGTAACGTGAAACATCGCAGCCGTGTAAGCTCCCATTCCCAGGGCCACGAACAACATTCCCAACTGGGAAACGGTTGAATAAGCCAATACTTTTTTGATGTCGTTCTGGCGCATTGCAATGAATGCCGCAATGATCGAAGTTGCCAGACCCACGTACATGATAATTTCTTTCACCACATGCGCACCTTCCAGTTCATACAGGAAGTTGGAACGAACGGTTAAGAAAATACCTGCTGTTACCATCGTAGCCGCGTGGATCAATGCAGAAACCGGAGTTGGTCCCGCCATCGCATCCGGTAACCACGTAAACAATGGAATCTGAGCCGATTTCCCGGTTGCACCGATGAACAAACAGATCGTGATTCCGAAGATCAGCATTTCAGAAATCTCAAATCCTTCCGTCATCACCGCTTTCGCAACTTCAGCATATTCCAGGGTTCCGAATTTTCCAAGGATTAAGAACAATCCGACCAAAAGTCCCAAATCCCCGATACGGTTCATGATGAATGCTTTTCGTGCAGCCAGTGTGTTTTTGAAATCCTGGTACCAGAAACCGATCAACAGGTATGAGCAGATTCCTACACCTTCCCATCCGAAGAACAGCATAAAGTAGTTGCTTCCCAATACCAGGGTCAACATGGCGAAGATGAAGAGATTCAGGTAAACAAAGAATTTGTAATATCCCGCATCGTGCTTCATATAACCCATTGAGAACAAGTGGATCAATGTTCCGATCCCTGTTACGATCAAAGTCATCCAAAGGGACAAGTTATCTGCAAACAAACGCGCATTCAGAGAGAATGAACTTGTTTTGATCATCGTGAACAAATGAACGGTTACCGGCTCGCTGTGCTGAACTTGCATAAAAGCCATTACAGCAAAAACAAACGAAATCGCCATAACACCGGTCCCGATAGCTCCTACCATCACTTTTGAAAGTGATTTTCCGATTGTACCGTTAATAAAAGCCCCAATTAATGGAAGCAAAAGAATCAAAGGCAGTAATTGTGATACCGACATGTTTTAGTTTTTTAATTTATTAAACAATCGAATATCTGTAGAACGCGTATTCCGGTAAAGCAATACCAGAATCGACAAACCGACCGTAGCTTCAGCGGCCGCAACGACCATGATGAAGAATACGAAAAGTTGTCCGTCTGCCTGCCCGAAATACGTGGAGAACGCTACGAGTAATAAATTCACCGCGTTGAGCATTAATTCAATGCACATCAACAAAATGATCGCATTTTTTCTGTAAAGCACCCCGAATACACCTATCACGAACAATGCCGTAGCAAGGACCATGTAGTGCTCGATCTTTACACCTGATTCAAATAATGTCGCTAATAACATATTACTCTATCGTTTGTTTTTCACGTTTTGCTAAAAGAACTGCTCCCACCATTGCTGCAAGGAACAACACGGAAGAAACCTCAAAAGGAAGTACGTATTTCGTAAACAATACTTTTCCCAGGTTTTCAACCAATCCCACCTGATGCGAATTCGTATCGATCATCGGAGCTGCAAGAATTGCCTCACGCATAGCTGCAACTACCACCAAAAACAATCCTCCGCCGGCAATTGCCGCACCGATGGTCATCAACGGTGAGTGTTTCGGTTCGTTTTCCTTGTTCAGGTTCAGTAACATCAATACGAAGAGGAATAGTACCATGATAGCCCCCGCATAAACGATGATGTTTACAATGGCGATAAACTGGGCGTTCATCAATACATAATTCGCAGAGATCAGGAAGAAAGTAAGTACCAGGTACAATACACTTCTCACCGGGTGCTTACTCAAAACAACCATCAAAGCTGTTCCGATCGTTAATCCGCCCAGGATGTAAAATATAATATCCAAACTCATTACGCAGGTCTTTTTCCGGTTAATTGTCTCTTACTGATATCCACACGCTGATCAACCGGTTCTACCAGTTTATCTTTCCCATATATGAAATCGTTGCGCTCAAAATAGGTAGGAACGATACGATCTGTCAGGAAAATTGCTTCTTTCGGACATGCTTCTTCGCACAAACCACAGAAAATGCAACGCAGCATGTTGATCTCATACGTGGAAGCATATTTTTCTTCGCGGTACAAGTGCTCTTCGCCTTTTTTGCGTTCTTCGGAAGTCATGGTAATTGCTTCTGCCGGACATGCAACTGCACATAATCCGCAAGCAGTACAATTCTCTCTTCCCTGTTCGTCACGCTTCAATACGTGCTGTCCGCGATACACAGGAGCAAACTCGCGTTTTACTTCCGGATATTTAACGGTATTGTGTTTCTTGAATAAATGCTTAAAGGTGATCCACATACCTCCCAGAATTGCCGGGAAGTACAGTTTCTCCATGAAGGTCATCTTCTTGTTCGAAACAACTTTTTTACGATTTGATAAACTTTCCATTCGAATATTTATAAGCTATTTCCGGTTTTCGTCTTTTCAAAGGATGTATTGACACCCAAAGGCTGTTCTACTTTCGCATTGCTTGCAGATTCGTTGTCCTTGTTTTTGGAGAACCATCCGGAAGTGTAAGCGATAACAACACCTGTGATCAACAGGTTGATCAATGCGATCGGAATCATTTTTTTCCAGCCGATGTGCATCAACTGATCGTAACGGAAACGCGGCAATGTCCAGCGGATCCACATGAATACGAAAATAAAGAAGAACGTTTTTGCGAAGAAAACCAGTGTTCCCAGGATCGCCAAAGTGTTTCCGGAGAAATGATCCATTCCCGGGAAGTTGTACCCTCCGAAGAACAATGCGGAGATTACTGCACAGGAAATGAACATGTTTACGTATTCCGCAAATAAGAAGAACCCTAATTTCATCGCACCATATTCCGTGTGGTAACCACCGATCAACTCGGATTCACATTCCGGTAAGTCGAACGGAGCGCGGTTACATTCTGCCAAAGCAGTAATTAAGAATACCACGAAACAGATCGGCTGCTTGAATACGTTCCAGGAGAACCATCCGTCGTGCCAGAAACCGTGCTGTTGGTCTACGATCTCTCTCAGGCTCAAAGATCCGGTCATCATCACGATCGTGATCACGGAAACTCCCATCGCCAATTCGTAGGAGATCATTTGCGAACTTGCACGGATTGCTCCGAACAAGGCAAATTTATTGTTGGAAGCCCAGCCTCCGATCATGATTCCGTAAACTCCGATGGAAACTGCTCCCATAATGAAGAGGATTCCGATGTTTACATCTGCCACCTGCAGGGAAATCTGCTCACCGAATAATTTCAGATCCGGTCCCCACGGAATGACCGCACCCGTAATGAGTGAAGTAAACATGGCAATTCCCGGCCCGATGATGAACAACCACTTATCGGCGTTCGTTGGGCGGAAATCTTCCTTGAAGAACATTTTTCCACCGTCAGCCAACGGTTGAAGCAAACCGAATGGTCCCGCTCTGTCCGGTCCGATACGGTCCTGCATCCAGGCAGCAACTTTTCGTTCCATCAGGGTCAAATAAGCTGCAATTCCCAGCGTAACCGCGAATAAAACAACAACTATGATTAATTTAATGATCATCTTAATTCAATTTTTTGGTTTCAAGACGTTCGTCAACGATGTATTTATTTTGAGAGATCACGGAGTGACGATTGATCACTCGTGGTCCTTCAATATTCCATTTGGTCTTGTCTTTCTTGTCGAAGCGGCACTCGTTGCAAATCCATGCTGTTTTCCCGTCGATGTCTTCGATCTCACCGTATTTGTCCTTGCGGCCTGTTACGCGGTAAATTTCGTCTCCGAACATCCAAACAACTGCTTTTCCGGCACATTTCGTACACTCACAGGAAGCTTCCATCGGTTTTAAGAACCACACACGGCTTTTGAAACGGAATGTTTTATCAGTCAATGCTCCTACCGGACATACGTCGATGACGTTCCCCGAGAAGTCATTATCGATTGCTTTTTCGATGTACGTTGAAATCTCCGCATGATCTCCGCGGTGCAACACCCCGTGAACACGCTGATCCGTCAACTGGTTTGCCGTGTAAACACAACGGTAGCAAAGGATACAACGGTTCATGTGCAGCTTAATCTTGTCACCGATATCGATCGGATCGAACGTTCTGCGTTTCTCTTCGTAACGTGTTCCTTCTTTTCCGTGTTCGAATCCAAGATCCTGCAAGTGACATTCTCCGGCCTGGTCACAGATCGGACAATCCAACGGGTGGTTAATTAGCAAGAACTCAGTTACTGCAGCACGGTTATCGTATACACGCTCTGAAGTTTTGTTCTTTACAACCATTCCATCCATTACCGGAGTTGAACACGATGCAACCAATTTGGGCATCGGGCGCGGATCTGCTGCTGAACCTGCGGCTACTTCCACCAAACAAGTTCTGCATTTTCCACCGCTTCCCTGCAGTTTGCTGTAATAGCACATTGCAGGAGGAACTACATCTCCACCGATCTTACGAGCAGCATTCAGGATGGTTGTTCCCGGTTCTACTTCTACTTCGATATCGTCAATGATAACTTTTACCATGATCTCTGTTTTATACTAAAGGCATGTGATTTGACGCAATTCCGAAGTTGCGTTTTACTGCTTCATCCGGATGTGTCACGTGCCATTCAAATTCTTCTCTAAAATGACGGATTGCTGCTGCTACCGGCCATGCTGCTGCATCACCCAGCGGACAAATCGTATTTCCTTCTATTTTTTTGTTGATCTCTGCCAACAGGTCAATGTCGTGCATGTGACCTTGTCCGTGCTCCAAACGGCGAAGTACTTTCTCCATCCATCCGGTTCCTTCACGGCAAGGCGAACATTGTCCGCAAGACTCATGGGCGTAGAAACGCGCGAAGTTCCAGGTATTCCGAACGATACACTGATCTTCATCAAACACGATGAAACCTCCTGAACCCAACATGGATCCGGTTGCGAAACCACCTTCAGCCAAACTTTCGTAAGACATCAAACGGTCTGTTCCTTCAGCTGTTTTGGTAATCAGGTTTGCAGGCAGGATCGGAACGGAAGAACCACCCGGCACGCAAGCCTTGATTTTCTTACCGTTTGCAATACCTCCGCACCACTCGTCGGAGTAAATGAATTCTTCTACGGATAATCCCAGTTCGATTTCGTAAACCCCCGGTTTTACCAGGTTTCCACAAGCTGAGATCAATTTGGTACCGGTACTTTTCCCGATACCGATTTTCGCGTATTCAGCACCTCCGTCGTTAACGATCGGAACAACTGCTGCGATAGATTCTACGTTGTTTACTACGGTCGGACATCCCCACAATCCTTTTACGGCAGGGAATGGCGGTTTGATGCGCGGGTTTCCGCGTTTTCCTTCCAGGGATTCGATCAGGGCAGTTTCCTCCCCACAGATGTAAGCTCCACCTCCCGGTGCAATAGCCAAATCCAGGTCGTATCCCGAACCTAAGATATTTTTCCCCAGGAATCCGTTTGCGTATGCTTCGGCAATTGCTTTTTCCACAATTTCCAACACCCACATGTATTCCCCGCGGATATAAATGTACGATTGGTTACATCCCAATGCATAGGAAGAAACGATCATTCCTTCTACCAGCAAATGCGGGATTTTCTCCATCAAGTAACGGTCCTTGAAAGTACCCGGCTCAGATTCGTCGGCATTACACAATAAGTAACGCGGAACTCCTTCCGGCTTTGCCAGGAAAGACCATTTCATTCCTGTCGGGAAACCTGCTCCTCCGCGACCTCTCAGTCCGGATGCCTGAACTTCTTCCACCACATTTTGCGGCGACATCGTTTTCAAAGCTTTTTCTACAGAACGGTAACCTCCGTTTCTGCGGTAAACTTCAAAAGTTTCGATTCCGGGAACGTTTGCATGTTCCAATAATAATTTTCTTCCCATTCCTATTTCTCTGAATGTTCTTTACGCAAGGTGTCCAATAACTCGTCTACTTTCGCAGGAGTCAAATGTTCGTGGTAGTGCTTTCCGCATTGCAGCATCGGCCCGTAACCACAAGCTCCCAAACATTCGGCAGTTTTCAATGTAAACATTCCGTCTGCTGAAGTCTGGCCAACTTTGATATCTAATTTGTTCTCGATGTATTCGATGATCTGATCCGAACCAACCAACATACATGGCCCCGTTCTGCACACTTCCAAAACAACTTTCCCAGGTTTTTCAATGTTAAACATGGTATAGAAAGTGGCTACTTCGTATACTTCGATCGGTTGGATATTCAACAAGCGGGCAACGTAATTCATGGTCGGAACGCTTAACCAGCCTCCGAACTCTTCTTCTGCCAAATGAAGAATACGCATCAACGCACTTTTCTGTTTTCCTTCCGGATACATGCTGATGAAGCGTTGTACTTCCAACAATTTTTCAGCGCTAAACTCCGGTTCAGGCTGATCTGTATAATTATGTGTAACTGATATACTCATCTTATGCGTCCAATTCTCCTGCAATCACATTCAAACTACTTAAGGTCAAAACGGCATCTGAGATGGTTTGCCCTTTAATCATTTCCGGATATGCCTGGTAGTAAATAAAACAAGGTCTTCTAAACTGAAGTCTGTATGGTGTTCTTCCTCCGTCTGAAATCAGGTGGAACCCTAATTCCCCGTTTCCACCTTCAACCGCGTGGTAAACTTCTCCGACCGGAACCGGTGTTTCACCCATTACGATTTTGAAGTGGTAGATCAACGCTTCCATTTTCGTATAAACGTCTGCTTTCGGAGGCAAATAGAATTCAGGAACGTCCGGTGAAAAGTGTTTTCCTTCCGGCATGTTCTTATACGCCTGCTCAATGATTCTCAAACTCTGACGCACTTCTTCCTGGCGCACACAGAAACGGTCGTAAGTGTCTCCATGTGTTCCGACAGGGATTTCAAAGTCGAAATCTTCGTAGGAAGAATAAGGTGTCATCACTCTTACATCGTAATCCACACCTGCCGCACGCAAGTTTGGCCCCGTGAATCCGTAATCCATTGCACGCTCTGCGCTGATTGGCCCGGCTTTAATGGTACGGTCCATGAAAATACGGTTACGCAATAACAGGTCGTCGAACTCCTGGAAACGCTTCGGGAATTCCTGAAGGAATTTCTTTAATTTCGTGTGGAACGCCGGTGAAAAATCGCGCTCAAATCCTCCGATACGGCCGATGTTGGTGGTCAAACGTGCACCACATACTTCTTCGTACAATTCGTAGATTTTTTCACGCTCCTGGAACATGTAGGTAAATCCCGTCAATGCCCCGGTATCCACCCCGATTACCGAGTTACAAACCAAATGGTCTGCAATGCGCGCCAATTCCATGATGATCACACGCATGTAATCCACTTTCTTCGGCACCTGCACCCCGATCAGTTTTTCCATCGTCATTTCCCAACCCATGTTGTTGATCGGGGAAGAACAATAGTTCAATCGGTCTGTGATCGGTGTAATCTGGTTGTAAGGCCTTCTTTCAGCCAGCTTTTCAAAAGCACGGTGAATGTAACCTACTGTTTGAACCGAATCCAGGATTTTCTCACCGTCAACGGTCAACACGTTCTGGAAAATTCCGTGTGTTGCCGGGTGAGTCGGCCCAAGGTTCAGCGTCGCGATTTGTCCGTCGATGGTTTCATCGGCAAACAGGCTTTTGTTATTTGGAGTATCGCTCATAGTTTTTTAATTACCGACCGAAGAAGCGATCGTCTTTATCTTCTCTTGTTGCATCTTCCAAATGGTATTCTTTACGCATCGGGAAGTAATCCATATCGTCTTCATTCAGGATACGAGTCAGGTTCGGATGTCCTTCGAAAATTATCCCGAAGAAATCATACGATTCACGCTCCTGCCAGTCAGCTCCTACATAAATATCCGTAATGGACTGAATGCTCGGGTTTTCGATCGGAAGAAATGCACGAACGCGTAAACGCACATTGTTCACGAAGGAATGCAGGTGATAGTTTACACAGATCTCGCGTCCTTTATCGTTTGGAAAATGAGCTCCACCGATCAGGGTCAGGAAAGAAACTTTCAAAACCTCATCTGTTTTCAACCATTGGATCAAATCATGAGCTTTCGCAGCTTCAATCTCGATGGTCAATAATCCGTAAGGTTCTTCGGCATTGCGAACAGCTTCTCCGAATTTTCCCTGGATACGGCTCAGTACCGCTTCGTTTGTCAAATTACTCATCGTTCAAATCGTATTTCTTCAACAAATGCTTGTATTCATCCGAATAACGTCGGCGCAATGATTCGTTTTTCACCAAACGGTGAATGTTC
Source organism: Fluviicola sp. (assembly GCF_039596395.1). Classification (NCBI taxonomy): domain Bacteria; kingdom Pseudomonadati; phylum Bacteroidota; class Flavobacteriia; order Flavobacteriales; family Crocinitomicaceae; genus Fluviicola; species Fluviicola sp. The sequence goes on from NZ_JBCNJT010000002.1 coordinate 447,520, forward strand.
ATACATCCTTCGATGATTTGCTCGGGTCTTGGCGGACATCCCGGAACGTAAACGTCTACCGGAATCACGCGGTCAATTCCCTGCAATACGGAGTATGTATCAAAAATTCCCCCCGAACAAGCGCATGCACCCACAGAAAGAACCCATTTCGGCTCTGCCATTTGTTCGTAAACCTGTTTCAGGATCGGAGCCAGTTTTTTGGAGATTGTACCGGCAACGATCAACAGATCTGCCTGGCGTGGAGAAAAGGACATACGTTCCATTCCGAAACGCGCCACGTCGTAGTTACTCCCCATTGTTCCCATGTATTCGATACCACAGCAAGAGGTAGCAAACGGCAGGGGCCACACGGAATTTGCACGAGCAGCTCCGATGACCTTGTCAAGCATGGTCAATTGGAACCCTTCTCCGTTAATGGTTTCTACACCATTGATAATTTCTACTTTTCCCATTCTAAAGCACCTTTTTTAAGTACGTAGAAAAATCCGGTCAGGAAGAATGCTACGAAAACAATTACCGCGATCAATCCGTCGGACTGCAGGAATTTAAAATTCACCGCGTACGGGTAGAAGAAGATTACTTCCACGTCGAACAGTACGAACAAAATTGCGGTTAATAAATAACGAATGGAGATCGGAAAACGAGCGTTTCCAACTTCTTCAATACCACACTCCCAGTTGGCATTTTTCTTTTTTCCGAATAGTTTGGGACCCAACATCGGGGCAACTACCAAAACCATTACAACAAAGCCCAGGGCAACACCTGCCTGGAGCAATATCGGTAAGTAATCTTCTGCAGAAGACATAATCTCTAATTTTTAAGACAGGCGAATTTAATACTTTTTAACAAGACAAAACCGCGAAAAAAACTATTTAGATTTAATCTAAATTACAGGGTAAATACTTTTAAAACCCAGTAAAACCGTTGGTCGAAGAAAAGGTTTTGTAGAGCGATGATAAAGGCGTATTGATGTGATGGGATCTAAAAGGAGTGGTGTGAAAATGAAAATGTTAAAAGATTTTTTTAACGAATTTCCAGTTCATTTTATGAAAAAATTTCTTGATTTCACCAATCACTGTTCAAAGGAATAGTGACAGTCAGATTGAAGTAATCGTTGTTCAGCCCGAACGGATTCCGTTTCGACCCGAAGGAATGCAGGTATGTGATATCCAGGAAACTCAGGAGCGAAAATCCGATTTCTGCAGAAAAGCGGTGTTCGGAATCGGATTTGAAATCGGTAAGATAGGAGTAACCCACTCTTGCCAGGAAAACGGCGTAACGGCCCTCAAACGTAAGCTTCGGTACATAAACCGCGGATTTAGTGAGCCGGAAGTCCATTCCCGCCGCAAATCCGATGTGTGCCTCGGGGATGTAGCCGATATTGTGCCACATAAATGCTCCGGAAACCCCAAGGAAGCCGTGTTTTCCCTGCATGTAACTGACCCGGGGGCCGGTCCAGAATGTATCGAAATAGCCATTGTGTATGCGCATGCTGCGAATAACACTTTCGCGAGACGCCGCAGGCAACCCGGATCCTTCCGAAAACCGGTCTGTTTGAGCGTGGCTGCCAGTTGACAGGAACCAGCTTAAAACAATCAGGAAAAACAACACATTACCGGATAACTTCATTTCATTTGGTTTCTGCAAACTTGCGAAAATGATTCGAGATTGTTGTTGCGATTTTCCGTACTTGAAATGAATGACTAGTTAGTAGTCTGAATAACCCGCAAAAACATTTGTCTGCTTCGCCGACCCTGAAAATTTCATCCTCCTCTTTAACAAACAGCCCGGTTTGCTGCACAGTGACTTCCGTTGCCCGCAGATTGACTTCGGTTCACTTTCCACGAGCATCGGTTCGTTGGATATTGGCTTGGGTTTGTTTTCTACGAGCATCGGTTTGGCGGAAGATTGATGTAGGTTCGCTTTCCACGAACATAAGTTGGTTGGAGATTGACTTCGGTTTACTTTCCACGAACATAAGTTGGTTGGAGATTGACTTCGGTTTACTTTCCACGAGCAGAGGTTGACGGGAGATTAACAAAGGCTTCCGAGTTATTAACAAAAGTCTCTGCGCTATTAACAAAGGTTCGTTGGAGATTGACTTGGGTTTGCTGGAGATTAACAGAGGTTGGCCGGAGATTTAGTGGTCTTGTGGTTCAGGAGAGACTCGCTTTGCTAATCTCAAAATATCCTTACGAATCTGTAGTTGTTTCCTTCACCCGTTTGCTCCCACTGGGGTAATCCAAAGTGGAACGGTACATAACCACCGGTACATTCGGAATTCCTTGTCCCGTAACAGGGTTCAAAACACGGCCTTTTATGGTCATATTCTTCCCGAATTTGGTGCAACCCAAAACAAAAATCAAAATTGAGAATAGCAGTAAGCGCATAGAATCAATAGTTGATATTCCAAATTTTAGTCTCTCCTTCACTTAAATAGATACTATCTCTTTTTGCAGTTACAATTCCATTCTTTGTAACAGTTCCATTATACTTATACCAACCCATTGGAGCTTTATTCATATTCCCTGTTTGATTTATACACCCCATATAAACCGCTGGGTTAGGAACATTATCATAAAAACCAACAATTGAATGAGTTCTGTAAATTTTTAATTCATCGTTTGAGTCAAAACAAGAAGTGTTATTAATATTAATCTGTAGGTTTCCATAAGGTACTGCGTAAAAATCGGCATGCATGGTTTTACCCTTTTTAACACTGATGGTAAAAGCATCAAACAAAGGAATGTCATCCTTCTTTTCCCAACCTATAATATAATAGTCACCTACTTCGGTTACATGACAAGTCAGGTAACATTTGGAGAGACTCGCTTTGCTAATCTCAAAATATCCTTCCGAATTTGTGGTCGTTTCTTTCACCCGTTTGCTCCCACTGGGGTAATCCAAAGTGGAACGGTACATAACCACCGGTACATTCGGAATTCCTTGTCCCGTAACAGGGTTCAAAACACGGCCCTTTATGGTCATATTCTTCCCGAATTTGGTGCAGGAAGAAAATATTGACAATATCAAAACGAGAATGAAAACAGACTTCATATCAATAGTCAATATTATAATATGCCTGACCATTTGCAGGAACACTGACAATATGAGTATAGTCATTACTTGTGCCATTCCTTATTACTGTCCATTCAACTAAATACTCGCCACTTGGAACCTTAGCGAAAACCCCATCATTATCATAACAGCCTGTTAAAGTGAATGGTTGAAAGACAGAAATTCCATTTAGTGAGACGTAGCTTCTTTTATAAATCAGGGTATCATTTGCCCCTTGGCAATTTACGTTATGAATACTGATTTTAAGTTCTCCGTATGGTACAGCATAATAATCCGCATGCATGGTTTTACCCTTTTTAATACTGATAGTAAAAGCATCAAACAAAGGAATGTCATCCTTCTTCTCCCAACCTATCGGATAATAATCGCCCACTTCCGTTACATTACACGTTAAGTAACACTTAGAAAGGCTTGCCTTACTAATCTCAAAATACCCTTCCGAATCTGTCTTTGTTTCTTTTACTTTTTTCTTTCCACTGGGATAATCCAGTGTAGAACGATACATGATCAAAGGTGCATTTGGAATTTTTTCACCCGTAATTGGATTCAATACTCTTCCTTTCACTGTCATATTTTTCCCGAATTTGGTGCAACCTCCAACAAATAGGAATACCAAACTAAAAATTGCCAATTGCTTCATAATACAACCAATTTATGTGTTTCAGTTTTTGAACCGGTACTTACCTGGATCAAATAGGTCCCTGTGCTTAATGCGGAGCGGTGATGGTATTCCAATGTTTCCATATTGTTTGTTTCACTGATCAAAACCCCAAACATGTTGTAGATCCGGATAGCTGAAATTAGCACTTCCGGGTCAGCTTTCAAAGAAAAAGTCCCGTCAAGCGTCGGATTGGGATAGATCCGGACTGATTTCCAGACTCTCCTCAACTCCTCCGTATCCAGCTTTCGCTCAGGATGTTCCGAACCGGTATACTCCCCCGGAGAAGTTTCACCAGGTGTCAAATCAGTAGCCTCACAGCGTTCAAATTCAATTTTCAGATGCACGGTTGAACCATTCATGAAATGCACTCCGGGTTTCAGGTTGATCTCGTCTCCCGCGCGTAGATCCACTACCGCATTTGCCCGGGTTACATAATCTCCCGGATCGGTAGCGGGAGTTACCAGGTGTCCCACTGTAATCCAATGGAGTGCCCGGCGACGCACGTAGTATTTATAATTGGATCGCGCTCTGGAGCCGACGTTTTGGTTCTGCAGTTTCAGATACCAGGGCTCTGCTTCGTCAAAGATGAAATCATTCAGAGCTTTGAGGTCAGTAGCTTCATCATCCTTTAAAATAATGTGTGGATTGATTTTGTTGTCGATATAAATGGCTTCAAAAGGAGTGACCTGGAAATGGTCATTCGGACGTCCCAAATTCGGATAACCATAATGATTTGACTGGGGAATATTAACTATGTCAAATTGATTGTACATCAATCCCAAATCCTTTACATTCACTGTCATACTGCCGTCTGCCGGCCAGAGATTCCGGTTAATCCCCAGAGCCGTCACTACCGATTTGTGGCTGTAGAAGGCTTTCCCGTTGTAAATCTGGGTGATGGGGAAAAAGGTCCAATCGGACACCGAAATGAAATTCCCGACGCCATTCATAAACGAACCGGATACATTGTCAATTTCCTGCATTAGGGATACATTGACCTCGTGTTTGCAGACGGTCTGGAACGGGTTCAGGAATAAAGGCGGCAATTGCCGTTTAAAGATCTGGAAGGTTTGCCCGGATGGCATGTACTTCGCTGTTCCAACCCGGAACCGGTAGCCCAGGAAGGAAATATTCTGCCAGTATTCTCCTGCATTGTTGTATTCCTCGGTCCCATCGCTGTTTTTTCCTTCAATTTTTCCCAAAGAAATAGCGATGTTCCTTGTTGCTACCGGCATCGGGAAAATGTGTTCACCGTTATCTACCTCAGTCAGAGCATCCAGGAAATTCTGTCTTCTCCAATGATAGGAAGGTTCCGTATAATTAATTTCCTGTATGGGAGACAAGAAGATGTTGTCATTATCGAACGCCGCATGATAAGCCACCAGCTCTTTGAATGATTTTTGATTGACGGTTGCCAATAAAAAAGTGCTTAAAAAATAATGCACCCCATTTATCAGCGGTGTAGGAGTCATGTATCCGTTACCCCCGAGAATATTACTCTTGTAATAATTCGCACTATAAACCTGGTACTGGTAACCCAACGGAATATTCGCCCCGAAGAAATTGGCATCGTAAGCATTATTCAACCTTGTGTGGTGATGCGGATAATTCTGGCTGTAGTCCATGTGCTTTTTTTCCATGCGCAACAAGGTTAAACGGGCAATTTCTTCTCCCATGGAAGAACCCTGGATAATGTTTTCAAAATACTGCCCGGTTTTCAGGTTCATGTTCAGATCAATCAGGAATGTTTCGAGCAATTCGGCCGACTCCTGCATCCCATGCTTATAAGGTTTACCGGCCATATTAAATTTCACAATAAAGATGTCGTATTCCTGTCCACGCAGGTTTTGGAGCAGGTTATCGTGCCAATCGTTATAAATGGTCCACGTTTTTTTGAATCCCTGGCCGAACATCGGCGGACGGTACCCGGTGACTAAAATATAGGGTTTTTCAGGACGGTATCTTCCACATGCCGGGATCATACACCATTTCAATTTGTTCCCATCTTTTTGGATCATGCCACATCTGGTACAACCCGCTCCTTCTTTGTCTTTTTTCTTGCAGCCGGTTGCATAATCATCGTCGTCACCTTCCCATTCTCCCGGATCGAAAAAAATCTTGGGCTTGTCTTCCTGCAGTACTTCCGGAGTATTCAGGATAAAACCAAATAATTTTGAAGTACTGTCGGTATAAGTAATTCGTATTTGGAAGAACTGAATGGAGTCATAGTGTGGAGCGAAATAGGTTACTTCGTCAAACATGATGGTTTTCCAGGTACTATCCCGACCTAATTCAACGGACTGCACGTCACTGATACTCCTGATATTGCTTATGAAAAAGTCGCTTTTCAGCACTATTCCCATGACGTCACTCGAAAAATAATCGAATAATGGCCCGGCAAGCAGGGATGTATCCGTTGAAACAATCGATTGATCCAACGGATCCAGATCAGAGAATACAGAAGTTTCTTTTCCCAATATTCCATTGCTTAACCCAAGCTCTTCATCTACAGTATTATATTCCAGTTCAAAGATGCCTATGGGAACAACGATGATCTCCAGTTCGAAATCCATTTCACCCACGTAGCTGTAAGCTTCATTGAAAACAGAATCCATAGGTGGTAAGAGCGTCTTATCAAATGCCATGCTGTTCATCTCATACAACCATTGGATCATCCTGTCGGCATTTGATTTATACCCGGTGGAATCACCCTCAAATTGACCGGTTTTAAGCAAGAGGCTATCCACAGGCAAAAGCGTTAGTTTATTCGCCAAATACCCGGTTGGGGCCTTGGCCGACAACTTATGATAAATGGTATCTGCCAGTTTTTCCTGTGATAAGAAAACGGTGTCTATTTGTCCCCACCCATTTAATCCCATGAGCAGGAACATTCCTGTTATAAACTTTCTCATGGTTTAAGGTTTTGATTGGTGTTCCAGTTTCCGGATCAATTCCTGTTGCAGGCGGATGGTTTCTTCCTGCTGTTTCAATAATTCTTCCTGCGTCTTTAGCCTTTCGTTGATCTGAAGCACGTAAAGAGTCAATTCTTCGATCTTTTCCATCAGCATCACGTTGTTCTTTGCCAAATTGATTCCTGATTCTTCCATTTCACAAGCGCCCGGAACGTCTGGCAAGTGGTTGTTCTTTTGAATAAATGCCTGCAATTCGTTCAAAGGCATCAACCGGTAATTGGCATCGAACACATAATCCGGCCAATTATCCAGATTTACTTTTACTTCACGGGCATAAAGCAATCCATCGTTGTCCAGTTCCAGTAATTTATAGTTAGTTGGACTTCCCTGTAAGTATTTGTCTATGATTAATGGATGCGTAGTTTTGTTCAGAGCGGTTGTGATATGCAGTTTTGAGTCCGGATCATTCTGGCCGATTCCCACTTTAACATCGGGAACGCAATGATGGCTGGTGTATATTTTACCCGGACCATTCAACCAAACAGGAGAGGCAGGTGTAGTATTTCCACCGTTATCGTCTTTGCAAGGCACATAGGTTGATTCGGAATAAACCAAACTCTTTAAATCACCGCCTCTTTTGAGATTTCCGGTAGAGTCGATCAGGATTACTTCATCATTCGCCAAGGTGGAGTCACGAAACGCATTGAGTATCAAACGTCCTTCAAGTGTGGTATTTCCATCCACCTGCAAATCGCTGCGGATGTGTGCATCCCGGTTTACGATCATGGAATCGTTTATGGTTAAGGTAGAGTCAATCCTGGCAGATCCGTTGACTTGCAACTTGGCTGTGGGCGCAGCGCCGGTTCCAATCCCTACATTTCCCGTAGCCGGGAATGTATTGGTTTGGGAATAAGAATGATTGGCAATTACTAATACGGTGGTTAAGGCATACATAGCCTTTTGAACAGCAGGTTTCATACTTTTGAACAGTTTAAGATTTCAGTTAATGGAATAAATGTAAAAAACTTTTTTGGTTACACTTCCGTGAAACAAAAATTTAACATTTGAAACCTTAAAGTTCTTTGAAAGGTGAAACTAAATTTCAATACACTGATTAATAGCTGTTCAATGATAAAAGATGAACCGGTGACTGAACAGAGTCGAAATCACAGATCCTCCGAATCGGATACATCTCCGCGCAATGCCCGGTATCGTTTACGTGCTTCAACTGTCAATAGGCTTCCTTTGCATTCAAAAAGGATTTTTTTGTAGTATTCCGCGGCTTTTTCCTTGTCGTGGAGGTTCTTCTCATAGATCTCAGCGATGGTGAATATCGCATCGTCGGATAGGATGTCATCCATGTGATAGGTGACAATTTTGTTCAGGTAATCGAGTGCTTCCTGCCATTTTCCCTGGTATTGCATGGCTTGTGCCTTGCGGAGCAAAATTTCATCTGCTAATCCGTGTGCCGGAAATGCCTGATTGATCGAATCGTATAGGGTAAATGCCCGCTCGTATTGGTGCTGTTCCAAGAGCAAATCTGCCTGTGCAAACTGGTACATGGCGGTGTAATTGCTGTCCAGGCCCAAATTGTCTGTGATCAGCACGGATAGTTTCATCGCGTCGTTTGCAATGAGCTTGCTGGTCGATTCTTTGAGGATGTCTAATTGCGACTGCGCAAATTTGAAATCGCCGTCGTAATAGAAAATGCGGGCATTCTTGAATTTCGCTTCGGAACCGATTGCTTCAAACTTGAAATCCTTGTCGATCTGCATGTAGTAAAGCGATGCCTGCCAGATATCGTCCTGGAGTACCAATACGTCTGCCAATGCCATTTTGATCTGTGCCTTTTCCAGGTCGGATAATCCGTTTACAGCCAGGCAGCTATCCAGCAAATCGGCTGCTCCTTTGGCGTCGTTTCCGTAATAGGCTTTGATCTCGGCCAGTTCTTTTGCCGTATAAACCGCGTTTCTTCCCCAGCCCAAAAGCTTCAACCCTTCACGGTATTCTTTTTCTGCTTCCCGGATATCCTGCGGCTGGTATTTCTTTTCGATGGTAATTTCGCGGTAACGGATGTTCAGCAACGCACTGTATGCCGCATAGTAATTCGGGTTTTGCGGCCCCTGGTCGATGACGTACCTGTATGCCGAACGCGCTGTTGTGTAATCGCTGTTTTCCACGCAGGTTTCCGCCAAATCCATCACGCGGTTCCCGTTTCCTTTCTCACGACGGTCCAAAGCCTGGGTTTGTGTCAACGCCGATTTGAACTCCTTTTTTTGGATGAACAGCCAGATCAGCATTTCGGAATACACAAAATCGTTCGGCTTCTTCTGGATGCGCACCAATAGTTTGTCTTTCAGTTTCTGATAAACACCTGTTTTATCTTCCGAGAAATCGATCTGTTTGGTCAAAGCATTCTGAATGTTGCTGCTGTAGTTCGGATACTGGTCCAGGACATCGAAATACTCATCGATCATTTCATCGGTTCTTCCCAACAGGGAATAGACTTCCGCAAACTGGATCTGCAAAGGATAGTTCTTCTTCAATTCTTTTCTTCCCGCTTCGAGGGTTTTCAGTCCCCACTCTACTTTTCCTTTTTTGATGAAGGAATTGTACAATTCAACTACTTCATAGCCATTCGACGCGACTTGTTTGATACGGTCGTTGTACAATTTTTCGGTTTGCGAAGTGCGTTCTGTCCGTTCGTATAAATCTCCGAGCGCAATCGTATAATCGAAATCATTGGAATTGGCTGAAACCAGTTTTTTCAGGAATTTCTCAGCATCTTTTACCTGGTTGGTTTTCTCCAGGCAATCCACATAGCGCAACTGGTCAAACTTCGTGCTTTGCTTAGTAATGATCTTCTCGAAATACGGAAGTGCTTTTTCGAATTCGCCATTGTTGTAATACAAATTCGCCAATTGCTGGTCGGTACTGGTTTGTGCCGAACCCGCAAAAGAAAGAAGAAGAAGACAACAGAAAATCAGCGCTTGTTTCATGATTTATTTAGTGTACAGCTTTAAAACGCTCAAATGTAGGTTTAAATTGCTCGTAAGATTGTTTAAAATCCATAAATTCTTTTTCCAGGGATAAACTATGCAAGCGAATCTGTCGGGCTTCTCTCCGTTCAAACTGAACCTGTTCGTAATAGGCCGAACGGTCGCCCGCCCCATTCTCAATATCCGACTGCAATTTCTGCAATCTTTCCTGCTGATCTTTTTGCGCCTGGCGCAACTGCCTGATTTCCGTAGTGAAGAAATCCGTAGCACGGTATGCCCGGATAAACCCATCGATCTCTCTGGCCGTTTCAATGTCGAGCGTGTCATTTCCCAATTCTATATTGAAATTCAGCAGCATTCTTTTGGATTTTCCGCGCAGTTTCAGAACCTGGTTGGTATCCAGTTCCCGGAGGAGAACCTGAACGGAATCATTGGTAGCTTTTGAGAACAGCACATCTTCTTCAAACTTGCCCAGTTTGCCTTCGCAGGAAGCGAGGGTGGCAAGCAGTATTACAAAAGACAGGATTCTCAGCATTTTACTAAATTACATAAAATCACCAGAAACAGGTAGGGGCGTAAAATTTTACCCCCCTACCTGTGTATTTGTTACTTAACGCAGCAGACTCAAATGCCCGTTTTTTTCATGCAAGGTATTTGTCAAATCTTTAAACCGGATTACCCAGGTGTATGTTCCGTCCTGAACACGTTCTGTACCTGCGCCGTATGAACCGTCCCAACCAATTTGCATGTTATGGGATTCAAAAATCAATTCGCCCCACCGATTGTAAATCTCCATCGAAAAATCGGTTTCCAGTATTCCATAACCAGTCGCCATAAACGTATTGTTGAATTCATCTCCGTCCGGAGTAAATGCATTCGGCACAAACAATTCGAAAGAAGGTTTTACCGTCACAACCAGGTGAGCCTGATCCGGGCAGTTGTATTCGTTATTTGCATTCAATGTAACCGTGAATTCTCCATAGGTATCGTAACTGTGAGTCGGATTCGTGACATAACTCATATCATCATCTCCGAAATGCCACTCATATTCCGAAGCATTCTGGGAAGTATTGGTGAAATGAAATACCGGATCGATGGTCGTAACTTCTGTTCTGTCTGAGGTAAAAGAAGCAACCGCGCGTGGATTGACCGTCACGGTGCCGCTTGCAGCTGCAGCACTTTGACAGCCGAATTGATTCACGATTGTCAAACTGACGTCGAACTGACCTGCCGTATTGAATACGTGAACCGCAGTCATATCATGTGAAACAGTTCCATCAGCGAAAACCCAGGTATAAATCCATGACGGATCATTCGTTCCCGAATTTGACACAGAAAAATATTCTCCCTGGCAATAAGTTCCCAGATCCGGGTTTAAATTCACCACAGGAGGTTCAGATACGATTACTGTTACATCAGCACTAATCTGCTGATTGCATTGATTTGTTGCCGAAATGGTATAGGTAGTAGCGGTTGACGGCGCAATGGTTTGCGTAATCGGACAGGAAGAACAATGAGTCCAGGAGAGTACAACGGTTTGGTCCGAACCGGTATAAGCCCCGCTTATTGTTACTTCTTCTCCCACACAGATAGCTGAGTCTGAAATAGTCGCGTAAATATCTGCCGGATTCAAAGAAATCATGGAAACAGTCGCTGAAGATCCGATCAAACATCCGTTCGCATCTGTAATAGTACAGGTATAAGTGGTCTGAACAACCGGCGAAACTGTTAGTTGATTGGAGCTTCCTGTTTGTGGTGACCAATCGAAGGAGTAAGTTCCCGTACCACCGCTTACCTGAACGCCAAGTGTTATCGGGCTTCCGGGACAAATGATGGTATCGGGTGAAATGGTCATGGCAAGAGGTGCTGGTTGCGGAACAAACACATTCTGAAGTAAAGTACAACCGTTTAAATCCGCGATTGTTACCGAGTAGTTCCCTGAAAGGAGTCCGTTAATAGCATTTCCGTTCCCGCCGTTATTCCAGTTATAAGAATATGGAGCCGTACCACCTGAAACCACTGCCTGGACACTTCCATCATTGAATCCGTTACAGCTTGGCTGAATAACGGTAAAGTTATTTGCCAGTGGTAAAGGTTCGCTGACTGTCAGGGTCAAATTGCTTGTACATCCATTCTGATCCGTAAGTATTACCGTGTAATTTCCGGCGCTTAAACCGGTTGCCGTTGCGGCAGTCTGTACCGGATTCGTATTCCAGCTATTAACATATGTGCCGTAACCTCCCGTTCCCTGCACGGTGACCGATCCATCGGAACCACCCGAACAAGAGACGTTCGTAATATTGACCTGGCTCACTTGTAAAAGCGGTGGTTCATTAATAACAAATAACAACAGTGTATCACAACCGATGGAATTCAAGATATTTACCGTGTGTTGTCCCGGTGCCAAATTCATAACTGAATTGGAAGCGGTATAAGCTCCTCCGTCAAAGGCGAAAGAATAAGGACCGGTTAATCCTGTCATAGTTACCATCGCCGTACCATTAGCCATTCCAAAACAAGAAACGTCCTGCGTTTCGATAAGTACTGTCTCCAAAACCGGATTAAAGGCAATTTGCGTACTGTCCGAAGCTTCCGGGCAACCTGTGTTATTTACCGTTCCTATTCCGATTTGGACAATTCCGGTACTGAACTCACCTGCACCGGGATAATAGTCCACAACCATCGATGTATCACTCGGTGAAAAAGTCCCGGTTCCTCCCGACCACAAAACTCCCTGGGTATTGGAAGCAGTTGCTGTTAATGTAATTGCTCCGATGTAATTCAAACAAACATCTATTGCAGGACCTGCATCAACAGTTGGAGCAGGCAATTGCGTAACAGTAACAAAAGCCTGCCGGATGATGCAGTTTGTTGCATCTGTAACGCTTACGGAATGTGTTCCGACTCCTAAAGCCGTTCCGGAAGTATTTGCCCCGTTAGACCATGTAAATGCATACGGAGGTGTTCCGCCTGATGCCTGGGCAGTCACCGGAACAGTCAGTTCGTTCGGACAAAGAATTGTATCAGGGGCTAGGATTGCCGCAGTCAGCGGCGAGGCAAAAGTAACCGTCATCGTATCGCAAATTGGTGCGCTTGTGCACCCATTTGCAGCCATTCCGCAAACCAGGTAATCCACAACCGGAGGAGCCAATGAATTGTTGGATGCAACTACCGTATCACAGGCAGCCGTGCAGGATAGCAGTCCGTTTTCTGAGCCCGGTGTTCCCGGATTGATACTGTTCCATGTAATGGTGCTTTCATCGTAAAATTGTACCCATAATTCATCCGAACATCCATCTCCCAGCGTCAGGTTGGGGCCAAATATCGGATTAGGAATGGTTTCAATGGAGAAGGTATTGGTATTGTTCCCGGGTTTACAAAATGTAAGATGAAACGGGCCTGTACCATACAAACAGATCGGTGAACCAACCGGCGTGGGTGTTCCGCAATCAATCTGGTAGAACAACGCCCCCGGAGGCACCGCTCCCGAAGCAATATTAAATACAATAGCTGCGGAATTCGGATTCAGTGTAATGACAAATTCCAGGCATTTATCCGGTGCGGAAGCCCCGCAACAAAAACCATCTCTGTCGGTAGTGGGGCTCACCCAGGTCATATACGGACTTGCAGACAGGTCCACATTGAATGTCGGTGTGATAGAATCGCAGTACTGCCCATTGGAAATCAGGGGGACGAAAAGACATGCGCCAAACAGGAGGTTCAGCACACGAAGGAGTGGCAATCTAGTCTTCATAATACAGTAATTAAACTCAACACCCCAATGACGCAAAAAAAATCGAACCGTCTAGTCCGGTAAGAATTGACGGGTTATTTCATTTCATCTACAAAAAGCCGGTACTGGTCTTTTCAATCAAACTATTGGGCTTTGAAAATTGCACGAAACCTTTCAAAATATGAAATTAATTGTTGTATCAATTAACCTTTTGCATGAATATTTCACCGCTACAAATGAATATTTAACGACCACCAAACAAAAAAAACGCATGCGGCCAAGTGTCCCGTAATTTTTCATAATGGAAGTGTGCAAGATTCTCTTTGCACTTTTATTTTCTTCGCGGTTAAAATAAAAAAGTATGCTACAACAAAAAATCCCTCCGGTAAAACCAAAGGGATTCTTTTATTCGTAAAATCCTTAATCGATTCTCGTAAATCCAGTGTATTTATGCAACACCTCCGGGATTTCAATTCCGTCCAGTGTCTGGTAATTTTCCATAATGGAAGCCATGATTCTCGGCAATGCCAAAGCTGAACCGTTTAAGGTATGTGCCAGGTAATTTTTCTTGTCACTTCCTTTGAAACGCAACTTCAAACGGTTTGCCTGAAAGGTATCAAAGCGGGAACAAGAGCTCACTTCCAGCCATTTTTCCTGTGCTGCGGAGAACACTTCGAAATCGTAAGTCATAGCTGAAGCGAAACCGGTATCTCCACCACATAAACGCAACACGCGGTAATGCAATCCCAGCTTTTCCAGTAATCCTTTCACGTGATCCACCATTTCGGTCAAAGCACGTTCTGTATTTCTCGGATGTTCGATACGCACGATCTCCACTTTGTCGAATTGGTGCAAACGGTTCAATCCGCGTACATGCGCCCCGTAGCTCCCTGCCTCCCGACGGAAACACGGTGTATAACCGGTCAGTTTGATCGAGAAGTTCTCATCCGGAAGAACGACATCGCGGTAAATATTCGTCAACGGAACTTCAGCTGTCGGGATCATGTATAAATCGTCGACCGGCATGTGGTACATTTGTCCTTCCTTATCGGGAAGTTGTCCTGTACCGTAAGCGCTCGCTTCGTTTACTACGTGAGGCACAATAAATTCTTCGTAACCTGCTTTCTCGGCTTCTTCCAGGAAGAACTGGATCAATGCACGCTGCAATTTCGCGCCTTTTCCTTTATAAACCGGGAATCCTGCTCCGGTGATCTTTACTCCCAATTCGAAATCGATCAGGTCGAATTTTTTGGTCAATTCCCAGTGTGGAAGCGCATTGTTATGCAAAACAGCCGGTTCACCGACTACTTCGATGGTTTCGTTGTCTTCTTCGTTTTTCCCGGCAACAACCAATGCATTCGGAACATTCGGAATTTGGTAAAGCAAGTGCGTGATTTCGTCTTCAAGTGCATCTACCTGCACTTTTAACTGATGCTCTTCCTGTTTTAAATCCGCAGTTTTTGTTTTAGCAGCTTCTGCTTCTGCAGTTTTACCGCTTTTGAAAAATTCCCCGATTTCTTTGGCAATCTTATTCAATTCGGATGCGATCGATTCCATGGATGTTTTTGCTGCACGCCATTGCTGGTCTTTTGCAATAATTGCATCAATCGTCTCTGTCACATCAATGTTGCGCTTCTTGAGTGCGGTGATGATCTCATCACGTTCAGCGCGGATTTTGGTCATTTCTAACATAATGAATTGAATTTGAGTGTTAGCCCGCCGAAGCGAACCGGGTTTAAAATTGGTAAAATTAAAAATAAAAAAAGGCGAACCCCGAAACTTCCGGAACTCGCCTTTCAAAAAATATTGATTATTCGATTAAGCTTCCGTAGTTTCAAATGGAACTACCGATACAAACGAACGATTATCTCTTTTTTTACGGAACTCAACTGTTCCGTCAGTCAATGCGTACAATGTGTGATCTTTCCCGATCCCAACATTTTCTCCCGGATGGTGTGCAGTTCCGCGTTGACGAACAATAATGTTCCCAGCGATTGCCATTTGTCCACCGAAAATTTTCACTCCTAAACGTTTGCTTTCTGATTCGCGACCGTTTTTAGAACTACCGACTCCTTTTTTGTGTGCCATGCTTTCTAATTTTTTATCTGTCTGCTGACAGAATTACGCTGTAATACCTGTAATTGTAATTTGTGTAAAAGATTGACGGTGTCCGTTTCTTTTCACGTATCCTTTTCTGCGTTTTTTGCGGAAAACGATAACTGTATCACCTTTAACGTGATCATTCACTTGAGCAGTAACTACTGCTCCTGCGATAGCCGGGGCGCCAATATTCACTTTTCCTCCGTTGTCAACCAATAAAACACGATCGAATTCTACTTTTGATCCTGCCTCAGCATCCAAACGGTGTACAAAGATTTTTTGGTCTTTTTGCACTTTAAATTGCTGCCCTGCTATTTCTACTATTGCGTACATAACAGATGTTTTAAAATTTAATTTGGAGGGCAAAGATAGTAAAGTTTTCCAACAATCAATACAGAACCCCTATTTTTTCTTCCGGAACTCTTCAAATTCACCTGCCGGAGATCAGTGCTGGAAGGAATAATGTATAAACCATTTTGATGCAAAACCAAATGGGTTCTGTTTTCCCGCAAATGACAAATAGCTAAGGCGCTAACATCAAACAATGAACTTAACACAGGATTTTTTACGCGCAAATTTTCATAGTTATACATCTGCGAAAATCCGCGCCATCCGCGTGCTTTATAATCTCTTTTTAATGCCCAAAAGATTTCCGGAAAACAAAAAACCCCGGCATCGACAGCCAGGGTTCTTCAATATAGTTGTGCAAATTACTTTGCTTCTGTGTCGTCTTTTTCAAATACACGCTTCGGGCGCATTTGCTGATTGATTCCCAATGTAATCCAAAAAGGAAGAACAAATCCCATTAAGAACAAAAGCATCCAAAATGCCATACCTCCGATCAAAAGAAACAATACGATACCAAAAACGCTCATGATGTATTAATTTGTGTTTTGTGGGGTAAAAGTAGTAAAAAAATCAAAAGTGAATCTTTTTACGTCAACTTTTCTGTGAAAAAAGGCTTCAGGATGGTAATTGCTTCAGCAAGTTCTCCGCATTTGCCAGTAGCTCTCTTGTTTCTAAGTGCTCAGCACCAAATCCATAGCGGTATTGATCGCAGATTTCAATGATCTCCCGCAACCCTTTGGCAATCTCCGGCTTGGTATCAAGTAAGCGGTCAAAAGCTTTCTCACGCGACTGGAAATTGCATTTTTCACATTGCTCGATGCGCTGGATAATCGCTTTCGGTAAAAGGATAGCAAACACCCCCGGATCTTCCAGGTGATTTTCGGCATCTTTCCAGTAATCTATAGCTGCAGCCGGAGTTTCCGGTTTTGCATCATCCAGGAAAACAGGTTTTCTGACCAGGTCGTCTGTCTCGGAAACTGTTATTTTCTCCACTTCTTTTTTCTTGCGTTTTCTGACCACCAAAAGCAGGAATAAAAGTCCCAGCAAACTGGTCGGAGCAACAATTCCTACCCACAATCTGGATTTGGAAGAAGTACTCGTATTTGTTGCTGAAGTGGTTGTTTTCTGAGTTTTCAGGTCAACCATGTCTGTGTGCGTTCCGGAAGCCGGATCTGATAAAACAACCGGGTTAAAGCTCTTATCCGGAATGACGTTGATATTGAACGCATTTCCCTTAATGGCAATATAACGTTCCTTTTCCGGGTCGAAATAACTGACAGATGGTGCTGTAAAAGCCAGGTCATGGCCTTCGAGTACCTGAATATTAAACCGATAAGTGATTGTTCCTTCTGCACCACTTTCTGTAAATTCAATGTCTTCTACGCGCTCCGGATCTCCGTAAATGGAACAGCCTTTGGGCAGTTTTAATTTCGGCGCATTCGAATTGTGCAGGTTCCCTACACCGGAAATAATAAGTTCTAATGTGAAAACATCGCCTTCTTTGACTTCTTTTGACGGATTTTTCTGTGAAAGGCGGTATTCACCTACTGCACCGATGAAATCTTTCGGAGCATTCCCCGGCAATGGCTTGATATTGATTGTGAGCCCGGAAGAACGGAAACGCATGGTTTTCGAAAACAGCGAACCGTGGCAGCGCAAAGCCATTTCGTATGGTTTGATGTGGCATTTTCCTGTTCCTACGGGAATCAATAACTGCTTTCCGTATTCGAACGCCAGGGCATCTTTTCCGTTTACACGCGTTTGTTCCACTTCCACACGTCCGTTCGGGAACGCGTGTTCTTCCATGGAAAGATCTGCTTTGAAGTCCGAATATCCTTCCAGGTATTCAATATTGATATAAGAGAATACTTTGGCTTTCAGTAAGATCGGTTCTCCTTCGTAAACAGTCGTCTTTTTGCATTGGATGAAACCAAAAACAGGATCGTTGGAATTGACCTTATCATCTTCTTCCGAAGCTTCATTGACTTTAATGGTAATCTTGTTGGATCTGTAGGTTTTATTGCGGTAAGTCGTATAGGCGTAAAACGAATAGGTTCCTTCTTTTTTGAAAGCTCCCGTTTGCTGCATGTAATAATACGTTTTGATCTTACCGCTCGGGTCCATTTTCTGTTCCATTCCATGCATGACGTTCAAATCTACTTCGAACTCCACCGGGAAATCGATCTTCATGGATCCTTCTACGTTGGAAGTAACGGTAAAGCCAACGTGCTCGTTCGCCCCGACTTCCTTCTTATCGGACGTAAGGGCAACAATCGGTTTTTGGGCAACAGAAATCTGGCTCACAAATGTGAACAAAAGCACTAAAAATTGCCATTGATTACCAGTCTTTTCTTGCACTTTTACCACCTGTAGTACCTTTTGAACCATCCAATCGTTTCTTCGTATTCATTTCCTGTTTGCTAAACTCGTCGAGTTTTCGCTCAGTCTCTTTATCCTGTAATTTTTTTTGTTCGCTCTTCTGTTGCTGAGACTGCTGATTTTGTTGGTTTTGGTTTTGTTGTTTATCCTTTGAATTATTCTGTTGATTCTGTTGATTCTGTTGATTCTGTTGATTCTGTTGATTCTGTTGATTCTGTTGATTCTGTTGATTCTGATTATTATTTTGCTGATTTTGATTCTTGTCTTTGTTCTGTTGGTTATTCTCTTTGTCTTGTTTGTTCTGTTGTTGTTTTTTCTGCTGTTCCAATAATCTTTTCGCCTCAACCAACCGCTGTCTTGCTTTTTCGTTGTCCGGATCCATTCTCAGAATCTGCTTATAATTATCCACCGCACTTTGAAAATCCTGTTGCTTCATACGGGATTCTCCCAAACTTGTTCTGGCGCGGATCTCTTTTTCTTTCGTTTCAGCATTATTCACCTGACGTTCAAAGTTTTCCGCAGCCGTACCAAAATCATTGGCGCGGTAAGCAGTCTGACCTATTTCCTGAGACAAATCTACATCATTTGGAGCTATTTGTTCGGCTCTTTTATAATACTTTAACGCTTCTTTGTAGTTTCCTTTTTTGTATAAAGTCCTGGCCTGGTTGAGCGTTTCTTTCCATTCCTGCCCATAAGCATTGAAAGTCCAGACACACAAAAGAATCATCCATGCTGTTTTCATGACTTATCGGGATTAATGATGATGGGTAAAAAGAAGTAGCAGATCATACATAAAAGTGCCAAAGTTGCAGGAATGTAAAAATAGTTTTTATCTACTTTAAATTCCACTTTCATAACCTGCTTATTTTTTGCGTTCTTATAATTGGTTGCGATATCGTAAATGTTCGGGAACGGGCTATCGGATGTCACCAGGATGCTCCCGGATGCACTTGCCATGCGTGTCAATCCTTGTTTATCAATCTTTGATACCACGGCATGTCCGTATTCGCGCTTGTATCCTTCGGATTCATCGTACGGATTATTCGGAATCAATCCTCCCTTGGTGGAACCCAGACCCAAATAAGCTAATTCCACGTGTTTCTTTTTGAGTTTCTCCAGCTGCTGCTTCCACAGTGCTTCGTGGTCTTCTCCGTCGGTTATCACCAGGATCGCTTTCCCCGACTCCGTATCCTTAAACTGGTCCTGCGCCACTTCCAATGCTCTTCCGATGTTCGTTCCCTGATCTGAGATCATCGACGTTTCAATATCCGGAACGAAGAGTTTTGCCGCTCCATAATCCATTGTTAACGGAAGCTGCGTGTAAGCATCATTGGCAAAAATCACTACGGCAATCCGTTCGCCTTTGAGTTGGTTCAGCAATTCACCGATGGCCTGTTTTGCTGCCGTCAAACGGCTGGACTGATTCCCTCCCATGTCTTTGGTATTCATGGAATTCGAAATATCCAGGCAAATTACCAGGTCGAGTACGCGCTTGGAACCATTAACCTTGCGGGAACCTGCAACAGGCTGTGCCATGGCGAGAACGATGAAGAAATAAGTGCTCCGAAGCAGGAAATAATGCAAAAAGGCTTTTACCGGTTCAAATTTCACCCATAACATGCGGGTAGAACCGTAGCCGGAATACTGTTCATAAATGCGTGCTTTCCACCTCCATTGGATCCAGGATAATGCCGCCAATGCCGGGATAAGCAGCCACAAACCGAGCATTTCACTATGCAGCAGTTTTACTCCCCAGCTGTCGAACGGAACAAGCACATAGCAAATCAGCACCAGCGACCACCAGATTGCTTCCGAAACCGCTAACAGTTTCACCAAATGATTGTATGTACTCTTTCCTTTAATCATCCAGTTTGAATTTCAGGCGTTGGACTGTCCAGGCTGTGACGGAAAACAAGATACTCCAAATGAAAAAAGGAAACAAGGTCAGTGGCGGTTCCGAAGCCAAATGCTGGTCTTCCATTTTCCGTTTTTCCAGTTTATCAATTTCGGCATAAATTTTTACGAGCGATTTTTCGTCTTGCGCCCGGAAGTATTTTCCATTGGTCAGTTTGGAAATATCTTTCAGGATTCCTTCGTCAATTTCTACCGGAACATTCTGGTAAATAATCCCGAACGGTGTTTGGACCGGAGTCGGTGCCATGCCGTTCGCTCCCACTCCGATGGTATATACTTTACATTTCTTTGCTTTCGCCAGTTCGGCCGCTTCCATCGGGTCCGGGCCGGTATTGCTGCTTCCGTCGGTGAGCAGAATTATGACTTTGGAGATCAGGCTGTCACTTCTCAAACGGGTCACAGCAACTCCCAAACCACTTCCGATTGCTGTTCCGGGCTCTAAGTATCCCGGTTCGATGGCCCCGATCTGCTCTTTCAATAATTTGTAATCCAAGGTCGCCGGACAAGCCGTGTAAGCTTCTCCTTCGTAAACCACCAAACCCACGCGGTCGCCTTTCCGGGAATCCACAAATTTTTTGGCAACACGTTTGGCAGCTTCCAGGCGGTTCGGATCAAAATCCTGGGCAAGCATTGACCCGGAGGCATCAATGGCTAAAATGATATCAATCCCGTTCTTATAGTCGATCTTCGGCGGATCAATGGACGTGTTGTAGGGTTCTGCCAGTGTGAGCACCAGACAAGCCATCGAAAGCGCGTAAAAGGTATTGATTCCCCAACGGATGTAGCGCACCCAGCCTATCGAATAGGAAAGTTGTTCCTGCTCCGAATTCGCATATTTCAGCTGACCGACGCGGTTTTTTTGCAGGTATTCCCAAAAGAACAAAAGTACCGGGATAGCCAGCAACAGCCACAGCATCTGCGGATTGTAGAAATCATATTCCCAAAAAAATATGTTGAAATAACGGCTCATTCGGGTATTTCCAGGGGACTTAATTCTGTAACTATTTCTTCCAGGCGGAACAAGCTCGATTGAATGTGCATATCGTTCAATTCCGTTTTGGCAAATTTCACCATATCTGCTTCTCTCAGCAGCACTTCAATTCTCCGGACCATATTCAGATCCAATCCTTTCAGCTTCAGCAGAGAGATCGTTTCGTAAGTCGTGCGCTCCATCAGGTTCAGTTCGTAGCGCGAACTCAAATACTGTTTCAGGATGGCAGAAAAACCGACGTAATGTGATTTGGTTCTGCCGTGAAGCCAGTCTTCTTTTTTCCGGAGTTGCTGAATGGCAAGCAAGGTCCGTTCGCGCAAACTCAGTTCGTCGGTCTTTTTAATGGTTCTTCTCCTGTTCCAGAGAATGACAATAACGATTCCCGCAACTACAGGGAGTAAAACCCACCAGTATTTTTTCACCAGTCTCCAGGTTTCATTTTCCGGTTCGATCGGAATTTCCTCAATTCCGTCTTTTACTTTCTTTTTGACGAAACCTACGTAAAGGTTCGGTGCACGGAAAGCGAAGGTCGAATCTTTCCATGTCATCCACAATTCCGGCAGGCGGTATTTGGCAGAATCCCATGCAATTAAGGTATAAGTTCCTTTCCAGTAGTTAATTCCGTTTTGCGTATAGGAAGTATCTTCAAACGATTCGATTTCCAATTCTCCTCCCGGTTTCCAAAGCGTTTGGCCTTTGTGGTTCACATCACAGATAAACACATCCGAAATCGGGTTGTAATCAAATTGTTTCGGTTTGTGCTTCACCAGGATCGTCAATTTTGCCTTATCCCCGATACGCACGGAATCTTCCGCCCAATAAACGCGCTTTGTTTGTGCAAATCCTGCTCCCAAACAACACATGGCCGCTATGGATAAAAGGATTCTCATTTGCGGCGTTTGAATAATTGAAGTAAAGGCAAATAAACGTGGTCTCCGACATCGAAAAATGCCGCGTCGATTCCCAATTGCTGGAAAAAGGCTTGATTTCGTTCTTTTCGCAACCTGTAATTTTTTTCGTAGTCCTTTCTCACCTGCGGGGAAGAACTGTCGATCCAATTGGTAGCACCGGTTTCTGCATTCAGCCAGCGCACAAATCCCACATTCGGAAGGTTTGCTTCACCGGCATCACTGACGCCAAGAGCCACCAAGTCGTGCTTTCGGGCCGTATTCGCGAATCCTTCCTTGCTCAATTCGGATTGGGAAAAATCACTGATCACAAAGCAAATGCCCCGTTGCTTGAAGATATTCCGGGCATATCTTAATCCCGTATCCAGGCTCGTTCCGCCGGATTTCGGTTTCAGGTTAATGAGTTTGCGCAGCAGAAAGTGCACGTGGCCGAAGCCTTTTTTAGGTGGAACGTAATACTCTACTTCATCCGAAATAAAGATCGCTCCTACTTTATCGTTTTTCTTTGCCGCTGAAAAAGCCAATGTTGCAGCCAATTCAACAGCCAAAGATATTTTGGAATCTTTTCCCTGTCCGAAATACATGGAACCGGAAACATCGATCACCAACAGAACAGTTAATTCCCGTTCCTCTTCGAAAATCTTGATATAAGGTTCTCTGAAACGCGCCGTTACATTCCAATCGATGGTACGCACGTCGTCTCCGACCTGGTAAGACCTTACTTCACTAAAAGACATACCACGTCCTTTAAACGCAGACTGGTATTGTCCTGCGAATACTTGTTCAGTCATACCGCGAGTTTGAAGCTCAATGGTACGAATGCGCTTCAGTAAGGCTTCCTTATCCATGGTGATTTATGGAACTTCTACGCGCTGCAATAAACGTTCAATGATCTGTTCCGGTTTCACTCCGTCGGCTTCTGCTTCGTAGTTCAAACCTACCCGGTGACGCAATACGTCCATAGCAACTGTCCGCACATCGTCCGGGATCACGAAACCACGCTGTTCCAAAAATGCATTTGCTTTTGCTGCCAATGCCAGGTTGATGGTTGCGCGCGGAGATGCCCCGTAAGACAGGTATTTCGAAATTTCAGAAACTCCGGCCGTAGCAGGATTACGTGTCGCATCAACGATATCAACGATGTAACGCTCTACTTTTTCATCCAGGTAAATGGAACGTGTCAGATGCTTTCCTTTGATCAGATCTTCCGGATGCATGACGTGCGAAATCTTTTCCAATCCTTCCGGTCTTACATTGGAACGCAGGATCAGCTGTTCTTCCTGTTTGGACGGGTAGCCCATGAATACTTTCAGCATGAAACGGTCTACCTGCGCTTCCGGAAGCGGATATGTTCCTTCCTGTTCGATCGGGTTTTGAGTTGCCAGTACTAAAAACGGTTTCGGCAGTTCATAGGTGGAATCACCGATCGTAACCTGGCGTTCCTGCATGGCTTCCAATAAAGCTGCCTGAACTTTTGCCGGTGCACGGTTGATCTCATCCGCCAACACGAAATTGGCGAAGATCGGCCCCTTTTTCACCGAAAACTGTTCCGATTTCTGTTGATAGATCAAGGTTCCCGTTACGTCCGCCGGAAGTAAATCCGGAGTAAACTGAATGCGGGAAAATTCTCCCGAAACAGCATTGGAAAGCGTGCGAATTGCAAGGGTTTTTGCCAGTCCCGGAACACCTTCCAACAGGACGTGCCCGTCTGCCAGCAAAGCAATCAGCAGACTTCGAACCATGTTCTCCTGTCCAACAATTACTTTCCCGATTTCGCGACGCAATAAATCGTATTTCAGTCCTTCTGTTTTAATCTCAGTTGCAACTACCTGCAACTGCTCCGAAGGAGATAAATTAGGTATGTCCATCATCGTTTTAGCCTAAGGTCGCAAATATGTGAAAGAATGTCCTTTGGGGGGTTCAAATGCTGTTAATTTATGTTAAGCCTCCTGTTAATAGTGAGTTTTCCAACTCTTTAATGCGAGATCTCAACCAGCTTCTGAATTTCCGTATTCTCCAAAGTCATTGCCAGGGAATGCGCAGTTTGTCCATCCTTATTTTTCAACGATAGATCTGCTCCTGCTTTTTTCAATGCACTTACCAACTCGGGATTCTGATTCAACACAGCATACATCAATGCGGTATTCCCGTCCGGGCCTTGCCCATTCAACTGTGCACCTTTGGAAATCAGCAGTATTCCAAGTTCGGTATTATTTTGATAGCAGGCCGCCTGCAAAGCACTTCCTTCCGCAGAAGCACTATTCACATTTGCACCCTGTTTGATCAAAAACTCAGCACATTTGGTTTGTCCGCGGTAACAGGCAATCATCAGCGGATCAAAGCCCATTTTGTTTACTTTTTGAATGGTGTCTTTGTCCAGGGCAATCAGCTTTTTCAGTTGCTTAATATTCCCCGTGCGTGCAGATTCAAAAACATCCTGAGCATTCGCTGATATTCCTATGAAAAGGAAGAAACCAAGAAAAAAGGCGCTTTTAGTCCACATAAATCCGGAAGAAAGAAGGTGTGTTGCTTGCCTGTATTCTCACCACGTAAATTCCGGCCGGAAGGTTATCCAGAACAGTCGATTTTGCATTCAATTTGCGCACAACACGTCCTGCAGCATCGGTAATTTCTCCGGAAGAATAAGCTGTTTTGATCACCAGTTCTTTTCCGTTCCAGGAATAGTCATTCAGGCTTAATTCCTGTAACCCGTTTTCCAGCACTGCTGTGAAAGACCATGCAGTAGTATCTGATATTCCCGCAAATGCATTCCCGGCCGCATCCATTACTGCATCGTTATCGATCAGGATGTGGTAATTAAAGGTAATGTTCAACCCGGTTTGGTTCAATGCAACGGAATTGCCCGTCACAGTCGTGTTGCCAAGAGCCGTGCTGAATTCCTGGATTACGCCGTTATTTTCACATACCAGGTAGAAACTTCCCGGGCCTGCTACCACATTTTCACTAAAGGTAACCGTTGGTGTTACATCCAAAAGCACATTGATGCTGTTATCCGCCGGATTCAGGTTGGTAATATCCGGTGCCGTGAAATCTCCCGTTGTGAAGTTCCACGTAGTATTGGTTGTAATCCCGGCGTAGTCATTTCCGCTCAAATCTTCAATAAACCCGGGCGTAATGTGAACATAGTAAGCCGTGTTTTCACTCAGCGGGTTGGTCGTTGAAATAGTTACTGTTGTTCCACTTACTGACAGTTGAGCAGATCCCGACCCGAATGATTCTATCAAAGTTCCTGCGGAAGTGAACAGTTCAATAACTCCTGAAGTTGCCAGTTGTACATCTTCGGAAAACGAAATGCTGAGATTCCCGGCAACAGAGACATTCGTTGCATCATCTGCCGGAGAGAACGGAGCAACAGCCAACGGAGCAACGACATCATTCGTGTTGAAGTTCCAGGTCGTGTTATTCGAAAATCCTGCGTAGTTGTTGTTTGACATATCCTTGATTGCTCCCGATTGAACATTTACGTAGTAACTGGTATTCAGAACCAAATCCGTAGGGTTGATCGTTACTACAGATCCTGAAAAGGAGATTAACGGGCTGGTAAGCACGTCGTAAGATTCAACCAGTGTTCCTGCACCGCTATACAACTGGATTTCTCCTGTTCCTGCCTGAATTGCTTCATTGAAAGTCAAAGAAAGCGGCGTTGTGATTGCAACCCCTACGGAATTATCAGCCGGAACAAAAGGTGCGGCAATCAATGCCGGTGGCGTCAGATCATTGGTATTGAAATTCCAGGTCGTATTATCCGAAATACCTGCAAAGAAGTTATTCGCAGCATCTTTAAACGCCGTAGCGTCTATCTGGATGTAATATGGTGTATTGATTACCAGGTTAGCCGGCGGATTGTAGAACACATTCGACCCGCTGATGGTCACATTCGGATTCCCGCTGGAAACTGTCTGAATGACGTTGTTGCTTCCGTCGTAGAGTGTGAATGAACCGGTTCCCCAGGAGACATTCTCCGAAAAATTGATCGAAATATTAGTTGTAATGCTCACTCCAGCTGCGTTATCTGCCGGGCTGGTACTTGAAATCGTCGGAGGTGTCACATCCGGAACTACCCAGTTGCGGACAATTCCACTGGCCCGGTTGCTTGCACCGTGATACTGCAATTGGTTTGTTGCGCTCGGCCCTTTGGACCAAAACAAATTCTGGCTGGTTGCTGCAAAATTAAATACCACATCGTTCGCATCTCCGGTATTTAACACTCTCGACGCTACAATGGTCCTGTTTCCTCCCGAAACATTGTTCGAAATAACGGTCCAGTCCTGCTGTGCATCTACGGAAGGTTCTACTCCCTGTCCGATCATGCGGTGATCGCGCAATTGAAGCGGTGCAGCTCCGGTTCCTAAGGTTGACCAGATAATGGCATCATTTCCGGTAGCCATTCCGGTTCCGAAACCAAAAGCGATAAAGCGGTCCGACGGCCCCTGGACTGTTACGGTAATATCAGTTGTTGTCATCACTGCCCCGAAATACATCCCGCTGCCGGGAGTTAGTTCCGAAAAGGCTATTTCCTTTGTCTGGCCCAATGACAACAAGGGACACATTGCGAACAGCAAAAAGTGGATTTTCTTCATAATCAGTAGTGTTTTACAGGCAAATCTATTGGATAAACAGTTAACTATCAATAATTTTTAAGATTATTATCGCGTTTTTGTGTAAATCGACTATTTTTCAACATCAATTCACGAAATCACTGGATAACATGACAGATCGAAAATGTCTCGAATGCGGTCAAAAACTGAGCGGCCGGAAAGATCAGAAGTTTTGTTCCGACTACTGCAGGAATACCTACAACAACCGATTGAATGAAGACGCGACCAAGTATGTGCGGCGCATTAATAACATTTTAAGGAAGAACCGGCGCGTTCTGTCAAGTCTCAATCCCAGCGGAAAACGAACCGTGGATGCTATTACACTGGCCGAAGAAGGGTTCAATTTCCATTATTACACGAACACTTATCAAACCCAAAAAGGGAATACTTATTTTTTCTGCTACGAACAGGGATACACGAAACTGGATGGCGATCAGTATATGCTGGTGCTGAAACAGGATTATGTGAAATAGAATTTACTTCAGTTTTACAGGCTTTACAGTATACCCGTCTTTTCGCAGTTGGGAAATAATTCCGCATTCTCCGTACAAATGGTATAAGCCTACAATGATCATCAAGGAATTGTTCTGTTGGATAAAATCTTTGATCAGGGGCATCCATTTCTCATTTCGCTTTAGCAGGATCGGATCGTTTTCTGCACATTTAGCATTGAACTGGTAATCCAGACGCAGCTTTAAGTAAGCTTGTGTCAACCCACAAATTTCGGACTGGTTTTTATCATCCTGAAAATTCGAGACCCATACATGAACGGCATCTTTCGCTTTTTCCCAGGTAAAATCTTCCCCGTTGATACTGTTGATGGCCTCAAACTGATCGGCAAAGCTTTCAAGGCCTTCCGTGCGGACATTGTTGTTTCTTGCCAATGACAACAGATAATCGTCCATGTGACTGGTTGTGTCGGTTGGTTTTACACCGCCACAATTCATTTTCACGTATTCCTGCTGCAGTTTCACCAATAATTCCGCGGGTTTTTGCTTACTGACCGGAACTTTCCAGTATTTGGAGAATTTTTCCAGGAACTCCAGGTCTTCTTTCAGCAGGAATTCCCGGTAAGAAAAATCATCCGGTCTTTGCAGCATTACATTGATCACCTTTTCATACTTATCTTCTACGCTTTCGAAAATGACTATGTCCGATTGGAGCAACAACTCTTTAATCACCGGTTTCCCATCGACAAAAGAATTCCCGGTTTGGTGAAATGTTCCCAACACATAAGACGTTTGGGGGGATCCTGGTTTTTGAATGGACCACAAAATGGTGTTTTGGGCAAACGAGGTTGTCAGAAGGAAAGTGAAAACAAGAAGGCCGGGTATTTTTTTCATTCGGATCATAATCTGATACAATGTTAGATTATTTTCCCGGTTTTATGCGGAACAAATTCAAAATTCAAAATTCAAAATTCAAAATTCAAAATTCAAAATTCAAAATTCAAAATTCAAAATTCAAAATTCAAAATTCAAAATTTTAATATAAACTGTTGAAGCAAAAGTCATTTTCTTTTAAATTAAATAAGAAACATCTAAAAATGACTAAAAATAAACCATTCGATATCAAAGATCGATCTTTCCTGTTTGCACTGGACTGTCTTAAACTTTGCAAAACGATTTCCAGTGAAAACAAAGAATACATTTTGACAAAACAATTAACAAGATCGGCATCTTCTGTAGGTGCGAATATCAGAGAAGCGCAGAACTCAGGTACAAAAAAAGATTTTGTTTATAAACTTTCAATTGCCCAAAAAGAATGTAATGAAAGTATCTATTGGATAGAATTGTTAAACGCGTTTTTGGAAATGAATTCTAAAGAAGTTATTGATTTACAGTATGAAGCAAATGAGTTGTTGCGAATACTCAGTTCAATCATACTCCATACAAAACAAAAAATGTGATCAGACTAACTTTTTTGAATGCTGAATGCATCATTTTGAATTCCTTACATGTTCCACTTTTCCTTGAAAAGCTCCATTTTCGGATGATCTTTTACTCCTTCGCTTCCGATGAACAATACATCTTTGCACTTCGTGCGGTCGAAGAATAAAGACAGGTGAGATAAAGCCACATTCATGGTTCCGCTCAGGTCAATTTTATGGATCGGTGCCTGGTGAACTTCAAACAAATCGCGCAGTTCAGCAGTGCGTTTATCGAAGTTGTGGTTATCGTGAAAAATAACTACAGCGTCGATCTTTTCAGTTAATTCATCATTTTCCTGAAAGGGCAAAACGTGAAAGCCTTTTCCTTCCAACCAGGAATTTACGGTCTCAGCAAACGGTGTCTTGTCTTCGGTATAAATGGTCTGAATATGTGTCGTCATTCTTCCCTGATTTGTTATTTTTCGTTTACGTTTCTTAAAAGAGAGTGCAAAAATACTGTAAACTTTTAGTAAAGCCTGTTTAAAATTGAATTAATTGCTCTTTTTATTCGAATTAGCCATGCAATATTCCGGAAATCATTTGATCCAGAAGGAATTAAACGCAGAGCCTATCCAGATTGAAAAATACAACAAATCCAACTAAAAACCTAGAACAAACTAACTAATTCGATTTAGCTAATTTTATGGTTGATAACCGAGTATTCGCATAAAGTCATCAGCTGTCTGTTCCTTGGAAAACAACTCTGACACGATTTTCCCGTGTTCATCGCGCTGGATAAGCACATGTTTCGGCTCCGGAATCAGGCAGTGTTTTAAGCCTCCGAAACCACCGATTGTTTCCTGGTATGCGCCGGTATTAAAGAATCCAATATAAAGCGGTTTATTTTTGTCGAACTTCGGAAGGTAAATAGCATTCGAATGCTGTTCCGAGTTGTAATAATCATCCGAATCACATGTTAAACCGCCGAGCAATACGCGTTCGTAATCGTCATTCCAGCGATTGATCGCCAGCATGATGAAACGCTGGTTGATAGCCCAGGTATCCGGAAGGTTTGTCATGAACGAACTGTCGATCATGTTCCACTTCTCCCGGTCGTTTTGTTGTTTCTGATGCAGTACATTGAAAATCGCACCACCGCTTTCGCCAACTGTAAATGATCCGAATTCGGTATAAATGTTCGGTTCGGGAATATCGTTATCGCTGCACACGCGTTTCACCTGCATCAGGATCTCACGCACCATGTAGGCATAGTCAAAATCAAAAGCCAGTGATTTCTTAATCGGGAAACCACCACCGATGTTCAGTGAATCCAAGGTCGGACACACTTTTTTCAGATCGGAGTAAATACGCAAACACTTCGTTAATTCGTTCCAGTAGTACGACGTATCGTTGATCCCGGTATTGATGAAAAAGTGAAGCATTTTGATCTGCACGCGCGGATTGTCCTGGATAAATGCCTTGTAAAAAGGAACGATTTCCCGGTAACGGATTCCCAGACGCGAGGTATAAAACTCGAACTTCGGTTCCTCTTCCGATGCGATCCGGATCCCGATCTTTAATTCGTTCTCGCCCGTTGCAGCAATTAAATCGTGGATTTCGGCCGTATTATCTACCACAGGAATCACGTTCAATCGTTTATCATCGATCAGATCTGCGATATTCTGAATGTATTGCGGCGGTTTGAACCCGTTGCAAATCACATAACTTCCTTCCTTCAGTTTCCCGGCGTTCAGTACATTTTTTACGATATCAATATCAAACGCAGAAGATGTTTCAATGTGAACATCGTTCTTCAGTACCTCATCCAATACAAAAGAGAAGTGAGAGCTTTTGGTACAATACGAATAATAATAATTTCCGGAATAACCCAGGTTGTTCATCGCTTCGCGGAACCAACCCTTGGCCCTTTGGATATTGTGAGAAATCTGAGGTAAGTAATTGAATTTTAATGGCGTGCCATATTCTTCAATTAATCGCATCAAATCAATACCATGAAACATCAAACGATCTTCTCTCAAGTGAAATTCATCTTGCGGGAAATCAAATGTCTGATCGATAAGGTCAATGTACTTTGTTCTCATTCGCTACACGTTGCACTCCTCCTACGGAAATCTTTTCTTAAAAGTTTACAAACCAACCTAATTATTCTACGAATAATCAGGTGCAAATTTAGAGTAAAGATTGGGATGTGGCCTGTAAAAAATCAAAAATTGATCGGCTTTTTCAATATGTCTTTCCGGCGAGTACCCGAAAACCGCTTTTTTGCACGGTTTTATTAGTCAAGACGCAGTTTGGAAACCCACATTTTTTCGATCTCGCCTTCCTTGATTTTTCCAACTGCAATTAATTCTTTACCATGGACAATCAAAGCTTTTGGCTTGCTGTATTTTCTCGGTTTGAAACGCTTTTCCTTCACCAACCCGTTCAGGTCAAAAAAACTGATCACAAACTCGTCTGCTTTGCTCACATTCAGAACGGCCCAATGACTTTCATCGATTTGTGCAACTACCGGTTCCTCTCCGAAATCGCCGTTGAACCCTTTTTTGTAAATCGTGTCTCCTTTGGTATTGAAGAGAAAAACAAAACTCTGCGGGGTTTCGTGCAGGTCCTGGCCAACTACAAAAACGTATTTATCAGAAGCAGTCAGATCGTTTACGTACGCACCCACTTCATTCCTGAACCGGTCTCTGTGGGTAAATACTTTTGCGGTCATCTTGCGAAAATCCTTATCGAACTGCACCAAAGCCATTGGATTGCTTGTTCTTGCGTCGTGGATTCCTCCTTCGGTTCCAAGTACTTCGCCACAAAGCCAGAACGAATCATCCGCACCTTTTGCCAGGCCCAAACCGTCAAAAGTCCGTGCATAATATTTGCTTTTCGTGAACCAAACCGGGTACAGACAAATTGTATCCCGTAAAGTTGCACCCTGATCATTCGTACGGATCAGGCGCAGGGAATACACGTCGTGTAAACCTATATTCGGGTCGGGGCCGGTAAATGCAGATGCGGCGATGATCAATCCGTTCTCGGAATCGAAAGTCATGCCGAAAGGGGTAGAATTATAGAATGACGGGTATATGTTGTAATTGCTTCCTTCCAGGGTGGAATCCAGGAAAACGCTGAAAACGCCCTGGCCTCGGTCCTGTTCGTAATTCTTTTCGCGGTAATCGTTCATAAAGCCACAAACAGCTAATCGGTTATCGGATAATAAAACAATGTGCTGGGCTTCGATTCCCGGAAGAAAAATCCGCTTCAGTAATTTTCCGTCCGGGCTTATTTTCCAGACAAACGGACTCGTACCAAAAGGTAAAGTTGTGTCGGCATAAACGGTTTGTCCGTTTACCGTTTTAAAGAAAGCGATTCCTGTTTCGTAACGACCAACGATATAGGTATTTCCTTTGGAGTCCGTTACGGCATCTCTCGAATCAAAATCAGCCACGTTGCTGCCCAATACTTTTTCCCAAACAACCTGCTGCGCTGACAATTGGCTGGAAAAGACTAAAATAAAGAGACTGAAAAACCATTTCATGCTGCAATGATAGGCAGAAAACCAATGCACCATTGATAAACAGGTCAAATCCTTTTCAATTCTCAATTATGCATTCCCCTGGTTTTTCGTCAAATGTTCCACCAATTTCGAAGCCCGGTAACTGGAATACATTCCAAAAGCGTTTACAACAACTCCTTTTACGTCCTTGCTGTCGGAGGAAATCGCATAAACAATCATTTCGTCGCCTGGATCGGTCATTCCTTCGAACCGGTATACTTCATCAATGGTAAAATCTTCGGGTGACAACTCAGTAGCCGAACCGCTGCAAACCAGGCAATCGCGTTCTGCTTCCATGGATAAATCGGCCGTGTACCCTCGTTTCTTCAAATCATTTACTGCTTCACTGACTGTTTCGTAATCGTGTACCATCGTTACTTGTTTTGATTCCTTCTAAAGGTAATGAAATTACGTGATCGTGGTTATAAAATTTAGATCGTGATTAATCTTGTGTCTGCATTTTATTATTTCATGGAAGCAACTTCAGGAAATTCCGGGCCGTCTACCTTACACTAAAGAATAAATCATGAAGAATCTACTACTAAGTATTTCCCTGCTTCTGGGAATCAATTCTGCTTTAAATGCTCAATGCAGCGTACAGGTTAATGACAGTTTACTGAGCAATTACGACTATGTACTAAATGCTGTTAACCCGACGGGAACTGCTCCTTTTACGTATAACTGGACCGTGACAAACGGAGTCGGGATGCCAATCCAGGTCACATACAATATGGGCGGAGACAGCCTTACCATTGACGCATTTACGCTGCAAAACAGCTACGGCTGCATCATTTACCAATTGTGTATGACAGATGCGAACGGTTGTACAACCTGCACCGGCGATACGTCGATCTCGCAAATCCCGTATCCTTGTCCTTCCGCATTTACCTCCTCCATTGTAGGACCTAACCAGGTATCTATTGATCATATGTTCGCCATGCCGATGCCACAGTTTATGATCCTGAACCAGTTTTTAACCTGGACAGACGGGAACGGACAAACTCAAACCATGCCTTTCACAGGACCAACAGTCATCGATTACACTCCCGGACCTTCTAATAACAGTAACAAATTTTTCTGTTGCGTTATGACAACCACCATGAATGGCGGATGCATTTCATGCGATTCCATCCAATACACGAATTCAGGTTTAGGTTTGGAAACTTTCGGGAATAACGGGTTGAGCCTGTCTCCTAATCCGGCGTCATCGGTAGTAAAAATCGAAGGTTCTTCACCGATTGAAACCGTGCTGTTATACAATGCCCAGGGACAAAAAATTACCGTAAACTACGTATTGAACGGAAATACGGCGCAATTGAACATTGCCGAACTTCCAAAAGGAATTTACACGGTTGAAGTGACCAATGCATCCGGCACTTTCAAAGACCGGTTGATCCGGGAATAAAACAGAGTTCTTTTTGACCGCAAAGTAGCAAGGAGCGTAAAAGGGAAAGGGTTCTCCCGGCGTTACTTGAGGCTTTGCGGTTTTTTTTTATTTAGCCAGTAAATCTTTGATGAGAGAAGGAGGCCTTCCGACAACCGCCTGATCGCCGCGTACCACGATCGGCCGTTCGATCAGAATCGGGTATTTCATCATGGCCTGGATCCATTGTTTCCGGGTACGCGTTTTTCCCGCGTATTTTTCCAGGAAAATATCTTCTTTCTTACGAATGATATCCAACGGTTTAGCCTTCAACAATTTCAACAAGTCGTCCAATTCTTCATAGGTCGGAGGGACCAGCAGGTAATCGCGGATTTCCACATCAGCTCCCAGGTCTTCCAGAATGCAAAGTCCTTCCCGGCTTTTGGAACAACGGTTGTTATGGTATATGATTGTTTTCATAGAGCGGATTTTAGGACTTTAAGACCTCAGGATATCAGGACTTAATCTTGAAGTTTTCAAAATAACTTCAGTCCTGATATCTTAAAATCCTTAAGTCTTGAAGTCTGTTAGTTCCCGTACATCATCAGGTAGGATTTCAGGAATGGCAATAAATCGCCGTCCAGAACTTTATCCGGGTCATTTACAGTATAATCTGTCCGGTGATCTTTCACCCGGCGATCGTCCAATACGTAACTTCTGATCTGGGAACCCCATTCGATCTTTTTCTTTCCTGCTTCAATTTGCTCACGCGATTCGGCACGTTTGCGCAATTCGATCTCGTATAACTGTGAACGAAGCAACTGCATCGCTTTTTCCTTGTTGGCAAGCTGTGAGCGCGATTCGGAGTTCTCGATAATAATTCCGGAAGGAGCGTGTCGCAAACGCACGGCTGTTTCAACCTTGTTTACGTTCTGTCCGCCGGCACCACCCGAACGGAAGGTTTCAAAGGTAATATCTGCCGGATTCACATAAATCTCGATCGTATCATCTACGGAAGGATACACATATACGGAAGCAAAAGAGGTCATCCGTTTTCCCTGCGAGTTGTAAGGGCTCACACGAACCAAACGGTGAATTCCGTTCTCACCTTTCAGGTAACCGAAAGCAAATTCTCCTTCGATCTCCAGCGTAACGGTTTTGATTCCCGCTACATCGCCTTCCTGGAAGTTCAATTCTTTGACCTTGTAGCCACTCTTTTCAGCCCACATCAGGTACATACGCATCAGCATTCCGGCCCAGTCACACGCTTCCGTACCGCCCGCACCTGCCGTAATTTGCAATACTGCGCTCAATGCATCTTCCTCGCCGGAAAGCATGTTTTTCAACTCTACTTCATCAAGCGTAACCAACAAAGAGGCATACGCTTCATCACATTCGGATTCTTCTGCAGCGCCTTCTTTTACGAAATCCATCAGGACTTCCAGGTCTTCAGCCTGGGATTTTAAGCGTGTATACGATTCGATCCAGAACTTCAGTCCACGAATCTCTTTCATTTGTGCCTCAGCTTTCTTTGGGTCATCCCAAAAGCCCGGGTCCTGCGTTTTCAATTCACTTTCACGCAATTGCATCTGCTTTTCGGGAATTTTCAAATAGCTTGCAATCGCATCGATGCGCTGATTAATTTCTTTGAGTTGGTCACTGTTTACCATATCGCAAAGTTAATTCAAAATTCAAAAGGCAAAATTCAAAAAAGTGAAAAGGTAAAGTGAGAAGTTTAAAAAGAACTGACGGAAATGTGAAAAGTTGGTATTGAAAGCTGTTATGAGAATAGTAGTGGTGAAAATTTTTTCGCCGCTACCTAAAAAAAATTACATTTGCACCGAGAAAAAGACTTTAAAACGAATAACAAGATGAATATTCCGGCAAATTTAAAATACACAAAAGACCACGAATGGGTAAGTGTTGAAGGTGATGTTGCAACAATCGGTATTACTGATTTCGCTCAAGGTGAATTAGGAGATATCGTTTACGTTGAAATTGAAACAGTGGGCGAAACAATGGACCAGGAAGAAGTTTTCGGTTCCGTAGAGGCAGTAAAAACAGTTTCTGACTTGTTTATGCCGGTTTCCGGAGAAATCATTGAGTTTAACGAAGGTTTGGAATCGAACCCTGAGGCAGTAAACAAAGATCCTTACGGAGATGGCTGGATGATCAAAGTAAAATTGAGCAATCCTTCCGAATTGGATAGTTTATTGGATGCAGCAGGTTACCAGGCTTTGGTAGGATAATCCTTATTAAAACATATAGGAATCCTGATCGGTTATGCTGATCAGGATTTTTCTTGTATTAAATTCAGTAGGGGCGAAAAATTTTCGCCCCTACTAGTATGTTTTCGGGGCATGGTTTTTGAATTTTTCGATCCCAACAAATTTTTAATAGTACTTTCACTAAAATATTTATCTGATGAAAATAGCGTTATATATCACAGGACTTTTGATCTTTTTGAATTCCTGTACCATTGTCACTTCTACCAATGCACCCGGAAAACCGGAAAAAGCATTCCCCAAAGCCATGATCGGGAAATACGAACTGATCTACCCGGAAAGTTTCCAGGGAATGATGGAAGGTGCAGACATGAAGACAATCGTGGAGATTAAATCCGATGAGTTGATCATGAACAGCGGGGAAGGCGATTCTCATATGAAACTGAACGATTCCATTTCTGTCAATAAACTGGGAAAACAATTCTACCTGTGCATGGGGAAAGAACCTGCATTGAATGTGTTTAAAGTGATCAAAAAAGGAAAAGATTGGGAACTTCATTCCATGAATGCCAAAGAAGGTGTTACTGCCGAGCAGCTGAAGCCATTCTTCTCACAAGTGACCACCAACACGGATCTGGACGAGGAAACAGGAGAATTGACCGAATCCTATATCGTAACAATCGACGACAGTAAAATTGACAGCTATTACAAAAGTGATGTGATTCACATTGAGCCATTTACACTAAAAAGAACGAAATAAGGAGGTTGACTTCGACTCCGCTCAGTCAACTTTTAGATTTACCTATGCTGGATGCCTGAGAATAAGAAATAAAAAAAGGGGCTGTCCCTATCTTACAGCCCCGATTTATGTGTTTAATCTGCTACGAATTAAACAACCTCATCAATCTCTTCGTCGAGGTAAACAAAGAATGCATATACATCATCTTTCAAAGCCTCGGCTTTCTGAGTTTTCAATTCTTTTTTAAGCGTTAGTTTTTCTACCAAAGCTCTATCACCTTTTAAATCGGCGGTATTTCCCTGGCGTTCGTCTTTACGCAATTCTTTTTTAGCTGCACAAAGCTCTTTTTTCGCTTGTCTACGCTCTAAATTCGCCTGGTGAATTGCAACATTCTGATCGGCTTCTAAGTCTCGTCGGTCAATACGTAAGTATTTTTTATCCCTTTTTAAATCGGCTTTCGCTTTTCGGATTTCTTTTTTACTCATGTGTGACTCGATGACCAAACCTGCCTCTTTGTTTGTTTTGAATGCAGCTTTGTGGAAGGCGATACGGTCGCGGTCGTTTTCAATACGTGACATGGATGCTTTCATGTCTTTGTACTCTTTACGATGCAAGAATCGATTTCCCTGGATTGAACCTTCATCATTCGCAGCAAAGGAAGGCGTTGTCGCTAATAGTCCTGCTACCATCGTCCCGATCATAAACAGGTTCTTTAATTTCATCTTTTCCATGACTATTCATTTTTATGGTTCGATTAACCACAGACAATGGATGTGCCATGAATGGAAAAATTTCCTGAAACGCTTGTGTAGCAAGGAATAGCGAACGATTATTCAAAATGAAAAGAAATGTGAAATTTTTTCAAAATGAAAAAATGCGCTTCGAAATGACATTTTGGCCTCTTCATGTCCTTCCAAAAAAGATGTTAGAATGCTATTTTCCTATCCGAAGTAAAACCGGGAAAGAGATTTCTACTGATTCAAAGTCGGGCAATTCCGGAAGAATCAAATCAATCGGATTCATTTCATGCTGGTTCTTATAATGGTTCACAGATGACCAGGTGTTCAAATAACCAAGCAATTGTTCTCTTCGCCACGTATCGCGGATAACAAATTCCGGATGGGCGATTTCTTCGAAAGGAAACGGGATGGTTTGGTAATTTTCATCAATATACCTGCGTTCCGTATCCCAATAAGCTTCCAGGATTTCAGAAGAAAGTTTGTCAACCAGCCGGATAATTTCGCCGTCATCTACTTCAATATTGCCGTAACCCAGAACCACCAGTAAGCCATCCGGTTTCAAAACCCGTTTTGCCTCTGCGTAGAATTTATCGAAATCGAACCAATGAATAGCCTGGCCTACAGTAATGCAATCAAAGTAAGCATTCGGGAAATCAGTTTGCTCAGCCAATTGTTTCGTATAACGGATCCTCGGATGAGAAAACGCATGTTTCAGTTGATTTTTACTTAAATCTGTTGCCTCCACCTCATCAAACAAATCTACCAGCTTCTCAGCAATTTGCCCGGTTCCGGTTGCACAATCCCAAACACGCTCTTTACCGTTAAGAATGGTTTGAAGGAATGTGAATACTTCATTCGGATAAGATGGCCGATATTGCGCATAAAGCGGGGAATTATGTGAAAAATTGTCTTTCATTTAGTCGCTCTTTGGAATAAAAGATACAACATATCGAAAAACCGGAAAAGAAAAATGAAAGAATTTACCCATTGATTTCAACAGGAAACGCACCAGGACGGACGAGAACAATTTTCTTTATTCTGCTTTTCTTTTTTCCGGTTAAAATGCCGCATCAATTTAAAATAAAGGAAGAGCCCAAAAGAAATTACAAAGAATAACTGAGCCCATACCGGTACTATTTCTACATCCGGTAACAGAAGTGCCCTGAAAAAAAATGCTCCGAGCACTAAAGATGCGTTCTCTAAAGTCCGGATTATCCGGATGTTTTCGGGAAACCAGGAAGCTATCAGAAAACCCAGCGTAAAAAGAAATAAGAGTGATGCCAGCCGTAATTGTTCTTCTGAATGCCTGTTGCCGGGAAACATAAAACCAATCATTAATATAGTCCGGGTAATGACTAACATTACAATCAGTGCAATAAAGTAGGCAAACTTTGCAGCTTTCAAAGATCCTCTATCTAATAACTACTCGTCGCACCTCCCACATTCTCGATCGGGTGCCAGGTCGTTTTCAGTTCCTGCAAATCGGTAATGTAATACGGATTTTCATCTGCTTCCCGGGTGAAGTCTTTTTCATAGATAAATACGCGTTTCACGTTGCAGTCAGCACCGGATTCAATCGCCCATGCATATTCGTTGTTTCCGCCAGCATATACTACCGCATTCACATCCATGTGGCTGTGGAATTGATCTACCAATTCTTTCTCGGTTCCTGTCAGGATGTTTACTACGCCGCCAGTCAGGTCTGAGGTCGCTAAAACCTCTGCAAAAGTGATCGCACACAGGGGCAGGTTCTCCGAAGCCAGGACCACACATGCATTTCCTCCTGCAATAACCGGTAAAATAGTTGAAACCAGGCCGATCAACCCATTGGTCTGCGGAGCGATGATTCCCACCACTCCCATCGGTTCCAAAGCCGAGAAATTAAAATGACTGCTGGCCACCGGGTTCACGGAAGAGAAAACCTGCTGGTACTTGTCGCACCAGCCTGCATAATACACGCAGCGGTCGATTGCAAGTTCTACTTCCTGCTTCGCTTTTGCTTCGGAACTTCCCTGTTTCACCAATTCTTCTACAAACTGAGCTTTGCGTCCTTCCAGCATTTCGGCAATGCGGTACAGGATCTGTCCGCGGTTAAAAGCCGTTTTCTCCGACCAGGAACCAAAAGCTTTTCGCGCAGCTACCACTGCATTCCTGAAATCTTTCCGGGAAGACAGGCACATATTCGCCAAAGGCTGTCCCTTTTGATCCAGCGGAGTGTAATACCTTCCGGATTCCGTGCGCGGGAATTGTCCGCCGATGAAGATTTTGTATGTTTTTAGTATTTCCAAACGTTCCATTCTAATTATCAATGTTTAATTATCAATTATTAAGTAGTTCAACGCTTCGTCCATTTTGAATTTTCTTTGGTCCGCAAACTAATTGTCTTAATAATTCTAAGTAGTTGATTCGCTTCATCGTGAATGGTTAAAAGATGCTCTTTTTCTTCATTCAATAATGCCATTAACAACTCTAACCAATATATACTTTCGTCACATTCTTTTTGACAGATACTTAGTTTATGAATGAAATCTGCTTTACTTTCTGCATTTCTAGCTTCTCTCATATTTGCTCCTACAGATGTAGATGATCTCACCAATTGGTCTGTCAAAATAAACTCTTTATGTCTTTCTTTTATTCGTCTGCAATTCTTTACGGTGCTTAAGGCGAAATCGAAACTTCTTTCTCTGATGTCTTGTTTGTTAGTGATCATTTTTCCCGTTTCTTATTTAATCTACGCAAAAACATCTTCTAAAAAACAAATTATTCTTCAAAAAAATTGAAGCCTGCACCTTGATAATTAATCAATTAATAATTGATAATTATCTTTCTATTTTCAAATAAGCTCCCAATCCCTGCAAGCCGCCTTCTCTTCCGAATCCGCTTTCTTTGTAACCTCCGAAAGGGGAAGTCGGATCGAATTTGTTATAAGTGTTTGCCCAGATCACTCCGGCGCGCAGTTTTGTTGTCAGGTTAAAGATCCGCGATCCTTTATCGGTCCAAACTCCGGCTGCCAGTCCGTATGGTGAATTATTCGCTTTTTGGATCACCTCATCAATGGTGCGGAAAGTCTGGATAGTTAGAACCGGACCGAAAATCTCTTCCTGTGCAATTCTGCTCGACTGCGCTACATCCGTGAATAATGTCGGACGAACGAAATATCCTTTTTTCGGGATCTCGCAGGAGCTTTCGTACATGCTTGCTCCTTCGTCTTTCCCAATTTTGATGTATTTCTGAATCGTTTCCAATTGTTCTTTGGAATTG
This sequence comes from Fluviicola sp., assembly GCF_039596395.1. Taxonomy (NCBI): domain Bacteria; kingdom Pseudomonadati; phylum Bacteroidota; class Flavobacteriia; order Flavobacteriales; family Crocinitomicaceae; genus Fluviicola; species Fluviicola sp. Next base: position 487,928 of record NZ_JBCNJT010000002.1, read on the forward strand.
ATCGCTCCGATATCGGTATTTTTATCCAATGGGTCGCCTACATACAACGTATCCAAACGGTCTTTTAGTTTTTGAATGACTTCTTCTGCAACGGATTCCTGTACGAACAAGCGCGAACCCGCACAACACACATGGCCCTGGTTGAAGAAAATCCCGTTCACGATTCCTTCCACAGCCTGGTCGATCGGTGCATCTTCAAAAATAATATTGGCCGATTTCCCGCCGAGTTCCAAGGTCAGTTTCTTTCCTGTTCCCGCAACGGCTTTTTGAATGATTTTCCCAACATGGGTAGAACCTGTAAAGGCAATTTTATTGATATCGGGATGATTGACAATTGCTGCTCCGGTATCACCGTAACCCGTCAAAATATTTACAACACCTGCCGGCAAGCCGCTTTCGTGAATAATTTCTGACAGTAGCATGGCTGTCAAAGGTGTTGTTTCTGCCGGTTTCAAAACAACCGTATTTCCTGCTGCCAAAGCAGGGGCAATTTTCCAGGCTGCCATCAAAAGCGGGAAATTCCACGGGATGATTTGTCCCGCAACACCCAAAGCGCTTACTGTTCTGTTCGGAAACGCGTATTCCAGTTTATCTGCCCAACCGGCATAATAGAAGAAATGGTTGCACGCCAGCGGAACGTCTACATCACGTGATTCGCGAATAGTTTTCCCTGCATCCAGTGTTTCAACAACCGCTAGTTCACGTGCTCTTTCCTGCATCAAACGCGCAATACGGTAAATGTACTTCCCGCGCTCTTTGGCAGACAACTTTGACCAAACGTTTTCGTAAGCCTTACGTGCTGCTTTCACCGCTTTGTCAACATCCGCTTCGTTGGCATACGCTACTTCTGCCAGCACCTGCTCATTTGCAGGGTTAGTCGACTTGAAATATTTTTTCGAAGCCGGAGCAACAAACTTCCCGTCGATATACAGGTCGTAACGCTCTTTCAGTTTCACGTGACTGGTACTTTCCGGGCTTGGACTGTAATCCCATCCGCCGTTGAAATCGAACGTTGTTTTTTCTTTCATCTTTTTTGACATATCCTCCCGTTAATCTATCGAAAAATAATCGGCACTTTGATAATGCCCTGTTTCCTGTTTCACCAATTGCATCAGCACGTCATTTGCCAGAGAACTCGCCCCGAAGCGGAACCATTCGTTATTCAACCAATCGTTTCCCAGGGTTTCTTTCACCATCACCAGGTTATGCAATGCCAGTTTGGAAGAAGAAATACCTCCCGCAGGCTTCATTCCTACTTTTACTCCTGTTTTGCGGTAAAAATCCTTGATGGCACACAACATGGTGTAAGTGACCTGCATGGTTGCGGCGGGCTGAATTTTACCGGTAGATGTTTTGATAAAATCCGCACCGGCATACATGGCAATATCACTTGCTCTGCGCACCTGGTCCAAAGAGGCCAATTCGCCGGTTTCGAAAATTACTTTCAGCCGGGCTTTGCCGCATGCTTCTTTGATGGCTGCAATTTCATCGAACACAAAATTGTAATCTCCGGCCAAAAATTTGCCGCGTGAGATCACCATGTCTATTTCGTCCGCTCCGTTATCGACCGCAAACTGCGTGTCCAGCAATTTGATTTCCCGGGTGGATTGTCCGCTAGGAAATGCCGTTGAAACGGATGCTACTTTAATCCCCGAATCGCCTAGTGCCTTTTTGGCTTCCGCCACCATGGTCGGATAAACGCAAACTGCAGCAACAGTGGGCAATCCTTCCTGCAAATCGTGCAAGTGCTGTGCTTTGTAACACAATTGACGCACTTTCCCCGGAGTATCTTTTCCCTCCAGCGTTGTTAAGTCAATCATATTCAAGACCATTTTCAATCCCTGAACTTTCGATTCGTTCTTGATACTTCGGGTTTGAAAACGGGCAACACGTTCTTCCACGCCTACTTTGTCCACAGAGGGAGAAAGTTTGAAGTCGGGAATATTTTTGAATGTTTTATTTCTATTCATGTATGATGACATGTGATTTAACCAAAGATACAGATAGGAAATTAACTGGCGGTTAAATTCGGGGAAGAAATGGTGCTAAAAGGAATTAGTGATCTGATCCTTTGAAAGAATTACCCGCCATTTACAGGTATTATTTCTTTCCCTCTGATGCACAGATTATTTGAGACGCTTACCGGCCGTCTCTTTTTTCACTTATTTTATTGCATTTTCTTGCTACTTTTAACCAATGGTTACTTCAGAAATTCAGTCTTTTATCCCTGTCGTTTTGAAAGCTTGCGTAGATGCTTCCAAAGCCATTATGGGAGTCTACGAAACAGATTTTGATCCTTCCCTCAAAAATGACGGCAGCCCGGTTACCAAGGCCGACCTGCTATCCAATGCAATCATCAAAAGCGCATTGGAACAAACCGGAATTCCTGTCATCATGGAAGAAATCATCAATTCTCCCTATGAAATCCGGAAAAACTGGGAAACGGTTTGGGTAGTTGACCCATTAGACGGAACAAAAGAGTTTATCAAAAAGAACGGGGAATTTGCCATTTGCGTCGCATTGGTACATCAAAATCAACCGGTCTTAGGCTTCATTACTGCACCGGCTAAAGAAGAAATACTTTTTGGCGGGAAGGAATTCGGCACTTCATTCCTGAGTTTCGACCAGGTTGAACAACAAGAACATTGGAAAACGATCCATCCGAAAACGGAAACAAATACACCGCTGCGAATTTCGGGCAGCAGGTCCCATCATTCCGGGAATGACCTGAAGTTCAACGAATCCATGCGGCAGATTTTCGGGGAAGTGGAATTTACTAAAATGGGAAGCGCCTTAAAGTTTTTCGACCTGGCGTTGGGAAAAGCAGATGTTTACCCGAGATTTGCACCGACTATGGAATGGGATATCGCTGCCGGGCAAGCAATCATTGAAGCATTGGGCGGAAGCGTGGTACATGCAGAAACGGATCAGCCGCTCCGGTATAATAAAGAGAACTTGTACAATCCTTATTTCATTGTGAAAACCAAACCTGTTATTGAGCGATTGACTAAATGAAAATATTCCTGAACATCTTTTTTTCATGTTTGCTGGCTTCCACTGTTCTCGGACAGGAATACCGTGTGTTGCCAATCGAAACATACTTTAAAGATGCTTCTTTTTTCACCGACTCTTCCTTCGCACCCGTTTTCCCGGTAACCGATAACCAGGTGAATTATTACGGCGCAACCAAAGAAAATAAAACCCGGTACTCAAACATCGGTTATTACATCTATCAGCGGGAACTGATCCAGTTTGTCCGGAACAACGGAGCTATTTGGGTTAGTCCGATCCTGGATATTCAAATGGGACGGGAACAAGGCGATACCAACATGCGCCAATACTTAAACGTGCGCGGTGTCCGCCTGGAGGGAAGCATGAAGAACAAGGTCTTCTTCTCCGGCTCTTTTTACGAAAACCAGGCTATTCTGCCTTATTATTTACAGCAATATGTAACAAATCGGGGCGAATTTTATCCGAATAGCGCTGATTCAAGCTATTACCAGGTGAATGCTGTTATTCCGGGAAGCGCACGCACCAAACCTTTCAAAACCAACGGTTTCGATTATGCCTATGCAACGGGAATGGTGCAATGGCAGGTATTGAAAAGCTTATCAGTTTCTGTTGGGAACAATCCTGTTTTTATCGGGAGTGGTTACCGGTCGGTGATTTATTCCGACAATTCATTGCCGACGATGAATTTCCGCATCAATTACTCCCTGGGTAAAAAGTGGAACTTCCAGATGATCCGCATGCAGGGATTGAACATGCTGCGCGTTCCGTATTCCGCAAACGGGGAAGCACTGTATGAACGCAAGGCGCTGAGCATCGGAACGATCTATTTCCAGCCGACCGAACACTTAAGAATAGGATTGGTTGAAGGCGGAACCTGGACACGCGGAGATTCCATTCAGAAACAAGCTGTTGAAGGCGGGTTCTACATTCCCATCCCGGGAGCTGCAACGATCCAGCAAGGAATCAACGGAAAAAGCTATGGGTATCTGGGATTGGACCTGAACTGGCGATTCTGGAAAGTCCTTTTATACGGTCAATACGGAAGAAATCCATATTCCAAATCGAGTGATGTGGGGCAAATCGGGATTCGCTACTGGCCGTTCAAATCTCCGAACTACCTGGTTCACGTGGAATACAACCACACAGCTGCAAATGCTTACCAATCTTCCAATCCACGGATCAATTACAGCAATTTCAACCTTCCGGTCGGGCATCCGATGGGAGCCGGAGTGGACGAAGTTGTTTTGAGGATCCGCGCGGAATGGAACCACTTGTTTATTAGCTCATCGACCAATTATTACATCAATCAATCCGGTAATTACCGGCAATTGCTTCCCGTTTATGAAACAAACCCGGGGGTGAACCAGCAGGTATTTTATGAAAACCTGGAATTGGGATATAATTTCAACCACATTTACGGCCTGGAAATTTTCGGTTCAGCCAAATTGCGCATGGTCAACAATCCTTTACAAAACGCACAATCTTACTGGTTCAACATCGGGATCCGGACCGCTCTTAACAATCATTATTTCGACTTCTGATGCGATACCTGATTCACATAGCAGTTTTATTTATTGTTCTCACGGGGCATTCCCAGGGAACAATAGACCGAATCCGTTATTTGAACCTGAAACCGAATATCGCGGACTCCAGAATGATCCATCATTCGGTGCAGCCGATGATCCGCTATACCGGAGCAAAAACGATTAAAACAGATACACTCGTTTTCGATGGCGATACCTCTATTTTTAATGCTTATTTCAGCCCGAAAGGTTCCAAACGCGGTTTTGCCATTCTTCCGGCAACCGACAGTTATTTCCAATACGACACCGCCATCAGTTATCGTGCAGCAGTTGGTTTTAACTTTGAAAAGACGTGGGGAAAATGGTACAATCGTACCTTGCTGACTTCCGGCTGGAGCTTGCGCGAAGATTACACGCAAACTCACGTTGCCTTTTCTCCTTTACAGGACAGAAGTTCATTCTGGTTCACGGATATCCGCACGCGTTTCGGGTATACGCCCGGCGACATGCTCCACATCAGCGCTGGAATCGACAACCAGTTTTTCGGGGAAGGATACCGCTCATTGATCCAGGGAGACCAGGTTGCCCCCAATCCGTTTGTCCAGTTCCGCGTGAATTTCTGGAATTTAGAATATGGTCTTCTTTACCAGTTCTTACATGATAATAATTACGCAAATAAAACCCGCGACTGGAAATACAATACCACGCATTACCTGAGCATGAACATCGGTCAGAATTTCAATATCATGTTATTGGAATCGGTCATTTTCCAATCGAAAGACAGCACTTACAAACGTGGTTATGAGGTCGAATACCTGAATCCGTTCGTATTTTTCCGCCCACAGGAATATAGTTTGGGATCTACAGATAACGTGTTGCTGGCTTTGCAATCTTCCTATTATTTCTCACAAAAGAAGCACTGTGTGTACTTTCAGCTTCCGCTGGACGAATTTGTGTTGAAAGAGATCACTAAGCGCTCGAAATGGTGGGCGAATAAATACGCGGTGCAATTGGGTATCAAAGGGCGATTCAAACGCTGGTCTTACCAGCTGGAAGGAAATCTGGTCAGGCCCTATACTTTCTCCCATATTTCTTCCGGACAGAACAATGGTTCTCTGGGCTTGCCGCTCGGACATTACCTGGGAAGTAATTTTGCCGAACTGCTTGCAACGGCGCAAATTCCGTTCAAGCATTTTCAATTGACACTTTTCTCTTCCTTTTACCTGAAAGGATACGATGATTCAGCAATCAGTTACGGAGGCGATATTTACAAAAGCTATGTTTCCCATCCGAAGGAATATGGAAATACCATTGGCCAGGGAATTACCCAACGCACTGTTTCGCTGCAGGCAAATGCTTCCACTACTTTAAACAAACTGCAGATGGAACTGTATCTCCAGGCAGGATTGCAATACAGTTGGGGAGAGATGGGAACAAGTGCTACTCCGCTCATTTGCGCGGGAGTTCGCAGCAACCTGTTCAACGAACGCAAAATCCGGTAATAAAAAAGGGCCCTTCGACTATGCTCAGCGACCCTTTCTGTTTCATTTTAGTATACAAGACTTTTAGATCTGGATAGAGCCTACATTTTTTATCTGGCCCTTCGTAACCGTTACGTTTTGTATACTTTCCTGAGATGTTACCACTTCACCTTGTGCTTTCGCTTCAATGTTCAAAGTATATGTTCCGTCGGGAACACCTTTGATCATAAAATATCCGTTGCTGTTAATGAACGTACTTGCATTGTATGAAGCATTACTTAAAGTAATTGCTGCCTGCGAAGCTCCGCTTACCTGTCCCTGCACACCTGTCGACGGATCGACAATCTCTGCAATTACCGGGTTCAGTGTATAACCACCACCCGCTTGTGCAATGGATGAGCCAACGTTGAAATCCAGCAAAATACTTGCCGTTACACCGCTGCTAACCGTACAATGGATCGGAACTTCAACCTGTCCCTGGAAACTGGATCCGAAAGAAAGGTTTACCGTGTTTGAACCATTCGATCCGTTAAACGTTAAACTGTTCTCACCACTAAAAGTCAATTTTAGTTTGGTATATGTTCCCGGTTGAACAGTTGTTGCACTTGCAAGTGTAACCTCTGCCCCATTTGTCAAAGTCATGATGTTAATTTCATGGGAAGATTCATTGATGGTTACCCACCCGGAATTCTGGAGATAAGCTTCGATTTTCACGATTTCCACATTCAGCGCTACGAAATCACCCGGTGAATCGGTCATTCGAACTTCCATTTGTCCCTGAGAGACTTTATTGTCTTTCTTACATGATTGAATAGTGAATCCTGCACAAACAATCATCAACGTAAATACTAGTATCCTTTTCATAATCGTGTATTTTAATCCGGAAATGGGCTAAACGAAGTTTGTGCCAAAGGAATAATTGCAGCCTGCGAATTTGTGCGATTCGTCCGAAAAATAAAGGGGTTTCAGAATGATATAGGAATGGTGCCAAGAAGCGAACCGGTGTGTTTTCCGGTTCAATTTGAAAAGGCCGTTTTCAATTTGAAAAAGGAATTTTCAGGGCAAAAAAAAAGAGGGAGGCTTACCACTTCCTCCCTCAAACTAACACACCTATGACCCGATTTTTGAGAATCCATGTTTGGATCTCATAACCTGATACAGAACAAAGATATCTTTAAAGTTAAATGAAACCTTCAGGAATTAATAAGAGGTAAGAACCAAGTAACATTTGGTTCATTTTAAAGAATACTTGAAATAATTATTATCTAAAATCAATCTAATTTATACCTGTTTTGAAATTTTGAATTCGAGTTGGGTACAACTTGGCAAGTTGATGCTTACATTTGCACCATCTTTAAAAAGAGTAATTATGGGTATTGGCAAAAAAGTGAAGATGTACATGAATTTCACCAAATTCAGACTCTCAGCCCTTGTTATTCTATCGGCACTTTCCGGATATTTATTTGTTGGCGGTCGTGACGGACTGGAAATGACCTACTTAATACTTGGTGGTTTATTGGTAACTGCTGCCTCCAACGGATCCAATCAAATCTGGGAACGCGAACTGGATGTTTTGATGAACCGTACCGGGAAAAGACCGCTTCCCATGGGAGAAATGTCTGTTAACGAAGGATTAATTGTCATCGCACTTTGTTTACTTCCGGGATTGTGGATGCTTTATCAATTGAACCTGGGTTGCATGCTTCTTGGTTTAGCCGCATTTGTCTCTTACGTTTTTATTTATACCCCGATGAAGCGCATTTCTACATGGGCTGTTTTTGTGGGGGCATTTCCCGGAGCACTTCCTCCAATGATCGGAGCTGTTGCCGGATCCGACAGCTTTGGTTTGGTGCCGGGCGTATTGTTTTTCGTGCAATTTGTGTGGCAATTCCCGCATTTCTGGGCCATTGCCTGGGTGGTTTACGATGATTACCAGCAAGCAGGATTTTCCTTACTGCCTTCCAAACAGGGAAGAACCAAAGGATCGGCTTTCCAGATCATGATCTACTCACTGGCATTGATTCCGTTTTCATTATTGCCATGGCTGATGGGCTGGACAAGCGACATTACTTTAATAGTAGCCGGAAGTTTTTCCATCTTATTCTTCCTTCAAGCTTATAAATTATTCCTAAGCCTTACTATTGCCGATGCCCGGAAACTGATGTTTGCATCTTTTATCTGGTTACCGGTTGTTCAATTTTTATATGTGTTCGACAGAAAGCTTCCTGAAATTATGGACGCTTTGTGGCAGCACGGTACTCTTTTTTAAAAACGTATGTCACAAATTGATTACGACAAAGAATTAACTCCCGAGGTTCGGGAGAAAATGAAAAAAAATCTCATCTACGTAGGGATTTTCGGTATCATCATGTTGTTTGCGGGTTTATCCTCCGGATACATTGTAAGCGCAGGAGATACTTTTTGGGTGAAGTATAATTTCCCGCCAGCATTCTATGTTTCAACAGCATTGATCGTACTGAGCAGTATGATTCTCTTTGTGGGCATCAAACTGGCTCAGAAAGGAAATCCGGGCATCCTGAAAACCATTGTTCCTTTAACTTTCATCCTGGGAGTCGGATTTGCTTATTTCCAGTTTAAAGGATATAAGGAATTGTACCAGAACGGGGCATTTTTATCTTCCAAAATCACTGTTTCCGAGGGCCGTTACGGGTCTTATTACGAACTTCAGGTAGATGGAAAATACATGGAGGTAGACGGAAATGATTACCTGATAGCCGGGAAGCTGGTTTCGGAAGAACAGAAAAAACAAATCAGTGCATTCGCAAAGCAGTTTGAACGAATCACTAAAGAAAAGCATCCGAAAATTGCTGATCTGGACAAATACACCATTCTTTACAAACACCAGGCAGTAAGCCTGAAAGATGGAAAATTCTATGTCCAGGATACGGTCGAATTACAACATGTAGACCTGATCCGGCTGGAGGAATTTTCCTGGCATATCCGCGACGGAAGGGGTGATTTTTTCCATTCCGGGAAATATGGAAAAGACTTTAAGATCTATTACAAAAACCAGGAACTGGATTACAAAGACCGGACACTTTATTATAAAGGAGTTCCGCTAAGTGCGCCGCTTCAGCTCAAGATGGATTCCTCTTCGGACACAGCAACATCCTACCTGTATATCCTCACTTTTTTACACCTGTTACATATTTTGGTAACGCTGATTTTTGTTTTAAAGGCTTCAATTCGTTCATTCTCAGGTAAATTAGCAGTTGATAATTTCCTTCCTGTACGCACCCTTGCTATTTTCTGGCATTTTTTAGGCGTATTATGGATTTATTTATTGCTTTTTTTGCTTTTTATTCATTAAACTTGCACAAAAAATTGTAAAATGGCTGGACACGCTACAACACACGTCGACGCAGCAACCGCTTGGGGCGGGAAGACTTCACCGTTTAACGTAAGTTACGGTAAGTTAATGATGTGGTTTTTCTTGGTATCGGATGCATTGACATTCGGTGGATTGTTAGTTGCTTATGGTTATACGCGCCACACTACACAGAGCGCATGGCCGATCGGTGAAGAGACTTTTGACTCCTTGCCTTTCTTAGGTCACGGTTATCCATTGATGTACGTTGCATTGATGACCTTCATTTTGATCGTATCATCCGTAACGATGGTATTGGCGGTTGAAGCCGGTCACCGAATGGACAAAAAAGGTGTTATGAAGTGGATGATCGCTACGATCATCGGTGGTTTCTTCTTCCTGGGTTCTCAGGCTTGGGAGTGGTCTCACTTCATTCACGGTTCTCATTTCGGAAGCGTTGAAATCCTTTCCGGAGAGCACACAGGTTCACGTGCAATCGTAAAAGGTCATTTCGGAGAGTTGGAAAGCTTTACAGTTGTTGAAGCAGGAAGACACCACAAAGTAGGTGATGTGATCAAAGAAACTCCGGACGAATTGTTCCACCATTTCCGCACAGCGGTTATGAACGGACAAGTGAAAGACGGAAAAATCACTTTGCATGACGGTTCAGTTGCTACCTGGAAAAAACACAACGACGAGCACATGGAATTGATCATCAAAACGGATGGAACAGGTCATTCTTTATCAAAAGTGACTAAGATCCACGGAAAAGATGCTGAAGTGAAATACTGGGAGTCTGTTAACTCCGGAAAAAAAGGAGCGATCATTTACGGTGCTGATTTGAAAAGCAACGAGTACGGTCCATCCCAATACGGACAATTCTTCTTCTTCATTACAGGATTCCACGGATTCCACGTATTCTCAGGAGTTGTTATTAATATCTTGATCTTCTTAGGTGTTTCCCGTGGTACTTACCACAAGCGCGGACACTATGAAATGGTTGAGAAAACAGGATTGTACTGGCACTTTGTCGATTTAGTATGGGTGTTCGTATTTACATTCTTCTACTTAGTTTAATTTTTTGAAAGACATAGATCATGGAAAGAGACGATATTATTGAATACTCATTAGATGCTCACCATAGCGAAGAACAAGGAAAGAAGATTCGTCGCAAAATTTGGTTGGTAACGGCGATCCTTACTGTAATTACAGCATTTGAAGTAGCTGTAGGAGCAATGGTTCACCAGGACAACCCAATGTGGTGGATCGTGAAATTGTTGTTCATCGGATTGACATTATTGAAAGCAGGTTACATCGTATTGGTGTTCATGCACCTGGGTGACGAGAAAAAAGTATTGAAGTACTGCATCCTTGTTCCGTATTTTATATTCATTATTTACCTGATTTTCATCGCGCTGACGGAGGCTAACGCAGTCCACACAGCATGGGAAACATACGGAGGATAGTTTTCATTTAATTCATTTTTAGCCAATGGCTAAGTCAAATTCTAAGGCCGGTTCGTTAAGATCAGTGTTCGCACTACTGCTTCTATTCGGACCGGCTCTTATTTTAATATTCATTTCCACCCGGGGTTGTGAACACAAATTCAAGGAGCTGGATGATTACGGGCCCATTCCGGCATTCTCCTTTACGGATGCGAGAGGAAAGGTCTATACCAACAATTCTTTTAAGAACAAGATCGTTATTTATACCACGATCCAGCCTTCCTGCCCGGATTCATGTGGTGTTACTATCTGGCATCTGGACCAATTGATTTACCAGAGACTGCGTGAAAACAAGAAAAGACTGGGTCACGTGAAAATAGTTTCTGTGCTGACAGATGGTATCGGCAACCCGGATAAACGCTTGAAAGACGTGGAATATATGCTGAAAGATCGCGTGGAAGGGTTTGATCCTTCGATCTGGATTATTGTCACCGGCGATGCGAAATCCCTTTACAACATCAAACACAACGGACAAACCCTGTTGCAGGAAGATAAAAAATACTTCGGCGGATTTGGTTTCCAGGAACTGATGCTTCTTTCCGACAAAAGCAATCATTTGAGAATGGTGCTTCCGGGCAAAACAGAAAGTACTATCCGTACCATGCGTGATCACATGGCACTTCTTGAAAAAGAATACGATATCAAAGCATACAAGCTGAAAAAGAAGAAAGAAAAAGCATAACGCTTGACAAAAGCCGGAAAGGAACAAGTGTTAATGCAATTCTGCATAAAGAATTAATTACAGAAAAATGAAACAGATCGTACCTTTCGCGCTGATTCTAATCCTGCTCACTGCCTGTAAAACCGAACCTGAAAAGAAACCGAGGGCTCTTCCCTATTTTGGGAATTACGACATTGTCTTTTCTGAAACGGACGGTGTTGAATCGGCTGATACGGTTTACCCCAAAATCCCGGCATTTTCATACCTGAACCAGGATTCAGTACTTATTACTTCAAAATCCATGAAAGGAAAGGTTTGGATTGCCAACTTCTTCTTCACAAGTTGCCCAAGCATTTGTCCGCCGATGATCTCTCAAATGAAACGGCTGAACGTTCTTACACAGGATCTGGCTTCAGAAGTTCAGTTCATGTCTTTCAGCATTGATCCGAACACGGATAAACCGCACGTATTGAGAAATTACATCAAAAACAACGGGATAAGTACCAAAAACTGGCAGTTCTTTACCGGAGACGAAGCAAAAACGCACCGTTTGGGAGTGATGCATTTCATGGTACACGCCGACAAAGATCCGATGGCCGCAGGCGGTTTCGCGCACAGCGACGGCTTGGTCCTGGTTGACAGGGAAGGATATGTTCGGGGAGTTTACCGTGGAACCCAAACCCAGGATGTAGACAAACTGAACAAAGATTTACGTAAATTATTAGAAATTGAATATGGAATCAACTCAAAGCACTAAAACCGGAATCCGAAAGCTGATCATTGCGCTTTCTATTGTTATCCCGTTAGTTGTAGCAGTTTTATTCAAAGTGAAAATCCAGGGCTATGACTTGCACTTTTTACCTTCCATTTATGCCTGTATCAATGCTGTAACAGCATTTTTACTGATTTTGGCACTGGTAGCCATCAAACAAAAAAGAATCAGCTTACACGAAGGAATCATTAAGGTTTGTATGGCGCTTTCCGTTTTATTCCTCCTGTGTTACATTGCTTATCACATGACGTCTGATCCTACGATTTACGGAGATTTGAACGGAAACGGTGAACTGGATACCTACGAGGCGGCAAATGTGTCTTCTGCCAGTAAAATCACGTATTTCTTCATCCTGATCACACATATTGTTTTAAGTGTGGCGGTTATTCCGATGGTATTGTTTTCCTATTTGTATGCCTGGGAAGGAAAATACGACAAACACCGCAAGTGGACGAAAATTACCTGGCCTTTGTGGTTTTATGTAGCAGCTAGCGGAGTGGTGGTTTATATTATGATTTCTCCTTATTATCCGCATTGATCTGATTGCAAATTTCTAATTAATTGCGAACGCCGAATTGCTAATTATGAATTAATGAAAATCTGAGCATTTAAAATAATGCCGGTTCTAATATTGCAATTTTTCGGATGCGGCTATTGAAGAAATGGAATGCTAACCTTTCATTCCTGCCAGAACACACTTAAATTAATGGAGTTTATCAAAACATGATATCATGTTTTAATTTATTTCGGTTGCGGACAGCTTTTCTTGCCCCCCATACGGATCATCAAACCAATTCCGAAGAAAGTGTACCAATCGCGGCTGGCGCGGTTTCCTCTTTGCCCGAAACGGTTCCCGTCCAAACTTCTGTTGCTCAATGCAGCAGCTGTAGGACCATTTTGAGCAGCCAAAAGCAAAGGATCTGCATACCGGTATCCGCCCACATCATCCAGGTAATCCGTAAACATCAAACGGATTCCATATTCGATGTTCAACCCGATATTCTCGGAAATTGAAACGCGGGCACCGACTGCGATCGGAATTCCCATTTGAATGCGCGAATATTTTCCACGGTCCGCCAATTCTGTTCCCTGGCCTTCCGTTCCCAATGGCTGCAATTCCACCATCGCTCCGTTGTACTCCGTCATGGGATTAATACGCGTCAGTGACAACTCAGCCAATAAATAAGCCGTTCCCTTGTACCTTCTGTTCCCGATCTCAAACGGAAAATAAGTTACTTCGATCCCAGATCCGAATTCAAATAAATCCGATTGGAAGGAAAGGTTCCTGTTCTTGTAAAATTCCCCTTTTTGTTCGCTGTCATAGCCTTCAATTTTCCCGTACGTAAAATTTAACCGGTAAGCTAAACGCGCATTGATGTTATAGCGATACAACAATTGTCCGGCTAAATTGGTATGCTTAAAATGTGCTTGGTTCAAATCGCCGATATAGTAGCTTCCGCCCGCCATAAAACCAATTTCGGAACGCGACAAGGCATTGTGCCTGTGCGCCTTTTGGCTCCAGGAGAGAGAAGTTACCAGGCAAAGGAAACCTATCAGAATTCTGTTCTGCATACCAGCTATAACGGATTTGAATGCGATTAATTGTGTGCTCCTGCTGCCATTGGAACTAAAATTCCTTTTTGAATCAGCAATTCTGCAATTTGGATCGCATTGGTAGCAGCACCCTTTCTTAAATTATCCGCTACCACCCACATATTCAAGGTTTTTTCCTGGCTTTCATCTCTTCGGATGCGGCCTACAAATACATCGTCTTTGGATTCTGCAAAACGCGGCATCGGGTAGGTATTTGTCGTAGGATCGTCTTTCAAAGTGATTCCAGGAGTTTCGTGAAGCAATTTCCGCACATCCGCAAGATCGAATTCTTTCTCGAATTCCACGTTCACAGCTTCAGAGTGTCCACCCACAACCGGAACGCGAACCGCAGTAGCAGTTACGGAAATAGCAGGATCCAATATTTTCTTCGTTTCGTTGGTCAGTTTCATTTCCTCCTTGGTATATCCATTATCCAAAAAAGAATCGCAATGCGGGATACAGTTTTTATCGATCGGGTAATTGTAAGCCATTTCACCGGAAATTCCCGCACGCTCATTTTCCAATTGCTGAACCGCTTTTACTCCGGTTCCTGTGATGGATTGGTACGTAGAAACCACCACGCGTTTTACTCCGTAAGCCTTGTGCAAAGGTGCAAGTGCCATCAACAACTGGATGGTGCTGCAATTCGGGTTTGCAATGATCTTATCCGACGCCGTCAGCAAATCTCCGTTGATTTCAGGAACAATTAATTTTTTGTCCGGATGCATTCTCCACGCCGAACTGTTATCAATCACGGTGGTTCCGACAGCTTCGAATTTTGGCGCCCATTCCAGGGAAGTTTCACCACCGGCAGAGAAAATAGCCACATCGGGCTTCATGGTAACAGCTGTGGCCAAATCCACAACCGGAAATTCCAATCCTCCGAATTCGATCTTTTTACCAACCGATTTCTCAGAAGCAACAGGGATCAATTCCGTAATGGGAAAAGAACGCTCTTTCAACACTTCCATCATGACATTTCCAACCATTCCTGTCGCTCCGACAACTGCTACTCTCATAACCAAAAAATTTTACACAAAAATAATACTAAAAAGTTCAAAAGGTTGAAACAGTTCAAAGGGTTCAAAAATTTAATGAATCAAATTTGAACATTTGAACATTTGAACATTTGAACATTTGAACATTTGAACATTTTTTATTAAATCAATTCATTAGCGTATCTTTGTACCGGAAAAATCAATTTCCACCGATTTGAAGTGAGGAAAAGCTCGTCGCACGTGACATTCAGTTCGGAACACTTTACAGAAAAAATTTCATGCAATTTGATGAATTAAACTTACATCCGCATTTGTTGGATGCACTAAAAGAATTAGACTACACTACACCGACACCTATCCAGGAACAATCGATCCCAAGCTTACTAGAAGGAAAAGACTTATTCGGATGCGCCCAAACCGGTACAGGAAAAACAGCAGCATTCGCTTTGCCTATTTTGCAGCATTTAGAACCGGACGGACCTGTTAAAGGAAAACGCCCGATCCGTTGTCTGGTATTGGCTCCGACCAGAGAATTGGCAAACCAGATCTGCGACAGTTTCAAGGCTTACGGAAAACATTCCAAGCTGCGCACGATGGTCATTTTTGGTGGCGTAAACCAAAACAAACAAGTCAACCAGTTGAATGCCGGAGTGGATATCCTGGTAGCAACACCCGGACGTTTACTCGACTTAATGAACCAAGGACATATTCATTTGTCCAAGATCACCCATTTTGTATTGGATGAAGCAGATCGCATGCTCGACATGGGATTCATTCACGATATCAAAAAAATCCTTCCGCGTTTGCCGAAGAACAAACAGAATATCTTTTTCTCCGCTACAATTTCTCCGACGATTATGGAGTTGGCCGGAACGATTTTGTTCGATCCGGTAAATGTACGCGTTACACCGGTTTCTTCCACAGCTGAGATCGTAGAGCAATTTGTTTATCATGTAGAGAAAGCAGATAAACGTGCTTTCCTGAAACAACTGATCAAAAGCGAAAACATTTCTCACGCGATTGTATTCACACGCACCAAACACGGCGCTGACCGCGTAGCAAGAGAACTTACGAAATCCGGCCACAAAGCGGAGGCAATCCACGGAGATAAATCGCAGAATGCCCGCGAAAGAGCACTGGCAGGTTTCAAAAACAGAACTGTGAGCTTTTTGGTAGCAACGGATATCGCTTCTCGCGGAATTGACATCGACCAATTAGAATATGTGATCAATTTTGAGATCCCGGAAGTAGCGGAAACATATGTCCACCGAATCGGTAGAACGGGCCGTGCAGGTTCAAGCGGAATCGCGTATACGATGTGCTCCAGTGAGGAAAAAGGGTATTTGAAAGCGATCCAGAAGCTGATCAATCAGCAAATCCCGGAGCGAACACTGAAATGAACCAAGCAAAGTTCCAATATTGCAATATTTGAACATGGCTATATTGCAATGTTGAAATATTGATTCTTTGTAAAATTCTATTTTTAAGCGGTTGAGGTTTTTTACTTCAACCGTTTTTTCATGATCTTTTCGATGGCTCCTAGCCAGTAATTTCTAAACCCAAATCCTTTGGCCTTACCGGTTACTTTTTGCATGTTGGAAATGGTTCCTGTTGCAATATCGAACCGAATCACGTAAACCGATGCCAACTCTTCGCTCTTGCTGAAATATTCAACTATGTATACCAATCCGGTACCTGCTCCCTGCCCCACATATTTTTGAATTTCCTCTTTGGCGTTCGCTTCAGATAAGCTATAGGTGTTATCGGTGATCAGTTCTTCGGAATTTACAGCCTCATTCGCCTTCTTCACGATATCAAGCGACACCGTTACTTTTGCCGCACCGTAATACTTTGCAATATCGTATTTATCCGACTCTGTGACTACAACACTGTTCCAAACATTTAAATAGTAAGCCTGAATTTTAGCGGGTTCCGTAAAACCTGCCGATCCAACCATTTTAGCCTGGGAAAAATCAATTCCGAACCAGGTAATTTCGGCCAATTTCTGCGCAAAGGCACCATGCATTAAAAAGAAGATGAAGATAGTTAGAATGCCTTTTTTCATATTTCAGTTAGTTGATGGCACAAAGATAAATAGTTTGTGAATAGTATGTCAATCAAAACGGACTTTTGTATATTAGTCCGACTTAATTGATATGAAGGCACTTTTCATTGTTCTTACACTACTCTGTCCTCTTTTGGCCTGGAATCAGCTCGTTGATGATTTTTCCGACGGGGATTTTACCTCAAATCCGGCCTGGAATGGAACCAACACAACATACATTATCAATGCAGGCCAGGAATTGCAATTAAGCAATACTGTTGCAGCCACTTCCTACTTGTCAACTCCGCATGGTTTATCATCTTTGGACAACAAGCAATGGGAATTAGTGGTCCGGCAGACTTTTGCTCCAAGCTCCAGCAATTTCGGGCGGGTTTATCTGACCGCTTCCTCTGCCGATTTGAGCACCAACCCGGATGGATTTTACCTGCAGTTCGGAGAAGCAGGATCCACAGACGCCGTACGTTTATTTAAAATTGTTTCCGGTGTTTCGACCCAAATTTGTGCTTCACTGGATGGACAAATAGCCGCTTCATTCGCTGTAAGGGTGAAGGTTGTCCGGGATAATGCAGGACTCTGGAAATTGTATGTCGATCCAACCGGCGGAACAAACTTCGGAAGTGCCTATACCGGAACGGATGCAACCGTTTTAACCGGAACACATTTCGGTGTTTTTCAAACGTATACTGTTTCCAACGCAACGAAGTTCTATTATGACGATATTTATGTGGGCAGCGAAATTGTGGATACACAAGCTCCTTCACTAGTCAGTGCAACAGTGATTACCAATTCCCAGGTCGATCTGTTGTTTAGCGAGCCGGTTGGAGGAAGCGCAATGCTCCAGACGGGCAATTATACGATCAATCCGGCAATTGCGGTTTCCAATGTTTCGGTTGACGGAACCAATGCCTCTTTGCTTCACCTGATTTTGGGAGCTCCTCTCAGCAATGGACAGAATTACAGCATTACGGTCGGAAGTATTGAAGATGCATTCGGGAATACAGCAACGAATCTGACCGGAAACTTTTCGTACCTGGTGGGCGAATCAGCGGTGAAAGGCGACATCATCATTTCAGAAGTGATGGTAGATCCTTCTCCGGTTATCGGTCTTCCGGAACTGGAGTTTATTGAAATCTACAATAAGAGCAGCAAATACATTGATCTTGCCGGCTGGAAACTGGGCGATCAGAGCGGAGACGGAACCATTCTATCCGGGTTCATTAGTCCGGGCCAATACAAAATTCTTTGTGCTACGTCCAGCGCTCCTGAATTTCCCGGTTCTTACACCGTAAGCAGTTTTCCCAGCTACAACAATTCCAGTGATGATGTTGTTCTGAAGGATAATACCGGAATACTGATCGACAAGGTTTCTTATACCGATAGCTGGTACCAGGATCCGGTTAAAAAAACGGGTGGTTACACGCTGGAATTAATCAACCCGGATGATCCCTGCTCGGACGCATCGAATTGGATCGCTTCCAATAATCCCAATGGCGGAACTCCGGGAACACAAAATTCCGTTTATAATATCATCCCCGACGTACAAATTCCTTACATCACCGGCCTGATAGCTTTGGGCCCGAATTACCTGGAAGTGCATTTTTCGGAAGGAATGGATTCCGCAAGCCTGGTAAATGCCGCTTTCAGTTCAAATCCAAACCTGACGGTTCAATCCATTTCTGTGGCAACGACTTTCAGTAACCAGGCAACCATTGCATTCAATGAAAACCTGGCTCCAAGTCAACAGTACCATTTTTCTTACGGACCAGTCAGCGATTGCTGGCTGAACGCAACGACTCTAACCGGGAATTTCGCCCTGGCAGATGTTCCGCAAGCCGGAGACCTGGTGATCAATGAGATTCTTTTTGACCCCGCAACCGGCGGATCTGATTTCGTGGAAATCTACAACCGCTCTTTGAAAGTGATCAACCTAAATGGTTCAGCCATTGCCAATTACAACGATGATACCATTCAGCTGACACAGAATTATTTCCTGTATCCGGGCGCATACGTGGTCCTGACTCCCGACAGCAATTATCAAAAAAGTACTTTCCCGGAAGCTGTATCCGGAAAATTCTATGCTACGTCCCTGCCTTCCCTGAATAATGATTCTTCGACCGTACAGTTGTTCTACAACACCATTATCATTGACAAAGTAAGCTACAGGGAAGACTGGCATTTGTCACTCATCGACGACACGGAAAACAAAACCCTCGAGCGCATCAACCCGGATGGCGTTTCATCGAGTGCTTCCAACTGGCACACGGCTGCGGAAACAATCGGTTTCGGAACACCGGGAAAAATCAATTCACAGTGCGCAACAGGAAGTGTGTCGTCCACTTTCGGAACCACAGAACCGATCTTTTCGCCGGACAATGACGGTTTCCAGGATGTGTTGTTATTCCAGTATAATTTTGACGTGGGAATGATTGCAACACTCAAAATATTTGACAATCAAGGCCGCGAGGTGCACACGCTTTTCTCCAGTGAATTGCTCGGACAACAGGGAAGTTTTACCTGGGATGGCGTGATGTCGAACAGTCAAAAAGCCCCGATCGGAATTTATATAGCAGTGATTGAAGCTTTTGCTGCAGACGGAGGAACAAAGCAATTTGCAAAGCGTGTAGGCTTTACTTTAGCCGGAAAACTTGACTAATTGAAAATTGAGAATGCAAAAATTGAAAAGGGGAAATATCTGTAAGCTTTAAACCTCGTTTCTCCTCTTTTCAATTATCAATTTTACATTTTCAATTTACTCTACGTAGCTCAACTTCAACATATTCGATTTTCCGTTCTCTTCGATCGGAATGGAAGCGATGTTGATCACCAAATCTCCCTGTTTGAGCAAACCTTCTTTGGTAAGCAGGTATTTGATGTCAGCAATGGTATGGTCGGTACTTACTTTTTTATCGTAATAGAAAGCTCTCACTCCCCAAACAAGGCTCAGCTGTGTGATAATCTGTTTGTTTCCTGTAAACACAAAGATCGGCGCATTGGGCCTTTGGGATGCGATCTTATAAGCTGTATAGCCCGAAAATGACATCGTAATGATCGCATCTGCCTCTACACGCTGCGCCAATCGGCAGGCATTGAAACAGATTGAATCGGAAATGAAGCGCGACTGGGTTTTATCCGGAAGCTGATCTTTGTGATAGATCCCGTCAAATTTCTCCATTTCTTCTACGATATTCACCATCGTACGGATCACTTCGATCGGGAATTTCCCCACCGATGTTTCCCCGGAAAGCATCACTGCATCGGCACCATCCAAAACAGCATTGGCAACGTCGTTCACTTCCGCACGTGTCGGAGTAACATTCGTGATCATGCTTTCCATCATTTGCGTAGCAACGATTACCGGTTTTGCGTACTGATGTCCTTTACGGATCAGCATTTTCTGGATCAGCGGCACATTCTGGTACGGAATTTCAACTCCCAAATCCCCGCGGGCAACCATCAAGGCATCCGTTACTTTGATGATCTCATCAATATCTTCGATTGCTTCCGGTTTCTCAATTTTCGCAACCACACGTGCTTTAGCCTGGCGGTTTGAGATAATGTGCTTCAATTCGATAATGTCTCTGGCAGAACGCACAAATGACAAACCGATCCAATCCACGTCATTCGCCAATGCAAACTCCAGGTCTGCGCGGTCTTTTTCTGTTAATGACGGCAACGAAATTTTGGTATTCGGCAGGTTCACTCCTTTTTTGGAGGAAAGAATTCCACCGTGAATCACTTTCGCCTTGATTTCCGTTTCACCGTTCGTTTCCACGATTTCCATCTGCAATTTCCCGTCATCCAGCAAAATACGTTCTCCGGGTTGTACATCCCGCGGCATCAATGAATAACTGATCCCGAATTTCTCAGCTGTTCCCGTAATTCGTTCCGTTACAATGGTCACAATAGCGCCTTCTTCCATCATGACACCGTTGTTTTCCATTTCGTAGGTTCTGATCTTAGGACCTTGTAAATCGGCCAGGATGGAAACATTCAAACCGGTTTCCTGGTTGATCTCGCGGATCAGATCAATACTTTTCTTGTGATCTTCATGTGATCCGTGCGAACAGTTCAAACGGCAAACGTTCAACCCGTCCAATATCATTTGTTTTAAAACTTCTTTTTCAGCAGTTGCCGGACCTAAGGTGGCTACAATTTTTGTTTTTTTCATTCGAAAATTATTAGTTCTGCAGAGGGAATGGATTCAGCCTCAAAAACATAGGCAGCCATCACGCTATTCGATTCCCGGATCTTTTCTACCAACTCATCCAGGTCGTGAAGCACGTTTTCCCGGAGAATCAAAAAATAATCAATCTGGTTCTTTTCGGGAATCAGGAATTTACCCTCACATTTATTCTTAATTAAATACCATTCCATGTGATCTACCTCATCGATAAACACATGGAAACTGTGTTGTGAAACGATTGTACCTTTTTTGGATTGAATCACAAAGGGCTCTTCACTTTTGGTAAGTTCCAATTCCAGTATTTTGTTGATTCCCCAAGCCAACCGGTAGTCACTGTGGTGTGAACAAATACCGATCAGTTCAAAGTCTACAGAAGTTTCCAAAGAAAGTACATGACGCTTTTGTTTGCTCATCCACTTTGAATTTATACGTGAAGTTACGCAATATCTCAGACATGACAAGCTGTTTGGAGGTTAGGATTTCATTAAGTTAACATGGTATTGAGAAAGATATAAGCTGAAAGGAATAGCGTAGAATTTGCAATTCAATAGCCCATTATTGGAGTCATTGACGATAAGGCACTAACCGCTATTAAGTAAACTGCTCCTACAAATAGAGCTGTGATAGAAATAAAGAACAAAAGATAGGTCAATCCTTTATTCTTATAACGATCTCTGTTCCTTACAACCCTAACAAAGGAAATAAATGCAAAAACCGTTAGAAGAAGGGCCAATCCAGTTAGAAAAATTCCGGCTCCTAAATAAAGAAAGGAGCTATACATGGATATCAATCCTGCAGAAATCCCTATTCCCACTAAAAGAATAAATGCAACCCAAGTCAATGGTTCAGTCTTCTTGGCAGGTTCTTCTTTCGGATCTTCTAAACTTGGTTGATCCATTTGCATCGGAAAATCCTCATTGAATGCCGATTTCGAGTTTTCCGGATAGGAAGCCACATCTGCTTCAGTGTCACCCAAAATGACTTCACTTTTCTGAGAAACTTTTGGACGGATAGAGTCAATGGGAGAAGGAGAAGATGTCACCTGAACAGTGATTTCCGATTTTCCGGGATGATCTTCTGGATAATCTGACTGATTTTCTTTGTTCGATTGATGTTCTTCCTCCGAATGCGATTTCTTCCATTCCACATGATAGCCGGGTCCGAAATGGCGCTTGGTAATAGTACATGCAGTCAGTGACAGAATAAATACAATAAATAGTAGTCTCATAATTAATTGTTTTTCACAAATATGAGAAAATGGTTTCAAATGTGAGTTGCGATTTTCCGTACTTGATTCTCAATATTCAATGAACAGATTATTATTAACACCGGGAGCGATTAATATCGTATCTATATATTCTGTTAAACTTCCATTACGATTTATTTGGATTTTGTACACATAGCGTCCCGCTTTTGACTGGACTACTGATGCTTCATTGTAACAACCCAAATTATAAGGACTCCAAGTTTCATTATTAAAATCCAAATAATAATCTTCATCAAAATTCCTTATTATGATCCGCATACTATCTGATGGCCCAGAGCAATTTACATTTTCTATTTTGTAATTAATTTGCATCAAAGGTAAAGCTCGAATTATATAACTCTCCTGATTATTACGAGTAATAAGATCATAAGCAGGTGCATTAATCAGAGAATAACTACCCGAATAGTTTTGGAATTGAATATCAGAATAGTCAAAGTCGATTCGATACATATAATCCAGGTTTTTTTTGGAAGAAAAGAAATGACTGCAAGCCCGCTGGTATTGGTGTAACCTTCCAACTTGAAATCGATGTATTCAATGTCACTCAGCTTCTCTGAAAATTTTTTGGACCGGTATTCCGTTATGGTATACTTCACACCCGAAATAGGTTCTCCACTATATGGAATGTGCGACTTAATTGTAAATTGAATAGGATGCTTCTTATCCTGCTTTTTGCAGGAAATGATTAAAAGAAGCAGGCAACAATTGAATAATGCGAATAGTAATTTCATTGCAGTACATTTTTACAAATGTGAGTAATTGATTTGAAAAAGTTGTTGCAATTTTTCGTACTTGATTCTCAATACTCAATAAAAACATCGTTCATTACTCCAGGTTGCAAGAAGAAGGTATCAGTGTAAGTAGTTACTTGATTGTTGCGAGTTATTTCGATTTGATAAACTTGATGACCGGACAATGAATTATTATTGATATACTCACCAAATATTCCACACCCATTAAAATAATCGCTCCACGTGTAAACAGTTTCAAATGTCTCATTGGGAGATTCTTCCAAGTGATATACTTTATATCTCATTTTATCGTTCGCATCAAAACAATTAACATTTTCTATCTTGTAATGAGCTCCACAATGTGGCAACACTTTAATTTCATAGTCTCTTGGATTATTCCGGTTAATTAGATCATAAGCAGGGGCATTGATTAAAGAATAATCTCCGAAAGAAGCTGAAAATTGAATATTGGAATAATCAAATTCAATTCGATACATGTAATTTAAATTTTTCTTTGGAAAAAAAGAAATAACTGCAAGCCCAGCTGCATTGGTGTAACCTTCCAGCTTGAAGTCCGTGTATTCAATTTCACCCAGTTTTTGTGAGAATTTTTTTGCCCGGTATTCGGTGATGGTATACTTTACACCCTTAATAGATTCACCGCTATACGGAATATGAGACTTGATTGTAAACTGAATAGGATGTTTTTTATCTGGCTTTTTGCAGGAAATGATTAAAAGAAGCAGGCAACAATTGAATAATGCGAATAGTAATTTCATTGCAGTACATTTTTACAAATGTGAGTAATTCATTTGTAAAAATTGTTGCGATTTTCCGTACTTGATTAATATTCCAGGAAAACCTCGTTCATGATACCGGGTTGCAGGAAAAAAGTGTCTATATAAGTTGTCACTTGACCATTACGAGTCACTTCGATTTGGTAGACTTTCCTGCCCGATAACATATCGTTACTGGTATTCTCTAAATTAACAGCACAACCGTTAAAATCATTACTCCAAACGGATATGTATTGAAATGACTGATTGGGGAATTCATCCATATTGAATGTTTTAAAGCGCATTTTATCATTGCTATCAAAACAATTGATGTTTTCAATTTTAAAATGAACACTGCAATGAGGTAAGGCTCTGATTTCATAATCCCTTGGATTATCCCGGTTAATAAGATCGTATGCAGGGGCGTTGATTAACGAATAATCTTCGGAAGATCCTGAAAATTGAATCTTGGAATAATCAAAATCAATTCGATACATGTAATCCAAGCTTTTCTTCGGAAGAAAAGAAATAACTGCAAGCCCGTTAGTATTGGTGTAACCTTCCAACTTGAAATCGGTGTATTCAATATCACTCAGCTTCTTTGAAAATTTTTTGGACCGGTATTCCGTTATGGTATACTTCACACCGGAAATAGGTTCTCCACTGTATGGAATGTGCGACTTAATTGTAAATTGAATAGGATGCTTCTTATCCGCTTTGTGACAGGAGAAGATTAATAGAAGCAAACCTACCACAACTAATGTTCGATGAATATATTTTTGGTAGTGCATACTCCGTCCTTAATTAATTTAACCAAATAAAAGCCCGGCCTTACCTGATGGAATATTGGTTCCTTTAAAGATACAAGCTTTTTATATACTTCCTTGCCGGAAAGATCCAGAATCCGGATCTCGATGATTTCATCCATGGATAATTCTTCCCAACGAACCGAAAAACTTTCTTTGGAAGGATTGGGGAAAATGGAAACCCGATCCAAACTTCCTCCGTTGTTATTTCGGAATTCGGAGGCTTCTGCTGCTGTATTTTCAGAACCGAAGTTCGTGTTAGTAATGGCTGATGTTTTTTCACAGACAATATCTCCAATATAAGCATGCAAATCCGCACCGCTTTTGATGTGGACTCCAGGTGTGAAATGAATTTCCTCAACCGCCTGCGCATCTACAATGGCATTCGGTTCTACAACCAGATCTACAAAGTCGGTTTTTTGGGTGACGTGATTCCCCAACAAAATGCTATTTCCTGCCTCGTAATCTACCCGATAGAAATATCCCGGTCGGGTAAAGAAACCGATGCGCATATTCTGCAGGAAAATAAAATCGGGTTCCGCCTCTTCCACCACGAAATTCTTGATGATAGGTTTAATGGGTGAATCGATTCCGGCATAAGCATTCGGATCTTTCCGGTTTCCGGTCAGGTGTTCGGTATTTTCATCCCAACAAAATAAAGCATCAAATACGGTATAATCGTAATGATTGAACGGATAACCTAAGTGGGGATATCCATAATAATTGGATGCGTCATCTGGATCATTTACAGCAGCAGTAATTTCAGTATCATACATTAGTTTATGAATCTTAAAATTATAATCCGGATAACCATTATTCAAACTACTATTTAAGTCCTTCACATCGTGTGTCAATACGGTGGGAGTAAAAGCGTATAACAACTGTTCCTTAATATCCGGACTCAATGGCAATTGTGCGCTGAATTGGTTATTGATTTCAATAATTGGATTTTGCTCAATAAAGATGATTCCTCCGGGAGCGTTATCCAGCACCAGCGGGTCTTTTGTTGTCGCTTCATACTTCGATTTCCAGGGTTTAAACCAGGGTTTGTGTTCACAATAAAATACCCGGTGAATACCATGTGTTAGGAAAGATGCTTCATATCTCCGGTTTAAAAAAGGCATTGGAGCAGAGTTTTGTTTGAAAAAGATAGCTCCTGTTTCCTCCGGGTACGGAAAGTGATCAACAGTGAAATTAGAGAAATCGTATTTTGGAGTAGACGTACCATTGGAAAGGGAAATCATCCGCTGAAAGGATGGATAACCTAAACGATGCCGTTTTTAGCATGGTTGAAAGCCGTATGTTTTGCCATGTAGGAAGTACGGAGCCCGCTCTGGCCTTGACCCGGCGAATCTCCCGAGCCTGTTTCTGTATGAAAATAATGTAGTAACTGCGCTGATAACGGCGCATTGAGAATGTAATGCAAAGCATAGGTTTTGTAAACGTTCTCAATTGCCGGAGCAACAAAAGGTACTTCAGAAAAAAACATTTGATTGTAATCGTAAACCCATAGGTACTCCACAGCATGTTGCATCCCAAGGGGAATATTTGCTCCACCATGTTCTCCATCATTGGAAATATACAATTTGGTATGTGGGTGCGGCCCGTTCGCATTCAGGTGTTTGTATTCCATTTTCTGCAACGCAAGCCGTGTGGCAAGTGAACCGGCGCTAAAACCCATAATGATGTTTTCCTGGTAGGAATCGTTTTCCATTTTCCGGGTGTTTACCAAGTTGATTAATTGTTCCAACAGGTCAGCGTTCTTTTCTACATAGGCATTTGGAGGGAAGAACTGACAAAGAATGACATCAAAGCCTTCATCATGAAGGTTTTCAATCAAGCCGGCCTGGTTAAACTGATTGGACAGCTGACCCAAAGATGCCGGCCAGTTTTGTTTATCATTTATCGCTTTCTTATCTGTGTGTGGTCCCCAGCCTGCAACCATAATAAAGGGTTTGCGCAATTTATTATCGGAACAGGCATAATAAGTCGAGAATTTCAAATCCGGGGAATAAATAGACGACGACGTATAATTGTCCGGGTAAAGCGTCTCATAGGACACAAAATGCTGGCTCACGGAAGATTTCGGGGTGTTTCTGGGATTCATCTCCACTTCCTGCTGGACCTGCACTTGTTCTCCGTCTGAAAAATGGATCACAAAAGTGAGTTTTTGCTTGCCTTCCAGCCAATTGCTCAAATCTACGGAGGAATTAAAATACAGGAGTTTGGAATCGATTCCGCGTTTTATTTCCACGTGATCAATCGTTCTGTTGTTATTGGTGAAGAAGGTCTTATCGTTCAACTCAAGAACCGCATTGTTGTAAGCAAAGGAATCTAAAAACATAGCCGCATACAACACTTTGTCTTCGGTTAAATCATTTGCAAGGATTTCACGGTATGGATTTATCTCCGAACTATTCCTGAATGCATCCGCTACAGCCGGAATTAACGAGTTTATCTTCAAATCGACCACATAGAATGGAATTCGCAGTTCACTGTATTCATCCAGTGAATAGAAATGATCGTATACCGGGAATAGAATGGAATCGCGGTGAAAAGTCTGCGACATATCCCACCAATTCATCAAAGAGAATAAGCCTATTATCCCGTTTCCGGTGCAATGGATTGGTTGGTCTTTATAAACCAGTTGCTTGAAAACAGAATCTTCCAGTTCCATGGTAGCATTCCGAAAGTAAGTGCTGGAGAAATTACTGAAATTGGTAGTTGAATACGCGTATTCCATCATTTCCCGCGGGTTCTTAAACACCAGCGTATCCGCTTGCCCCAACCCATGTAAACTCATGAGCAGGAACATTCCTGTAATGAATTTTCTCATGGTTTACGGTTTTGTCTGTTCCTGTAATTGAAGAATCAATTCCCGTTGCTGTTGCAGCAATCGTTTCTGTTCTTCCAACTGCTCCTTCATCTGAAGCAGGTACAAAGTCAATTCTTCCACTTTTTCCATCAGCATCACGTTGCTTTTTGCCACGTTGACTCCTTCCTCTTCCATTTCGCTGGCACTCGGAACATTCGGCAAGTGGTTGTTTTCTGCAATGTATTCCTTCAATTCCTCCAGAGGCATCAGTTCGTAGTTTTCAGCAAAGACATAATCCGGCCATAGCTGGTTCAGATTCACTTTGATCTCCCGGGCATACAACAACCCGGTATTATCCAGTTGCATCAATTTATACCTTTCGGTAGTGCCGGTCATCTTTTTGTCTACGATGATCGGATGGGTGTCTTTATCGGCATTTATGGAAATGTGTAGCTTGGATTCTGGATTATTCTGATCGATTCCAACCAGAATGTCCGGAACACAATGGCGGCTTGTATACAATTTCCCGGGACCATTTAACCAAACGGGCGATGCAGGCGTTGTATTTCCTTCGTTATCGTCTTTGCAGGGTACGTAGGTTGATTCGGAATAAACCAAACTTTTCAGTTCACCGCCGTTCTTCAGCTTGCCATTGGCATTAACCAGAAGTACTCCGTCTCCCGGCAAAGTGGAATCTCCCAGCGATCTGATCTTCAAATCGCCTTCTTTGATAATGGTAGTTCCAATTAAAGTAGTGGACCCTCCGACCCTCAGATCGTTTTTTAAGTTTGCATTTCCAACAACTTTCAGATCGCTTTTAATGGTAGCTGTTTTATTGACAACGATCGAGTCCTTTACAACCAACATGGAATCGATTCGTGCTGACCCGCGGACCGTCAGTTTCTGGTCAGGTGCTGTGGTTCCGATTCCAACATTTCCAGTGGTGGGAAGACTGTTTGTTTGAGAAAAATAAGGAGTAGTGCCTGCTATAACTAGCAGCAATAGTAGTAGTGACTTTTTCATAGTGGGTGTTTAAAGTTATCTGCAAACTTAACAGCCGGATCACTAAAAATCAACCGTATAAATACTGAAAATTATCCTGTGGTTTTCCGCAGATTTTTTTAGATCTCCCCCATCAAAAGGAGCGTTTCCTTTGCAGCGGCCTGCTCGGCCAGTTTTTTGGAGTTTCCGGTTCCCTTCCCGTAATTGGTCCCATTTACCTGCACGATCACTTCGTAGAACCAGGTTCCGTGGTTGTTTTCTTCGCGCAAAACGGTGAATTCAAGGCTCAACCTTCTTTTTTGGCTCCAGATAAATAATTTGGACTTGAAATCGATCTCCTCTTCCAGGATCTTGTTCAGATCTACATACTTGCGGAAAATGTGGTTGTAAATGATCTTCTTGGTGACTTCGTACGAACTGTCCAGGTAGATGGCCCCGATGATTGCTTCGA
This sequence comes from Fluviicola sp., assembly GCF_039596395.1. Taxonomy (NCBI): domain Bacteria; kingdom Pseudomonadati; phylum Bacteroidota; class Flavobacteriia; order Flavobacteriales; family Crocinitomicaceae; genus Fluviicola; species Fluviicola sp. The sequence goes on from NZ_JBCNJT010000002.1 coordinate 516,897, forward strand.
ACGCATTTCCTTCCAGGGAAGACAGGTTGATCGAACGGCCTTTGTTGTAGCGCAAAATGGAACGCAATTCAAGCTCTTCACCGATTTCCGAAAGGGTTTTGCGGGAAACTACTTTTGATTTGACTTTTGTGAGATAGCCTTCATCTTCATCCGGGAAGCGCTGGAACAAAAACTCCGCGATGATGGAATCCAGAATGGCATCTCCCAAAAATTCCAAACGCTCGTTGGAAAAGTCTTTTTGACCGTGATAAGCAATGGAACGGTGTGTTACCGCCTGGTAAAACAAATGGATATTCTTTGGTCTGTATCCAAAGCGATTTACGAAAAATCGAATGAATGCAACGTCTTCGGGAGACCTGTTTTGCTTAAAGAATGGTAGTCGTAGCCGCACCTAAATTTTTACCCTTTATACTTTCGCACGATCACAGAAGTATTGTGACCACCGAAACCGAAGGTGTTTGATAAGGCAACATCCACGGTACGGTGCTGAGCTTTATTAAATGTGAAATTCAATCGATTGTCTATTTCAGGATCGTCTGTAAAATGATTGATTGTTGGTGGAACAATGTCATTTTTAACTGCCAGGATACATGCAATTGCTTCGATAGCTCCTGCCGCACCCAACAAGTGACCTGTCATGGATTTTGTGGAGCTGATGTTCAGTTTATAGGCATGTTCTCCGAATACCTGAAGGATTGCTTTTGTTTCAGCAATATCTCCAAGCGGAGTGGATGTACCGTGAACATTTACATAATCAATTGCAGTGGGATCCAACTCAGCGTCTTCCAATGCAGCGATCATGGTATTTCTTGCACCTATTCCTTCCGGATGAGGAGCGGTCATGTGATAAGCATCACCCGACATTCCGCCTCCAAGAACCTCCGCATAAATGTTAGCTCCACGCTTTTTTGCATGCTCGTATTCTTCCAGGATGAGTGCACCGCCTCCTTCACCCAATACAAAACCATCGCGGTCAAGATCGAACGGACGGGAAGCCGTTTCAGGAGAATCGTTGCGCGTTGAAAGTGCTTTCAGGGCATTGAATCCTCCCATTCCCATTTCATTTACAGCTGCTTCGGATCCTCCGGTAACAATCGCATCTGCTTTCCCCAAACGGATCAGGTTGAATGCATCAATGATCGCGTTGGTAGATGAAGCACAAGCCGAAACAGTTACGTAATTCGGTCCTCTTAAGCCGTATTCAATGGAAATATGACCTGCGGCGATATCCGCGATCATTTTAGGGATAAAGAACGGATTGAATCGTGGTGTTCCGTCGCCTCCGAAGAAGTTTTGAGCTTCGTCCTGGAAGGTCTTTAAACCACCGATTCCCGAACCCCAGATTACACCGATGCGGTCTACATTGGGGTTCGATTCCATCAACTTAGAATCAGCCATGGCTTCTTTTGCAGAAACCATGGCGTATTGTGAAAATTGATCTAATTTCCGTGCTTCTTTTCTGTCGATATGATCCTCGACATTGAAATTTTTGATTTCGCAGGCAAAATGGGTCTTGAACTTTGAAGCGTCATATTGCTGAATCGGTGCGGCCCCGCTTTTTCCATTGATTAATGCTTCCCAGTATTCTGAAACAGTATTTCCAATAGGCGTAATAGCCCCCAAGCCGGTTACAACAACTCGTTTTAACTCCATAAAATCAGATTAAATAAATGCCTGTGAAAACGTTTTTTTAGTTAGCGTTTTGCTCGATGTACGAAACTGCGTCACCAACTGTTTGAATGTTTTCAGCCTGATCATCCGGAATAGCGATATTGAATTCTTTTTCGAATTCCATGATCAATTCTACTGTGTCTAGTGAATCTGCACCTAGATCATTTGTGAAGCTCGCTTCGTTTGTTACTTCGCTTTCTTCAACTCCTAACTTATCTACGATAATAGATATTACTCTTGATTTGATATCAGACATCTCAATTCTTTTATAAGGTTTTTCAGCTTGCAAAGAAAATAGGAAATGCGATAAAAACAAAATATAAAGTGACTTAATTACATTTTAAGTCTTCCGGGAAATCTTGTTTTTAGCTTGAAATCCGCTTGTGCCGTGTCATTTGGATTGTGTAACTTTGTCCCATGAATAAGAAATCAATAGCGCTATTCGCATCGGGTAATGGCTCAAATGCGGTGAATTTGATTCAATTTTTTCAGAATCATCCGCAAATCGAGGTGAAAACACTCATTTGTAATAGGGCCGATGCACCTGTTGTGGAAAAGGCAAAAGCTTTAGGTGTTGAAGTGCTCGTTTTCAACAATGAAGAGTTTGAGAGCGGACTGACTGTTTTACAGGAACTGGATTACCGCGCTATTGACTGGATCATTTTGGCCGGATTTTTACGCAAAATTCCTGTCAATATTATTCATGGATACCAAAACCGTATCATTAACATCCATCCTTCCCTGCTTCCGAAATACGGAGGAAAGGGCATGTACGGGAAATTTGTGCACGAAGCGGTTATCGGGGCGAAGGAATTGAAAAGCGGGATTTCCATTCACCTGGTAAACGAGGAATTCGACCAGGGCGAAATACTGGCACAATTCGAAACAGATCTGACTTCCGACGACACACTGGAATCGCTCGCGGAAAAAATACAGCAACTCGAACACGAACATTTTCCTATCATTGTAGAACAAACTGTTTTAAATAAGTGAAAATTGATCCGTACAAAATTGAAAAGTAATTTCAGTCGAGTTGTTTTATTTTCACTTAATATATCTCTAAATCATAAAAGATATGATGAAGTATTTTTTGGCTTTCAATTGGGGCGAACTTTTCAAGGCTTCCATGGTATTGTTCGCGGTGATCGATATTATCGGGTCGGTTCCTTTAATTATTAAGATCAAAGAGCAAAGCGGTGATATTCATCCTGCCAGAACGAGTTTCGTTTCGTTGGGAATTATGATCGGGTTTTTGATCCTGGGAGAATCCATCCTGAAATTATTCGGAGTGGATGTGGGATCGTTTGCCGTAGCCGGTTCACTCATTCTGTTTGCCATGAGCCTGGAAATGATCCTGGGCGTTCGCCTGTTCCGTGATTCTGTGTCGGGAAAAACGGCGAGTGTTGTTCCGCTGGCTTTCCCGATTATCGCAGGTGCAGGAACGATGACAACGCTTGTTTCCCTGAGAGCTGAGTTCCAGAATATCAATATTTTACTGGCCATCTTATTGAATGTTCTCTTAGTATATATTGTACTTCGCCTGACCAAAAAGATCGAACATTTACTTGGTCCGGGAGGAATTGCCATTATGAAAAAGGTCTTCGGGATTATTTTGCTGGCAATCGCCGTGAAGCTGTTTACAACCAATATTGCGAAGATTATTCTGAATGTTGAAGCAGAAAAAGACGTTCAGAAGATAGAGCATCCGCGCTAGTCATTTGAGTTATTGATTTTCAATCCTAAAACGTAATTGATATCCCCAATCGCGTTCTCCGGAATATTCATGCAATGTTGTTAACTTAAATCCAAAATAATGGTTTTGATCCGTTTAACTGGCTCTGTTATTCAAAGGGTTATTCCTGTTTCTTAAAGCGCAGAAAATGGTAGAAGAAAGAAATTCTTAAGTACATGGAAACCGGTGAATCAGTTATGTTGCTCACCACCCAACCGTTTTCAGTTCGCACAGTTTCCCGGTAACTTCCTATTCGTTTAAAGACATTCAGGCTCACATCCAATCCGGAACTTCCCCCGTTGAAATACCATTTACCACCCAATCCTGCTCCGAAATCGGTAAATGTTCCGGAATTGGTTGTCAACAAAGCATTCGGATCCGGCGGTTCCGGGGCCTCTTCTTCAGTAGATTTCTCCAGCCAGTATCGGCGTTTTCCCAGAAACCTGGAGTAAACCAGTCCATACAAACTGAAAAACTCATTGAAAGGCAGCAGGTACTTGTAATCCGCAACAATTCCTGTTCTTTTGGTCACTTCCATTGCTACCAGGTTATCATATTCACCCGCCTCCCATCTTCTGTGTGTTTCGAAACCGTCACTCTCCAAACCGATTGCGTGATGCTTACCCAGAAAAATCTCCCCGCCATAACTGTAGTATCTCCAGGAAACGTTTTCCCAGCCCGGAAGGTAGAACCATTTCCCTCGTATTGCAAACGAGACTTTGGAGGATTCCTGCGCCATAGATTCGCGCGGAATTAAAAAGAGGAAAGCAAGTAATACTGATTTGATTAAGTGATTCATGCCGGCAATATAGCAAAAAACCCCGACGATAAATGCCGGGGTTTCTTTATAATTGGTTTGATTAATCCTTGATCAGGAACTGGAAACGATCCAGGTTCTTCAATGCGATACTGGTTCCGCGGGCTACTGCTCTTAGCGGATCTTCAGCAATGTGAACCGGTAGTTTTGTCTTCTCGTTGATACGACGGTCCAAACCGCGCAACATCGAACCTCCACCCGCAAGATAAATACCTGTTTTGTAGATATCTGCAGAAAGTTCCGGTGGAGTTTGCTCCAAAGCACTCAAAATCGCTTCTTCAATTTTCGAAATCGTCTTATCCAATGCGTGTGCAACTTCCGAATAAGTAATGATGATTTCCTTCGGAATACCTGTCATCAAGTCACGGCCACGAACAGCGAAATCTGCAGGCGGGTTTTCCAATTCCGGCAACGCTGCTCCTACTTCAATCTTGATCTGCTCTGCTGTACGCTCACCAACCAGGATGTTGTGCTGACGACGCATGTACTCTTCGATGTCGGAAGTGAAATCATCTCCCGCAATACGGATAGACTTGTCACAAACGATTCCTCCCAATGCAATGACTGCAATTTCAGAAGTACCACCACCGATATCAATGATCATATTCCCCATCGGCTCTTCTACATCGATACCGATACCGATTGCAGCAGCCATAGGCTCATGGATCAGATACACTTCTTTCGCTCCGGCATGTTCGGCAGAGTCACGTACTGCACGTTTCTCTACTTCCGTAATCCCTGAAGGAATACAGATCACCATACGCAAAGTCGGATTGAACATCTTTCTTCCCGGATTGATCATTTTGATGAATCCGCGAATCATTTGCTCAGCACTTTGGAAGTCTGCGATTACACCATCTTTCAATGGTCTGACCGTTTCAATTAATTTGTGAGTTTTTCCGTGCATTTGCTGTGCCTTCTTACCGATGGCAACAACTTTACCCGTTTGAATATCTTTAGCTACAATTGAAGGTTCGTCAACCACCACTTTATCATTCATGATAATCAGTGTGTTTGCAGTACCTAAGTCAATAGCAATTTCTTGTGTCAGAAAATTAAACAATCCCATCTAGCGCGCTCCTTTTTGCGTTTTTGCTCCCTTTATTCGTAAATTCCGGGAAATGGTTACAAAATTAGATTAAATAATCGAGATATTCTTAAAGTATATATAGAAATACACGTAGGGGCGAAAAATTTTTCGCCCCTACGTGTATTCTGATGTAAATTGCTATTAATTAATCCGTTTTTCGGTAGATCCGTCATCATAAACGTAAATCACCACTCCTTTTTCGGATTCCGATACTTCCTGCCCGAAAAGGTTCACCACTTTCACCAGTTTCTCGGATTTCATCCGGTTGTCAATGGCAATAATATCCGGATAGGAACGGGTTTGTCCATTAAAATCCACTTGCTTGATGCGGTAATAATTGATCGCATTGCGCGCATATGTGTAATGGTTCATCGAATAATACAGTTTGGACTGGCTTTCTCCTGCGCCGTCAATGATGTCCAGTTTGTTCCAGGAAGTACTTTCAGCCGGAGTTGTTGTCCATTCCACCTGGAAATAATCATTGTTCAATTCTGTTTCCGTAGACCAATTCAATACGTTTGTATTGGAAAAGTACGATCCTGAAAAACTACTCATTTCTACCGGCAAAACCACAGGAACACATCCGATAACAGCAGTTGTAAGGTTTGTTCCCCAACTGAAGTCAAAGGTATAACCTACTCCGGAGTTACTATAGTTATCAATCAATAGGATGTAAACCTGACTTGAATTGACATTCAGCGCATTGACCCATCGGTCTCCGCCACTGCCTTCGCTGTTATCCGATTCACCCACGCGCATCCCGGTTTGTCCGCTTCCTTGTGCAAACGAACAGCGTACCGGTCCGCTAATTGGAGGACAGTTTGCCGCGGCATTCGAAGAGGTAAAAGGGCCCCAAAGTGCAAAGTCGTAATCGGAGTTCGCACTCGGGTTGATCCGGAAAGATAAAGACCCTCCCGTCAGGACATTGATGTAGTACCAGGACGATTGGTGCTCGTTTCCGAGACATCCGCTGTTTGCATTTGTTAGTTCCTGCGTTCCGAAACCGGAGTTGTTTCCGGAAAGCGATGAATTCGTGCAAAGCTGCTGAGCAGTTCCGCAATCCGTTCCTCCGGCTTTTTCAATAGCGGAGGCCGGTCCTCTTGATTTAACGATACTTCCGGCAGGAACTCCGGCAATCCGGCAGATGGAATCCACGTAATGCACCGAATAATTGGTGGGAGCACTAAACTCAATAAAGTTCTCTTCGCAGGAACGGGAATAAGTATCGGGAATGTGTTTTTCGATACTTGTTAAGTACGATTTGTTGTCGGCTTGGTTGGAATTTGAAGTAATCCGGTATTGAAACTGGGCAAAAAATGAATGTGTAATAAAGGTTAGCGCAATCGCTAAAATTGTTCTCATCGCAAAAATTAATATAAGTTGTATTCTGAAAAAACGCACAAAAGTACTGTTTGGATTTCCTAACCCAGTCTTTTTTTTCCTGAAAGAAGCATTCTGTACGTTTCAATGAGTAAACCGGACCTTTCAATTAGAGTTTGAAAACTCCTGAAACCGGCCTGTATCAAGGTTTAACAAAGAATTGTTGATCTGTATTTATTGCCTTTACATTCCGGAAACAAAAAAAGGAGCCCTCACGAGCTCCCTTCCGTTATTCTTGTACTACTAATTAATGCTTAAAATGTCTGTTTCCGGTAAACACCATCGCAACCCCATTTGCATTGCAGTAATCGATCGACAATTCATCTTTGATAGATCCTCCCGGCTGAACTACTGCGGTAATTCCTGCCAGATGTGCAATTTCCACACAATCCGGGAACGGGAAAAATGCATCTGATGCCATCACCGATCCTTTCAGGTCAAAACCAAATGATCTTGCTTTCTCAATAGCGTGACGCAATGCATCCACACGGGAAGTTTGCCCCGTTCCGCTTGCAAGCAACTGGCCGTTTTTAGCCAACACAATTGTATTAGATTTCGTATGTTTCACCAATTTATTTGCGAAGATCAAATCTTCTACTTCCTGTGCAGTAGGAACGGTATTTGTTTTCGCTTCAAAGTTTGCAGCTGTTTCCGAAAGCATATCCTTATCCTGCTCTAACACGCCGTTCAATAGCGTTCGGAACTGACGTTTCGGAAGCTCTACTTTTTTCTGAACCAATAAAATGCGGTTCTTTTTGCTTTTCAATACTTCTTCGGCATCTGCGTCAAAGCCAGGAGCAATAACTACTTCACAAAACAGGTCATTCACCAGGTTTGCAGTTGCCAAATCGATGTTACGGTTAGCAATCAAAATCCCTCCGAATGCGGAGGTAGGATCACCCGCAAGTGCATCGGCATAAGCCTGCGCCAATGTTGGACGTGTTGCCAAACCACAGGCGTTGTTGTGCTTCAAAATAGCGAATGTCGGATCGTTGTTCTCAAATTCAGCCATTAGCTGAACTGCAGCGTCTACATCCAACAAGTTATTGTAGGAAAGTTCTTTTCCGTGCAATTGGTCGAACATTGCCGAAAAATCACCGTGGAACCATCCTTTTTGATGCGGGTTCTCCCCGTAGCGCAAGGATTGGCTTTCCAGGATGCTTTGCTTGAACACCGGCGTTTCTTCTCCTTCATTGAAGTAGTTGAAGATATGCGTATCGTAATGGGAAGAAACCATGAACGCCTTTTTAGCAAAATGCTTTCTTTGTTCCAAAGTAGATGCCGCTCCCTGCTCATTTAAAATGGAAAGGAATTCCGCATATTGGTTCACCGAAGGAATGATCACCACATCGTTGTAATTCTTTGCAGCTGCACGAATCAATGAAATTCCACCGATATCGATTTTTTCAATGATCGATTGATGGTCTGCACCGGATGCAACGGTTTCTTCAAACGGATATAAATCCACGATTACCAGGTCAATAACAGGAATGTTGAATTGCTTTGCTTGGTCCAAATCAGCCTGCAGGTTTCTTCTGTGTAAAATTCCACCGAAGATTGCCGGGTGCAATGTTTTCACACGACCACCAAAAATTTCAGGATAGGAAGTCATGGATTCAACCGGGATAACCGGAATTCCCAATCCTTCGATAAACATTTGAGTTCCACCCGTAGAATAGATGCTCACGTTATCTTCATGCAATTTACGCACAATAGGCTCTAAACCATCCTTGTAATAAACTGAAATTAACGCTCCTGTAATTTTTTTCGTGTTTTCCATATTTCAACTTTGTTCCTGCTCCGCCAAGGCGTGCTGATTCGAGGGCGCAAAAGTACCGATTTTAAATGGAAAAACGTTGTAGTTTGTTGAGAATTAATTGTCAACAACTCTACAGAATGATTCCGGAATTAATAACACTAGGGCAGATGAATCGCGTCGCTAGATACTTATCCCCACACATATCCTGTTTTGACAGAAAGCCAAGTGTCATTCCCACAAATACGCAAATGAAAAGCTCGCCTACCGGTCGAGCCAGATAAACTAACCAATCTATTTTCCCTCAGAATAATTTGACCGTTTAAGAGAATGAGGGCGACTGGTAAGCGCCCTTTAAAAATTTGTGCATTTGCGGTAAAAAAATTGGATGCTATTACAACATCTAAGAGCGATTAATTTCCCTTATACTTGTCCTAACAGGGAAGCATTCGGAAAATCGATTTATTATCTGAATCCTCTTCTGCGTGTTTTAAAGATCGCGTTATTCAAATTCGTATAACTGATCGAAAACTCCAAACTTCCGCCTTTGTAGCCATATCTCAGTGCCGACAACGTCAAGTCATAGGAAACACCGAAATGAAACCCTCTCCAGTCAACCTGCATGGTCGGTGAAATAGCATCTCTTAAACGCGTGTAAACTCCCAATCCCAGAAATGCATCCTGGTTCAACCCGGTGATTTTACCTCCGTCCTGGAAACGTCTTCTCAGGATCAATCCGAGGATCGATTCATAATGTCCGCCCTGAACGAATTGTGCAAACTGCGCATCAAAAGCCATTTTTGTTCCCGGAATATCCATCGAATACTTTATCATCCCGACGTATTTCCGGGCAAGCTGTTCGGAAGAACCGGTTCGAAAACGCATAGCCGGCGCATTCAAATGGTATCCGGCAAAACCAGCCTGGAATTTGATGTCGTTGTTGCGTGCAAAAGAACTTTGACCACCATCGAACTGGTAGAAAAGTCCTGCAGAAGCATCCAGGTAAATGAAGGAACTTAAGCTTCCGGTTTCACCGCTTACAATAGTCGGATCATAGTTATCCGTTCCGTTCCATTGTGAATCGTAGATCAACCGCGACATATTTCCTGACCGGTTCCCTACTCCTCCCTGAATTCCAAGTGAAAGCTGGCTTCCGTTGCCTACAGGAAGAATCCCTGAAACGGCTACCGATCCGGTTTGTAATCCGTATCCGGAACTTCCGGCAATATCATTATAGAACTGCACACCGACACCCAAATGGGCCTTTGGTTTACGGTCGCTCTTGAAAAAGTTGGCGTCCGCTGCCAGACCTGTAGTCATATAGGTAGTACCTCCTCCCAGCCACTGATTTCTATGTTGGATCGCAATCCGTTCCCAGCCATCATACACTCCGACTGCTCCGGGATTGAGCAAATTCGGAGACTGAAGGATCTGAGTTACATGGAAATCCTGGGCACTTGCTGACCATGCAGCCAAACAGGCAAGTGCCGTTAAAATCCTTCTTCTCATGATTATCTTGTTACAGTAATATTACCTGTGTATCGTTCTTTTCTTCCATCGGAGAAGGTAACGTCCGCCTGGTAAGCATATACACCTGTATTGACTTTCACACCGTTGAAAATTCCATCCCATTTAAATGCAGGGTCAGAGCTCATCACCATGCGGTTACCCCAACGATCGTAAACGTACCAGGTAAATGATGCAACGTCTCTTCCGATTCGCGGAGCCAGGTAATCGTTCAAACCGTCTCCATTCGGAGAGAATGCAGTAGGCATGTGGAATCCGTTGAAACAGCCTTCCCCAACAGGATTCGGGTCACAGCCATCCAATGGATCTGTACCGTTCGCAATTTCATCACCGTCATTGATTCCGTCACCATCTGTATCCGGATTGTTCGGATCTGTTCCGTACTGAGCTTCGGAACCATCCAGGATTCCGTCACCATCCGTATCGATATTACACTGTGGTGTAGCATTTGGCGGATCACATGGATCTAACGGGTTCGTTCCGTTTGTTACCTCATCTCCATCGTTGATTCCGTCTCCATCCGAATCCGGGTTCGTAGGGTTTGTTCCGGCAGTTCCTTCCTGGGAATTTGTCAATCCATCTCCATCCTGGTCACAAGGGCCTGCATTCGGATTTGGAATACATGGATCGGTATTTCCCGGATCTGTTTCATCCGGAACACCATCATTATCTGCGTCTGTGCTGCTTGATTCCAATGCGTCGATAATTCCGTCACCGTCCGTATCTGTAGGGTTTGCGGGGTCTGAACCGATCTCAATACAATCGTTCTCGCCATCACCGTCAGTATCCGGGTTATTCGGATCTGTTCCTGCAGCAATTTCATCCACATTGGTACAACCGTCTCCGTCCAGATCCGGATTATCAGCAATAAACACCGCCGTAATTGTCACCGGGTTTACAATATCCATCGAGTTGGTATCCTGAGTAATTGCTGCCGTTAATGAATTGGCCGTATATTCCCAGTGATCAAATACATAACCGGTGAGCGGCCTTGCAATCAGGTTGGTCTGAATTCCACCGAAATAGTTCACATTCCATGGATAAGTCGGTGCCCAAACAGAGTTCACCTTCACTTCTCCGGAACTAGCCGGGCTAACTGTTACCACCACCGCGTTCGGTCCTGTAACCTGGTAACAATCTGTCATTCCCTGGTTCAATGCAGTACATCTTAAATTGATGAAGTCTTTCAAAGCCTGCACGTTTGCCTGCCAGCCTGCAACTGTTCCTCCCCATTTTGTACATTGCCCCGGCATTTCAGGAGCAATCTGGTTGATCATACTGTCTAACAGGTTGATCATATAAGTACAGGAGAAATGCGTGTTCACCAGGTCAATGTAACGGGAAATGTAGTATTGTTCCACCACCGGGTTTTCATCGATCAGTTTCTCCAGAATATCCGTGTGTCCCTGGTTCCCCGGGTTCGGCAGGTTTTCCACGTTACATGGATCAGCATTCGCCGTCGGATCGGGGATTCCTGTATAATTGATGTAATGTCCGAATGTAGCGTCCATGTCCCAAAGGGTGTAACGCCATTTTTTCTTATCTCCGGCAGGGTCCATTCCACGCCACCACGCCGTGTTCCAGTTTAACCAGTCTTGTGTAACTACATAAGAGTTCAAAACGAAGTAATCTACCAATGATTCCCAGTTCAGCAAACTGTCTACATAATTGAAGTTGGCCTGAACTCCCATGTTATTACTGTTGATGTACGTTCTCAGGGAATTCCATGCCGGAATGGCATTCGGCGCACCGTATTCTTCCCAGGTAGAACCCCAGGTTTTCAAGTACTGCAAGTTAAATTTATCCTGGTCCGCGTAATACTTGGTAAAATCTCCATCGTCTACTTTTTCACGCAATTCATAAACTCCCCAATACTGTCCATTAACGTAAACTATACACGGTCTCCAGGTACGTTCGTCCAGTTTCAGATGTGCATTTTGGGAAAGCTGGGCAACAAACGCATCCCGGATGTGAGCGCCACCGGTTTCAAACGAATAATTATCATTGGCTGCTGCTTTTAAGATCAATCGCTGGAAATGATCTCTGGATTTATTTGGGAAGATCTGGTGATCAATTTCGTGATCGTAACCGAACTGGTCTTTCATGATGAAGTCAAATCCACGCTGGTCATAAGCCCAGGAGTCATTTCCATGTTTGTTGAATTCACCTTCTCCCTTGTCAACGAAAGATTTATCGGCTTCCCAGACTTCGAAGAATCCTTGCGGGCTGATGCTTCCGTTTCCGTTCAATAAGGTCGCCACGGAATTACTTCCGGCACCGGCTACAGAAACTACCGGTATGGTATGGTTTACATTGATGAAATAAGTTCCCGACATGGTGAAACTCGGTTCATTCGATGAAAATGCTTTTGCTCTTAAAACTTTGGTAGAGGTAATAGAAACCGGTCCGGAATAAAGTGTGGATGCGGTTGTAGGAACAGATCCGTCTGTGGTATAACGAATAGTTGCTGTTGCATCCGAACAAGTGATGGTTACGTTTTGCGTAGAGGTATAAAATCCTGGTGCTACGCTGAAAACAGGAGTTGGTGTATAAAAGTTAACTCCACCCGTATTTGCTGCTCCCGGAGTTGGTGTTAAAAACAACTTCCAGTTAGCGGCTCCGTTTGTCTGACGACCGATCGAATGGTTTTGTTTGGTCATTTGGGTAATCTCGACGAAATCAACTGTCACGTTAGCCGGACTGGTAAGGATAAACCACTCGTTACTGGTTTGTGCCAGGTTAAAATTCGGGTGGTACTGAGTTCCCGAAACCAGGTTGCGGCCACTGCAAAAAACCATTTTATACCCACCGGCAGCAATCGAGCCGGAAGGAATTTGCCATTTTTGCGGATTTCCGTCATTATCAGACAAATAATAGCCGGTCAGATCGACCGCAGAGGAACCTGCATTATACAATTCAACCCAATCTTCATACTCACCGAAAGCATCCGTTGGACCACTTATATTGGAACATGAATATTCATTGATATATACTTGAGAATATGACGTAGTAGTCAGCAAAACAAGCAACAGGAAACAAGCCTTTTTAAAGAGAGGTAGCAATTTCATGTGTAGTTTTCATTTAAAGAGTGTATAATTTTACGAATCTTTTCTGTGATAATCCAAACATTAGACGTAATATTTCACGAAAAGTGGCGGGGAAGTTCATTTTTATTTTGTAATTCCTTATTACAGAGGCCGGATTTGATTAAAATTCTCTTAATATTGTGACTCTATAAAACCAGACTAATGAAAAAACTAATTTTTGGAATTGCCCTTCTCTCCGCAGTTTCAGCGTGTAAAAAAGTAGAAGGTGACGGCGGCAGGGCATCTATCTCGGGAAATGTTGTCGTGAATGAAAAATTACGTATCAATGGCGTAGTTACTGATACTGTGACTTATAACGGTGCAACGGAAGATTTATACATTATCTACGGTGACGGCGATGCGATGTATGATGATAAGATCGAGGTTTCTTACGACGGAACGTTCAAATTTGAATTCCTGCAACCCGGAACCTACACCATTTTCGGATACAGCAAAATTTTCCATCCGGGAAATAACATTCCCAATAATGACGATGATTACAACACGCTTGAAGTAGTAAGCAAAACGGTGACCATCGGCAAAAAGGAAAATGCGGATATCGGTACGATTACGCTAACCAAAAACTAAATGAGGTCCTTTATTATTGCTGCTCTTTTTCTGGCGCCCTGCTTTTTGGCCTGGAATCAAAGCACGAGAGGACAATATTGGTTCAGTGCGGGCGTAAAGCGTGATCTCAAGCACAACCTGGAGGCCAATCTGAATACCAACCTCCGTTTGAATAATTACGGACAATTGGCTACTTTGTACCAGGAAGCAAGTTTAAAGTATTCCAAATTCAGCTGGTTCAGGCCTTCCATCGAATACCGTCTTGTGACAAACTACGATGAGCGCAGAAATTATGAGAACAGTCACCGGTTGAATTTCAATGCGGATTTCCGCCACAAGGTACAGCAGATCAAATTCGGTGCCCGCTTGCGCTACCAAATGTATATCGGAGGATACGCAACGACGGGCGGGGATCTGGATCCCTCTTTCCGTGTGAAACCGCATGTGGAATGGGCTAAACCGAAATCCAAGATTACTCCGGAAGTTTCTGTCGAGTTTTTCTACAATCCGAATAACGGGCCTTTTGGCCATACCTGGAACCGGGTGCGTTACGGCGCAACTTTAAATTTCGATTTGCCGGGTGCCAATGAAATCGGCCTGACATATTATTACGGACAGAAATTCAACGCCAAGAACAATTACAACGAGCACATTCTTTCTTTGGAATATACGTATGAATGGAAAAAAGCCAAAAAGAAGAAAAAGAAAGACGATGACGAATTGGAGGAAGATATTGAGTATCCTAAATAGTTCAACAGTTTAAAGGGTTCAAAAAGTTCAAAGGAAATTCCATGAGAAAACAATTTGAACATTTGAACTCTTCTACTTTTTAAACTTTCTTAGAAAAGTACATCTCTCCGCTGGCTATCCAGTTTCAGCAGGATAAATAACAGCATGGAGAACGACATCAATGATGATCCTCCGTAACTGAAAAACGGTAAAGGAATTCCGATTACCGGTGCCAAGCCGATGTTCATCCCGATGTTGACCGCAAAGTGGTAGAAGACGATCATGGCCACACAATAGGCATACACCCGGTTGAAGGTAGAGCGCTGTCTTTCGGCAATGACAATGATCCGGAAGAGCATTCCCATAAACAGGATCACGATTACCAGACTTCCCATAAATCCCCATTCTTCTGCAAGCGGGCAAAAGATAAAATCTGTCTCACTTTCCGGAACGTGGTTGGAACGCACGCTGGCAACGCTTGCTTTTTTGTAACCTTTCCCGAATAAACCTCCCGAACCCACGGCTGCCATGGCACGGTTCCGGTTGTAATCTTTTCCGTCATCGTCCTTGCGCAATCCCAAAACCAACTCGATACGGTCTTTCTGGTGCTGGGCCAAACCGGAAAAAGAGAAGTTAACGGTGGTGGAAACTGCAACCGATAGAAACCAACCGGCAATGATTACCAGTAATACTCTTCGCTGCTCGCGTTTGGAGGAAATCCAGCGCAGAATCAGGTATGCAACCAAAGCAATCACCGTGATTACGGTAATTACCCCATAAAATCCCGGAATCAAGACTCCCGGCATGAAGGTAAATTCGTACTTATTTCCACTCATCAAAAGCGTGATGATGGAGAGGAAAACCACATAGAATAAAATCGGAATAAAGTGACTTCCCACCCAGGTGTCTTTAAAACGAACTCCCGGGATCAGGTTTACAATTTTCAATACCAGCGGATCGAAGGTGATTCCTTCCCGGTAAAGCACGAAGAAGAAAGAGGTAAATACCACAAATGTTCCGGCATCCGGCTGAAGCAGGATCAGCACCATCGGCACCATCACAATCGCCAATGCTACGAGTACTGTCTGCACATTTTGATTCTTTACGTTCACCGTTGAGATGTACCTCGAAAGAACGATTGCCGTTCCGATCTTCATGAATTCGGCCGGCTGTATTCCCAAAGATCCTATTCCCAGCCAGGCATGCGCCCCGTTGATGGCAGGCATAAAAAGGACTATGATCAACAGGAAAAAACAAAACACGTAAATGGGGATGGCAAACTTCCGGTAAATGTCCGAATCGATGAGAAATACGAGAAATCCCAGGAAAATCGAAACTCCCACCCACATGATTTGCTTCCCGTACTTTTGGGAAAAATCGAAAATACTTGGATGGTCCGGATCAAAAGCAGCCGAATAAACGTTTGCAATTCCCATACCCAACATGATGACTACAATTAAAAGCAGCCACCAATCCACATGCTGTGTCAGGGAATCATCTCTTCTCATTTACTTTTTCTTTTTCGGCTTCGCTTTAATATTCAACAGGTTCGCATTCACGATCATCTGTTCTTTCGCTTTATCCTTTACTTTCCTGTGAATGTATTTGTCTATCATCAACCCGGCGGTGGGTGCAGCCCAAACTCCTCCGAACCCGGCGTTTTCAATGAAAACTGCAATGGCGATCTTCGGATTTTCCATCGGTGCGAAAGCAATGAAAACAGAGTGGTCTTCCCCGTGCGGGTTTTGCGCGGTACCTGTTTTTCCGCAAACAGTCATCCCTTCTACCTGTGCTTTTTTGGCTGTACCACCCGGTTCGTAAACTGCTCTTCGCATTCCTTCGATAACCGGTTCGTAGTGAATGGCATCCACTTTTGTTTTATGTACGACTTTAAATTGCGGTAGCGGTCCTTTGTTCCCGATCGACCGCACAAAATGAGGCGTGTAATACCATCCGCGGTTGGCGATAATTGCAGCAATATTGGCCATTTGAAGGGGTGTTACTTTCACCTCTCCCTGCCCGATGGAAATCGAACGGATCGTAGAAAACGCCCAGGTATTGTGGCCGTACCATTTGTCGTAATAAGCAGAATTCGGGATCAAACCGGGGCGCATTCCGGTAACATCGGTTTCGAACTGACTTCCCAAACCAAAGCTCATGATGTAGTCATACCAGATATTCAAACCGATCTCTGCATCTGCAAAAATGGAGCGTTTTTTTCCCTGCTGGATGATGCGGCGCATCACATAGTAGAAATACGGGTTGCAGGAATTCTTGATTCCATCCGGTAAGTTCGTGGCATTCGGGTGATTGTGACAACCTACCATGGATTTCGTACACGGGAAACCGGATTCTGGAGTAATAACTCCTTCCTGCAAACCGATCAGCGACTGAAGCAGCTTGAAAATAGATCCCGGAGGATATTCTGCAGCCAAAGGTCGCGGATACAACGGTTTTCCTTCGTCGAGTAATAATTTCGGGTAGTTTTTCCCGATATTTCTTCTTCCTACCAGGATATTCGGGTCGAAGCTCGGTGCGGAAACCAGTGCCAGGATTTCTCCTGTTTTCGGCTCAATAGCAACGATACATCCGCGTTTGTTCTGCATCAGTTTTTCACCGTAAACCTGTAACTGGATATCCAGTCCCAAATGCAGCGCCGGACCTTGTTCCGCCAGCGTATCATACTTTCCTCCGGCATACGATTCAATGGCATTATTCAGGGCAGAAGTCACCACGTATTTGATTCCTTTTTGTCCTCTGAGCTCCTTTTCGTAATACCGTTCAATTCCGGCTCTTCCTATGGCATCACCTCTCCGGTAAAAAGGATCTTCTTCCAATTCTTCTTTAGTGACCTCGTTCAAGTACCCGAAAATATTTGCCCCACCGGAATACGGATAGCTTCTCATGGAAGTCAGATCTTCGTAAAACCCGGGAAATTTTTCCAAATGCGGAGCAATGCGTGTAATTTCATCGATGCTTAATTCCTTGATGAACGGATAAGCACGCTGCGGCTGGTAATTATCCTGGTATTTATTGATGTTCTTGTTGAAGTATTTTCCTTCCCCTTTTTTGATCTGGTAAAAGCGGTCTTTCACCTCCTGCTTGGTCATTCCCACCAATTGACCGAATGCTGCAGTATCAAAATCGTGAATGTTCTCTTCCTTCATCATCAGGTTGTAGTAACTTCTGTTAGTGACTACTTTCTTGTTGTGACGGTCAAAAACGATCCCGCGCGGAGGAGTGATTTCTTTTCGTTTCTCCGCAATTTCCTGTGCACGCAATTTCCAGGAATCGTCTACTACCTGCATAAAGAACAGGCGGATCAGGTAAATAAACCCGACCAGGATAAAGAACACCAGGATGACATATTTTCTTCCGTCCAGATTCATCGTACAGCCTTTTTATTAGAGACGAAAATAAATTGTACCAATAAACTTAATAAAAAAGAACTCGGAACGCTCAACCCGATCTTGATCAGGATCCAGACGAACTCGTTCCATTTAAAGGATTCGATGGAAAAGAACCAGATATGATGAATGACGAGTAATGAGCCATATGCATACAGGAACCAGCGGCCTCCCATGGAATAAACATTCACGGATTCAACACTTTCATAACCGTCTCTGGGAGAAAGCCATTTGAAAATAATGGGTCTGAAAAAAGCCATAATCACCGCGCTGGATGCATGCAATCCGAAGGTATTGGAAAAAGAGTCGATTACCAGTCCGAAGGCAAAACTGATCAGCATCAGCGGCACAGTTCCCATTTGGAAGGGAAGCATTAAAATGAACAGGGGATAGATCATCACATACATACCCAAGCCCGGTTCCAGGTTGTTCAGTATCAGTACCTGGAACAGTACAAACAATACAAAACGAATGCTATTTAAAACAAAACTATTCACTTACAGCTCCTCTTCTTCTTTATCCGGCGGAATTCTTCCTTCCAGTTCGCGCATTTCATCCAGCATCACATTCTTGATCACGTATACATGCTGAATGGTCCTGAAATCTTCTGCAATTCTTACCTGCAAATCCCACAAGGGTTTCCCCTCGATGGATTTGCGCTTGGTGATCACGCCTACCGGAATTCCTTTCGGGTAAATTCCCGACCCTCCGCGTGTAATTACTTTCGTGAATTTCTTGATGGTAATATCGTTCGAGATCCCTGAGATCTGGCAAATTTTCGGATTCACACCATCCCATTTCAACAATCCGAAAGCACCGCCATCACGCATACTTACATCAACATTGATGTTCTTGGACAGAATGGTTTTTACCACAGAATAAGAATCTCCGACCAAATGGACAATTCCCACCACTCCTTTGGAGGAAATAACTCCCCATCCTTTCTGAATGCCGTGGTTCTTGCCGATATCGATCGTCATGTAATTGTTTCGCTTGTCGTAAGTGTTATTGATTACGGAAGCCGCCATGTATAAATACTGCTGCTGGTAATTCGTATCTTCGATCTGGATTAGTTCTCGGTCCACTTTATAGTTGGAAAGCTTCAATTTTTCTCTCAAACGGGCATTTTCCAGTTCTAGTTTTCGGTTGGTATTTTCCAGGTAAAAATGCTGTGACACAGCATTTCGCATTTCGAACAATCTTCCGTTTATAGCGGAAGCACTCGAAAAAACCTGCAGGCGGGCAAACTCGGAATAGCGGATATACGCAGAAAGTGCTACAATTTGCAGTAACACAAAGACCAAAAAGATCTGAAATCGTTTGAAAAAAGCAATCAAATTGCGCATATCACAAAATTAGTCAGATAAACGATTTTCCAACCGGTGAAACCTATTTTTATTTGACAATGCCCTTTAAAAAATTGAAAGCGACACTCCGAAAGCTAATGCATTGATTTTGTCACTCTTATCGCTTTTAAATTGAGGAGCCAATGTGTAATCCGCAAACAACGCCCAATTCCGGATACCTACGCGCAAATGAACGCCATAAACCAGGGGATTTCTGTCCGGTAATGATTTGTCTTTTATCCCGTGCTTATGCTCCGGCCAAACTTTTTGGAAAGTCTGCAGCCTGTAGCCGATGGAACCACCCAGATGTATTTTAAAATGCTGCCATTTCGGAGTCCGGAAACGGAATTCAACCGGAATTGCCAGGATGTGGTTCCCGAATGTGTTTTTGCGGAAACCGGTATACCCCGAATCCGCATAAAAATGCGTGAAGGAATTGCTACTGTCTGCATAGAACAACCCTTTCGGTCCCGTTTTCTGGTATTTGTAAGCCAAACCGATTCCCAAAGAAACGGTATTGCCGTTCGTTATCGGGATGTCCCACATGGTATTCACGTTACAACCGAAAGATCGCAATGGATTCGCTTTGATGCTTCCGGAATTCATCAATTGATTGTACGTCACGTCAAGGATCAAGCGGTCGTACTTTCTCAATTTCCCGGGTCTTGCGGGCCTCCAGCCGGTATTGTACCAAAAAAGTCCCGGCCGGTGCCTGGAAACCAGGCTCGAGTCTCTCCCCTGAGGCTGTGCAAAGCTCTGAAAAGCAATTAAAAGAAAGACAGCTGTCAGTTTAAGAAATCTCATGTTCCAAGCGATATTGTTCCCATTTCCAGGCATCTAAAATAGCATCTTCAATGGTTCTTTCCGTGTTCCAGTTTAAAATTTTCTTTGCTTTGGCAACATCCGCAAACAAAGCATCTACATCTCCGGGCCGTCTCGCCCCGAACCGGTAATTCAGCGGTTTTCCCGTGACCTTCCCGAATAACTTCACCAATTCCAGCACAGAAGTCCCTTTTCCTGTTCCCAGGTTAAAGACTTCAACCGCATTTTCGAAAGGATGTGTGAAGGCTTTCACATGCGCTTTCGCTACGTCTGTCACGTGAATGTAATCGCGGACACATGTTCCGTCCGGTGTATCATAATCATTCCCGAAAATGGTCAGTTCTTTCCGGATACCTGCTGCGGTCTGAGTAATGTAAGGAAGCACATTATTCGGAGGGCCGAGCGGCATTTCACCCAGTTTTCCACTTGGATGCGCACCTATCGGATTGAAATAGCGCAGAAAGACAGGTCTTAACTCTGTTTTGGAAGCGATATCGATCAGCATTTGCTCTGCCATCCATTTCGTCCAGCCATAAGGTGAATTCGGTTTTCCTACCGGCATGGTTTCATTTAACGGCTCCTGTGAATTTTCCACTCCGTAAACCGTACAGGAAGAAGAGAAAACCAGTTTATTCACCCGGAATTCTTCCATACAACTCAACAGATGAATGAGCGAAATGAGGTTGTTATCGTAATAATACAAGGGTTTTTCCACCGATTCGGCAACGGCTTTAAATGCCGCAAAATGAATCACTCCTTCGAATGCATGTTTTTCGAAAACTGATTTCAGGAAGGCTTTGTCGCGCATATCTCCTTCATAGTACGCACATTGCTTTCCGGTAATGAATTCAATTTGTTTGACGATAGACGGACTGGAATTCGAACCATTATCCAAAATAACCGGCGTATATCCCAATTCGATCAATTCAACGACGGTATGTGATCCGATAAAACCCGTTCCGCCGGTAACCAATACTTCTTTTGCGCTCATTAAGAACAAATATAACGCAATCTGTGAGGATTATTTCTCCTCTGCCGTGTTTTCTTTCTTTGCGAGCAGGCTCAAAATCTGCTTCAAATCAATAATCCTTAATCCGAAGACCAAAACCATCCACAATCCCCCAACGAGCACCATCCAAATTAGCGGATTAAAGGCATACCTGAACTGGACAAACAAAGCCACTCCTAAAACAACCACCAGGATGAAGTGTTTCAGCCAGGTTAAGCGTGCCACATCGTGTTTCATGTGATAACGCACCACGAAATACTGAACGAAACCAAGTACCGACTGCGCAACAAACGCCCCGATTGCAGCCCCTACAGCTCCCCAGACCGGAATCAGGACAATATTCAGCAACGACATCACCGCCAAAGACAAAAAAGCAATCTGGTTCATGATACGCAGAGATCCGTTCGCCGTCAGTAATGTTCCGAACACAATGGTGAAACACATCGGGATGAAGGTCATCGCATGGAAAATCCAGGAATTGTAGGAAAATGAATTGGCTTCTTTATACAAGGCCGTAAACATCTCCACACGAATCCCAATGGTGAAAAATACCATGATGAATCCGCCGGAAAGCAGGATATTGATAGCGCTGGTGGTAATTCCGGTCGTAGATCCGTGGTCTTTCAGGACGCGCGAAAAGATCGGCAGGAGAATACTTCCGAAGAGAATACCGAACATGTAACAAGCGTCCAGCAAGCGAAAACTTTGGGTGTAATAGGAAACCTGGTGCGTACCATCCGGGTGTAATTTCTCCAGGAAAACGGCGTCCAGCTTGGATGTCAGCATCATCAGGATCGCTAGAATGGCATACGGGTAAGATTGGCGGAAGATAGCCCGGAAGAAATCCGCATCCCAATGGATTTTGGGAAAAGAAACCAGCTTCAGGTAAATCACCGTTGCCATCATCAAAGCCAAACCGGAGGAACCAACGAAAATCGTCACGAACCAGCCCAACGGGATCGGCTCTACGAAGGAAGAATAAATCAACAATGTTCCGACTACAAAGTAAACGGAACGCTCAGCAACGGAAAGTACCGCATCCAGGCCGAACATCAGCAAACCACCCGTATAGGCACGCACATAATTCACCGTAATGATACTGATCTGATGCATGATCAAAGCGGCAAGAACCCACAACCATTCGTTGGGGAAGTTCAGGATGAAGAACAGGGAAATCGTCCAAACCACGTAAATCACTACCAGGATCAGCCGGAAAGTAAATAAACGATTACTGTATTTGTGGATCATGTGCGGATGCTGGGCAATCATCCGTGTCATAAAGTTCGTGATCCCCATGTCTAACAACATGGAAAACAGGAAGGTAAAACTAAGCATCGTTTGGAAAATCCCAAAGGCATCCGACCCGAGCTCGTTTTGCATTTTAATGTCTACCAGGAAAATGGTAGCGGGTTTCACCAGTAAATTCAACAACAGCGTAATGCCTAATCCTCTTAAAAACAGTTTTTGCATTAGCCGGGGTTATTCTGCGATGAAAATGAAATTTTGCGTGTGGTGTTTCGAAGAATCAAAGGGAACGATCCGGTTGTTTTCTCCCACGAAAATAGAATAACTGAAGGATTGCAGGTACTCGAAACACTTCGAGCGGTTTTCATTGTCCCACAATTCTGCGTAGATAATCGGCTTATTGGATGTAATAATTCTGTTTGCTCCTTTGAGTGCGAAGTATTCAAAGTTCTCGACATCGATCTTGATAGCCTGGATCGCTTGTCCGTTCAGCACGTTATCCAGTTTGTCCAGGCGCACGTCTACTTCTTTTCCTTCGTTCCATTCGGTAATGCTTTCGTGCTTGATGTGGCTCAATCCCTGCATGATCGTTTGACCGTTTACAGGCAATACCATTTTCGCAATTCCGGGTTCGTCGCCCAAAGCAATTTCATGGATTTTCGTTCTTTTCAGCTTGAATTTTGCGATAATGCGTTTCAAAACGCTCACATTTGCCGGCATCGGCTCAAAAGCATGAATGGTTGTATTGGGCAGTGTATTTGCCAGGTGTACGGTCATGATTCCCAAATTCGCACCGATATCCAACACGTCTCCTTTCCCGTCTTTCAACAAGGACAGGAAGGTGAAAAAGTCATTTTCCTTTTTGTCTGAACGAAGTGTGCGGATTTTATACAGCGCAAAGACATACAGATAGGTATTCAAACCCAACAGCTTCTGTAAAATATATTTAACGCTATTCTTCATTTCCACTAAGATGCCGCGAAGTTAGGAAAAGTTGGAAAGAAGCCCGCTGTTTATTCCAACTATTTTGGATATGAAACCGATAAATGCCGATCCGGAATCAATTTTAAACGGGTGAAAGAGTCATTCTTACGACCAATCAATTGCCGGAGCACTTCCTGGAATAGGGTTTCCCTCCGAATGAAATCGTTTCCTGCCCGGACTCAAAAGAGAGCGTCACTTCTTCCCCTTCCTGCTCCAGGTAAAACAGAATCCGTCCGTATTGTTTATCCAGGAAACCTTCTGCCCGTTCCGGTATTTCTTCCGAACCGCGCGGAATGACTAACTGGAACTGAAAATTACTTTTCGGAACAATTTGAATGTAGGTTCCATCCCTTCCATCCCACTGTCCGAGAAGTTTGTCGGTAAAATCGTGATTGGTAAGCGTCTCGTAGACATCTGTAAATGACTGGCCTAATGCCTGGTAATTCAGAACGAGGGAATCTTTCGTGTATTTTATGATCCGATAATCCGTTTTCTGCACCTTGCCACTCTTTTTCGAGCGAATTTCCACGTATAAATGATCGCCTTTCGTCCACCACTTTTCACCGGTAAAGCCATCATAATTCAGGAGTTTCAGTTCTCCGCCGTGGCGAAATTCAAACCCGTCGTAACCACCCATTTTGTTGTCAACCAGCCAGATTTTGTAGCACAATGAGCTTTCTAAAAACTCACCGGAATTGCTTTGGGCATTTCCTGAAAGTGTAAAAAAGAAGCTGAAAATGAGCAGGAATTGAATCTTCATTAAAATCGGTTTAAGCCTTCAAATGTAATCATCCATTTCCTCGAACTTATTTTCTTAGCAATATTTAGGAATCAACCACCTGAATGAACATCCAGGGCGAATTATTCCAATGCACCGAATCCCCATTTAACAGATAGTTTGTACCTTCGACGCAATGCGCATCGGAATCAATACCCGTTTTTTGCTTTCTTCCAAAATGGAAGGTTTCGGCTGGTACACGTATGAAGTGGTGAAACGCCTGGTGGAAAATCACCCGGAACACGAATTCATTTTCTTCTTTGACCGGCCTTTCGATGAAAAATTTGTTTTTGGCAAAAATGTAACACCGGTCGTTCTGTTTCCTCCAGCCCGGCATCCGATTCTTTTTGTGTGGTGGTTCGAATTTTCGATCAAACGGGCATTGAAGAAATACAACATCGATCTGTTCTATTCTCCCGACGGTTATTTGTCTTTGAAATCGCCGGTTCCGCAAGTCGGGGTTATTCACGATCTGAATTTCGAGCATTACCCGGAAGACATTCCGGCGAGTCCCTTGAAGTATTTACGCAAGTACTTCCCGAAATTTGCGAAAAAGGCTGCTCATATCCTGACGGTTTCCGATTATTCGAAACAGGATATCGCAAAAACTTACGGCATTTCTCCTTCTAAAATAACGGTGGCATGGAACGGTGCATCCGAAACCTTTGTGCCTTTGGATACGAATGAGATTACTGAAATCCGGGCTGAAAAAAGTTCAGGCAGGCCTTACTTTATTTTTGTAGGGGCAATACATCCGCGTAAGAACGTAGGGCGATTGATCGAAGCCTTCGGGAAATTTGCTGCGGTAAACCCCGATATTGACCTGATGATCGTAGGCAAAAGTTTGTGGGCCAATAAACCTTCCTCCATTCCGGAAGTTTCCGACGCATTGAAAAAACGCATTTTGTTTTCGGGCCATGTTTCCCTGCAGGAATTGAATAAACTGATGGGAGCAGCATTTGCGCTGGCATATATTCCCTACTTCGAAGGTTTTGGAATTCCGTTGGTGGAAGCCATGCGCTGCGGATTGCCGATCATTTCCGGGAATCTCACCTGTTTGCCCGAAGTTGCCGGGGAAGCTGCAATATACGTCAATCCGTTTGATACGGAGGAAGTTTCAAAAGCAATGATTTACCTGGCTTCAGACGAGCAAAAACAAGCGGAATTGTCTCAAAAAAGCCTGGAACGCTCCGCATTATTTTCCTGGAATTATACTGCCGAAACAACCTGGTACGTTATAGAAGATATACTGAGATTATGAGAAAAGGAAGTTTGATTCTTCTGATTGCTTTATGCGGATTTTCGTGTAAGGAAAAGAAAACTGTGAAAGCCGGTGTAAAAATGCAGGATTTCATTATTTCGATCAGTCAATATGCCCGTGCGCAGGACCCCGATTTTATCCTCATTCCCCAGAACGGGGAAGAAGTGCTTTTTACAGATACCGATCCTGAAAAAGGATTGCGGTCCGATCTGATCCAGGCTATTAACGGCTATGGAGTTGAAGAACTTTTTTACAACGGCGATTCTTACGCTCCCGACGATTATCGGCTGAACATGCTTCGCCAGGCAAGTCCCGGAATAAAAATCATGGTGGCCGATTATCTGAGCAACGATGCCGACGCTACGAATGCTTTCCAGTTAGCTGATATGGATCAATTCATTGCCTTTCCACGCTATAATGTGAATTACGATTACAAATACATTCCTTCAACTGTCCACCACGAAAACGCAAACGATATCCAGACACTTTCACAGGCTCAAAATTACCTGTACCTGATCAGCACCGAAAGTTATGCGGAAAAAGCTTCTTTCCTGGATGCTATCCGGCAGTCCAATTTTGATGTCGTGATTATTGACGCTTTTTTCGGAGATGATCTATTGACTTTCGATGAAGTGGCCAGTTTGAAAACGAAACAAAACGGAGGAAAGCGCCTGGTGATTTCTTACATGAACATCGGTTCGGCAGAAAAATACCGGTACTACTGGAAAAAGAACTGGGGATTGCACCATCCGCTGTGGCTGAAGAAAAAATACGATGGCTACAAAGACGAGATCTGGGTAAAATTCTGGAAAGACGAGTGGCAGGAAATCATTTACGGGAATGACAATTCATATACCCAAAAATTATTGAATGCCGGTTTTGACGGGGCGTACCTGGATAATATCGAAGGGTTTTATTTCTTGTATCACAAGGATTAACAATTGTATTCAACTAATAACTTGCAGTAAAACAATTATTTACTTACATTTGTTAGTATAATGTCCAATGAGCAGAATTTGTCACCTTTAGTTTTCTAAAGGATTAATAGCGATACCTGACTTTGGACTTTTTTTATAACCTAATTTTATGAAAACTGCTATTCTGGTTGACGGTGGATTTTTTATCCGCCGATACAAATATATCAATGGCTTTGAATCAGATGATACTCCTGAAATAATGGCCAAAAATCTGGTTCTGTATTGTTTTAAACACATTCAAAAGGTTAACAATTACAGAAGCAAATATTCGCTAATTCCAACAGAATTGTATCGCATTTATTATTATGATGCAACCCCATTTGACGGAGATTCACATAATCCAATCACTAATCGTCTATTTAATTTCAAAAAAACAGAACAATACAAATTTAGAAACGATCTATTCTCTGAATTAAAGAAACAACGAAAAATTGCCCTTCGCCTGGGATTCTTAAAAAATAGTTCTAAAGAATGGGTAATTCGTCCGAAACATACAAAACCTTTATTAAATGGAAAAATGACTATTTCCGAATTAACTGAAGATGATATCGAGTTTCCGCTGAAACAAAAAGCAGTAGATATGAAAATAGGTTTGGACATTGCTACTTTAGCATTTAAAGAACAAGTCGATCAAATTATACTTATTGCAGGAGATAGCGACTTCGTTCCTGCTGCTAAATTTGCGCGGCGAAAGGAGTAGATTTTATTCTTGATCCTATGCTGAATGCTATTGACCAAACCCTTCATGAGCATATTGATGGTCTTATGACGATTAAAAATATGTCCAGAAAAGAAATTTCCGAAAGTTCAGCCGCAGAATAATTAAGTTTATTAATTGTTCATTTTCTGCAAGACCTTCTTCTTCCTGCGTTCGAAATACGCCTCCAGCGTTCGCTTTGAAAGTACGCAAACCCCGATAATCAGCGGAATGGACACCCCATAATAGAACAATGTTTCCAGGAACATGCCCGAACCGGCTACGAAGCCTTTCAGCAATTCGATGATCTGCGACAGGATCAGTAAGTGGAACATGTAAATACCGTAGGAAATTTCTCCCAGGTAAGAGAATACGCGGTTTTCAAGTGTAAACAAATTCTTTTCAACCACCGAAACACCGATAATCAGGTACAGGAACAACGCATTCGGAACAATGGCCGAAACAATGGGTTGATCGAAGAAGAACTTCCAGATATCCGATTGTATATTCGCTCCGAAAACAATGAAAACAAGGATCAGGGAATACAAACCGATCTGCGCCGGAAGGCTGTAAATCCAGGAAGTGTTGATCTGCTTTCCATAATGAAAAACCAGGTACGCTCCCAAACCACCGATTGCCATGGCTTCAAACTGGTGAATCCGGATCAGGTAGTTCAAAACTCCGGGCAAAGCCCAATATGTATTGATCGTGATCAAGATCAGTTTGAACGCAATAACACCCAAAAGCAACTTCAGGACATGTTTTTTCAACCACTTGAAAAGCGGTGCCCAAATAAGGTAAAAGACTTCCTCCACACCGATCGACCAAAGCGGTTCCAATAAATTACTCCCGAAGAAATAATTGACCATTCCCGGAACGAAGAAGACAAAGTAATACCACGTTTCGCCAATGGTATAAGGCATTTTATACGGAATATTGAACCATTCAATGAAATACGGCTGAATAATTGCGCCGATAATGACCATCAAAAAATACAAGGGCCAAATGCGGAAGATGCGTTTGATATAGAATTGTTTGACAGAAATATCGTTCTTTGCTTCCCGTTCTTTCAGCAGGAGATAAGTAATTAAAAAACCGCTCAGGACAAAGAAGAAACTTACGGCGTGCGCTCCATTCTGAAACAACCCGAAGTCTTTTAAGTGGTTCTTCAGTCCGTGATCTTTCCGCAAAGATTCCGCATGATGCAAAACCACCAGGAATGCTGCAATAAAACGCAAGGTATTTAAACCTTTGAAATGAGAAATGGATTTGAAGTTCTGAATCATCGAAGGACAAAATTAACCGGATAATTCATCACAGCAATCCCAAAAAGTATCCTACAGCCGGTTCCGTTGTAAAATCATTGGCGCTCAGAAAGGGGTAAAAATCTTTTTTGCCGTCTGAAAGACCGCGAACAACCGGTTGCAAATAACGCTCATCTGTTTCTTCGGAAATATCCCATGTCCCGTTATAATTGCGCTTAATGGTTTCACCCACATACATAGCCGTATCAATAAGGACATCTGCATCTTCTTCGGCGTCCACGTTCAGGTGTGTGAGCAATAACTCCACGTATTTAATCGATCCCAGCGAATAATCCAATTCATAGGAAACGGACGTTTTCACCAACTGGAAAAAATCCTCCAGGTTTTCTTCCAGGTTTTCCAATTCCATACGCAAGTTGTCGCGTTCTTCTTCTAATTCAGACATATTCGGTTCTTTCGTAATTATTCTTCCAGTTCGTTGTCCTTAAAGGCAGACGGAACCAGGTTGGGGATGATTTTCAAAACAATGGGCAACAACAATGCTCCGCCGGGCAATAAGAAAATTGCCAGTGCCGGCATGGATTTCGCGATATCCATAAACTGGGTTTTGACTTTTTCCTTCTCTTCTTTGCTGAGTTCTTCCGAAGCAGATTTGCGGATCAGGAATACCAATTCCTTGCTCTGTTTGATTTCCTGCGCCAGTTTATCCTTATTTCTTCCAAGGATTTTGATCCAGCGTCTCGACACACTGTCGAGCATTTGTTCCATGGAATTCGAATCATTCAGGTACGAAACTTTTTGGTTGTTTTCCAATAGGAACTGGTCCGTACAATAAATCGCTTCGTCCAAATCACGTTCCGAACAAGACATCCATTTTTTCAGCATGATCAGGGTTTCCAGGTCCGTCTCCCGCGAATTCTGGTTCATGTGCATCGTAAGCACCGAAAGATCCAGCAAATAACGTTTGAAGTTCCAGGAATCTACCAGGTCGCAGGTAAGTTCATTCAAAGTAATCCCTTCCCTGAAGCGCAGTTTGGCCAATTCTTTCTCATCCGAATCCAGGTCGGCCGATAGTAAAAAGGTATTGAACAGGTTCTTTTCGTGCTCCTGGATTTCCCCGTCCGAATAAGCGGAAATGGAGATAATACCAAGGGCCAAAAGTGCCAGTTTCTGGTAATCGAGCGTTTGTTTGCGTTTGTTCTTCAGGAAGTCCTCGAACAGGATTACGTCCAGATAAATGAAGGAGTTGTTGAAATAACTCATCCACGATTTGGTATTCGTCAGATTTTTGGGAACATCGGTACGTTTTTCCAGGATGCGCTCAATTTTCTCCGAAGCACTTTCCTTCAGGAAAAAGGTCAGAACGGACGAAAGTGACTGAACGCGGTGTTTCTTATAGAAAATATTCAGATCGTTCAAAAATTCATCTGCCCGCAGCTTTGTTCTTCCCTGGATGTTCATATGTGTAAACAACAGGGATTCAAAAAGAAGAACGGTCAGCTGTTCATCGTGTGTCCATTTGGAGGTATCCAGGTTCTTTCCGAACAACAATTTGGACGGGTAACCGAAGATTATTCCTGTTTGGGAAAGTGTGTAATGATTGAATTCTGCACGTGTCAGATCTGCCGGTTTCTTCAAGTCAACAGAAAGCTCACCTGCCTCTATCAACTGCAAGTATTTGGCAATCCATCCTTTAGAACCGGGAGCGAACATGGAAGCAAAGTTAAGCATATTTGAATAGGGACTGCTAAAATTTTCAAATAGTATTGGTGTGTTTCAATCTTTCGGATTATATTTGTCTACTAATTCTATAGAATATATAGTTTTGTTTCTTTAGAAGAAGATAATGATAACGATTTTCGGTTTCTCTTGAAATCTATTATTTGTTCAAACGTTCAAAAAGTTCCGATGTTCAAAATTGAACTTTTTAACCTTTGAACTTTTGAACCAAGGTAATCGATAGGGAAGATAAGATTATACAGCTTACGGAATTTTTAAGTAATACAAATAACAAAGATTATGGCACTAAGACTCGGCGACACAGCACCAAACTTTACAGCAAACACTAGTAACGGAACGATTGATTTCCATGAATTCCTGGGAGATTCCTGGGGAATTTTGTTCTCGCATCCGGCGGATTTTACACCGGTTTGTACCACAGAATTAGGGAAAACGGCCAAATTAACCAACGAGTTTATCGCCCGGAATACCAAAGTTCTGGCCCTTTCGGTAGACGGAGTTGATTCACACCACGAATGGATCAAGGACATCAATGAAACACAGGATACACAGGTCAACTTTCCGATTATTGCAGACGAAGACCGCAGTATTGCAGAGTTATACGACATGATCCACCCGAACGCTTCAGCAACTTTGACGGTTCGTTCATTGTTCATCATTGCCCCTGATAAAACGATCAAGTTAATGATTACCTATCCGGCATCTACCGGAAGAAACTTCCAGGAGATTTTACGGGTACTGGATTCCTTGCAATTGACGGCTAATTACAGCGTTGCCACTCCGGCAGACTGGAAACACGGGGAAGATGTAGTAGTAGTTCCGGCAATTAAAACAGAAGATATCCCGGCAAAATTCCCGAAAGGGTTCAAAGAGGTGAAACCTTATTTGCGTTTAACTCCTCAACCGAATATCTGATGGAAAAGGCAGGATTAAGCTGCCCCGTGAATGACAAACAAGTCAATGAGTTTGTTATCCGGATGGTAGCCATGCAGGTCATTTTTATTGCGGTTACGGCACTGTATTTTCAGAATGCCTTGATCGCCGGTTTACTGTTGATCGATTTTGGAACGCGTGCGTTTGGATTCAGTCAATTTTCTCCTTTAAAATATATTGCCCAAAAAACGGTGACCCATTTTCACCTGGGTTATAAAGCCACCAATGAAGCTCCCAAAAAGTTTGCAGCAGGCGTTGGTTTTGTCGTCGTAGGGCTTTTCATTACTTTATTATTACTGGAATATGCTATTCCGGCAAGTATTATAGGCGGACTGCTGATTCTTTTTGCAGGATTGGAATCCGTTTTTGGAATTTGTGTCGGTTGTATGATGTATCAGCAACTGGCACGGTTTCGTTGGTTCAATTCGTTTTGAACAGACAGTTAGGTTTAGGTGTTTAGGTTATAAATTAGAAAAAGACAAAGGGCCCGATTAATCGGGCCCTTTGTCTTTTATTTTATTTGTTGAATTACAATTTTCTTGCAACTTCTACTTCTTCGTAAGCTTCAACCAAGTCACCGATTTTGATATCGTTGAACTTGTCGATGTTCAAACCACATTCGTAGTTGTTCTTCACTTCACGTACATCGTCTTTGAAACGTTTCAATGATCCGAGAACTCCTGTATGGATAACGATTCCGTCGCGGATAACACGCACTTTGGAAGTACGCTTGATAACTCCGTCCATGACGTAACATCCTGCAATCGTACCCACTTTCGTGATCTCGAACGTTTCGCGGATTTCTGCCGTACCGATTACCTTCTCTTCGATATCCGGAGATAACATTCCTTCCATTGCTGCTTTCAATTCTTCGATTGCTTTGTAGATAATCGAGTAAAGACGGATATCAATTTGTTCCTGTTCTGCCAATTTACGGGCTGCAACAGATGGTCTTACCTGGAATCCGATCACAATCGCATCAGATGCAGATGCTAAGTTTACATCGGCTTCGGTAATGGCACCCACTCCTTTGTGAACGATGTTCACCTGGATTTCCTCTGTAGAAAGTCTCAATAAGGAATCGGATAGTGCTTCGATGGATCCGTCCACGTCCCCTTTTACGATCAGGTTCAATTCCTTGAAATCTCCGATTGCCAAACGGCGACCGATCTCATCCAAAGTAATGTGCTTGTTGGTACGAAGACCTTGCTCACGGTACAACTGCTCACGTTTCGTAGCAATTGCTTTCGCTTCGCGCTCATCGTCCATCACGTGGAATGTGTCTCCCGCGGAAGGCGCACCGTTGATACCCAAAACAGATACCGGTTGTGCAGGACCTGCTTCTTTCAAAGCAATTCCATGCTCATCGTGCATTGCACGCACACGTCCGTAGTTTCGTCCTACCAATATCACATCTCCGACTTTCATGGTTCCTGCGTGAACCAACATGTTTGTGACGTAACCTTTTCCTTTATCCAAAGAGGATTCGATCACGGTTCCAACCGCATTCTTGTTCGGATTTGCGCGTAAGTGAAGGATTTCTGCCTCCAGCAATACTTTATCCAACAGTTCGTCGATGTTCAGGTTCTGCTTGGCAGAAATTTCCTGGCATTGGTATTTTCCACCCCATTCTTCTACCAGGATATTCATGGCAGAAAGCTGTTCGCGGATTTTATCAGGGTTTGCACCTGGTTTATCAATTTTATTGATCGCAAATACCATTGGTACGTTAGCTGCCTGGGCGTGAGAGATTGCTTCTTTCGTTTGAGGCATCACATCATCATCCGCTGCTACAATGATAATGGCAACGTCGGTTACCTGCGCACCACGTGCACGCATCGCGGTAAAGGCTTCGTGACCCGGTGTATCTAAGAACGTCATCTTGCGACCGTCTTTCAATGTCACGGAGTAAGCCCCGATGTGCTGGGTAATTCCCCCGGCTTCACCAGCTGTTACGTTCGCATTACGGATTTTATCCAACAAGGAAGTTTTACCGTGGTCAACGTGTCCCATTACCGTAATAATCGGCGGACGTTCGATCAAATCTTCTTCTTTGTCTTCTACTTCCGGAATGGCTTCCTGAACGTCTGCAGAAACGAATTCTGTTTCGAACCCGAATTCTTCAGCTACGATCTGGATCGTTTCAGCATCCAAACGCTGGTTGATGGAAGCAAAGATTCCCAGTGACATACAAGCCGAAATAACCTGTGTCGGGGAAACGCTCATCATCGATGCCAATTCTGACACGGTAACGAACTCTGTCAACTTCAAGATTTTTTCCTGTAGTTCTGCTTCCATTTGTTCCAATTCACGACGTTGAGCGCGGTCATCCCGTTTTGCACGACGATTCTTGGATGCTTTCGATTTACCTCCCTGGGAAGATAAACGAGCCAATGTATCTTTAATTTCTTTTTGGATGTCCTGTTCGGAAACTGCCGGTTTGTCAATAGGTCCTTTTCGGAAGTTGTTTCCACCGCGGTTGAAGTTTCCTCCACCCGGACGGTTTCCACCCTGGCCTTGTCCAGGTCCACCCGGACGATTTCCGCCTTGTCCGCCCTGACCTCCCTGTGGATTTGACCCAGGAGTTTTAGCCACATCTACTTTCTTGATGCGCTTGCGTTTCTTGCGGTCGTCACCCGGACGGGAAGAACCAACTGATTTTGGTTTTTCAACAGGCAATTCAATTTTACCCAATACCGTAGGTCCGGACAATTTTTGTCTTTCCACACGGATGGTTTCTATTTCTTTTGGAGCTTCAGGTTCCGGTGCCGGAGTTTCCTTCGCTTTCACTTCTTCTTTTTCGGGAACAGCCGGTGCTACCGGAGGTTTCGGATAATCGCTTTTATCGATCGGCCCATCCTCTTTCTTGCGCTTGTCCGGTCTTGTTTTCGTATTCAACTTATCCAGGTCGATCTTACCAATCACCTGAATTCCACCATCAGCTTGCTGAGCAGCCGGCTCTTCCGCTTTTGGTTTCGGTTCTTCAGCTGGTTTCTCAACAGCAGGTGCAGGAGTTTCTGTTTTCTCCTCTGCTTTTGGAGTTTCAACTTTCGGAGTAACAGCCGGTGCAGTTTTTGCCTCGTTTGCATCAAAATCATCCTCGTCGTCGTGAGACTTCGGTTCTTCTTTGATGTCGCGCAAAGTAATTGTTTCGCGTTTCTCTCTTTTAACCGCCGTCATTTTGGATTGCTCCTTTAAATTTTGGTCAGCTGCAAATTGAGTGCGCAACATATCATACTGCTCCGGATCCAACTTCGTATTTGGATTGGAGTCAATAGCCTGCCCCTTCGACGCCAAAAAGTCGACGATCGTAGAGATCCCTACATTCAATTCTCCTGCTGCTTTTCCTAAACGCTGTGTTTTACCAGACATATATTATTTGCTTCTTTTAAATTAATGTTCAGCTGATCTGCCTGAACAGACCGGGCTAAACCCATTTTGCTGTGTAAAGATAGTTAGTGTTGGCCAGATTTGGGTGAAAATCGGTCAGGTATTTTTTACCCGACCGAAATCACACCTTGTTTTATTCTTGAAAGTGTTACTTTCCTACTACTCAAATTCTGAGCGAAGGATGCGCAATACTTCCTGTATTGTTTCTTCTTCCAGGTCTGTACGCTGAACCAAATCTTCTACGGTCAATTCCAATACAGATTTCGCTGTATCACAACCAACTGCTTTCAATTCGTCCAGGATCCAGCTGTCGATTTCATCTGCAAATTCTTCTAAGTCAACGTCTTCATTGTCAGATTCACCATCGCGGAATACGTCAATTTCGTATCCGGATAATCTTCCTGCCAAACGAATATTGTAACCTCCTTTTCCGATTGCCAGAGACACCTGGTCCGGCTTTAAGAATACGGATGCACGCTTTTCTTCTTCGTCGATTTCGATATTGGTAATTTTTGCCGGTGACAATGCACGCTGAATGAACAATTTCGGGTTGTTTGTGAAATTGATCACGTCAATGTTCTCATTGCGCAACTCACGAACGATTCCGTGGATACGGGAACCTTTCATACCAACACATGCTCCAACCGGGTCAATACGATCGTCGTAAGATTCTACTGCAACTTTTGCTCTTTCTCCCGGTTCACGAACGATACGCTTGATGGTAATCAAACCGTCGAATACCTCAGGAACTTCCAGTTCGAATAAACGCTCCAGGAATTCCGGTGCGATACGCGAAAGGATAATTACCGGAGAACTGTTACGCATGTCAACTTTCGAAACAACCGCACGGATAGATTCTCCTTTTTTGAAGTAATCAGATGGAATCTGCTCTGATTTCGGAAGGATCAACTCATTGTTTTCATCATCCAATACCATGATCTCTTTCTTCCAAACCTGGTAAACTTCACCTGTGATAATCTCACCGATACGCTCTTTGTATTTCTTGTACAAATGATCTTTTTCCAATTCAAGGATACGGGAGATCAAATTCTGACGAAGCGACAAGATGTTTCTGCGTCCGAAATCCGCAAAACGGAATTCTTCCGATACTTCTTCACCAATCTCAAAATCAGGCTCGATCTTGATAGCATCCGAATAAGCGATCTCTGTGTTTTGATCTTCTACTTCTCCGTCAGCAACAATTTCCTTGTTCACGAAAATCTGAACGTCTCCTTTATCAATGTTTACAATCACATCGATGTGCTCATCTGTGTTGAATTTTTTCTTCAACATGGCACGAAATACGTCTTCCAAAACGTGCTGCATCGTTTGTTTGTCGATGCTTTTGAGTTCTTTGAACTCGGAAAACGATTCTACTAGTTCCAAGCTGTTCATAGCTTCTTATTTAAATGAAATAACAATTTTTGCTTCGTTTATATCTGAAAAGGCGATCTTGTTCTCAATCACCACCAGTTCCTTTTTCTTTTTACCTTCAATTGCCTGTTTTTCTTCGCGTTTCAGAACAATTCCGGCTTCATCTACAGCAATGAGTGTTCCCGTTGTTTTTTCTTTTGATTTCAATTTCACGTCCAGGTCGCGCCCGATGTTTTTCACATACTGTGCATGCACGCGCAACGGCTTGTCCAATCCGGCGGAAGAAACATGCAATTCAAAATCAGCATCTTCACGGTCCAGGTTGTGCTCAATATTTCTCGAAACCGACATGCAGTCTTCGATCGAAACATTTCCTTCTGTTTTGTCCAACTCCAGGCGAATCACATTCGAAGCACTGATCGTCAGCTCCACGATAAACAAGCGTTCGTCGCGGTCTTTGATCCGTTCTTCTGCTAATTGCCTTACTGTTTGTTTTGAAATCATACGAGATAAAAAGAGGGGACTTGCGTCCCCTCATTCGGTCTAATTACTAAAATGTGATGCAAATATACGTATTTTTTATTGATTTCCAACAATTAGGACCGAAATTGTTTCATTCGGGGCGTTTCCTTTTTCAAATTAACTATTTTTAAGAACCCATGAATACATCCGTCATACTTCAAAATCAATCGCACAACGCAGAGATCAGCCTGCATGGCGCTGAGCTCATTTTCTACGGCAACAAAATAAGCGGAAACATGCTCTGGTCCAAACAAACGGATCACTGGAACCGCGTAGCGCCAAATCTTTTTCCGATTGTAGGAAGGCTGCTCGGTGATTCATACAGCATCGGGGGGAAAACGTACGCGATGAGCCAGCACGGGTTTGCGCGCGACAACGCATTTGAGGTTGTGGAAAAAAGTGATACGATCGCCCGCCTTCGCCTGATTTCACTGCCCAAATCGATGGATGTCTATCCGTATTTTTTCGTGTTTGAGGTTTGCTATGTTTTGACTGAAAACGGGATTGTTGTTTCCTACGAAACTCAGAACACCGGAAAAGAACCTATGTATTATTCCGTTGGTGGACATCCCGCTTTTTACCTGGAAGAATCCCTTGAAAATTACTACCTGGAATTTGATGTGGAAGTGCCGCTCAACAGACAGGAACTGGAAGGAAGTTACTTTTCAGGGAAAACAATCCATTACGGAGTTTCCGATCGGTTACCACTGAATGATGAACTGTTCGAAAAAGATGCGTTCGTGCTGAAGGCTCCGGGATTTTCCTCCGTCAGTTTAAAACACAGAAGCGGAAAAACCCTTGTGCGGATGAAGTGTGATTCCTGGATAGCAATCGGTTTCTGGACAAAAAAAGGCGCTCCGTTTATTTGCATTGAACCCTGGTGGGGCTGGGCAGATGATGTGCATGCAACCCGAAAACTGGAAGAGAAAGCGGGAATAAGACAATTAAACCCGGGAGAAAAGGAACGGTTGGAGTATTCAATTGAAAATGGATAATCCGCCGCGGCGGATTGAAAAGTTGGTTTAAATTTTCAATTATTGCTGAGTGAGCCGTATGATTTCGATGCGCCGGTCGGTGACTTCTTCCACGATCAACACCCAATTCTCGACTTCTACTTCTTCTCCGCCCTGCGGAATGGCTTCCAACTCATGGATCACCAAGCCTCCGAGCGTTTCATAGGAGTCAGATTCCGGCAATTTTAACCCGTAAGTCCTGTTCAGATAGGAGATTTCTGCACGGGCCGAAAAACGGTAAGTTGTTTCATCGATTTGCTCTTCCAGCCAGGTTTCATCGTCATGCTCATCTTCAATTTCACCGAAAATCTGTTCGATCACATCTTCAATCGTTACCACACCGGAAGTTCCGCCGTATTCATCCACAACGACAGCAATAGACTGGCTTTTCTTCGTGAACAACTCCAACAACTCTTTCCCGGGCATTGCTTCCGGAACAAAGGAAATTGGCCTCAGAATCTGAGTGATAGTTGCCGGCTTTTTGAATAATTCGTAAGAGTGGACATAGCCGATGATATTATCGACAGAATCGCGGTACAAAAGCAATTTGGAAAGCCTTGTTTCCACGAACTTTGCCAGCAGGTTTTCAATGCTTTCCTCCACATCAATTGCTTCAATCTCCATGCGTGGAACCATGCAATCACGGGCCTTGATCTTCGAAAAATCCAATGCGTTTTGCAGGATCTGGATCTCATTTCCCAAATCCGCTTCGTCTTCCATGCGGTCGTTTACATCCTGTACAAAATGCTGCAGATCGATCCGTGAAAGTACTGTTTCGGATTGCTCGGCGCGAATACCGAAGAGACGCAATAATCCGTTGCTCATCCAAACGATCAGCTTGGTAGGAATGTACAAAATCCAATAAATCAGGAACATCGGCGCTGCTCCCAACCGGAAAATCCCATTCGGATTGATCTGGAAAATAACTTTCGGGAAAAACTCAGCAATCGTCAGCACAAACAAGGTTGAAATGATGGTCTGAAGCAACACGATCAGGTATTCCTGCCTGATTCCCCAGGAATCGATCAGCGGATCCAGGCTGTCAGCCATGTACATCCCGAAAACAACGATTCCTACATTGTTTGCAATCAGCAGTGTTGCCAGGAAATGACCGTCATTCCCGTAGAAAACATCCAATAATTTACTGTACCAGGAATTCTTTCCGCGATCCAATTCTACTTTCAGGCGATTGGAGGAAACAAAAGCAATTTCCATTCCTGAAGAATATGCAGAAAATAGCAGCGATGCGAGGATTATAATGACGGCAGGGTCCATTTAGCTTCCGAAAGCAATGAAATTAAGGAAAAAATACGAACAAAAACACGTGGGCACGCGATTAATCGCGTGCCCACCGAATAACATATTTATTTTATTAAACAACGTCGAATCCGATGTCTTTTCTGAAATAAGCATTGTCGTAGGAAATTTTCCCGATACTTGCATAAGAACGTTCCAATGCCGCTTCCAGGTTTCTTCCGTAAGAAGTAACAGCCAGAACACGCCCCCCGTTCGATAAAACTACCGGCCCGTCGCTGGAAGTTCCTGCGTGGAACACCAAACTGTCCGTTACGCTGTTGATTCCGTTGATTACCTTTCCTTTTTCATAAGCATCCGGATAACCACCTGAAACCATCATCACGGTACAAGCGCTTCTTTCTTCAAACTGGATATCGCATTCAGAAAGTGTGTTGGTGGCAACGCCTTCCAATAAATCGATCAAATCGGATTTCAGACGTGGCATCACCACTTCCGTTTCAGGATCTCCCATGCGGCAATTGTATTCAATCACATAAGGTTCTCCTTTTACGTTGATCAATCCGAAGAAAATAAATCCTTTGTAGGTAATTCCGTCTTGCTTCAATCCTTTTACCGTCGGGATAATGATTTGGTTCTCGATCTTATCCATAAAGGTCTTGTCGCAGAAAGGAACCGGTGAAACCGCTCCCATTCCTCCGGTGTTCAAGCCCGAATCACCTTCGCCGATGCGTTTGTAATCCTTCGCTTCGGGAAGTATTTTATATGATTCTCCGTCTGTTAAAACAAACACGGAGCATTCGATTCCTTTTAAAAATTGTTCGATAACCACGCGGGAAGATGCATCGCCGAATTTTGCATCGGCAAGCATACTTTTCAATTCGTTTTTAGCATCCGCAAGTGTTTCCGGGATCAAAACTCCTTTTCCTGCAGCCAATCCGTCTGCTTTCAATACGTAAGGAGCTTTCATTCCTTCCAGGAATTTATAACCTTGCTCCAGTGTATCTTTGGTAAACGTAGCATATTTGGCTGTCGGAATGTTGTGGCGCATCATAAATGCTTTCGCGAAGTCCTTACTTCCCTCCAGTTGCGCAGCTTCTTTGTTCGGCCCGATTACCGGAACGTCTTTCAACTGTGCATCCGCCAGGAAGAAATCGTGGATTCCTTTCACCAACGGATCTTCCGGTCCTACGATCACCATATTGATATTCTCAGCCAGAACAAATGCTTTGATTGCCGGAAAATCTGTTGCAGACATCTCCACGTTTGTTCCGTGAAGTCGGGTTCCTGCATTTCCAGGTGCGATGAATAACTGCTCCAAATGTGAACTTTGAGCAATTTTCCACGCGATTGCATGTTCTCTTCCTCCTGAACCTAACAATAAAATGCGCATACTAACAGAATTTCAAAATTGATTCGAAGAAACGTTTTCCGTCCTCATTTGCCAAAGCTCCGTCTGCGGCTCTTTCAGGGTGAGGCATCATACCAAATACATTTCTTCCCGGGTTACAAATTCCGGCGATGTTATGTAAAGACCCGTTCGGGTTACTTGTTTCGGAAACCTGTGCTTCTTCGTTCACATAGTGGAACAAGACCTGGTCGTTGTCCAAAATAGATTTCATCGTGTCTTCCGGTGCATAAAATCTTCCTTCACCGTGTGCAATCGGAATTTTGTATGCTTTGGCAGCATCCAATCCTTTTGTGATAGCACTGTTTGAAGTTGCAGGTTTCAAATACACGTTTTTACAAATGAATTTCTGATTGTTGTTATGCAATAAAGCTCCCTGCAACAAACCACTTTCCGTTAAAATCTGGAAACCGTTGCAAATACCCATTACGTAACCGCCTTTGTCGGCGTGGTTCATAATTTCGCCCATTATCGGAGAAAGTTTTGCAATTGCTCCTGAGCGTAAATAATCCCCGTAAGAGAATCCACCCGGAAGAACTACAAAATCCACCCCTTTCAGGTTGGTATCTTTATGCCATAAACGTTCTACTTGTTGGCCCATGATCGTTTCAAGTACATATACCATGTCTTCATCACAATTGGAACCGGGAAAGGTAACAACACCAAATTTCATTGATCTATTTTTGCGACGGAAGCCCGTCAATTCATGAATGGCAACAAAGTTAGTCAATCTACTTAGACAACCATGTATGAAATGAGGAAAAATTTAGCAACAGCTATAATTAAGGTGAGGTAAAAAAAGATGCTTGCCACACGCTGCCAGATGCGGTGAATAAAGGCAAACGTAAAGAAGAAGCTCAAGGGAATAAAGAGCATACTGATCCATTCCGACTGTTGATAAATAATGATTTCTGCTACTCCCAAAAGCAATGTTCCCACCAGAATCCATATCAAAGCGCGGTTCAGTTTCTTAAATCGGATATTACTCACGCGCACCCGGATCTGGATACCGATGATACTCAACAGGAACAGGATTACAATGGTTGCAGAAGTTCCGTAAAAGAACACTTCTTCGTATTTAATGAGCGAA
This sequence comes from Fluviicola sp., assembly GCF_039596395.1. Lineage (NCBI taxonomy): Bacteria > Pseudomonadati > Bacteroidota > Flavobacteriia > Flavobacteriales > Crocinitomicaceae > Fluviicola > Fluviicola sp. The sequence continues at coordinate 557,767 of NZ_JBCNJT010000002.1, forward strand.
GAGTGGCGTAAGATCCGTGTGGAAATCGTATGTCCGGAAAACCACCACCAGGTCAATCCGTTTGCGATCGGGATCAAAAAGCCGATGATCATTAAGAGCCATTGCCGGAAGCTGAATGGGTGTAATGCCCATGCCGAAAACCAAAACGGAATGATCAATGCTGCACTCGGTGTAAGGAATGAAGCCGATAACCCGATAAAAAAAGCTGCATTGAATGAAGATGTGAGATTCGATTCATGTGTTTTCAGCTGGAACAATAAGCGCAAGGCCTGCAGCAGGAACAAATGACAGATCAACACCGCGTCTACCTGGTAAAAAGAATGCGAAAAGCTCATCAGGACCACATAAAATAAGGAAGGCCCGTAATTGTTCTTGTCCAAAAATTCGTGCTGGTTAAACAGGTAGTTTAGCTGGATCGCATTGGCAATGACAATAACAGAAGCAATGATCGAAGTCCACCAGGAACCCAAAAAGTTTGCCTTTCCCCAAAGTCCCAAATCGACTACATCCAGCAAAGCATGAAAGTGATAATGCGCATTGAGTAATTGAAATCCGGCAACAATCGGAATCAATAGTAATAACACCAAAGGACGGTTACTCAAAAAGGGACGCAATATCATACTGCGAATTTAATCGGAAAATTTAGAATCAGAAAAACAAACGGCCATTCACCCATTCCGGGTCCAAAAGTGCCTGGTGCTTTTTGTAGAATTCAATAGCAGGCTCATTCCAATCCAGGACCTGCCAGTCCATCCGTTTCACACCCCACTTTTTAGCGGTTTCAACCACTTCCGTAAATAAACGCGATCCGATTCCTCCACGGCGGAATTCCGGCTGAATGTAAAAGTCTTCCAGGTAAAGACACCGGCCCTTCCAGGTGGAATAAGATTGGTAATAGAGCGCAAAACCAACAACTTCCTGTGCATCATTTTCGACTACGAATGCTTCGCAAACAGCATCCACAAACAGATCGACTCTCAGTTTTTCAACCGTATTCGTGACTTCGTCCGGAGCTCTTTCATACAAAGCCAACTCGGAAATCAATCCGTGGATCGCACCTTCATCACCCAATCTTGCCGGACGGATAATCATCTTACAATCCTCCCAGGTTAAAGCGGAATCGGATTCCTGTACTCATGTTCCCTGTCGGGTAAGACGTAGCGATCTTCGGATTGGTAATTACCTGGTCGTAATAGTACTGAACCATCAGGTTCGCACCGATGTTGTAATCAATCGACGATTTGATCGAAATTACTTTCTGACCGGCAGTTGCCTGTTCTGTCGATTCAACTACCTTACGGATCACTGTCAGGTTATCACGGAATGTAAAGTCGAAACGGATATTCAACGGGTTCTCCGGTTTGTTCTTACCGATTTTGAATGGCAATCTCACTTTCGGGAATTTGTATCCCGCCCCTACCACGATCTCATTTCCTAATACTTCAGTTACCTGGTTATTATTCAATGAAAGCGTTGCCGAGCGGTCTTTCTTGATCTCGAATTTCGTGATCAATCCCTGGCTTCCTGCTTTTTTGCTGTTCAGGTTCCAGGTTGCATCAAATCCGATCAACGGAGAGAAACGCTCTGAAATAGTAACCGTCTGGATATTTCTATCGGAAATGAAGTTACCGTTCAGGTCGCGGGCTGTTGCAGAACCATTGGCATCGAATACTGCATTCAGGTTTGATTGCACCTGGCCCAATGTTACGGTAGATGAATAAGCATGACGGATCACAAAGTTCTTAGTCAGCTTTTTCATGCGCTCGAATTTCGCCAATCCATTGTAGTTTACCGTCCAGTTTGGCAACGGAGTGGAATTAAACGGATTCACGGAACGCTTGTTCAATTTTCCATTCGTGTAAGAAGACAAGAATGCTCCGATCACTACTTCCTGCTGGGAGATTCCGTACCCATCGCGGTATCCGCCTGTGCCTCCGCTGGAATTGCTGTTCGCATCTCCAAGGATATCGGACACCCGCTGCGTGGTTTCTCTCATTTGCTTGAAGTTACCGGACTCATAACCGGCCGACAGTTTTTCAAACGCACTTCCGATCGAGATCGTAGAGTAAGAAAGTGTCGCTGTCTGGAAGCGGCTTTGTGATTCAAATTGACCCGTTGCATCATTGTATCGGAAGAAGTCGTTCGTATTTTCCGACATCGTTCTGTTCAGCGATAAATCAATCGTTAAATCTTTCATCGGTTCAAGCGTAGCACGCGCAGTAAACATCTCATTATGCGTAATAGTATGCTGGCGGTTCAAGGCTGAATTCTTCACTAACCACTCATTATCAGCAGCAGTTTGCGCAAAATTATAACCTGTTTCCCTACCTGTAACCGTATAAGATTGCTGACCGAAGATAAATCCGCCCATTCCGGAACTGAATGCAGGATTAAATCCTAGAATAGAAGTCTTCTGGTTGTATCCCGGAAGCAACGTTCCATCCGTTTGATTGTACGTTCCTGAAACATTTCGGACACTCATCAACAAGCGCGCACCGAAGCCGGCAACAGGGTTCACCTTATTGTCTTTCTTGCGTTTTTGCTGGCGCTCATGTTTGCGTTTCTTACGCTCCCATTGTCTGCGTTCCTTTTTGGTCATTTCATCCAATGGTTTCGGCGGTTTCAATTCGGCAACCGTTTCTTTTCCTTTATCTTCCGGTTTTCCTGCACCATCATCCGCTCCGCCTGCTTTTTGACGCATTGGCATTCCTCCTCTCGGAGCTCCGCCACCGGTATTTACCTTTTTAAAGAATGGAATCTTATTGTATAAGGTCGTCATATTGGCCTGAAGCGTGGCATTGATTGTTCGGCTGTTCTGTACAATATTTCCGTAATCCGGGTTATAACCACCTGTGATTGGATTTTTGGATCCGTCCTGACCAAGCGGTGCACGCTGCCAGTTATACGTTCCGGTGTATTTCGCATTACCGGTCAACCAATCCAAAGCAGGAATTAAATTAAACGGTACATTGTATGAGAAGGTGTAATCGTGGGTATAATCCATCGTTTTTCCGAAGGTTCTCAATTGTTTTGCGATCGTATCCTTAAACTGGCGGTACAAGGTATCGTTTCCTTTACGGTTTACTTCCCCGTCCTGTTCGTCGAAAATAGCTCTGTTATTCGCGTTGAATGTCAGTTTCAGGTTCTTGGTCAAATCCCATCCCAAACGGTAACCTCTGTTCCACTGGAAGTTCTTCACGTAAACCGGCTTGTACTGGAATGCATTTGCCGAAGTATCGATGGTATTGCGGATCTGGCGTTCGTTGTAGTTTCGCTGGACATCATTGGTGAAACCCAGTGTTTTCGGCAAGTACCCGATACTGGTTTCACGGATCAATCCCCACCACTTGGACTTTTGCATTTTCTTGTTCTTCTTGAACGGCTCGAATGGCTTGTTCTCAAACGTATAAGCATAGGCCAAACTACCTTTCCACTGCTTGGTTCGGTCGTAATTCGTATTGAAATCACGGTGGAAGGATTCGCTGTATCCGTAACCGGCCATCCAGTTGGAAATATCGTAGAAATGCGCCTTTTTACCAGCTGCACGCTCTTTTCGGACTCCCTGGAAGTTGTATGATTTACGCTCGGTATAGTCCTGGGCAATTTTTGCCACGCGCTGTCTTTGTCCGGCATCGTAAGAATTCAATTTGATGTCCGGGTTGAACGGATCGTATTCCGGGTTAATAATTCCAAGAGAATACCCGTAGAAGAACGGAACTGCCAGTTTGATGCGGTTACCAAAGAATTGGCCCAACTGCAGGTTGGTCTGGAAATCCATCCCGATTTTTTGATTTCGCTGTCTTTCCTGTACACGGGAATCAACTGCTCCCCAGTTCACACCGGAATAATTCCCGGAAAGGGAGAAACTACCGAAGTCAGCAGCCTGAACCTGCATTTGCGCAATTGCGGCAGAACCGCCATCGTCTACGAAATCCGTCAAACGAAGCTCATTCACCCAAACCTGCACACATTTTGCCAGCCCGTCATCCGCCCAAAGCGTATTTTGGTTTTTAGCCGGGTTACGAACCCCGATCATAATTGTTTTGATTCCCTGTAAGTTCGGACTTCCTTTCACTTTGATTCTTCTGTCCGAATTCTGAGGGTCGACCATGACGTATTCCACGTTTGTAGTAACTCCTGAACTCTGTAGACCTAACAGATCGTTCCGGCGCTTTTTCAGGTTCAATAAATCGTCGAACACGATTTCCATGTTGTTTACTTCCGGCCAAATAGCATCCGCATTGTTCGTATACCATTGTGTCAGGTACAACGGAAGCTCATACTCGTAGTAGTTTTCTACGAAATCAGTTCCCAAACGAACGAATAAAGTCACGTCCTTATCATGCAGGGTGTTTGCGGTAACCTCTTCTGCATGGACATACATTTTCAATTTCTTGTAGGTACGAACGTCAAACTGAACGTTTTTGTAAGCCGCTCTTGCATCACCGTCCTGCAGGTTACAAACATCCAATGTCAGGGACTGCTCATTCATCTGGCGCTGCTGAGGTTGAGAAGGGTCAATCTCACGCTGGATTCCCGGAGGAATCTGGTATCCGATCGGAATTTTCTCATTGTTCTCTTCAAAGTTCAATGCCCCGATGTTGAATGTCGTCAGGTTCGGATCGACCTGGATCACTTCTCCCGGAGAAGTCAAATCCAGTAAGTATTTTCTCCATTCTCCGCGAACCAATTCCAGTTTCGCAAAACGAACGATCACCTCTTCGTCAAATCCTTTCATGTACATGCGGAAGAAACGGATAGAGCGGAAGTCACGGATACCGTTAATAATTCTTTCCGGTTCTCTGATCGGAACTTTGAATTGGTACCACTTTTCAGTCTTCGTGGAATTTGCCGGAGTGAAGGTAACTACACTGGTAATGTGGTTTTTTCCCACCACCATGTCGGAAGGACGTAAACTCACCTTATACTGGAAGTATGCTTCTGATTCCGACAAGTTATTATCCTGGTTGATATCCTCCAGATCAGGTGTGTTTCTTGCCTGTGTCGGATATTTATCGTTGTTCATGGTATCGGACATCTCTGTTGTTGCAGAGTTTCCTTCCATTCCGTTATACTTTTTATAGCGCTGAAGGATATTCAACTGCTGCTGGTCGTATACATCATCCCGGTAGAAATTGTAATCGTCATTCGAAGGGTCGGCAATCATTCTTGCTTTCGCATCTGCAGTCAATGTCGGATTGGATTGTACCCAATTCACGTAACCGGAATAAGAAGTCTGCTCTTCCACTGATTTGTATCCGTCGATACCGACGTCCTGGTTCGCCCGTGAATTCGGGTCATTGTCGAATGCGTTCACTACCACCTGCTGGGTAGATACTTTCGCCCAAGGAGTTATGACCACCGGGTAATTCGCCCCGGAATAAGGAGGAATTCCATTTTCAAAACTCTTTCTTGAATCCGCCAACACGTCTTCGGAAACGTTTCCTAAGTTGAAATACAAATCTCCACCTGTTAAGTTCGGAGTTGCAAGCATCGCATCCTCATTGAACGGATCCAGGATCCAGAACTGGATGTATTCGACGTTAGCCTGTTCAAAATCGTTGGTTGTCAGGGAACGCATGATTCCTCCCCAATGATCTTCCGGATTCGTAAACGTACCATCCGCATTCACCGTAGCAAGCGTATCGTAGTTGTACATTCCGCGTTCTTTCGGATAGTACCCCAATTCCAGGATCTGGATAGTCGGGATAGATCCGTAAGTCAACTGCTGGTTCGGGAAGATATCTGTTTGAAGTACCTGGCGCATACGACTATCATAGATCTGCGACGGGTCGTCCTTGATATGCTGCGGCGTTAAATTATTCGATTGGTAGAAAAGCGGGTCAATTAAATACCACGCGATCTTGGATCTCATGAAACCGTTTCTCAGGTTTTTGGAGGATCCTTCCGGGAAAAGGTCGGTTTGACCCTGTGGAGTCGAAGCCAAACGCCATGCACTTTGCGTTCTCAAATCAATGGTACTCTGGCTTCCTTCAAAATCATCCACGTATGAAATACCTGCTTTGGAAATTGCTTTTGGTGTTCCCGGGATCAAATGGGCAAATTCCCCTTTGAAAGTCATGAATGATTTTTCTTTCGTGGAAAGTACCGGCAATAAATCGATGACCTTGGTCAGGAACGGCAACTCCGTACGGTAATTGATGTCAAAACCAATCACATTGTTCTTATACGGTTCGCTTCCGAAGTCGACCTTTTGGGTAACCGGCCGTTCCATCATTCGCAACCAGGTAGCCCCGATGTTGAAGTCTTTGTTGAAACGGTAGTTCAGGTGCGTTCCTACCATCGATTTCGACTGGAATCCGAACACGGAATTACTTTCAATGGAAATTTTGATCGGTGTATTCGATTCCAAAACTCCGGTGTTCAGGATCTTTACACGACCGAGGTTATAGTCAACCGTATAATCCTGTCCTTCCACCATCGGGATTCCACCTGCAGTTACTTTAACCGCTCCTTCCGGAACGTTCAGTGCATTCAGGGAAATATCCGAAGTAACCGAAGACTGGTATTCTCCCTTGAATACGAAACGGTTTTTGCTCGGAACCTGTTGAGCCGCCGTTTTTGTTGAATCGTATAATTCCGTATAAGCAATGGTGTTGGCAATACTCTCCGACATCGGCGGATTACTTGTCATCAGCTTTTGCTTCAACACCTGTCCGAAAGGCTCATTCGTGGAGAATATCACCCGGCCGTTCTTGGTATTGATCGTACCACCGGTTTCGGCCTTTTGTCCGTTGTACATTACCGGCACAAAGTCGAATAATCCATCCGAGAATTGCTGGTTATTTACATTCAGACGGTCCATTTCAACCAGGGTGATGATTTGTTTGTCATCCAATCCGGGATATGGGAAAATCGGCGCTAAAACCGAAGTTTCCGGGTTGTTATAGTAAATATTCAATTTGAATCCATTCGGGTCAACCTGGTAGGCACCGATCGAATAGATGTTTTTCATCATCAAATCCCAGATTTTCAAAGTGGGATTGGTGATAGTCGGCTTCAAAAGTTTCAGCATCAGGGCATTTTGTCCTGCAACTCCGTCTGTTGAGAATTCACCGACCTGGTAAGTTTTTCCCCTGTAGGTATATTCGTAGGCAACAGCCAATACTTCATCGTTGTTCAACGGCTGGCTCAGGGAAATAAATCCAAGAAGCGCGTTGTAGGTATATTCCGATTCGCTCAGTTTTCGCGCGTTCTCCACTTTTTCATACTCGAACGCCTGACGGAAAGGTCCTGGTGTTGTTGTTTGAGACGATAATTCAGCTACCGCTCCGTTGAATCCGCGGATTGTCTGGCTCACCGGGCTGTTCGGGTTCGTCAGGTAACTGTAAAGTCCGTTGGCATCGTTTTTTGGAATGACATCCGAGCTAAGTGATCCCGGCGAACCTACGAGGTTTTGAGGCTGAGATTCCCCCAAATCCGAGAACGCAAGAATGTTTCTGGAGTTTTCAGTATTGTTGATCTTATTGGTGATCCAAACCTCCATTCTCGTAATGTAGGTTTCGGAAGCTACGTTCGGCATTTGCGCCATGGCAGCATCATACTGATCGTGGAAGAACAAGTTCAGGAAGTAGTGACGGTTGGCTTCGTAATTATCCGCGGTTACTTCGAACGGCTGGATTTGTGCTTTCCCGGTAATGTTGATCTCTGTTCTTTTCCCCTTGGACGACGCACCGATCGCATCGACTGTCAAATCTCCGAAACGCAACTTGGCGTACGCCCCGAACAAGGTCTGGGATCCCGGGATCAAAGCTCCGAAAGAAGGGAAGCTTACGTTTCCTAATTCAATGCGCTGGATAATCTGGTCTTCATCACCGGAATATCCCAGTTTTGTGACGTTATCAAAATCAAATGCGGCCTGGGTGTTGTAGCTGGCACTCAATTTCAGTTTGGTCCCGATTTGCCCTACCAGGTTCATCTGGATCTGCTGCTGGAAATCAAAACGGGTGATTTTACGCTGTTTTACAGGCAGGATCGGGTTGTCGTAACGGGAAGTATTGACCCCGAACGCCAATTCGATCGATCCTTGCGGACGGATCGTGATTTCATCGGAACCGAAGAAGCTGGTGAATACTTTGGATGGGATTTTGATCGGGAATTCAAGTGCTCTGTCTTCTTCCGTTTGCGCATCAATTTTATCTTTCCAGTTTTCCTTTAAGGATTTTTGCCGTTCGTATTCCAGGTACTCTTCCAGGGTCATCATGGAAGGATTGCGGTAATTCAGGTTGGTATTTCCCATCGTTTCAGAGAAAATGTATTTCCCAGTAATCGGATCAAAAACGATGTTTTTCTTCACACCGGAAGGATCCCCCAAATCGAATGTTTGCGGATTATTTTGAGTCGGATCCAACGGATTGGAAATCGGAAATGGCAGTGTTGTATCCGGCGGAGTCTGTCCCCAGAATACAAGCGATACAAAACAGAAAACAACCGTTGAAAACAGTTGCATCACCTTTGTGTAGTTAGCGTTCAAAATTTTTTCCAAGTGTTTATAATATTTTCAGTGCCCCTTTAATTAATTCCTCCACAGTTTCCTCCCCGGTGGCAATCTTTTCTATTGCTTTCTCTGCTGATTTTTTATCGAAACCTAAAGAAATCAAAGCAGTTAACGCATCAAATCGATTTGTATTGTTTCCGACAAAAATATTTGTTGGATCGTTCCATTCGACTTTCAACATCTTATCTTTCAAATCGATAATAACGCGTTGAGCTGTTTTCGCCCCGATTCCCTTAATCGCCTGTATAGAACGCACATCTTCTGTTTGTATTGCGTTTGCAATCTCATTTGGCGATAAAGATGAAAGCATCAAAATAGCCGTATTGGGGCCGATTCCCGAAACAGATAATAGTAAATTGAATACGTCACGCTCTTCGGAAGTGGCAAAACCGAACAGCAAATGAGCATCTTCGCGGATGATCTGCTGGGTCAGAACCTTTACGGATTCAGCACTCCCGATAGCAGAATAAGTATGCAGCGAGATTTTCACAAAGTAACCTACACCACCGCATTCGATGATCAGGTTCGTTGGATTTTTTTCAATTAAACGGCCGTTCAGATGTGCGATCATTGCTCTCTAATTTCTACTTGGTTTGTGCATCAACAACGGCTACTTTCACCATGTTCACGATCTCGCGCACCGATGAACCCATTTGCAATACGTGAATCGATTTTTTCAATCCGACCAAAATAGGCCCTATTGCATCCGAATCCGTCATTTCCTGGAGTAATTTATAAGCGATATTCCCGGATGAAAGGTTCGGGAAGATCAGCGTGTTGACTTCCTTGTTTGCCAATTGTGAAAACGAGAATTTCTCATTCATCAGGTCATTGTTCATCGCAAAATTCGCCTGAACTTCTCCGTCAACGATCAAACTCGGATAATTCTCATGCAGGATTTTGACAGCTTCGGCCATTTTCTCCGCATCTTCTCCCGGTGCAGACCCGAAGTTGGAATAACTCAGGAGTGCAATTTTTGGTGTTACCTTGAATTTGCGCAGTGTTTTTGCTACGTTATTGGTGATTTCCGCAATCTCGCAAGCAGACGGATTTTTGTTGATCGTCGTATCTGCCAGGAAAATCGGTCCTCTTTTCGTGTTCAGGATGTATACACCGGCAATGATATTCACGTCTTTCTGCAAACCGATTACCTGGATTGCCGGGCGAACCACATCGCGGTAGTTTCTGGTCAAACCGGAGATCATAGCGTCCGCATCTCCCATTTCCACCATCATGGCCCCGAAATGATTGCGTTCTCGCATCAGCTGAATCGCTTCGTATTCCGTTACTCCTTTACGTTTGCGTTTTTCGAAGAACGCTTTTCCGTACACCTGGCGGCGCATTTTTTCGGTATCCGATTTCGGGTCGATAATAACCAGGTTCGGGATCTCGATCGAGTATTCCGCGATCAATGATTCGATGACTCTGCGTTTTCCCAATAAAATCGGGAAACAGATTCCTTCTTCGGAAGTTGTTTGAGCCGCTTTCAGGATTTTCACATTATCCGCTTCGGCAAAGACAACGCGTTTCGGGCTGCTCTGTGCTTTCGTAGTGATTTGTCGAACCAATTTATTATCCAATCCCAGTCGCTTTTTCAGGGTCATTTCGTACTCGTGCCAGTCCGTGATCGGATTTTGAGCGATCCCTGATTCCATCGCTGCACGGGCAACTGCCGGAGCAACGTGGTAAATCAAGCGTGGGTCCAGCGGTTTCGGGATAATTTGCTCCCGCCCGAAGGAAATATGTTTTTCGCCGTAAGCTTCAATTACCTCTTCCGGAATTGTTTCCTTTGCCAGGTTTGCAATTGCTTTTACAGCTGCCAGTTTCATTTCTTCATTGATTCCCGTAGCTCTCACATCCAAAGCTCCCCTGAAAATGAATGGGAATCCAAGTACGTTGTTTACCTGGTTAGGATGATCCGAACGGCCGGTTGCCATAATGATGTCATTGCGTGTAGCCATCGCATCTTTGTAGGAAATTTCCGGATCCGGATTAGCCAGTGCGAACACGATCGGGTTTTTTGCCATGGAAGCGACCATTTCTTTCGAAACGATGTTTCCTTTTGACAAACCGATAAATACGTCGGCTCCCTTGAAAGATTCCTGTAAAGTGGCGTCTTTTTTATGCGGGGCAAACTGTTGCTTCATTTCATCGAGGTCTGTTCTTCCTGCATGGATCAATCCTTTGCTATCGAACATGAAAATATTGTTCACGGAAGCTCCCAGAGCCATGTACAATTTCGCGCAGGAAATTGCGGCTGCTCCGGCTCCTGAGATCACAATCTTTACTTTTCCGATTCTTTTTTTAGCCAATTCCAAAGCATTCAGCAAAGCTGCCGCAGAGATAATCGCTGTTCCGTGCTGATCATCGTGCATCAGCGGAATATTCAATTCTTCTTTTAAACGGCGCTCGATTTCAAACGCTTCAGGTGCTTTAATATCTTCCAGGTTAATTCCTCCGAATGTCGGAGCAATCGCCTTTACTGTCTGAATAAATAATTCCGGATCTTTCGCATCGATTTCGATATCGAATACATCAATGTCTGCAAAGATTTTGAAAAGTAACCCTTTTCCTTCCATCACCGGTTTGGAAGCCAGCGGACCGATATCGCCCAATCCGAGTACAGCTGTCCCGTTGGAAATAACTGCAACCAGGTTCGCTTTACTGGTGTATTTATAAACGTCCGCAGGATTTTCCGCGATCTTCAGGCAAGGTTCTGCAACTCCCGGAGAATATGCCAAAGACAAATCCCGTTGAGACGCATAAGGTTTCGTCGGAATCACCTCGATTTTTCCGGGTCTGCCGGAAGCATGATAATCCAGCGCATCTTGTTTACGAACTTTTGGCATATAAAATAAGATTGTAAGGGGCGATAAAGTTAATAAATCTTAATACAAAGAGCACCAAAAGTTCGGATAAAAAGAAACCCCGGCATTTATCGCCGGGGTTCCTCATTCAATATTTAACCGTGAATTACTTCACCATCAATTTTTGTGTGTAAGAACCAGTCTCATTAGCAATTGAGATCAGGTAGTTTCCAGCTGTCAAACCTGTAACAGGTACTTCTACTGCTGTAGCTCCTGCTCCTGTAACAACTTTAGATGCAACTGTGCGCCCTGACAAATCGATGATAGAAACTGTGTACTCTCCACCTTGACCGTCAAACTTCACGTTTACAACGTCAGAAGCTGGGTTAGGGAATACTTCCATATTGATTGTAGAAGCCTCAGCCAATCCTAAAGTAGCCAAAGAAATTTCTTTCGCGTTTACAACTTCACCGGTGTTTTGGTCAATCAATACAGCAACTGCATGCATGTTTGCACGTACACTTGTTCCAGGAACTGTGTAGTTGAATGTGTATGTTGCCACTTGTCCGTCTGTAATTGCAGCAGGAACTGAACCAGCCTGACCTGTGTAACCTCCCAACAAAGCTCTACCAACGTGGTCGTATTCCATGTTTGCAGCAGCTACCGGGTTTGGTTCTGTTTGCCAGTTGTGTCCTGCACCGTTCAACGCAATGTTCTGAGAAGTGGAACTGTAATAGTTTGTCTGGTTGTAAGCAGATGTTGTTCCTGTTACGTTATCCTCAGAGATAATAACTCCCAAACGGTAGTTAGATGCTGCGAAAACTGTACGGAAAGTTGCGTTTACAGTAACTGTAACTGCGTTTCCTGAACCACCTGTCTGAATAGACAAACCTGCAGGAGTAATCAAATCTTTACGATCGTTGTAGTAGTTGTCAAAATCCTGGTCAGAAACGTCTACTCCTAAAAGTACACGGTCTACGTTTGCTCCAGGGAATCCTGAGAATGCAGCTGCAGCATCATATGCTGTAACCATCATCGGGTCATCATTGTGTACTGCTACACCAGCAAATGTATTCGGATACGTGTTATCCATGTATTCCATGGCAACAGCACCTCTTGGACACCATCCACACCATGTTCCTGTTCCTTCTTCGAACAATACTACTTTCGGAGAGTTCACACTTACCGTGTTGATTTTGTTAGTGGATGTATTGTCTGTTGCATCGGAGTTTCCGTTAACAGCAGTAATTGTAATGTTCACGTCTTTCTCTACTACTGTAGCGTAAGAAACAGCAGTTGGGTGGTTTACCGTTACTGTAGCTCCCGGAGCGATGTTTGTAGAGATAACGCTGCTGTGAGAAGTTCCGTCATTCCAATCGATTGTCAATCCTGTAATCGCATTTGCTCCGTCGTTTTTAACTCGCATAGACAAAGTGTTGTTTGTGCTTGTCAAAGAGTAACGGTTCAAAGTGGAAGAAAGAAGCATCGCATCGTCGTTCATTGGCTTACGAACTACGAAGTTATCCACGAACAACAAGAACTTATCGTTTGAGTTGTTTTGAATAGCGATGTAAATGTTTTGTCCCATGTACGAATCCAAAGAGAAGGATTGCGTTGTATAAGTGTTAGGAGCAGCAGGAACTGTCAAAACAGCAGGGTTTGTGAAATCTGCTACCGTGTTTCCTGTTGTAGAAACATATACTTTGTATCCATCAAGGAAAGAAGCATCCGGAGCCATAACATCAAACTGACACATAAAACCGGTTGCGTTAGGAACTGCGATTGAAGGAGAAACAACCCAGTCATTAGATGTTCCTGCAGGAGAATACCAGGATGTTGAAACCAAATGGTTACCAGTTCCCGTTACGCTGTTAGCACGAACTACCCATGCGCTTGTTCCCATATAACTTACACTTGAAGCCGGAGTCAATCCGTCTACGTTGTATTGCGCCCAACCTGCAGGCAAAGTTGTTCCGGCATCAAAATTTTCAGACAAAACTACCTGTGAGAAAGCAGAACCTACTGAAAAAAGCGCCGATAAAGCAAGTAAACTTTTTTTCATAATCTTAACGTTTTAGAATCCCAAATCTAACATTAAGGCAATAACTTAACAACTATTTAACCACCTAAGCTTGATTCAATTAACTTTGACTATTGGAAAGCTAAATCGTTTATATGAAAAATAACCTTGTTATTCTATCGGGAGCGGGGATTAGTGCGGAGAGCGGCATCAAGACCTTCCGGGATGCCGATGGACTGTGGGAAAATTATTCCATAGAAGAAGTAGCAACGCCCCAGGCCTGGCAAAATAATCCGGAACTGGTCCAGAAATTCTACAATGAAAGACGACTCAATGTTATAAGCGTAAAACCAAACGATGCGCATCATTATTTCAGCCGGTTGCAGGAATATTTTAATGTACAGGTAATTACCCAGAATATTGACGATCTGCATGAGCGGGCAGGAAGTAAGCATGTGCTGCACCTGCACGGAAATATCCGTTACGCAAAAAGTTCAGGACCGAATAAAGAAAAGAAATACTACCTCATCGAGGGCCACGAGTTAAAAATGACGGATCAATGTGAGGATGGTTATCCCTTGAGGCCGCATGTGGTCTGGTTCGGAGAAGAAGTTCCGCTTCTTGCCACAGCGGCAGAAATGGTAGCCCAGGCAGATATCTTGATTGTAATCGGGACGTCTCTGCAGGTTTATCCGGCTGCCGGACTCATTCACTACGCACCGCAAAACGCCCTGAAGATTGTTGTGGACCCCCTGGCAGAAAAGCTATCCGTCCCGGGTGATTTCAAACTTTTAAATTACTCCGCCCAGGGAGCCATTCCCTTCCTGAAAGAAATCCTGGGCCATTAATGCATAACAGCCACCCGGGTTACCTGAACAGGTTTTTGATCCTTGCTGATCAAGACCGTATAAAGACCGTTTTCGATCGTTCCAAGATCAATTTGTTGGAGTTCACGGGATTCTAAAACAACCCTTCCATGTGCGTCGAGCATTTTAAAGGCATAAGAAACCTCCGAACTGCCCGTTGCCTGAATCGTTAACAGACCAGAAGCCGGATTGGGAAATACCGCAATCGCCGATTCCGGTTCATTTGTTCCGACACCCAAAGCTGTTGTTACTCTGTAATCAACAGAATCGATTCTCGTTCCGTTTTCAACCAGGTAATAGCGGTACAATTCCTCTCCTGCTCCCTGAACAGATGCGATGGCGGTTAGATTTAATGAGTTGCCGGAATCTGCCTGATAACTCCAGATCACCGTCCACGGGTTCGAATTCATTTGTCCCGGGCTATATCCTTGTTCCTGCGCAGGATCACCTGCTACTCCCCAATTCAAACGGTCTTCCCAGGCCGGGGTATCTGTTAAGCGGAGGCGTTCTACCTTCCATTCTTTAGAAGTCCCGGACGTATATTTAAAATTGAAAGTCAATGAATAGTCTCCGTCAGAAGAAACTGCAACCACTTGTTCCGTTCCGTTTATAGTGTTTCCGGTCGTAGCCTGGACCTGATGATCCCATAATTTAATATCAACCTGGGCATTCAGGGAACTAACTAAAAAAATGCAGGTAAAAAGGTAAATTCTTTTCATGATTTAGAGATTTAAGTGAAAAAAAAAGAGAGGCATAACCTCTCTTTTCGCAATATATTTACCGAATTAGTGCTTAACAACTATTCTTCGTGTCTGGATCAATTCTCCCTTGTTGAATACGGAAACCAAATAAACTCCGTTTTTGAAGTCACTTACATCCAATACTTTTTTCGCCTGGCTTGAGCTTTCGTTCAATACTACTTTTCCAAGAACGTCAGTCATCTTAATATCAATTGCTCCATCCAATCCGTTTGCAGCAATAACCAGGTTATTGGCAACCGGGTTCGGGTAAACAGCGATAGATACTTCTTCCTGTTTCTGATCTGCAACTCCTAAAGTAGAAGTAACGATTACATCCACAGAATCCACACGGGTAGACTGTCCTTCGATCAGGTAAAAACGGTATTTTTCTGTTCCTGCACCTTGCGTATCCGCATCAGCTACCAGGTTTGCAGAACCTCCCGGAGCAACGTCCAAACTGTATTGGTTAGGGCTTGTCCAAGGGTTTGTATTCATGATTTGAGCTGTATAACATTGTCCGAATGGATCTCCGGGAGCACCCCAGCATAAATAATCCGTCCATGCAGCCATATCCGTAATTCTGTATCGCTCCATTTTCCACGTTTTATTTACGGAAGAAGTATTCTTGAAGTTTATAGTAACTCCGTGTGTCCCATCCGTTGTAGCCATAACCGTGTACTCTTCACCGTTCAAAGCATTTCCGGTACCAGCTTGCGTGCCGGAATCCCACAACTTGATTTCCACCTGCCCGAAACCGGTAGAGCAAGCAAGTAAAACAACAGCAACTAAGGAGTATAATTTTTTCATAATCGTATTTTCAGTTTTCACAAATATAGGAACGTTCTATTTGTCTCACAATAGGCCACATTCATATATCAATCAGTAAGATTACAATTTTTTGTTCAAAAAAACAAGCGCCCTGGCCCGGATATTCCCGGTTTTTTGATTGAAGTGTCGTTTTTTGGAATTAAACGGTCTGATTTTGATGAAAATCAGGATTATTAGGATTACAATCTTTCACCGCGACTTAACAATTTTTAGGAATACAAGAGTATCCGATAACACATGTTTAAAATTGTGTTAAGGAAAAGGTATCTTTGGAATTCGGCACAGAACTTGAACTGGCCCATGCTAAAATTTAAACTATGAAAAAAATTGCGTTCTTATTTCTAGGGCTTATTATTTCCGGCTTATCGATGGCTCAAGACCATGAACCGTTAATCGTTAAACAATTGCCTTCTGTAAAATTGGTTGACATGAATGGTAAATCCGTGAATACTGCTGAAATGGGCTTCAAAGGTCCGGTGGTTATCTCTTTTTGGGCTACCTGGTGTTCTCCGTGCAAACGCGAATTGAATACCATTCACGAGTTATACCCGGATTGGCAGGAAGAAACAGGTGTAAACCTGGTTGCCGTTACCATCGATGACGAGAAAACAAAATCACAGGTTCCGGTTTACGTAGACGGAAAAGGATGGGATTACCTGGTTCTGATGGATCCGAACGGAGACTTTAAACGTGCAATGGGTGTAAACAATGTGCCTCACACTTTCTTGGTGGACCAAAAAGGAAACATCGTTTATTCTCATAATAACTATGCTCCCGGAGACGAGGAAAAATTGTACGACGAGATCAAAAAACTCGTAAATAAATAAGCTACTCACACTCTTATACTATAGATGAAAAACTGGATTTTAGGAATCTGCGCATTGTCCGGATCGCTCGCAGCGTTCGGACAATCGAATATATTAGGGGGTATCACCGGGAACATGGAAGCAACATTCCAGTACCTGAATGCCGATCCGTTAATCGGAGCTCTTCAACCTGTTGAACGCGGTTTGCTGAACTCTTATATGAATGTGTTCTATTCCGGTTCACATTTCAAGGCCGGCGTCCGTTTCGAATCCTATTTACCTCGTATTAACGGGTATCCGAACCGTTTCGACGGAACAGGACTTGGAATGCGCTACGTAGGCTGGTCGAATGATTACATCGATATTACCCTGGGGAATTTCTACGAGCAATTCGGGGCAGGAACCATTTTCCGGGCTTACGAAGACCGTAACCTGGGATATGACAACGCCATGGACGGAGCCCGCGTGATTTTACGCCCTTATAAAGGGGTGCAGCTAAAAGCAGTTTACGGGAACCAGCGTTATTCCTTCCAAAGTGGACGCGTAGAAAAATCAGCAGGTGTCACCCGAGGCGTTGACTTGCAGTTGCACCTGAACGAACTGATTCCCGCAATGGATTCCAGTGATTTCGACGTAACCCTTGGCGGAGCTTTCGTCAGTAAATACCAGAAAGACGACAACGAAACGTATATCCTTCCGGAAAACGTAGCAGCTTACAGCGGCCGGATCGGGTTGCGCTACAAGAAATTCACCCTGAACGGGGAATATACACACAAAGACAATGATCCGAGTGATGACAACGGATACATTTACAATCCGGGACACGCCGCTTTGATCAACCTGGGTTATTCCCGGAAAGGGTTGGGAATTTCCCTTTCTGCCAAGTCGGTAGATAATATGAGTTACCGTTCCGACCGCACAAAAGGGTTGGCAGATTTGTTCATCAATTACCTGCCTGCGATGAACAAAACACATACCTATAACTTAGTGGCAACACTTTATCCGTATGCTACACAACCTTTGGGGGAAATTGCTTACCAGGCTGAAGTGCTTTATACCATTCCGAAAGGAAAAGGTGGCGGTAAATACGGAATTCCGATCAACTTCAATTATTCAACTGCCTACAAACCATTGCGTCATACAAACGGTTACGGGTTGCCGGGTGATTCCAGTCGGGTGGCTTACAAAGGAAATCCGTTCGACATGTCGGACAGTTTGCTTTGGCAGGATATCAACGTGAATGTCACTTACAAATTCAATAAAAGCTTTTACCTGATCGGTTCCTATTTCAACATCGCAATCAATAACGACGTGTCGAAAATCACCGAAGATGCACACGGGATTATCAATGCGCACATTGCCGTTTTGGAAGCAGGCTGGAAAATCAATAAAAGACACAATTTGAGAGCCGAACTTCAGGCATTGTTTACAACCAATAAAAAAATGGCCCTGTTTGATTATCAAACATCCAAGGACAAAGGAGATTGGGTGACACTTGTTTTGGAGTATACCATTTCCCCGAATTGGTTCCTTGGGTTCATGGACCAGTATAATTATGGAAATTCAAACAAAGATTTGAGAGTGCATTATGCGATCGGATCTTTCGGATGGATCAAAGATGCAACCCGAGTAACGGTGAATTACGGACGTCAGCGTGCAGGTTTATTCTGCGTGGGTGGTGTATGCCGATTTGTTCCTGCATCTAACGGATTGACCGTTTCATTAACGCAAAGTTTCTAATTAATCACTTTTAGGACATGAAAAAGTTTATCGTATTATCAGCAGTTTTGGCAACAGTGATTGCTTCCTGTGATAAAGTAAAAAATGCGTATCCTGCAAAAGCAGCCGGAAACTCCACACTGGATTGGTCTTTGTACCCGGATGGTGATTCTGCCTATTATGTCTCACAGGGGCTTTGGCCTACATTCCCCGCAAATACCAATACGTTTACCAATGTATTGATCGAGGATTTCACGGGACACCGTTGCAACAACTGCCCGAATGCAGCCGTGGTGCTACACAACCTGGAAGATGCAAATCCGGGAAGAGTATTCGGTGCTTCCATTCACACAAGTCCGGTAGGAGCATCCAATTTCCAGGAAATATCCCTGCCTGATTATCCGACCGTTTTGTATAACGACCTGGCTTACGAAATCGGGATCCATTTCGGTTCCAAACCGGGAACAGGATTTATCGGTAATCCGAGCGGAGCGGTGAACCGCCAGTTGAATGGTACGGACAACACCAGCTCTCCGGGTACCTGGAGTTCAAAAACTACCGTGGAACTGAATAAACCGCTTCGTGTAAACATCCAGTCACATGCTAATTATTTCGCAAGTACAAGAGGAAGCTTCCTGCATGTAGAAGTAGATAAAGTGGACAACAACATTACCAATCAGCTTGCTGTAGTGGTTTACGTATGTGAAGATTCCCTGGTTGCACCGCAATTGATGCCTGATTTGACAAGAAATGCAAACTACGTGCACAGAGACATTATGCGTGACTGTATCGACGGAAATGCGTTCGGAAGGGTTTTGACTGCTGCTGACCTTGGATCCAACGGAAAGTACTATGTCAATTACACCTATCAGCTGCCGAGTCAATATGATGTGGACAACATGCATTATTTGATTTACGTGTACGATAAAACGACCGAAGAAATTTACCAGGTCATCGAGCAGCATCTGCATTGAAAATTTAACAACAGCTTTATAAAGTGGCGTGTGTCTGATAGTTACGGGCACACGCTTTTTTTGTGTGCATAACTTTTAACATTTTTAACATACCAAATCCGGAAAGGGATCGTTATATTAGATGAAATTATAAACAGAACCCCATGTTTGAACTAACGAAAAAAATCCTGGTTCGGGTAAGTTTTGACCCACTCTTATTCCAGAAAGAATTGTCTAAGGCAATTAAATGGATGTCCGATTCGGAAGAAATTCAACGTTTAAGGGAATGGTGTATGAAAGAATTCGGTGCAGTTTATCCTTCTATCATCAATAAGGCTTTCACACTGCAGAAAAGTTAAAAAGACATATTTTATCAATACGACTAACGGCTCCTTTCGGGAGCCGTTTTTAGTTTGATATTCTTTCTATAAAACAGGATATCCTGTTTTGATGTATGCTCTTTTGATTGCGCTAAGTTTTGTCCTTCGCAAAGCAATTTCGTTATTGCTTTCTTCTACTCGAATTCGATCAGTAACCCGCCTTTATCTACCACATCCTGCGGATTGATTGCGATGGCTTTTACTACTCCCACACCTTCTGCTTTCAATACGTTTTCCATTTTCATAGCTTCCAGTGTCAATAACGGATCTCCTACTTCGATGGATTGCCCTACCGTAACGGCAACGCTTACCACTCTTCCCGGCATCGGTGCTTTCAGCTGCTTTAACTTGCGCAGTTTCGGCTTATCCATTCCCAAAGATGCGATCAATTCATCCAACGGACCGCCTTTTTTCACTTCAAATACCCGGTGGTTCAGCTTCAGGGTCAACAACCCTTCTTCCATGCGATTCGACATCACTTCTCCGCGGAATTTCTTCCCTTTGTACGTAATTGTAAAAAACTGCTGGTCTTCCCAACGGATATGAACCCCATCTCTGTTAGCATGAAGGACTTCTCCGTCCGTTGTCCAATTAGCTGTTTCCATCTGTAAGAATTTTGCGACAATAATACGAACTATTTGGCCATTCATCTAGAAAAAGATTGGAAAAAAAGCATAGTTTCCTATATTTGCTCCTCATAATATTTACGAATCATATTCGCCCCGAAATGAAGAAAATAGTTTACTTGGTTGCTCTTGTCTTAGTAGCTTGCCAACCGAAACATTCTGACAATGAGCACGCGGCAAGCCAAAGCAACGACTCAAAGTCAACTACTACTGCAATTGACGATACAAAGCAAGAAGAACCTAAAGTATATCATGCTTCCAGAACCGTTCTGACAGATTTGATCAATACCAAACTGGAAGTTTCTTTTGACTGGACGAAGTCCTGGCTGATCGGGAAAGAGACGCTGCAGGCAAAACCGCATTACTATCCTTCCGACAAATTGGTCCTGGATGCCAAAGGAATGGAAATCAAAAGCGTTTCCATGGCCGGTAAAGCAGTGCAATTTGATTACAAAGACGATGTACTGACCATCAAACTAAATAAAACTTACACGCGCGATGAGAACTTTACGGTTGTCATTGATTACATCGCGAAACCGGACGAACGCAAAACAGGCGGATCCAATGCGATCACCAGCGATAAAGGCCTTTATTTCATCAATCCGCGCGGAGAAGAAGCCAACAAAATGCCTCAGATCTGGACGCAGGGTGAAACAGAATCCAATTCCGTTTGGTTCCCAACCATCGATTCTCCGAATTCGAAATCAAAACAGGAAATTTACATCACCGTTCAGGATAAATACACCACGCTTTCCAACGGGAAATTGATCAGTTCTACGAAAAATGCCGACGGAACCAGAACCGATTACTGGAAACAAGACCTTGCACATGCTCCTTACTTATTCATGATGGGTGTCGGTGAGTTTAAAGTGGTAAAAGATACATATAAGCGCCCGGATGGAACAAACATGGAGGTAAACTACTACGTAGAACCTCAGTGGGAAAAAGACGCAAAAGCAATTTTCGGGGAAACTCCGGCAATGATCGGTTTCTTCTCCCAGCTTTTGGGAGTGGAATATCCATGGGACAAGTATTCCCAGATCGTGGTGAGAGATTACGTTTCCGGGGCAATGGAAAATACCGGGGCGGTAGTTTTCGGTGAATATGCCTATAAGACACAACGCGAATTGTTGGATGAAAACGATAATTCGACCATTGCACACGAGTTGTTCCACCACTGGTTCGGTGATTTGGTAACTGCTGAATCGTGGTCGAACTTGACATTGAACGAATCCTTCGCGAATTACTCGCAATTCCTATGGGATGAGCACCGTCATGGTTTGGATGAAGCAGAATTCCAGGCATTGCAGGAAGCTGCTGGTTATTTTGCATCTGCAGAACAGGGAGGTTACCACAACCTGGTTTGGTTTGATTACAAATCGCGTGAAGACATGTTCGACGGCCACTCCTACAACAAAGGAGGACGCATTTTGCACATGCTTCGCAAATACATCGGTGACGAGGCTTTCTTCTTAGGTTTAAAGAATTATCTGAAACAAAATCAATTCAAAGCAGCTGAGTTCCACCAATTGCGACTGGCTTTCGAAGAAGTAAGCGGAGAAGACCTGAACTGGTTCTTCAACCAATGGTACCTGGGGAAAGGACATCCGATCCTGGATGTATCCTACAGCACGGATGCAAATTCTGTTTCCATTACAGTAAACCAGAAACAAAAGAAAGATTTCGGGTTGTTCAAATTACCGGTTGACGTAACGGTTTATGACGACCGCGGTACAACGACTACACGCCAGTGGTTCAACGAAGAGTCTACAACAGTAAAAATCGAGACTCAGGGAACAGTTAAGAATGTGATCTTTGATGCTGAGGCCATGCTTTTATGCAAAATGGAAGAGAAAAAAGATCCATCCTGGTACGCTTTCCAATGGAACAATTCCAAACATTACATCCACCGGAAGGCAGCACTTCAAAAACTTCCGGCTAGCTCTGCGGAAGCTGCAAGAGTAGCTCAGGAAGCATTGAAAGACCCGTTCTGGGATATCCGTTCCACAGCGATCGAGAAAATCGGGAAAATGAGCGGTGACAGCAAAACAGCTTCTATTGCCCGCTTGAAACAACTGGCAAGTTCAGATCCGGTTTCTTCTGTTCGCGTGGCAGCCATTACGGCTTTGGCAGGAATCATTTCCGGCCCGGAACTGGAGCAATTGTGTATAGAAAGCATTCAAAAAGACCAGTCTTACTCCGTAATCAGCGCGGCATTGCTTCAGCTTTCAAAAGTGAACAACAAAGCAGCTTTGGAGGCATCTAAAAACCTGGAAAAAGAACCTTCCAGCAAAATGCAGGTGGGCGTTGCAATGATCTACGCGAAATACGGAGATGCGGATCAGATCACTTATTACGAAAACACCTTCAAATCAAACCTGGTACAAGGATTTGACAAATTGGGGCTATTGAACTCCATGACCTT
This sequence comes from Fluviicola sp., assembly GCF_039596395.1. Taxonomy (NCBI): domain Bacteria; kingdom Pseudomonadati; phylum Bacteroidota; class Flavobacteriia; order Flavobacteriales; family Crocinitomicaceae; genus Fluviicola; species Fluviicola sp. The sequence continues at coordinate 580,455 of NZ_JBCNJT010000002.1, forward strand.
CTTTGCTGCGCGCCAGGAACCGAAAATCCAGAGACGTACGCTTCCTATCTATGAGAATGAGTACAAAACAGGAGGAATGTACACGCAAATGTTCATGCCTCAATACATCGGGTATTTGAGAGATAATCTGAAAAACTCCATCGATAAGTATAAAGCCGAAGAAGAGAAAGCTAAAAAGGACGGAAATTCCAATGCGGCTGATATCGCTCATGGAAAAGTAACGGATGCGGAAGCATTGCTGGCTGATTATGAGAAAATGATTGCAGGCTTCCCGAAAGAGGAAGAAGGAGCAGGACATTAATAGTTCAAGGATATTTTATCAGAAAGGCCTTTCATGTTGGAAGGTCTTTTTTGTTTATGGGTGAGAAATGTTCAAATGTTTCATTCTTTAAACTTTGAACCTTCGAAGCTCGCAGGGCGAAGAAGATTTGAACCTTTTAAACTTTTGAACCTCTTTTAACTTGTTAAAAGAACGCCTTCACCTCCATTCCACCGGCATGAATTACTTTATTCCCTTCGCTTTTCCGGCCATTGTACTGAACCGATATTTGCAGGTTCTTGGATAAGGAACGCTGATATCCCAAACTCCAGACGTAATTCACTCCCGGCTTCAGTGCTTCCAGCAACTCAAAGCCCAGGGGTGAGTTGGAATCTCCTTTAAATGCGATCCGGATCACGTTGAATTGTCCCTGCAAACTTCCCTTTTGCGTTTGGTTGTACTTTCCGGTCACACCAATGTCATAAATATCGGCCCGTTCGCCGCCCAGGTTTTCTTCGTTCTTCTTTTTAATAACACGCCCGTCCAAACTGAAGCGAAGCGAGGTATTCGGCTGGTAGATCAGCGACGGTTTTAATTGCCAGTAATGCAACCGGTAATTCCGGCCGGTCGTGTAATCTACGGATGACGTTTTCAACCCGGTTTCAAATTGCGACTGGATGCTGAATTTCTTCAGGATGGTCAAGCGTCCGTTCATTTCATGCGATTCTTTCGTTCTACCGTCGAACCCGGTAGCAAGCAGGGTCTTTGTCTTCGAGCTTTCGTAACTGTAATCTGCTCCCCCAACGTTGTTTGTCCGGTTAAAGTAAACCGTATTCTTGATCACGTTTGCCGTACTGATCAGGGAATTGTCGTCGATGCTTCCCACAAAGGGATTGTAGGCTCTTGCTCCGTCAAATACATTCGTTTTTCGCTGCAACCGGAAACGGGTTTGTGTGGAAAAACGCGCCAGTACTTTTTTAAATCCGCCGCTGTTTGCCCATACGCGTTCCGGACGAAGTGTCAGGGATTGGTTGTATTCGTTGGAATAGGTCTTGATGTAATCATTCGACGGTGTAAATACCCGGATATAACTCGCCTGGTCCGCATAAGCTGCAATTTCAAACTCGTTCAGGTCCTTGATCCCGTCGTTGTTGTAATCGTTCCAGGTATAAACTCCCTGGCCGTCATTGACCTTGATGTAGATAAATTCCTTCTTTTGTTCCAGTCCGGCACCCACTTCGTAGAAAGTTGTCAGGTTTATAGCTCCTTTCCAGAATTTAATGTCGTGATCAATCCGTCCGTTGGTAGTATTTTCCGGCGCCTGGGTGATTAAAGTTGTATCCAGGATCTTCAATTCGCGGTAGTTCGCCACCACGTATAAGCGTTGGTTTTTCCAGTTGTTTTTGGTCCATTCCACACGCAATGTTCGCGCCTTGGCAGCATTTCGCAAACGCGTACTGTCTGAGCGACCATCCACACGCTCCCGGTAACTCAGCTGCAATTCCCCGGAAGAAGTGTCTCCCAAAGCCACGTATCCCTGGTAATCGAAGAAACTATAGGATTGCAGGGCCAATAAGGAATCTCCCTGCATAAAACGGTTCAATTCCTGGTCATCTTTAAACCCGATGCGCACTTTTTTAATTTGCTTGGAAATATCTGCTTTGTGGCGTAAGAATTGATTGGAGTTCTCGTTTTTTGCGCTCAGGAAACTTGCATCAATATTCACATTGAACCCGCTTTGTTTCCAGGCTGTTATCACTTGCGTGCGCAACCCGGAAAAATCCGACCCGATCTTATATTGCTGCGCATTGATCCCGATCTTGCCGAAATAGCGGTTTTCAATGCTTGTTCCCAAAGTAGTGAGTACCTGGTTACCGGTATACCCCTGGTTTCGCGTATTCCAGTCGCGATCAAACTCCACCGCACGGTACTGTTCAATGGGTTTGAAATACGGGTCGAGCATTTCTATTTCGGCTTGCTTTTTCCAACTCCAGGCAGGAACAGAATCTTTTCCGAAAGGATTCGAATGTTCAATCCTCGTCCGCATGGAATAGCCCCTGTCGTCAAAGCGGTCCAGGCTCGAAAAGGTATTCAGGTCATAGCCGCTCATCCCGAGTTCGGTGGTTACTTTCAGCTTTTCATTGAAGCGGTAAGTTGCCCCGGCTGTAAACAGTTGCTGTCTTTTCGGAGTAATCAACAGGGAAATCGGTGCGTAATCCCCAACAGATACACCGCCTACAGGTTCAACCCATTTGTAAACCCGCCCGATCGCGTTGAATTTTTCAAACACATAATCTCCTTTTCCCGGTCCCACATACGAAAACTGTGCTTTGTAGAATGCCACACTCTGATCCACGGAGGCTACCAACACGCTGTCGTATCCCAATGTGTCAACCATTTGATACATAACCAGGTTCTCAGAGAATCCCACCGAATCGATAACGGAATAACGGGCCAGTTGCAAACTATCACCGATTTCCGACAATAATTTTTTCTGATCGTTCGTCAGGTTTTGCTGCAACGGCTGGTTCTTCGCGTCCTGTTCCGAATAGGCGTTCAACCACCAATCCAGTTTTTTACTTTGCGCGGTCGTTGAGAACTGAAAGAGCGAACGGGCATAATTCTGGTCCGAATACTGGAATTCAACTACGATTCGGATATCTTTTGTGATCAGGTTCTTGGCCGTAAAAGTCAGTTCGGAAGTGTTATAGTCGATTACGTAATCGTATTCCTGGCCACGGCTCAGCTGCCTCCCGTCGATATAAACCCGTTCTGTTCCGGAAAGGATGATGATGTATGGCTCGTTCTCATTTCCCCGCAAGCGATAAGGCCCCTGGTTCCCTTCCACTCCCTGGATAATCTGCCGGTTGAATTTTCCCTTCGATAAGGCCCCGCTGACCTGTGTTTTGATCGTTCCGGTCTTGTCTTTCTTCCAGAAATATTCTCCCGTCAGACCCTGGCCCCTTTTTTTGTAGGTTAAAAAATATCCGTCGGGTTTACTGATCCAGAAATCTCCGGCAGTCAGCTTAAACTGGTCATTGAACAGCTGGATGAATACCTGGTCGAATTCCTGCAATTTGTTCGTGTTTCCTTCGGGCTGTATCGGCAGGTTATCATCTGTTACCGAAGCCAGTACCTGCAGGTTCGGAGCAATGTATCCCGACAATTCCAGGTTCAGAGAAGAATTTACCGAAAGGTCCTGCCGGTTCCCGAAAGTAATTCCCCGCGAAATACTTCCTGATTTTCGTAAGCCATTCGCTCCCATCAAATCCAAAGGTTCTACGGTTGGCGTAATCAGGTATTTCTCCCGGTCACCCTTATTTTGTGTATAAATGATATTCGTGTCACGCAACTGATAGCTTTTAGCGAACGAAAACGGCAAAACGCGGTAAGAGACCGATAATTCATCCGAGCAGGGCCGGAACAATTGAAAGGTTCCCTTCGCGTAATCGATCAGGTATTGATAAGGTAAAATGATTTCCCCGCCACAGCGCACGATCAACGAGTTTGGCGCAATACTTAAAGAATCCAGCTGAATAACATTGCCGGTTGCAGCTATCGTTTTTTGACGGTACGCGTTATCCTGTGTCCAGCTATGAACCCAACAAAAAATACTGCCTAGCAATAGAAGACCAACCCGTACAGCGTGCATCATGCTAAAGTACTAACGTTTTAAGTGCTACGCTAGTATATCCGATCGAATTTTACTCCATTGAAAAAACAGCATGAGAAAGAGAATAAGGATTAAAAACATCCATTCCAGCACTGATTCTCATTTTTTAAACCACCGATTGACGGTCCAGGAAAGATTTCCCCGCGGTTGGCAATGCTTCCAGTTTCCGGGCTATTTCCATCCGTGCTTCACCGCCTTTCTCAGTGATGTAATCCAATTCAGCTTTGGTCAGTAAAGTCACGTTCACCAAACGGATTGTTTCCAAAGACAATTCCACTTCAGCGGGTACTTGGTTGGATTTCAGCCCAAATAACACACCAACCCGTCCGTGTTCATTCAAAAAAGAATCCGGGACGGTGCAATGGTACAATTCGGTAGAAACGTATGTATGTTCTTCAATAATGGAAGCAATATTCGGGTTTCCCGCAGCCAATTGTGCAGCCTGATAAACCACGGAGAATTGCCAGGAGGATTTAATAGCGTCAAAATCTCCCAGGTTCTCGTCACATTCGATGTAGAACTCACAGCCAACACCGTTGTAAGCCTGGTTATCCGGGTTTTCATTGAAATCGTTGTAGGGATCACTCAATCCGTCTGAAGACAAAACAGTTCCTGAAGGAGTATCGACAATCACAAATGCCTGGCGGGTAGAAGGCCATTCCGGGCCTCCCATAAATGCCGGGTTGATCAAATGAGTAATCACATCCGGGTGAAGATTTCCAATGGACTTCCAGTGGTTGGAGCGCAATTGCGCTGATCGATCAAAATGTTCTTCGTAATTCATGCCGGTGTTTGAATTGTTTTTTTTAAAAATACCATTTTGTCGGGACGCAATGCATCGCGTACCCTACAAAAAATCCCGCTGTGGTGACGCGATGCTTCGCGACTCTACGAGCGGGATATGTGATATCATAAAAACGGCACAATTATTAACATCACAACAACACGTGGGCACGCGATTAATCGCGTGCCCACCGTCCATTTTTTAATTTATTTCTACCCGGAACACATTTCACATCCGTCCGGATTATCCAAAGAACATGCGATTGCCGCTTGTTGTTCTTCCAATTCCGCTGCAGATACTTTTGCTGGTTCTTCAGTTACAGCTTTGTCTACCGTGAACTTGATCGCATCTGTTGCAGCTTTCGTTCTCAGGTAGTACATCCCTGTTTTCAATCCTTTCTTCCAACCGTAGAAGTGCATAGATGTCAATTTACCGAAGTTTGCATTCTCCATGAAAATATTCAGGGATTGCGATTGACAAATGTATGCTCCACGATCAGCAGCTTGTTCGATAATTGCTTTTTGAGAAATCTCCCAGGCTGTTTTGTAAAGGTCTTTGATGTATTGAGGAATCTCGTGGATGTTTTGAACAGAACCGTTTGCTGCCATCAATTTCTGACGCATATCTTTCGTCCATAAACCTTCTTTCACCAAATCTTTCAACAAGTGCTTATTCACGATGATGAACTCACCCGACAATACACGGCGCGTATAAATGTTGGAGGTATAAGGCTCAAAACATTCGTTGTTTCCAAGGATTTGTGCCGTAGAAGCTGTTGGCATCGGAGCTAACAACAAAGAGTTGCGCACACCGTGCTTTTTCACTTCTTCTTTCAACACATCCCATTCCCAACGGTTGGTAGGAGTTACTCCCCACATATCGAATTGGAAAATTCCTTTGGATACAGGAGATCCTGCAATTGTTTCGTAAGGTCCTTCAGCGATAGCCAGATCTTTGGAAGCTGTCATTGCTGCGTAATAGATCGTTTCGAAGATCTCGCGGTTCAATGCTTTTGCTTCTTCCGATTCGAATGGGAAACGCATCATGATAAATGCATCTGCCAATCCCTGAACTCCCAATCCGATCGGACGGTGACGCATATTCGAGTTACGCGCTTCTTCTACCGGGTAGAAGTTTCCGTCGATGATACGGTTCAAGTTTACAGTTGCCTGGTAAGTTACTTCGAACAATTTATCGTGGTCGAATGTTCCCTCTTCTGTTACGAATTTCGGCAATGCCAAAGAAGCTAAGTTACAAACTGCGATCTCATCCGGTGCAGTGTATTCGATGATCTCCGTACACAAGTTAGAAGATTTGATCACTCCTAAGTTTTGCTGGTTGGATTTCGAGTTTGCTGCATCTTTGTACAACATGTATGGTGTACCTGTCTCAATTTGAGATTCCAGGATTTTGAACCACAAGTCCTGTGCTTTGATTGTCTTACGGCCTTTTCCTTCCGTTTCATATTGCGTATACAATGCTTCGAAATCAGCTCCATAAGTTTCGGAAAGTCCCGGGCACTCGTGCGGACACATCAATGTCCAGTCTCCGTTCTCCTCTACGCGTTTCATGAACAAATCCGGAATCCACAATGCGTAGAACAAATCGCGTGCACGCATTTCTTCTTTCCCGGTATTCTTTTTCAAGTCTAAGAAATCGAATACGTCTGCATGCCAAGGCTCGATGTACATCGCGAAAGAGCCTTTACGCTTACCTCCACCCTGGTCTACATAACGGGCTGTGTCGTTGAATACACGCAGCATCGGAACGATTCCGTTGGATGTACCGTTTGTTCCTTTGATATATGATCCTGTAGCACGAATATCGTGAATAGCCAATCCGATACCACCAGCCGATTGTGAAATCTGAGCGCAAGATTTCAACGTCTCGTAAATACCTTCAATACTGTCTTCTTTCATCGTTAACAGGAAACAAGAAGACATTTGAGGTTTTGGTGTACCTGCATTGAACAAGGTCGGTGTTGCGTGGGTAAACCATCCTTCAGACATCAGGTTGTACGTCTTGATTGCCTGCTGAAGATCGTTTTTGTGAATACCTACGGCAACACGCATCAGCATCTGTTGCGGTCTTTCTGCGATTTCACCGTTCAAACGCAACAAGTAGCTTCTTGTCAATGTTTTGAACCCAAAGTAATCGTAACGGAAATCACGATCGTAAATGATACTTGAATCCAGTAATTCTCTGTTGTTAGAGATCACTTCATACACGTCATCAGCAATCAGGGAAGCACGTTGTCCTGTTTTCGGATCGATGTATTTGTACAAATCTTCCATCACATCGGAGAACGATTTTTTCGTTTCCTTGTGCAAGTTCGACACCGCGATTCTGGATGCCAATAAAGCATAATCCGGGTGGTCAATGGTTTTAGCTGCTGCAACCTCAGCGGCCAAATTATCTAAAACTGTTGTCGTTACTCCATCGTAGATTCCTTCGATGACTTTCATGGCAACAGCCTCCGGTGAAACCAGCGGGTCAAGCCCGTAGCACATCTTGATGATGCGTGCAGTGATCTTATCAAATTTCACCGCCTCTTTTCTTCCGTCTCTTTTAATTACGTACATAGCGCTCTATCTATTTGGGTTGTTGTTATTGGTACTAATAATATAATCAATTAAAATTCTTCATCCAAACTAAATGTTTGGTCTTCCTTGTTCGACATAACGCCTGATTTTTGGTATTCTGCCACGCGTTTTTCGAAGAAGTTGGTTTTTCCCTGGATAGAAATCATATCCATGAAGTCGAATGGGTTTGCCGTATTGAACACCTTTGGATTCCCAAGCTCTGTCAATAGTCGGTCAGCAACGAATTCAATGTATTGTGCCATCAGTTCTGCATTCATACCTATTAACTTCACAGGCAATGCATCCGTTACAAATTCCTTCTCGATCTCCACGGCATCCAGGATGATTTTCTGCACCTGGTCTTTGGACAATTGGTTCACCAAATGCTTCGTGTACAGCAAACAGGCAAAATCACAGTGCAAACCTTCGTCGCGGGAGATCAACTCATTGGAGAACGATAATCCTGGCATCAAGCCGCGTTTTTTCAACCAGAAAATCGAACAGAATGAACCCGAGAAGAAGATTCCCTCTACAGCAGCGAATGCAACTAATCGCTCTGCAAACGAACCGTTATCAATCCAGCGCAACGCCCAATCTGCCTTCTTGCGAACACAATCGATCGTATCCAATGCGTTGAATAAATGGTTCTTCTCTTTTTGATCTTTGATATAGGTATCAATTAACAGCGAGTAAGTCTCTGAATGGATGTTCTCCATCGCAACCTGGAAACCGTAAAAGAACTTTGCCTCGGTATATTGCACTTCAGCCAAAAAGTGCTCTGCCAGGTTTTCGTTCACGATTCCGTCAGACGCTGCGAAAAATGCCAAAACATGTTTGATGAAATGACGCTCGTCGTCATTCAGCTTCGTTTCCCAATCAATTAAATCCGGCGATAAATCAATTTCTTCTGCAGTCCAAAAACTTGCTTCTGCCTTCTTGTAAAAAGACCAGATATCTTCATGTTGGATTGGAAACAACACGAATCTGTTTTTGTTTTCCGATAAGATTGGTTCTGCCTGTGCCATTTTTTTAATTTGTTTTTTTAATTCCTGACATTCTATCGTCAGATTTTTTTAGTCAATAATTCCTATGCCATGGTCATTTCTAACCATAGATCAGTGGGTGTTGGTATTCAAATTTCAGTTAGTTTCCCCTTCAATGTTGTTGCGTGTGTTCAACAAGTTTTGTGCTCAAAGGGGCTTACAAAAATTGTCAAAATTCTTTCCTTTCACAATTAAAGAAATCCACAATCGGTTGAGGTTTTCAACATCGCTACTTTGAAATCCTTTAACATGAACACTTAGCGAGTTTATCAACATCCCCTCTAAAGATATTCACAGTACAGAATGTGCAATTCATCGAAGAATTATCCAGTTTCGTCCAACTTCAAGTGTATGAAGACTTTCAGTCGTGTTTCCTATAAAATTAGGTGGATTTTAAGTTGGTTTTTTTATTAGTTTTAAGAGGCTATTAACACCTTATTGTTGATAGTTGAGCAAAGCCAAATAGATACTACTATGTCACTAATTTCTTCGTCGAGTTTTAACAAATGGAAGCGCGATTTGCTCCATGTCCTCTATCCTCAAAACTGTCTTATTTGCCGGCACGAATTCAATCAGACTAAACTGGCTATTTGCCCCGTTTGTTTGAGCGAATTGGTTTACACCCATTTTGAGGATTACACCGGGGAAACGAACCTCGATAAATTGTTTTGGGGAAGGGTACAACTCGAAGGAACGTATGCTCTTTTGCGTTTCAAACAAGAAAATTCCACTCAGCAGATCCTGCACGAACTCAAATACAAAGACAACCCACAAGTCGGGAAACATTTCGGGAAAGAGATCGGAACAAAGCTCAAAGGCCTGGCAAAGTTCTCCGATGTGGATGCATTGGTACCCGTTCCGCTCCACCCCAAAAAAGAGTTTGTTCGCGGCTATAACCAGGCGGAGATCATTTGCAAGGGCATTGCCGAAAGCAGCGGTGTCATGCTCCGGAAAGACCTGTTAAAACGCATTTCGTTTACCGAAAGCCAGACCAAAAAAGGAAAATCCTCGCGCTGGGAGAATATGCAGAACCGGTTCAGGATCCAGGGAACAAAAAGCACCGGACTGAAACACCTGCTCGTTGTAGATGACGTGGTAACAACCGGCTCCACGCTCGAAACCTGCGTGAGAATACTCCGGGAAGAATTTCCCGATGCGAAGATCAGTATCGCGGTATTGGCAGTAGCAGAATAATGGAGAATGGAAAAATTGAAAAGAAGGGAAATCACCGATTTCGGCAAGACAAATAATAGCATGGTCGATTAAGTCTAAAAACTTTCAACTTTCAACTTTCAACTTTCACTTTTCACTTTTCACTTTTCACTTTTCACTTTTCACTTTTCAATTGATTATTTTTCCATTTTGAATTCATCCTTTTGAATTAAATAGTACCTTTCACGCATGTTAATTACTATACTTATCCTCTTGCTGACTCTGGTCGTAGTGCCATTGATGTCGTTCTATTTCGGAACTCCTTTAAATCCCCTTCAATCTGAAGTGCTTACGGAAATGAGTATCGTCCTTGCAGTGGTGACCGGTGTTTGTTTCCTGCTCGGAGAAATTACCCGCAACAACTCACAGATCGACAAGATCTGGAGCATCATCCCCATCTATTATGTGTGGCATGTGGCCTACGCCGGCGATTTTGCCCCGCGCTTAATACTGATGGCTGTTGTGGTTACGATCTGGGGAGTGCGCCTCACCTACAACTTTGCACGAAGAGGTGCTTATCAATGGAAATTCTGGACAGGTGAAGAAGATTACCGCTGGGAAGTGCTGCGCCAAAAACCCGGTTTCAACAACAAGTTTGTTTGGATGCTTTTCAACTTGTTTTTTATCTGTTCTTATCAAAATACACTGATCTTTTTATTCACCCTTCCGGTATTGACCGGTTTGGGAGACGGTGCACCGGCTGCCATTCAAATCTGGGACTGGGTGATCGCAGTGGCAATCATTGCCGCGGTAGTCGTGGAGTTTATAGCCGATCAGCAGCAATACGATTTTCAAACGGAAAAACACCGACGAATCAAAGCCGGGGAAAACCTGGGGCCTTACTCCAAAGGATTTGTGGATACGGGCTTGTGGGCAATTGTCCGTCACCCGAATTACGCCATGGAACAAACGGTTTGGGTCTTGTTCTACGGATTCAGCATCGTTGCAACAGGCGAATGGATCAACTGGTCCATGGCGGGTTGCCTGCTTTTAATTGTCCTGTTCAAAGGTAGCTCCGACTTCTCCGAAGCACTCTCCGCAGAGAAATACCCGGATTATACGAACTATCAGCGAAAAGTACCGCGGTTCATCCCGTTTACCAAGTTCAAATAATAGGTTCAAGTGTTCAATTGAAACCTTTTGAAACCCTTTGAACTCTTTAAACTTTTAAACATCTTTGCACCATGAAGATCTTAGTTGTAGGAAGTGGTGTTGCCGGAATTTGCTTAACGCATGAATTGCTTCAGGCCGGTTGTGAGGTGGTGTTGATCGATAACGACAAAAATGCTTCTTCTGTCGTTGCTGCAGGAATTATCAATCCGCTGGTATTCCGGCGCATGACCCTGAGCTGGCGCGTTTCGGAGCTCGTTCCTTTTGCCCGTAAAAAATATACTGAACTGGAACAGCTGACCGGGAATTCGTTTTTCCATCCGTTGGTCATCCGCCGCTTGTTTGCATCCGAACAGGAACTCGGATTCTGGAAAACCAAACAGGAACTTCCGGAGTTTTCGGAATATATGGAAACCTTAACGGAAGACGACCTGAACTTCCCGCTGGAACAAAATACCTTTGGAACAGGCCGGGTCAAACAGGCTTCTTACATCGATACGAATGCCTTTATCGGGGCAAATCTGGCGTATTTCCAATCGAAAGGAATCCTTTTCCGCGAAACCTTCGATCACGGCGAACTAAACGCCGGGCAGGCTATTTATAAAGGACACTCTTACGACTTCATTGTTTTTGCAGAAGGAAAAGATGCCCGGTACAACCCGCTTTTCTCATACCTGCCATTGCAGCAAACAAAAGGCGAATTGCTCACCATCGAATCCACCGGAATCTATGCGAAAGAATCCCTCAACCGCAAGTGCTTCCTCCTTCCTTTGGGAAATAACCGCTTCAAAGTGGGTTCCACCTACGCCTGGGATACAGACGATACCATTCCCACGGAAGCAGGCAAACAGGCCATCGCTGAGAATTTGAAATCGGTCACTTCCGAAGCCTATACCATTGTGGAACACAAAGCCGGGGTTCGCCCCACAGTTCCAGACCGCAGGCCGCTCATGGGCTTACATCCCGACTATCCGAAAATGGTGATCGCAAACGGACTGGGTACGAAAGGCTATATGATTGCACCGCTATTGATGCACGAATTGGCCAATCACCTGCTGAAAGGAACGGAACTGAACGCCGAATCACACATCAGCCGGTTTCCGTACACTAGGCATTCTTAAGAATATCGCGCAGGTAAATCCGGATCCTCCTGTTCGAACCAACGATCCAGATCACGTCATCGGCTTCAAAAGCCATATCCGGGTCTGGGTTCACAATGCGGTTGTCATCGCGCTCCAGGCCCACCACAATTCCGTGACACATTTCCCGCATCCGGGAGTGCCTGATCGTTTGCCCGATCAGGCCGGAATCTTCCGGGATCGAGAAGGAATGCAGTCCTACCTGCGAGGTATCCGATTTGGAGTCAATCTTTGCCTCCGAAATCGTAATGTGGTTCTTAAAATCTGCCAGTTGTTCATCCGTCCCGATCACAGAAATCACATCGTTCGGGTACAGGATCGTTTCCTGCCTCGGAATATTAATCGTTTGGTTTCCGCGTTCAATGATCACGATATTAACCCCGAAAGTTTCACGCAATTTCATCGTACTCAGCGGCAAACCGATAATCGGGGAACGCGCATCGAGTGTAAAGGTCGTTAAGTGGGAATCCCACGGCGCCAGGTAATTTTTTTCCTTTTGTGCCCGTTCGCGGTCATTCAGGTTAAGCAGGAAACGGGTTTCGATCCGCCCGTAAAAGCGCTTGATCCGGTTCCTCTGGGTGATAAAAAACACCGTGCTTACAAGTACTCCCAGGAATGCGGCCAATGGCGAGTAGTATTTCGCAAAGACAAATCCCACGAAGAAAATTGCCAGTGCGATCCGTGAAATGATCAAAGCCAAAAGCGGCCCGCGGTACAAAGGCCGCATCCAGATATTCGCATACGTCTGCGAAGGCCCGCGCCGCAGGGCAAGTGCATACAGGAACGGGGCTATCAGTAATAAGGTCAGCGAAACAATAAACAGGTCCTTCCACTCACTTTCTTCGAAAAACGGCGCCAAAAAGCGGTCAGCCAATAAAATAATGCTGATAATCACCACCGAAAAAATAACCGTATTGATCAGGTAAAAACGGATCAGCTTTTTCCAGTCACTGGCCTCCGTCACCTGTTGCGTTCCCTGGCTGTACTTATACAAACGGTTCTTCCACTTCACCGGCATTTTCGCCGTCACCCAATCCGACATCCTGGCCGAAAAACCAATCATATAAGGTGTCGTAAACGTCGTGATCACCGAAACAGCCACCGCTACCGGGTACAGGAAATCGCTGGTCACATTCAGCGTTACACCCAAAGTTGCTATAATGAACGAAAATTCACCGATCTGCGACAAACTCATCCCGGTTTGCACCGCTACCTTAATCGGTTGTCCGGCAAACAACGCACCAATCGTTGCAAAAATCGGCTTCCCAACCAAAAGTACCACTGTAGAAATTGCGATCGGAAGGGCATATTCCACCAGCATATCCGGGTCGAGCAGCATTCCCACCGAAACAAAGAAAATTGCCCCGAACAAGTCCTTCACCGATTGCACCAGGTGTTCGATCTTCTCCACTTTAGGCGTTTCCGCCAAAATAGAACCCATAATAAAAGCTCCCAGTGCAGGCGAAAACCCGGCTTCCGCGGAAAGTACCACCATCAAGAAACACAGCGATAAAGACAGCACCAGCAAGGTCTCATCGTTCAGGTATTTTTTCAGTTGTTTGAAAAGGGTCGGCAGGAAAAAAATCCCCGAAACAAACCACAAAACCAGGAAGAAAATCAGTTTCACGATCGAAAAGATCATGTCAATTCCCTGGAACGAGCGGCTGATCGAAACCGTGGATAAGATCACCATCAAAACAACAGCCACCAAATCCTCTATAATAAGTGCCCCCAGTACGATCCCCGCAAATTTCTGGCTCTTCACACCCAATTCGTCAAACGCCCGGAAGATAATGGTCGTGGAAGCAATACTCAGGATTCCGCCCATAAACAAGCTATCCATCGTATTCCAGCCCAGGATCACTCCCACATTATACCCGATCAGGAAAGTCATCCCAACTCCCATCAGGGAAGTAATCACGGCCACATTTCCCACTTTAAGCAATTTCTTGAAACTGAATTCAAGTCCCAAACCAAACAACAGGAAGATCACACCGATCTCCGCCCAGGTCTTGATCCCTTCGGATTCCACCACCGTCGGGAAGAAGTTGAAATAAGGCCCCACCACCACCCCGGCAAGGATGTACCCGAGAACAACCGGTTGACGCAACATCTTAAAGATGATCGTCATAACAGCCGCTGCACCCAAAATAAGTGCCAAATCGATAATTAACTCCGGAACATGCCCCATGAAACTGGTTTTGCGGTTTAACTAAGAAACCAATTTGTGATGATGCCTAAAATTAACAAAAATGCCCCGTTTTCGGATTAAAATCGCATTAAAACAGCCAAAAAATGAAAAAACAACGGGAAAATCATTCAAAAAGAACACGTAGTTTTTTGGATCCCTGTAGGGACGAAAAATTTTTCGTCCCTACAGAATTTTCAATCATGCACCTTCCCACCCCTTCTCCACGTCATAGTTCCGGGTAAAAATTCCCGTTTCGGGCACTTTTTAAAAAAATTTATCGGCTTCATGCAGCGAAAACGGGTTTTCGTTCTCTACTAAGAAGAACACCTTAAAAAACAAATATGAAAACAACACTTTTAAAACCCTTAGCTGCTTCGGCAGCAGTTATTTTACTGGCAATCGCCTGTAAAAAACAAAACCCCGCTACTCCAATCAACAAAAACACCACGGAAGAAACACCTTGCAGCTTTTGTTTTGGCGATATGCTGGAAGTGGGCACCAACAACCTCATCATTGCAACGCCCTATGCACAGCAGGTGCCTTTCCTGATAGATGGTCAAATGGTAGGTCCAAGCCCCATTGTTCATGAAACGCCCAACGGGTTCTACGGTTACCAGGGCGGTGTGTCCATCGCCTTCAACAGTGCAAACATGCTCGCCTGCGTGTCCAACAAAATCACCTTTGTGCACGCCCGCTTTGCGAGTAATACAAATCCCCACCCTTCATTGGTAAATGTGCAGTTCCCGGGAACCCCGCTGATCTCCACTACTCCCGATTCCCTGAATCATTTCCTGAATCCTTATGGCTACACGGTAGAGCGCTATTTCCAGCCGGGAACGGTCTTCATGTCGCAAACACCGGGTGAAACCTTTGCAGGAGTGGTCGATTCCATCATCATCCGCGGGCCGGAATTTGAAACGGTAACCGTGGGTGCAAACCTCTTCGAATCCGAATTGCGCAGCATCTGTGTGGCACACGAATAATTATCCATTCCTGAAACCCGGGAGAATGTGCCGCGGCAGGTTCTCCCACATTTAGCTACAAAGTGTTACACAAAGTAGTACCATTCCTTTGAAATTCAAATCAGTAGATAGCGCGCTAGTGGTGTTCCTGGATTCACGCGATCCCGGGGCATTCAGCGCGCTCTATCAATTCCTGTCCCCGAAGTTGTATTACGTCTGTCTCCGCTACCTCAAAAACGATGCGGATGCACAGGATGCCCTGCAGGAAACCTTTGTAACAGCCTACCGGAAAATCGAATCCTTCAGCGGGCAGGGCAGCTTTGAAGGCTGGATGCGAAGAATCGCCGTTAACCAATGTTTATCCAGGCTGCGCATCGACAAAAGGCAACTGGAATCGGAAAGTGTTGAAGGCTACCAGGTCATTTCGGAAGAAGACGATTACTGGCAGAAAGAAGAAACGGAAGCACGCTTATTACTGGCATTGAAAGCACTTCCGGATGGGTACCGCACCATCCTGAACCTGGCAGTACTGGAAGATTATTCGCACCGCGAAATTGCCGGGTTGCTGAATATTACGGAAAGCACCTCCCGCTCTCAGCTCATGAGGGCAAAAGCCGCATTGAAACTTAAACTGGAACAGTTATGAAAAACAGTGAACAGAACCAATTGGACCAACTCCTCAAAGACAAATTGTCTGAGGGAACGGCACAAGTTCCGGGTTTCGTTTGGGACCGGATCGAGGAAGAATTGTTCCCCGAAAAGAAACGTCGCGGCTTTTTCTGGTGGCTCTTCGGCGGATGCTGCATCCTGCTGATAACTGCTTTTATCGTGATCGCTGTTTCCGGCCAGGGAGTGCATTCTCAGGATAATTCGTCGCTGAATAGCAACTTCAATGCCCATAACTACCGGGAGCAAGACGGTAAAAAACAGGTGTTGAATGATCACCGGAAAGCAGGCAATATCGTTTCGGATATCCCCAAAACAACTGGTAGTTCAGGTTCCGATAGTTATCTCGATCGGGGATTCCCGAACCAGGGAACAAAACCGGGCAAATCACGTGCTTATACAACCGTCCGCTCCAATCAAAATAGCCGGCAGAAACCTGCCACTTATTTTAAACAGGGAAAACCAGGAAGCTCAAGCTCTCAAACCATGCATAATTCCAATTCGGTTGGAAATAATTTTACGAATTTGCTTACAGCTAAAAAGGTAAATACCGGGAAGGAAGTCGTTGAATTATCCACCCAGCAAACCGTTACTTTCAAGGATACGAATACAATCACTCGATCAGCAACGGAAAATAAGGCAAAAACACATATCGATTCCTCGGAATACAACGAATTGAGCTACCTGGAAATTCTTGCCTTAGCCGAAAAAGACTTTGCTGAAAAGCAACCCACTGCGACAGAAAACAAACGGCATTCAATCTTCTCACTGGGAATCTCCGGCGGACCATCACTCTATCATTCGGCGGTTTTCAAAGATTACTTCACTTCCGGGCAATTGAGCAAGCGCACCTTCGCTTCTTCCGGCTTTGAGTTAGGTCTGCAGGCCCGCTTCAAAGTGGGCGACCGCTTCAAAATCTATGCAGGATTGGTATTCAACCAAAAACAGACACAATTCACCTACAACCTGGCCATCACGCAAGCCGATTACTTCACCTATGTGGTAAATAACGAAAAAGTTCCGCTGCAAAACATCCGCGACGACGGTGCGAACAGCTGTTTCCTGGCAAAAGATGTAACGGCCCGGTACCAAATGCAATCCGTTTTACTCTCTGTAGGGACCAGTTTCGAGTTCCTGAGAATCGGGAAGTTTTCTGCAGCAGCCGATCTGCGCTTATCCGGCAATTTATTCGCATCCTTAAAGCTGAAAGAAATACAGGTCGTGGATATCGCACAACCTCAGTCGGAGAGCTTCAGCTACCTGCAGCCGGGCGCGGGGCTTTCCCTGAATTACAACCTGAACAAACACATTTCTCTGGGAGTTACACCGCTCTTCAGCAAGCAATTCTATTTGAAAACATCCTTTTCACGCAAACTGGATGAGTTGGTTATTCCGCTCACCGTTTCATTCAAATTCTGATAAACCCCTTCTTTGAGTACAAAAAATCTCGTTAGTACTTGTTAGGTCAGTACTTAAAGAAGATCATCAAAGAGTGTTCGCCACCCGGCGGATACTCTTTTTTGTTTTTTCAACCCGTTTCATGCTCCCTTTTCGGCATTTGGTGAACGCTATTTTCCGTTTGATACCATTGCTCCGGCCGGCACATGGAATTTATCCTACTTTAGTTTCAAACTTAAATTGAGACACTATTCATGAAAAAGAACACGTTAACCCTAAGTTTGGGCGCGCTGGCTATAATTGGTGTGGCCGTCCTATCCAACTGCACTTCCGGGCCGGAAGAAAAAGTGGAGACCGGCTATACTACCAGCAACTCACCCGATTCCCTTTGTTTGGTCAATCCAAGCTGGTTCCCCCACAGTCAGACACCAGCCCCCGAAGAAGGTGCAGGAAGTCCCTTCGATACTTCGAGCACCACCAATCAGATTTTTCACCAATGGTCGTGGAACAAATTCCTGTGGCTCACCAAACCAGATGCCGGCGGAAATCCCTTATTCCTGAACCAGAGCAAGGTCAAACAAGTTACCTCCAATATGGCTTCAGTTTCTGTTCCGACCGGTGCTTTGGTCGTACTTCAGGACACCGCGCAGG
Organism: Fluviicola sp.; assembly: GCF_039596395.1. Lineage (NCBI taxonomy): Bacteria > Pseudomonadati > Bacteroidota > Flavobacteriia > Flavobacteriales > Crocinitomicaceae > Fluviicola > Fluviicola sp. The sequence goes on from NZ_JBCNJT010000002.1 coordinate 598,125, forward strand.
CAGGATCTGAAAGCGCAGTTTTGCAGACCAACCCGGATTACAATGGCGGAAACGGCGCAATGGTCTATTATTCCATTCACATGAACCCGACCATGCATATGGCCGCACTGGGCTTCGCACAACAATTGAAGAATGGTACTTTGCCGCTTAACAACACAGCCGCCTTCCCGGTTGGATCGTTCGAGCTCAAAGTAGCCTGGGTTCCGGTTTCAGCAATTCCGGCTTCCAAACAAGCGGAATATTACACCACCACCGCATCGCTTTCCACCAATAACGGGGTTTCCTTCACCAACACCGAAGTTGCTCTGATCGGAATGCACGTAGTGGGCGTGGTACAAAATCACCCTGAATTTATCTGGGCAACTTTCGAGCACGACGACCTCGCACCGGATTACGATTGGGACGCCAATTCTGCCAGTTCAGCTTCCGACCAGTTATTGTTTAAAAATGGAACAACAACCGGGATCAACGGGATCCTGTATAACTCTGCAACGAGATTGGGACAAACACCTCATCAGGTATTTGACCTGTTCCAATATGGAATTCCACGCAACCCCGACGGGACATTTATGGTCACATCACAACAGGAACCTGCAGATTTCCAAAACGTCGACGGCATCAACCAATGCGTGAAGTCGCAGTTGAATGACGTGTGGGCGAATTACTTCTACAACGGGTCCATTTGGCTGAATACCGATGGAAAAACTCCGCTGCAGCAGGCACAGCTTCTGGACAGTTTGGGATACAACCTCACCAATGCCACACCGGGAAGCTTCGCCCGCGGTAGTTTGAATTGTGCAAACGTCACCATGGAAACATTTACACAAACCTTCGAGCCGAGTATAGATTCCATCAACGTAGGGAACCTTGCAAACTGTTTCTCGTGTCACAGTGCTGTGAAGTTCAAAACAAGCGGACAAATGAAATCCCCGCTGTACCTGAGCCATATCTTCCAGGATTACCTGCTTAACAAACAAGGCAACACCCTGAAACAAGTAGAACAAATCAAGTCTGCCGAAGAAAAACAGGTCAAACTAATAATGCGCCAATAAATAAACCCATTATCACTAAAAGAAACGGTTGTCTGAATAGACAACCGTTCTTATATGTAGTACATAAAACTATGTGACCTATGATCCTATGTGGTCAAAAACCCCGAGAGCAGAGCGAAACTACCAATCACCCCGCTGAAAAACCAATAACCTCAATCTCTTCGCGCTCTTCACGCCCTTGTGCTTAAACCATCACTTCACAATCCCATTCCCGGGCGCCACCTTCTTAAAATTCAGGTTCTGCACACTCGAAGTATTTTTCACCTTCTCAAATCGGAAAACCTCATTACTCACCACACGCTGAATACAGATATCGATCATCGTAGTGGAATTAGGCTGCAATGCTTTGTCGAACAACTCCTTCGAAGCATGGATCTCACAAGGCAGGTAGCGGATAAATCCGTCATCCGGTCGTGGACGAATAATCAATCCCAGTTCATTGATTCCCTTCAGTTCATCCAGCTTACAACCGTTCACAGTCATCGCTTTTCTCCCGTTAAGCACATCATAATTGAAGAAATAAGTAACCGTCGATTTATTCACCTGGTTGCATTGCCTGTCGGCGAAGAAACCCGTTGGCAAGCCATTCGGATCGTGGTTGGCACCCGTAAGGATCAGGTCAAAATCAGTCACCGGGTATCCCTCAGAATCCGTCAACCGGAATAAGATCATGGAATAACGGTCATGGATGTAGTATTTCTTCCCGAAAAGCCCTTTATCCTGCTCAACCAATCCTTTTTCCTGCACAGCTACCGTTTCTTTGGCAAAATCGGCTGTTACTTTTTGGTAATCCGCCTCGTTTGTCACCCCGATACAACGGAAAATCGCATTCACGACTTCCGTTCCTTTAGCATCCTTCGGATCTTTCAGCGGACTGCGCATAATTCCCATTTCTGCTCCCGAGTGGGATTTGTAGGTCATCACCCGGAAAGGAGTTGACGGAGCTTCTGCAAATTCGGAAATCTGAAGCTGGTTTGCCTGCCATTTTCCTCCTGCCAATTCAGGAGTTTGCTGCGTCAATTTAACGTAACGGCTGTTTTGGTTCGCCGCTGCAACACGCACTACCCCGTCACTTCCAAGTTCTCCCGTATACGAATTCAAATGGTCATACAACTTGCGGTCGATGTCCTGCCCGATTAAAGAGAAAGGAAAAATTCCGTTCGGCCCGATGTATTTCTGTCCGTTCTGTGTCCACTCCTTATTCAGTTTCCAGGCATCAGTACTTCCCAATTCCAGCCAATTCAACACGCGTTGTCCGGGTTCTACACCGTCAAACCACGATTTGATGCGGCTCAGGCGGCTTTTACCCAATTGGGCCAACGCAGAACCGAAATTTGCCGGGGCAAGCATTACCAAATGGCTCATCGGACAAATCTTATTCTGATCTTTATAGTAATTGCTCCACCAGGTGCGCACAACAGGTCCGCCGGTAGAATGCGTAATGCACGCAAAACGTTCCCCTTTCGCCAGGGTCGGCATTAATTGTTCCTGCACGGCTTGTTCCATGGCGCGGGAAATGTCTTCCAAACGCACTTCGTCATTGAAGCTGATGTAACGTCCCAGGAAAATGTGTTCGATTTTGAGTTCATAGCCGTAAGTGCCGGCTTCCTGCGCCAATCGCAGGGGCATTTCTCCGTAAGTATCGATGTTTGTGACACTGTATCCGTGAACGAAGGCAAGGGTTAATTTTTTCATTGTGAATAGCTTAAGATGTGGATTGAAAATTAGCAGTTTTTTTGATTTTGACAATACAAAAGTAACGTTGGAGGTCGTAATCTATTTATGTGAAGCACTGAAAATTTGTATAGTTCAATCAAGTTTCGTAACTTCTTAGTATGGAATATCTATTGAAATATATTTTTAATCCTGAATTTCGGAAAAAGATGAAACGCGTTATTAAGCGGCGGGCACTTGCACTCATTTTATCTCTATTAGGAGTAGCAACCAGATAATGCCCGATTTGAATGAAAAAGGTTGTACCATCGTGTACAACCTTTTCTGTTTCAAGTCTGTGAATTCCTATTGTTTAAAAACAGCTCTCATAGGATGATATTCATACTGATTCAAGCCATTTGCCGGGTCATCAGCAATCAATTGTTTCAGTTGTGCCTCGTCATCAACCGAAACAACTCCTGCTCCATAACCACCAGCCGGGTCCATCACCGGTCCGAAAACGATTGCGATGCCTTTTTCCAATAATTCCATCCAATAAGCCACGTGCTTTTGCATAATATCCTTTTCCGCTTCCGTCATATCCATAATAAAGCTCGGACGAGGCGGGTTGAGTTTCAAAAAATACTGTTGTTTGTCCATACGATCAATTTGTTGTACGGTACAAAGCTAAAAGGTTTATGCAATTTCCGGTTGATCTTCAAAACCCGGTTATAAAAAAAGGCTATTCACCAAGTGAATAACCCTTTCTATCTATCTGAAATTTCTATTGCTTACAAAGGCTGAATTGTTTCCACCGCTTCACACATCGGAGTTACCTGCTCAAGTGTCAACGGCGCAACACGCTTGTCGTAGAAGCGGTAAAGCTGTCCGCCGATCTCCACATACGATTCGAAATGCACCATCTCGCGACCCATCATCTTTTCCTGGAAGATGACAGAATGTGCTTTTGTCGAAATCAACTTTTTATCCGGGTTGGAAGCAATCTCCGCTTTCAATTTGTCCAGGGTCATGTCGTAGGCCGATTCCACGGAAATCACGAAATTGCTCCCGTTGGAAATGTAGTAACTATAAGTCTCTTCCAGGGCTTTCACTCCCGACGGAACGACCATCGTAGCGTTGATCTCAATAGCAGCAAGGCTAATGCGCTCCTTCCCTGCAGGAACCGCAGTTTTTGAAGTTGTTGTTCCGCTTTGTGCCGAAACGAAGGTGGTGCAACCCAAAGTTGCAACGATTGCTAATACAATGGCTTTGTTCATGATTTTGAATTTTGAGCAAAGATACGGCCCGGAAATGAATCAAATGTTAAGCAGAATGGCGGTTTTCGACTTATTCTAATATCTGTTTTAGTCAAGAAACGGATCTGTTTAAAACCCAATAGAATAGCGATTCCTGTACCATCAAAAAATTGATATTCGTTTTTCCTCGTTCTGAAGGAAAAGCGTCTTCTACTAAGAAAAAAAGAAAAGTTTTCCCTAAAAAGCTTGCATAACGATAAAAAGTGCGTATCTTTGCAGTCCACTAACGGAAACGACTGTTAGCAATTGAAATAGCAAAAAATCATTTTAAAGATATATTGCGGGGTGGAGCAGTTGGTAGCTCGTCGGGCTCATAACCCGAAGGTCGCACGTTCGAGTCGTGTCCCCGCTACACCGAACGACAGGGCATCATTTCTGATGCCCTTCGTTATTTTTGCACCTTCCGAAACCCCCGCCATTGCTGAGATTTTCTGAAAGAAGACATTTACTCTCGATGTTCGATACTCGCCTTTTTTGAAGTCATACACCAAACCGCTTGGAAACAACATTTTTTGAATACGCTTCTTAGTATCAATATCTCCGGAAGTCCACATTTTAGGGAGATCCAGAGCGATCTCGATTGCTTTTCTGATCGTTTTTTCAATGTTCGATAATTTAAAAGTGCTTTTGGAAAGAGACTCACCGATTTGGTTGATTTCTTCCTCAACCTCGGCTTTAAATTCCTCGTAAACTTCTTTGTCAATTTCGCCAAGTGCATGTCGTCGTTTCACTTTTTTCAGATCGGCTTCGAGCTTGATCAATTGGTTTTCCAGATTGGCGGTAGCGGATTTACTTTCTTCGGTCAATTCGTCGAATGATTCCAAAAGTATTGCATTCATCGGTTCAATGAATTTAGGATCAGCAAGTGTATACGCTCCTAATAAATCTATGAATAGGTTGTGCAGTTTCTCTCCGCTGACATTCTCTTTTGTCCCGTTGACATTGTTTTTATAGTAAGGCCGGTTATTTCTTGATTTGACGAGGTATCCCGTAAGGTTCGTTTCATTCGTTGCAGACTTCACAAAACCTTTTAAGGGCAATTCTTCCTTATAAGAATCATAATGTAATCCTTTCTTACGACGTTCATCCAGGATTTGATTGATATGCTTGAAAATCTCTTTGGAAATAATCGGTGGATGTTTGGCTTCGATAGCTTCGCCCGGAATTAACGATGAAACAATTACCCCGCAGTAAACCGGATTCCGTAAGTAGTCATGAAGGCTCTTTCGATCTTTCCGAAATCCTTCCTTACGAAGCTCGTTACAAATCCTTACGTTATCCCAATCATACTTATATTTCAGCATAAAGGCTTTGCGGAGCAATTTACCATCTTCGTTGATAACCAATACCGGGTCTTTTCCTCGCCCGGGATTTGTGTTGGTGTAACCAAATGGAACGGCTCCTACAATGAACCCGTTTCTCAACTTGTCCTGCATTCCTCCAACTGTTTTATCCCGACGCAGGTCGTTGTCGAACTTCGAGAAAAGCAGAAACAGATCTTGCTGAAATGTACCGGAAGAAGTAGAAGCATCTACTTCTTGAGTTGCAGAAAGCGCATACACACCTTCCTTTTTAAGTTTTTCAAGCACTACAGACGCACTCATCCCTGAGCGAGACAAGCGATCATAAGAATACACGATGATAAAGCTGACATCTTTTCGACGCTTGACGAATTCAAGCATCCGCTGAAACTCTTTTCGTTCGTCGGTTCGTGCAGATTCGTGAGTTCCTCCGAAGTATTCGATGACTTGAATACCTCGGCGGTCTGCATACATATCGCAATACTTCTTTTGTGTCTCCAAACTACCGTTGTTCTCGGCCTGTTCTTTCGTGGAAACACGGGTGTATATGACTGCTCCGTTACTTCTTCTTTGAGCTGGCAGCGCTTTTGCGGTTAACGCTGCAAACGATTCTAGTGACTTGTTCATTTTTCTTTCCATTACTAAGGTGCATAAGAGCTATTCTACATAACTCCCGCATGGTTTCTAAAAATTGTTGTCTTAATTCGATACTCATGTTCTCAAATCCCGGATACGATTTGAGGCTTTCGGCATTCATTTTTCCAACACGATTTTTTGTGAAACTCTTGATTTTGGTGAGTTCTTTGCGGATGTTCGCTATTAAATCCGTGACCATATTACGAGATATTTTGGTGGTGGTGAACCCTTTAGGGGCCAATTAATGCTAATTTTTGTTAAAACCTCCGAATAAACCTGTTTTATACAGGTCGAAGGTTCTTTTAAACGGCTGATCGCTTGTTAATCAATTGCCTGGAGGGCGTCTATTATCTCGTGCTGTTTGTAATAAATCCGTCCTCCCAAGCTGTACGCTTTTAGTAATCCCTCTTTGGTCCATTTGCGAAGCGTGGGGGATGTGATCTGTAAAAAGTCTACCGCTTGTTTACAGGTAAGCAATACGACTGTTTTAGATTTCTTTGCTTTCATTGTCTGTTTGTTGTTGAATGAATTCACGAACCGGTGCAATCAACTTTGGATTTTGCGCAAGTGTCATGGCAGTTCCCAAAACAGCCTGGAAATCTGCGTTACCAAGTTTCTTTTGGTACTGTGCAAATACAGCGATCAGTTGCGATGTGTCCAATCCGTTGATGGATTCCGAATCTGGAACTGGTTTCTCGGTTTGTTCCTGGTGATCCTTTGTGTTTAAAACGCCGTCCAAAAGCGAGGTTTTGCTCAAACTGCTGATCAAACCTGCAACTTGTCCGGAAGTATCCTTTTCTTTCGCTTCAAGAGCATTCCGCAATTGCTTGATGGTTCTTTTCTGTCTTTTTATTTTACTTCTCAGTTCGGACATTTCCATTCCCTGGGCATAATCCCGTTTGGTTCGTGCGATTAATGCATCTACTTGTATTTGGGTGTAGCCTCCTTTTTCGGTTTCCGGTTCTCTTAAAACAAAGGCATACTTATCTGCCACACGGGACGAACCTTTGTAGATCCAAATACTCAATTCTTGTGTCCATTCTCCCAAACACGCTTCATAGCTGTAAAACACATCCGTATTATTGGTTCGGGGTATTACGGTCAGGCGATCCAGGCGAATTTCGTAATCTCTGCTGTTTCCTTGTTTCTGTAAAAAGCACAACTGCTCGTAAAGGCGTTGAATGATTTCGGTGTTGTAAGGCTGTCTGCTTTCCATGATTCAAACGATTATAAAAGAGACGTGTCAGGCAGTTCATCCTCCCACGGATTCCGGTCCGGTTGATCGGAGAAAAACGCCCGTTCTTTAGGTATTGATTCCAAGTTATCCTGAATCGGTTCGTTCCAGGCTTCGGAGTAAGACGATTTGTTTTTCCTTGCATTATTCAATGGAGTAGAATCGAATTCCGAAGCTTCCTGATCTGAGTCCGATTCATCTTCACCCCAATCCATCCCCTCAACGCTTTCATTTGTTGTCATCTGTTCCGGATTCACTTCAGCAATCTTGTTGCTAGTAGATTGCTCTTCTTCCTGGTAATGCTTTAGCAATGTGGCATACAACCAACCGTCCTTCACGTCTTTCAATCTGTCCGCAATAGTCATTTCAGGGTTCTTGCGGTACTCTTTGGATTTAGCTACGCTATGTGCAAGTGTACTTGCCCCAACTACACGCAAAAGTCCGGATTCGTCGCCGATGTAATGTCCTGCTCCCATCAATGCAATAGCAGCAGCCGGAGCAATTTTCCCCAATGAAGCGCTTAATGCAGTTCCCAAACCAACACCGGCAATATCGGCAACCAGCTTCAACAAGGTATTTTGGACATTGTTTTTGGTTGGTCGTTCATTGAATCCGGCAAGCAATTGTTTGATGGATGAAGAACCAGGTTCTTTCCGCTTCTCTGCTTTTTTCTTTTTTTTCTTCTTGTCTTTTTTCGGAATCTCATCCAGGGAGAACTCATCGTCATCCAACAACTCCATCCGTTCTATTCTTCCACTTGTTTTCATCGTTTTTCTTTTTGTGTTATTAATCGGGATTCATCCCTGCTTTCATGCACAAAGTTACGATGCCTACAAGCGGTGGGGGCAGATCCGGGTGTACCCAGATTGAAGAATAAAATGAATTTCAGCCTTTTTGCTGGCTGTTGAGCAGCAGGTTTAAATCCTTATCAATCAAATCGACGATGGGTTTATGGGGCAAAGCATCAAAAAAAGGACGAATCAAAAGCAGGTTTTGAATCATTTTTGAAGGACTGGAATGATCAATGGGTCGTTTTAGCTTTTTGTAAATATCGGAATTGGCGATATCATTTACCGGAAGCCCTAACAATTGATGTAAAAGCATGGCACAATCCGATATATTCGCTCCTGCCCGTGGGCGAACCCCGGAAGCAGTAAGCAAGTAATGAAATACGAGTGTCTGTTGTGAACGGGTAAATCCAAATTTTGGCTTAGGCACGGAAGATTTTAAACGGATGGTTTGTTCCTTTTCATCCAGTTCTGCTTTGAATAGTACCAACGCCTGGTGATAGGCCAATAGTTCGAACAGATCCTCAGCTGACATATTCAACACCTTTTGTTCATCCGAAACAATTTCAGTAAGGGTATGATTGGAACTCAGTAAATCCCTGTAATATGCCGGAAGTGCATCGTAAACGCGAGGACTTCCCGATGTCAATGCCAGTAACGCTGCTTCAAGATCCTGATTGCTTTGTTCCTTAAGCGCTTCGAATTGCTCGTTAAACTGCTCAAATGTCCAGGTGCCGAATAATTGCAAATGATAATCGTGTAATCTCTTTAAGGATTGAAATAAGTGAGACAAACCCGGGATTTGCGCCATTTGACGTTCAATAGAATCACGCGTAAATTGGAGTGGATTTTCAACTCTCTTGATCCCATTCTGTAGTTCCGAATAGGTGGACTGGAATTGTTGCAGATAATGGGACGTTCTTTGCTCAATTTGGTCGGAAGGAGGATGATTTTCCATGGAAGTTTGATTATACTTCAAGTAACGAAATAATCGCTTATAAATTACAGGGGTTACGATTAAAAACTACTTGAAAATCCATTTGCGGGGATTTTCCTTTATTTTCTAAAAACACCATTGAATGGTTGCGTAATTATCTGTATTTATTTGTTTTTATTGCTCAAAGCAATATCACAAAAATTGCCATTCAATAATGTGTTTAAGATTTAGAATCGCATCCCGGATATAAGTTTATTTTTGCAATAAGGGTTAAAATTTAATTCTAGTAACTATTTACTGAAAAATAACGGTCTTTGATTATCTTGTTTGAATAGGTAACTTATAGATTGGTCGGTTTTTGTGGATGAACAGCATTTAAAAAATGCTTAGCTTGACAGCAAGATATTCAGAATAAATTTTGTTTCGATTTAGTGCGATAAAAAATAATTTTAGAAAGGATATAGAAATATGTTATCAAACGATTTAAAGTCAAAAATAAATAAGCTTTGGGATAAATTTTGGAGTAGAGGAATTACCAATCCAATTACGGCAATTGAACAGATTTCATATTTACTCTTTTTGCGTCGAATAGATGATGCGGATAAAGAAGCCCAAAAAGGAAACAAGGGATATAAGACCATTTTTATCAGAGAAAAGATTGATATTAATGGTAAACCTTTGAATGGTAAGAATGGTAAAATTCTTACAGAAAGTGCAAACGAATGTCGTTGGTCAAGTTTTTCTGTTTTAGAAAATGCGGATGAAATATTAGAGGTAGTAAGTAAAAAAGCATTTCCTTTTATAAAAGGTTTAAATGATCCCAGTCAGCCTTACTCTAGACATATGCAAAATGCTGTTTTCGGAATCAACAGTGCAACATTGCTGAAGGAGGCTATCGATGATATAAATAGCATTTTTGAAGATATTAAAAAGCAACAAGGGGAAGGACAACAATTTCAAGATACTCAGGGAGATGTTTATGAATATCTAATTAATGAGATTGGTACTTCAGGTAAAAATGGTCAGTTTAGAACTCCAAGACATATCATTCAATTCATGTGTGAACTGATAGATCCAGGTTTGAATGATAAGATTTGTGATCCTGCTTGTGGTACAGGTGGATTTTTACTAGGAGCCTATCAACACATACTTACGAAAAATACAAAAGCATCAAATATTGTAGAGGACGAAAACGGATTAAATCGTTTTAAAAGAAATGGTGGAGAGGAAATAACTGATCAAAAAATCTGGAATAAGTTGGATAGTAATACCTTTTTTGGTTTCGACATCGACCAAAACATGGTACGTATTGGCTTAATGAATTTGATGCTTCACGGAATAAAAATTCCGCAAATTGAAAATCTGGATTCTTTATCTAAGCTATATGATGCACAACATAAGGATGGGGAATATTCAATCATTCTTGCCAATCCACCATTTACGGGAAGAATTAACAAAGAAGGCGTCAGTGATAAACTCAAAAATTATGGAACTCAAAGTGAATTACTATTCTTAATTCGTATTTCCAAAATGCTTCGGAAAGGAGGCAAAGCTGCAGTAATTATTCCTGAAGGAGTTTTATTTAGTGCGAACAAAAATCAAAAAGCCACAAGAGAAGTCTTGCTAAAGGATAATGCTATAGAAGCAGTAATTTCTTTACCAAGTGGAGTATTCAAACCTTATGCAGGCGTTAAAACTTCTATTTTGGTCTTCTCTAAAATGAAAGAAAACAGCAATGTCTTTAATACTAAAAGAGTCTGGTTCTATGAGTTGAAAAATGACGGCTACAGCTTAGATGACAATAGAAGAAAGTTATCTGACAACCCCCTTCCAATTGCCAGAGACGCATTTAATCAAAAACAAATAAACACTCCAATTGAAAGGCTTACTCATTTTTATGTCCCTATTGATGAGATTGAAGCTAATGAATTTGACTTAAGCTATAATCGTTATAAACAATTTGAATACAAAGAACAGAATTATGATCCACCAAAGGAAATATTGGAAGCTATTCTTCAATTAGAGGATATTATTCGAAAGGAAATGGAAGAACTACAAAACATGATTAGATAATGGAAGTTCTACTTAAAGATATCTGCGAAATGAAAAGTGGTGGCACTCCAAAAAAGAGTAGCCCTATTTTTTATGGAGGAAATATACCATGGGTGACTATTTCTGATTTTAAAAATTCTGTTAATGACGTTATTTATGAAACAGACCAAAATTTAACAGAAGAAGGATTAAAGGAAATCAATAACAGAATTTTTCCTAAAGGAACTTTGTTATTGGCGATGTATGGATCTGTTGGGAAAACAGCCATCCTCGGAGTAGATGCATCTACAAATCAAGCAATATTAGGTATCCAACCCAAAAATTATGAAGTATTAAATATTAACTATTTGAAATTTTGGCTAGATCATAATCAAGAATACCTTTCTTTTCAAAGTAAAGGAGCAACACTAAAAAATATCTCACTTTCCATAGTAGAAAAAATGAAAATTGATCTGCCAGAAATTGAGACACAGAATAGGATAGTTGCGTTATTGGATAAAGCAAAAAGTTTGTTAGAAAAGAGAGATAAAATACTAATGTTGTATAATGAGTTTCTCAAATCTATATTTCTTGAAATGTTTGGCGAAAAAAACCCAAATTTCAATTACTGGCAAGAGGTGTCAATAGTGGAATTAGGAAAGAATAAAAAGAGTTTTAGAACTGGACCTTTTGGAAGTAGATTAAAGCATGAAAGATTTAAAGAAGAAGGAGAAATAGCTGTTTTGGGAATTGATAATGCTGTTGAAAATACTTTTAAGTGGAAGAAAAAAAGATTTATTTCAATAGAGGATTTTAATGAATTCAAGAATTTCCAAGTTTTCCCGAGGGATGTTATAATTACGATTATGGGAACAGTTGGTAAATCAGCAGTTATTCCTGAAAATATAGGGACTACTATAAATACTAAACATTTGGCTGCCATTACATTAAATGAAAATAGATGTAATCCATACTATTTAGCATTTTCAATTCATTCTAATCCTTACATTACAGGACAATTAAGAATTAGAGAAAGAGGGGCTGTAATGAATGGTCTTAACTTAACTCTAATAAAAGAATTAAAAATAAAAGAGGCACCAATTGAACTTCAAAATAGATTTGAGCTAATCTATAAACAAAGTATTAAGGCAATCAATAACATCATTAATTCTAAACACGAACTTCAGAAATTATTTGACGTGTTATCATATTTACTTTTCAAAGGTGAATTAGATTTTAATACAGCTGTAGATTTGGAAATGTTGTTAGAAAATGATTATTCATTCTTTAAACAAAATAGTAATCAAGAGACTATAAATTTATTATTGGAAAGATTGGATAAAGATGAGCTAAACAACAACCGGTTTTACGATCAAAGACTTTATGATAAAGCAAAAGAATTCGTATTTGAGCTTCTAAAAGAGAATAGAATTAAACAAGTATTTGATGATAATTCGAAACGTGTAAAACTGACTATTTAATGAAATTACTCCGATTAAAAATAGAAAACAAAGATGGATTTCGAAGTCTCCAACAAGGCTTTGAAATAAACTTTCATTCTTTGGCTAATACTGAAGCGATGGAATACTTTCGCCCATTTTGTTTTGCAGGTTTAAACGGAAGCGGTAAATCTAATGTATTAGAGGCTTTGGCCAATATCTTTTATCATTTAGAGGTTTGTGTGGCACGATATTTACCTCAGAGTATTAAAAATCCTGAGAACTTTAGAAGAACAGATTGCACACCGGATGCTTTTACTTTAGAATATTTAATCGGTCAACATAATAGAAAATATTATGCCCTTTATTACTTTGATAAAGTGACGATTATTAAAGAAGAGGGTAAAGAACCACAAATGTTCATCCAATCATTTCCTTTCGATGAATCAGCTGAAAGAAGAGAGGTTTCACTAGTACCTTCAAAAGGTAAAGAATCCGCTGCGGAAGGAAAAACATATTTACCTGCTCATATCATTGGATATTCGTCAGGAGAAAATGAAATTTTAAGTTTACCATTTATAAAAAGCCGTCTAATTCATTTAGACGAGTATTTGCAAGCGGTTAGAGATAATTATAGTGAATACCAGGAAGCAGAGAATAGTTTGATTTATATTGACAATAATATGAGTCAAGCTGTACTATTAACTTGCTTGCTGTTTGAAGATGATGAAACTTTGGCACCTCTTAGATCTGTAGATAATACAGGTATTTTGGGTTTAAGGAGCTTTAGGATGAGCATTCACCTGCACGAATTTGAGTTTGAAGACTCTAGAGGTAATACAAAAAAACAACCAATAATAGATTTCCTTGAATATAGAGAATTAAAAGATTTAAAAGAATGTGCTACTTCTTGGTTTTTGGATTATAAAACCGATACATTATACTTAGATTTCTACGTAAACGATGCAACAAAAGCAGCTTTTAGAAATCATTTTAATAACAATGCATTAAAATGCTTTCACTTATTTCGTCTACTTTATGAGTTAAATAATTATATCATCGACGAAAAAACCAAAGCAGATGTTTACCAATCTAAAGGTATTTACACGGATGGTAAATTACCGGTTCCGAGTCCATCTCAGGATATATTTCATTTTTTAGATTTTTACATCACTAAAGAATTAAAGAAAACTGGGGAGCAAAAAGATTTGTTACTGAGAAGTTTTTCTGATGGAGAACATCAATTCATACACACGATTGGAATCTGTTTACTTCTTAAAGATAGACGGACTTTATTGTTGTTAGATGAACCAGAAACCCATTTCAATCCGAGCTGGAGGGCTAAATTTGTAAAAGTATTAAATGATAGCATTGAGGCTGGAAACAAAGGGAATGATTTCAATGTACATTTATTAAAAGATGTGTTATTAACTTCTCATTCTCCTTTCATCATATCTGATTGTTTGCCAGACAATGTAATTTTATTTGAGAAAGATGAGGAGGGTAAAACTACAGCTAAAAAAGTTTCGGAACTTGATAATGCCTTTAATACATACGGAACATCTGTTGAATTAGTACTAGACAAGCTTTTTAATTACACTCAATCAATTGGAGATTTATCTTATTCAGAAATTGAAAAAATAAACATTGACGAAATAACTACCTCTGAAGAAATTGCAAATGCGAAGACCAAATTGAGAAAATTTGGAGAATCCATAGAAAAAGATATGGTATTATCTCAGCTTAATAAGAAACTTAAAGATAATCCGGATGCTAAGAACTTATAAACCATTGGACAATCATAACGTTTTCCTTTACCAAACTCATGTCCAACATTTGATTTGTAATGTTTGGTGTAATGCGGTAAATGAAAAAAATTGTCAAGATTTACTATCAGAAGATTTCGAGGTTATCTATTTAGCAAGAGATTGGGTAAAGACGGCAGTAGACGAAATTTACGAAATCTGTAAGGGATTATCTGAAGATGAAAGAGCCGCAATTCGCAAAGCTTTTTTTATTAATAATGATATTGAATCATTGTGTGAAGGTTTATCAAGACCCATTGAGCTGAATACATTAAATTCTATCGTTGAACAAAAAATGAAGCCATTATTGGTTCGTTTTTATAATGAATTGATCAATACCAAAGAAAAATTAGATTATTACAACAAGCTAATTGAAAATAGCGGTCACTACAAGTTCTGTCCTTGTTGTGGTTTGACACCCATTGAAAGTGCTGAATCTCATTATCGGGAAGATAATGATCATTATTTACCCAAAGCCGACTATCCCTTCGCATCAGTGAACTTCAAAAATTTACCTCCTTTGTGCAGTAAATGTAATAAGAAGTGTAAATCGACTAAGAACCCATTTGAAAATAGAAGAATATCATTTTATCCTTTCGTGCCTTTAGAAAATGAGTTTGAAATTAGCATTGAGATAAATGATTTGGGTTCTACAAACTATTTAGAATTAAAAGAACCAGAAGTTGCAATAGGCTTTAATAATGATGTTGATAAAGTTGATACGTGGAACTGGTTATTTGAAATTAATACAAGATATAACGAAGAAGTTCGACAATTTAGTAAAACTGAGTTGAGAATTTTGGCCAATCGATTTAGAAGAAATGAAGAACGGAAGCAAAGTATGTCTTATCAAGAAATATTAAACGATGCAATTGAAGATTATACCTTTGATAAGTATGATGACCGAAAATTTTTAAAAGCACCATTTCTAAGAGAAATGTTGAACAAGCCCGAGTGGTTGGCAACTTATATATAAAATCGTAATTTGTTATCAGCCAAAATATCCACTTATAAATACTCACTGAAAAAAAGTACTCATGAAAATCGAGCACATCATACGAGATTACATGGTCGAGAATCCTGATTTCATTGAAGAGGGATTAAAGGTGGTAGAGAAAGAACATTACCTCCCGGATGAAATAGGGACAAGTGGTTTTATAGATATATTGTGTAGTGACATCTACAATAACTTCGTCATAGTTGAAATTGGTCCGACTCTGCGGCCAGGCAGACTTTTACAGAAGTCCTTAAATACGCTCAACTCATCAAGAACAGGTACAATGCCCGCAATAGTGAAATCCGGATTATCATTGTTTCTACCCATTGGGATGAAATCATTCAAGCATTTTCCAGTTTATGTGTTGATTCTCCTTTTTCTATCAAAGGTTTTCAGATTAATATTAATGAACAAACAAAAATACCCGAACACAAAGAGGAAATAGCACCAATCTCCTCCAAGTTCTTTGCTAGGAAGTTCATGCCATCACAAATAATGTATCTGTTTCGTTCAGAAGACAAACGCCAGGAAGCTCATAAAATTTTGGACCAAAAACTGCAACTTGCTAATACTTCAGATTACGTATTGGTGAATCTGGATGCACCTGACAGAAAAGAAATAATTTTTCCTTATGCTATAAATGCTGCCCTCCAAAGGGTAACCAAGAAAGAGTTATTACAGTCGATTGCTCTCTTAGACGGAGAGAGTCATTTAGATATGGAAGAAGAAGAGTTCGAAAATGAGTTTGAATACCTAAACTATCTGGAAGAAGTGTTGATAATGTCTCTTGAAATGACACACTATGTAGATGACATCGAAGCAGGATATGCTGAAAAGTTTGAAAGTGTCATAAGTACTCAAGGCTGGAAAATTTCATCAATCAATCGTTATGGTATTTTTAAAACGGACCCAAGATACACTGACGAATTGCTCATTAAAGAGTTAAAGGGGCATGATGGCAACAATCCAAATAAATTTGTTGGTTTTTCAGAATCAACTCAAAAAGAAAGGTTAAAGGAAATTCGATTAGAATGTCAACATTGCTTAGTTCACACTCCCCATTGGGCTGAGTTTATCGACCGTATATTTAGTGATTTGGAAAGCAAAAAGGATAAATACAGAGTAATTGTTGATGTCTATAATCCTGACTCCATTATTAAAGCATTCTATTTTACATTAATAAAAGGAGATTCCAATTACCTTCCATTGTTTCACCTCATTGTAGATTACATAGATGAGAATAAAGTTGAAATCTATAGAGGTGAAATTAAATCCATCGGAATTACGCCTCGTTTAAAGCTATTTACTTCACCTGACGGTAGTGGTGTGTATAATGAAATAATCAATTCGATGCTAATTCCTGATTGTGAAATTGATGCTTTTAGAATGGGACTTCGTTATGTGATATCAAAGACTGAAATCGTTGATGATAAAGAATTACCTGAGCTATTTGTTGAGATCGATGAAAATGCGGTAGTTCCTGATACTAGCAAATACTATTCACTGGAAGAGTATTTTATGACTAACAAGAGTTCGATTGCGCTGATGTTAAAAAATTATGGACGATTCGCTTTTCATATGTAGGTTTGAATCAATCTATTTAAGATTATTACTTTGTGGAGTGAAGCAGTTCTCTAACATCTACCTTCAAAGTATCTGCAATCAATAACAAAGTTTCCAAAGAAGGCTGCATATCGTTCGTACACCACCGGGAAACAGTTGTAGTGTTCTTTCCGATCTTATCTGCCAACCATTTATTAGTTCTTCCTTGTTCCACCAGAACTACTTTTATCCTATTAATTGCTTTTTTGGCCATTTTAATTTTTGAATACGTAAAGAAAATATCCTTTTACATCAAAAATATAGCTTCCAAATCAATTGATTTGATTATGTAATTCGCCTATAAAAAATCGTATAACAAAAATATATTTGTGTAAAATGAAATGTTAATGTATTTTTACACTAATTAAAAGTTAACTAATATCCTATTGGATATAACTTGTTCTATATTTCGATATGAATTAGTACTATGAAATAATAGTACCTTTGGAGAGATAGAATTCAAAGAAGGTACTTCTAAAATATTAAGAGTAGCGTTAGCTATTAGGTCTTGCCCTCAAAATCGCCAAAATTAAGACACGCAAGAACTGATAGACTAACCACTCCTGGAAACGGGCGTGGTTGTCTTTGGTTTATTGTGTGTCGGGTGTTTGGCGATACCTTGAGGACAGTAAGCTGAGCACCACGCCTGCTTGTTTTATCAACCCCCGTTTTGGTGCTGAGCGGGAAATTAAACCTTCTCCAAATGGAAACACTACCACACGCACCAATAGAAACCCGAAAGACATTCATTTGTAATGAAACCATTATCATTAATCTGATCAAGCAGGATTTGATTAACTGGAAAATGATTCATTCACTTCAAAAAGTGCAGGTTCGCGCAGACGATTACCAATTGGATATTAGTTCTATCATTTTCGAAATCATGGACCTGGAGAATCGGAAAGATGTAGATGAAATCTTTGAGAAATACATGGAACTATCAAAGCCGGTGCTAAAGCTATACTCAAGCCTGTCAAACCGGAAAATTGATTTGCTGGCTTCTAAGATTTATGATTATTTGGAAAAGTGTAGACAAAAATGAAAAATCAGATCCAAATGGATCTGATTTTTCATTTAATCTGAATATTTCTTGATCACTAAAATTTATGTAGCAATCAACTGATAGACTCTGAAATCCTATTTTTTAGATCTAACCCGCTTAATAACCACCCTGGTCTTCGAATATCGTTCTAATTCTGTTAATTCCTTAGCAATTTTTATTTCCCAAAGTTTTTGTTTTTCAGAAACAAGTCCATGATTTGTTTCTTTATCATACTGATTATTAAGAGTTCTTCTTGTTAACACGGCTTTTTCAAATATTCTATTTATCATTGGATTAATGCTGTCTAAAGAAGTGAACTTGTAATCTAAAAATTCCTTTCTTAATTTTCTAGTAGCTAATTCTGCAATATCAAAATGCAATTGTTCGTGTTTTAAAAGATTTGTCGTCGTTATTTTTTTCCACGATTCTTTTTTTCCAAAAGAACATACAAAATCATAATCAACTATACTATCACAACGAGTATTAACCTTACTATCTATGATAGTGTACGTAGAAGCTTTGTATTTGCTTTTCTCGTCGGGCTTTCCTTGAAAATCATCCCAGGTTAATTTTATTTTAGGATCCCAAAAAATCACATCAGCACCTTTACTTAGTTGTTTTTTAGGTAATTGATTACCATCTACCAAGGAAATGCTTGAGATCGAAAATAAAATAAAAATCATTAAATAGCTTGGTTTCCTCTTTTTCATAATTATTACTATTATAAAATCATGCCATTTTTATGGACATTTTATCCTAACTTTATTAATCAATTCACCCGTAACACTTTTAGCAGCAGTTAAACTACCTCGAATTGTCGATATTCTCGACGATGGAACTCCTAATCCCATCAACATTCGTTTAAGTTCTTGCGCTCGATTCAACCCCATTTCTCTATTTTTTACCTTAGAAACCGGATTAATCATATTCCAAATCTTTGGATCGTTTTCAGCGAAATTCAAATTATAAATTAATACTAATGTAGAACCTGGATTATGTAACATAGTTTTTGCTAATCCTTTAGCCCAACCATATGTGGATTTTCTATTAGTTAAAGTCCATGTATCAGCGTTAAACTGTGCATTAATATCAACTGGTCTCGTTTGATCCTCATAACACGGTTGAGGTGGAGGTAAAATAGGAGTTTTTGGTGGTTTAGGAGGTCTTTTGATTCCGCCTCCTGTTGGTGGCGGATTTCCAGGTACATCTGGTGGCCCATTCGGCGGTACATCTGATGAACCATCTCCAGTTGAATGCTCTCCACTTTTAGGATTAGCATCTTCATTCTTCTTTAATGATGAGACTTCGGAAGTATACACATAGGTACCCATATAATAGTGTCCAAAGCGTCCTGAAGCTGAGGTTCCGGAAACATCTTTCTCCCATTTATCACCATTTCTGAAATGATATCTGGATACCAGTTGGGAATTATCTTTATTAGTATAAATAAACTCAACAATATTATTTTCTTTCATTCCCTCAGTTGGCAATTTTAACATTTCATTCCGGTCGGCATTTTTATCAGTGAAGTTTCTCTGACCCTCCATAGGAGTAGATTGAATGACAGTTTCCCCACCATTCTTTCCTTGTTCGCTATTTTTTGAGTTATTATTCTGCATACCATCAATATCATAGTCATTAATTGGGTTGTTATCAGAATAATTATAGGGGCTAAGGTGTGCATATTTTGAAGATAACGGATCCACACTGATAAATCTACAAGTCCATGCTGCGTAATACCTCGCCCCGTAATAATACAACCCACTTTCGAGATCTTTTTCTCTACCTACGTAATGGTATCGTTTTTTAGTAAATGTTCTTAAAGAACTATCACCAAAAGGATAATATTCTTCCTTATCGATGATAGTTCCATAAACATCAAGGCGTACCGTAGAACTCCTAATTTGATCTTCCAGATTATATATAATATCAGCAGAGATATCATCAGGAAACAAATCTCCTATTCGAATTATCGCAACACGCGAATTGTCATCCGTCAGATGGACATAATTTTTCTCATAAACAGTCCCGTTTTCCAGAATGCAATACTCAAAAAGACCATCAATATATATAGTACGCTCGTAAATTGGATTAGTACTTGTTCCTGTACGAACTAACTTACTCACTCGGTTCATTCCGGAATAATCATATTGTACAAATATCGTAGGATCGGAGCTCCCTGCTTGATTGTAATATGCTATTAATTGATTTCCTGCATTCCAAATATAATTTCGGGTAGTTCCTGCAGTGATTTGATTCCCACAGGAATCATAGGTGAAGTCTTCTATCAATGAAGGAGCTAAAGTTTCTACTTTTTGTAAAGAGTTATACCCTTCGTTATATGTAAAATTTCGAGTAAAACCGTTCGTTCCCAATTGTTTTACTTGTTGTATATTTCCTAATTTGTCATAAGTATATTTTCGAGTATAATTACGAACGTTATTTGCATTAGGAGTTCCAGGAGTAGGCGCATAACTGTACAGGTAATCATTTTCGTGCTGGGTATCACTCTCTCGTCCGTCAGCAGAAACAACTCGATAAAGAGGATCATATTCAAAATTCCTATCTAAAGAATTACTCCCCAATATACTTCCTGTAATGCCACAATCGTTTACCCTATGAAGTATCTTAAGAATATTTCCAACCAAATCAAAATTGAAACCGTCATCTTGTTTATTCGATCCACTTTGTGGCTCATAAGTGATAAGATTTCCAATGTGGGATTTAACATATTTCTCACTTCGTTGACGTAATAAGCGAAAAGTGTTATAATCATAGGAATATCTTGTCATAACGTTATTGCCAAAAGCTACAAGTAATCGTTCTCCCTTTGCATTATAGACAATATTTTCTACGTATTCTATTCCATCGTAACTTACTTTTGCAAGTGTTCCTCCACGGTTATATGTCGGTGTTATTTCTTTACGTTCATTATTTACATTCTCTGGCAAAGAAATTTTTATTACTCTATTCAATGCATCAAAGGTATTACTCGTTTCAAAGATTTTTATATCTAAAATAGTTGGCAATCCGGTCCAATCGATTAAGTACGTTTCATAATTATTCAATGCAGTTTTCAATACAACACTACTAATTACTTGCTGTTTTTTAGAAAGTAAGTTGCCTTTAAAATCGAATGCTACATTTTCTATTTTTCCGCTTTCGTCATATTGTTGCCATACTTGTCCAAGGAGATTATTTGTTTTTGGTGAAATTGATTCTTCACCATAAATTATCTGAGTACTTAAACGAAAAGAACTTATCCCATTGTTTTTTGACCAACCAAAAATTGGCCGATATAAAGGATCATAAACCGAGAGTATTCGAGCTCCCTTGGCATCTTTTCCTTCAATGACTTTTCCTGTCGTATCAAAAACTAAGATGTTTTTTCCGCTGTCAATGTGTTTTGTCCAAAGTGGTGGAATAAAACTATCTTTCCTAACTGGTCGCAGATCATAAATATGTTCGAACACTTTTCTATTATAGGAGTCACGCACTTCTAGTAAATTGCTTCGAATATCATATTGATAGTACATCAAAACATCTTCATACATTTCCGTCTCTGGATTATAATGCGATTTGTGCTCCGTGGTTTTGACAGTTCTTCCAAATGTGTCTACCAAATTACTAGACGGGGTAAACCAATTATTTTGAGGGATATTTATTGTCGGATTAGTCAATGGGGCTAAATCGTTTCCATCATATGTGTAATTTTCCCATGGAGTAGGTGTAAAGTTGTCAGGGAAATCTAGCGAGTTAGGAACGCCATAAATCACCCGTTGTTCGCTATTATCAGGATTTACTACTTTGATCAATCTTGCCCATGAATCATAATACATTTTAATTTTCACTCCCATTTGTGGCATAATTGTCCCTCCCGTAGTACTTAATTGAGGTAATGAATAATCAAAATCTTTATCAAAGAAAGGTTCGTATTGTTCCACGATTTTCCCCTTATTATTGTAAATACTCCAACCACTTACTACTACGTTTAGCGGATCGTTTTCACCCCTTTCAACACCTATAGCAGGAGCATTCACAGTATTTTGATTCGCTAATAATCCTGAAGATCCAAAGATTTGATTTCCAAAAATCACATCTTCAGCTTGAGTTCTTGTCTGCAACAACCTTCCAAAGCCATCTGAGTAATCCACCTTAACAATGGTCAAACTATTAGGATTTTGTTGGTAATGTTCTTCTCTTAAGATGGTTTTTACCCAAATGGGATTTCCTTGGTTCTTAAATGCAAAGAAGTCATATTCCATCTGTACAGATGGAGAGAAACGCTCGTAAAAATCTCCTGAATTACTTTTATAATCTCCTTCTGTACCTTTACCTATTAATGCCGTAGCGCATAGTAATCCAAGCGGTGAAAAATCAAAAACGGAGCTGTTGTCATTTAAATCGGTTATCTTATTAGTTTGAAGAATCCGGTAATCATATTCCGATCTTACTTCTAGATAACCTGTTGTACTGAACCATTGTTTTGCCCTTACAGGAAGAAATTGATACGAATCGTATTCAATTGTGGAAAGATTGTCAAATACATCTTTATTCTCCATAACCAATCCAACAGGATATTCTATCTCACTATCCTGCCAATCATACTTAATGCGTCCATTTTCCGCATACCATCCCTCCTTATGATTTGGATAACCACTTCTGCGGTCTTTGTACCCTAAACGCTGATCTCCATTTTGCAGCAATTCTTCAAAAGTAGTAGGATAACCATTTGTACTACTCCAATCAGGAGTAACTTTAAAACATTCAGGAGTATCTATACCATATACAGTTTCTATAATTTCCTCTGTCAAGACAAGCGTTTCACTCCTCACGGATAAACCATAATTCCCGATTTGTCCGTAAGGTAAGCCTTCAAAAGCTTCCCCATCGTAAAAATTCAGGGAACAGCCTATTACAGGCAATGTGTTACTATTGAAAACAAGGTCTTTGTACCCAAAAATATTCAGGTTTGTTGCGGATTTAGTAGCATCGTATGAAGTCGATTTTTTTACCCGGTCCGCCATGTATTGCCCGTTCGGAATGTCTTTGTAAATGAATTCGCTGATGCCGTAAGTACCCAGGTAGTCTCCGTTTCCGCCTCCGAGTGGAGTTGCCCCACGTGGAAGTCCCGCACTTAACTGCCCTCCCGGATTTCCATAAGCATCGTAATCTTTTGTGAAGGTAAATTGGTGCATTGGATCGTTTCCACGCTCGTATTGACTGGTTCTTCCAGCTAAACTAAAGGAGAAAAATACATATTGTTCTCCTAGCTGTTGGGATGTATACAACGGATCAAACTCAGTTCGAATTCCCATCAAACTTTCCGTAATGGTGTATGGAATATTCTCTAGTACCGATCCGTCACGACCATAGAGTTCTGATCGCAACAAAGTTCCTCTTAGAGTCCGAATAGCATCTCGTCTGGCTCTTCTGGGCAAGGAACTCAATAGGTTTTTAGTTTCTGTCGTTCGCTGAAGGACATTACTGTCTCCTTGCCAATATTGATATGCAAAATCCAGTTCTTCCCAGCGGGTATAATCCGGGCCTACAGGCCCCAAATGAAACCAGCTTTTGGTTTCCACAGGTGGAGAGTAATATTCTGCAATCAGGTTTCCCGGACTGTTTAAGTTATTCTCAGTCCCATCCGAGGATGCCGTAGTAAAACGTTCGAACGATTCCGTATCCCGTGAATCAACCTGGGCAAAGCCCCTGAATTCTCGTTCTGCTCCATCCCAGTAACCATTGTGATAGGAATATTCGGTTACCAGCTTTCCACCGGAGAGGAGGTCATGAACTTCCGTGCGATTCACTACCTGTACCGGAAAAGGCAATTGTGTTTTCCAACGTGTTTGTGGATCCTGATCGTCTCTCAAAAAATGTTCGATGGAAGAACCGTATGCAACACGCGTAACACTTCCCATATTGTTGTTCATTTCTTCCAGCAAGTAGGGCTTATTTCCGCCAGTGAAATCCAGGAAGAACATTCTTCCTTTTGTTCCGGTTGTAACAATCTGACTCCATACAATTCCGGCCTGACCGGTTCCCATGATATCTGCAATGCGCAGACTTTCTGCCTGATGTACAGCCGGAGTCCCCATGATTTTCACTCCTTGTGAAAAAGAGTTTCCACTTTGATTTACATACAGAGTAACTTGATTATTTTCTACAAATGCAATGTCAGCTTGTCCGTCACCATCCAAATCTCCCAATAATATTTGCTTCGGATTGAATTGTTCCGGGAAACGTGGTGCATTAGTCATATTGACAATTTTACCGAAACGTCCATAGCCCAGGTTCGGCCAATACTGCACTCTTCCGGATGAAATGAGTACAATATCTTGTAATCCATCCCCAGTCATATCTGCGAAACGAACGCGTGGATCTGCAAAACTGAAATCCGCAAAGGTTTTGTCTGCAAGACGCAATTGGTCAAATCCTTTTTCCGGGTCATTCAGAAAACATTCAAACTTGGCTCCGTTACGCAATACATCTGTAATTCCATCTCCATCCAAATCAATGAGTTGCACTTCCGGATCCGTTAAACTGAATGAAGGTTTTTTGGAATAGGAACGGTAATTCTTTTTATCCCAAACGTCATTGAAACTTCCGGAAAAATAACCTGCCTGATTATCATTGACAACTAATAAATCACTGCGCCCATCTCCGTTCGCATCGATCAGCTGAACACCAGCATTCCCCAGTTGAATAGAAGGAGAAACCGGGATTGTTTTAGGAGAAGCAAAAACACCCTTTCCTTTGTTGGGCCAATAACGTGATCCCGTTCCATCCATTTGCAGCAAATCCGGAAGTCCGTTTCCTGTCACATCGACCAATTCATATCCGGATTGTGCCAATGAAAGAGAAGGAATAGGACCTTTTATTTCATCCAGTCCACGAATGGAAGGCTTGAAAGTGGAATAACCGAATTCCAATGGCGGCATCCATTCACTTTCTGCTCCTTTGTGACCTTCTACACTTAAGTTCTTCAATAGAGAAATTCCATTCAAAGGAAGCCCTTCCATGTAATTGAAATGGTAAGTCTTTACTTTGCGGGTTTCGTCAGCATGTGTGTATGTTGAAACAGACTTGCAGCGTTTGGTAGTTCGAGTCTCGAACCCTTGACGATATATTGAAAAAGCATCCGGGCGTTCCTCGTATTCAAAACGCACTTCACACAGGTGTTTTTTTATATCTTCCTCATAGTACTGATTGTATTTGATGGAAGAAAGGTATAACTGGTCGGAGCTATGAGGTTGTGCTTTGCTATCTGAAAGAAGCAATTCTCGCTCATATTCGTAAATGACTTCATTTCCAAAAGGATCGACCGTTTTGCTCAGAGTCCATCCAAAAATAGCATTCCGGTTTTCTGGGTTCGCAATCACAAACGAAGCTTCTCTGAACGGAAGATCCGGACTACCGTAATAGGTGATCAAACCATCTTTACTTTTTACTTCCCAGTAATTTTTGCCACTACTTTTTTTGTGGTGAACAATACGGGCAAACAAGCCTTCAGTGCGCGGACGATAGTATGTGCGCTCCCAATTGACTGAAGTTCCTTCTTCCTCAACAGTTTCTTTTTCATGTTTTACAGGAACCAGATCCTCTGCTCCTGACAGAATGAAAACATCCTTCCGGTCATCATAAACCGGAATTCCCTTGCTAGTTTTACGAGTAATTCCGGGAATTCCCAATGCCCAGCCCAGCCCAAAGACACCGTTCCCGTTTCCGGTACTGTATCCTAAAGATAAGTTAGGTTGCATGCCATTCCTGCCTGAAGGAACAGCTATGGGAACACTAAAATTTCCGGTTCCTGTGAATAAGTCCGGAGAGAATTTTTCTCCCAGACCGCTTTGAGCTCCCCCGCCCGAGGGAGCTATTATTGCAGATGTGCCATTGGTGTTAGACATGTTGTGATTGTTTGGTGGTTATTAGATTTTGATTAAACTTCATTTCTGCAAGCTTGTATTTTTTGAACTACTCCTTCGTTAGGATAATAAAAGCTCGTGCATAGATGTCTCCCCCATCTGTTGAAAAACTAATTATACGAAATCCTTCTTTTTGCCATTTTGTGATTTCTTGCTGTATAATTACACTATTCTCTAATGTTTTTTCAGAATAGTTGCTAAAATTGTGTCCTGATAATGGAACAACTTTTTTGTCTCCATTTGGAGTAATTATCATCATACTCGAATTTGTTGCGCCTGTCTTTGCGGACTCTATAGTTCGAATGATTACTGTTTGAGGATTTTCTTGTTGCGCATTAGCGTTATAAATTCCCAACAACATCATTGTTGTGATAAGCAAGATTAATTTGGCATTTTTCATGATTTTTATTTTTTTAATGAAATTAGTTATTAAAATAAACATTATAAGGGATATATAGGTAGATCAGCTTTGCAACTTACCAATACCAAAATATCCGTTACATGTTCCTGGCTAAATAACTCCCTGTTGATTGGGGTGTTCGCAAAAGCTAGACGCAATTTCACAAATGGGGTAGCTGGACTTTGAGTATTCAAGACATTGGATAATGCATTGGCACTAAATATTCCGTTTACGGTCACTCCGTCCATTGGCTGAGCATTATTTCCTGCTGTGATCAGACTGAAGTCCGCAATGGAGATTTCATCGGTAAACCCGTCTTTCCGTGCAAAATGCAACAATACATTTGAACCATCCAAACGGATATTATCAACTCCAGCCGGGAACATTTCTGGCTTCAATTCAAAGTCAACATAGAAAGAGGTGTTTCCTTCCTGAGCCTGTGCTAGTTCATACCACTGGTCCGGAAAATCATTCTTGAAGGAGAATCCTCTGCTGAATCCAAGGGTATTATCAATATCCTGTAATACCTGGAAGCGGTATTGGAAGCTATCCAAAGCAGTGTATTCCACTTCGATGACCACATCTGCGATATTACTAAAATCCATCCTGTTAGAGAACTTCGGCATTTTAAATTCCCAGCGCGATTCGATTCCCATTCCCTCAAATGGATTCAGGAATTCATTTTGCATGGGCTGCAATTCAAACATGCCCGTTGCACGGGAAGCTCCTGTCAACGCCACTTGGTCTGTTTCCATTCTTCTGATTGGAATGCGCTGGAAGGTATTGTTCGCTTCAATTACGGTATAGGAAGTTGTTCCTGCTGTCAAGGTGGCTTTAATATTATCATAGACCGGTACCAAACCAATTACTGAAACTTTCACTCCGTTAATTAAACGCAAGTAATGCCCCGGGAAATCGTAATCAAATAAACGATTGGTCAAATCAAAATTCAATACGCCTGTTTCCCGGAATGTTTGGAAAGCATCCGGGAAATGTTGTCCTAATGAAATCATCTTAGTCATTTGCAGTTTGCGCTTGGTTGTTTCAAAAGCATACTGATCC
The DNA here is from genome assembly GCF_039596395.1 of Fluviicola sp. Lineage (NCBI taxonomy): Bacteria > Pseudomonadati > Bacteroidota > Flavobacteriia > Flavobacteriales > Crocinitomicaceae > Fluviicola > Fluviicola sp. The sequence goes on from NZ_JBCNJT010000002.1 coordinate 625,348, forward strand.
AAACGTGTCAAATCCTGTAACAAACGTGCGCTTCCTGTCAAACCTCTGCGATCACCACCACCACCGGTTAAAGTTAAAGCTCCGGTTTGAGGAACTTCCCAATAGTCATTTAAAATAAATGGTCCTGCCTGCTCCTGTTGTTCGAAGTAATACTGTTGTTCAGCTGTTCTTGCAACAGCGGTCGCAATACTCAACATATAGCTATACGTACGTTCCAATACATTTCCCATCCAGCGATACAGTTCAGCATTGGTAAACTTAGTTTTTAAAAATTCAAGCGTATCTGTTGCATGGTCCATATTCATGGAAGCAATCTCACGCTCCTGGGAAACAATTCGAGTATTTTGTTCAGCAATTTTAATTTGCTGGTTAGCAATACTGATATCATAACCCGCCAAATCACTCTGGAACTGCCATTCTTGTGAACGTCGCTGATAAGAGGCCATTTGGGACATAACTGATGCAGTTGTCGAAATTGCACCTGCAATACTGTTAAAACTTCCTACTAAATCAAACTTCCCAGCTGGGGTCAATGCCGCCGCACCTGCATTTGTTTGTAATCCAGCAGAAACATTTAATAGGATTATACTAATTAATTCATAGGCATTAAGCCCTGCGTTAATCCAATTATCATACGTACTCTGCATAAACTCGACCTTGTCCAATTGCAAATCAGCCACTGTTTCCTCATTCAAAGCTTGCTTTACACGCATATCCTGCAATTTAACAGTAGCTTTAGCTGTTTGCAAATCTTGTTTCGCACGCAACAGGCTGTAATTCTCTGCATCTTCTTTTTCCAATGTGGACAAGAACTGACTCTCCAATTGCTGTGCCTGGGAAACCAATTGTTTGGCGCGTTCGATCAACACCCGGAAACGGTATTGAGAAGGAGCCAGGTTTGCTACTCCCGGAAGAACCAGGTTGCCTCCGGCACCGATAACCGGAACACCACTCACACTATCAGTTGGTGCGGCAAAAATGTCCAATGAACGTTCCATACCGGCGATGTTGCGGCAATTGAAAATCTTGAACAATTCCAGGTTGGCTTTCAGTTCCAATGCAGCATACACCGGATTAGAAGGCAAACAGAAAGCGTAATCCACAAATGGCACATAGTCTTCAGCATACAAGAACGGGTGGTACAAAGCGGATGCATTCGCAAATACCAGGTTGGCTTGCAAAGCAGCTGGTGCCGGCTGGAACGGATTGTATGCCAGATCCGGATTTTTTAGCAGCTGTGTTCCCGAACTGGTCGTAAAATTAACATTCAATACATTGGCATTCGGAGGAATTGGATTTCTTAACCAGCTGATTTTTCCCTGATTCAAAGGAGATGAAACCTCGTCGGCAGTGGAAGAAGCCAGTGTTGCCAAGGTATTCGTGAAATGAGCACCTACCACGTTGTTGAATGATTGTGTATCCAAACCCGCGAGCAGGTAGCGATATGCATCGTCCATGCGACTACCAATCCCATCCATGAGCTCCGTTACCGAATCGGCCGCTTCAACAGGATGCGAATCTTTGAATTCCGAAAGGAAAGTGAATCCGGAAGAGAATTTTTCCTGCATGGATGATTCCCCGTTGAAAATAGTAACCAATTCAGAGGAAGCTTCGTTAATCCATGCTACACTATTCAGGCCTTCCAATTCGGATTGCAACTGCACAAATGCATTTGACCAATATAGGTCAACCGGAGCTTCAATAGCAGTTTCAAAACAAGCATGTGAACTCGTATAACATTGCGACGGCTTCACATTCAGTTCGCTTACTTTTAAAAGATCCAATACTTCCGTATACAATTTTCGTGCATTCGGAACCGTTTCGATCGTATCGATCGTGAATTCCCGGTCTCCATAAGCGGTCATACATTGGATGATGTTCATCAACGTATACTTCGTATATGCATTGACGCGGGTTTGAGCAATTAAATGCGGATTGAGCGGGTCGAGTAGCCAGTCTGACGGACGGTCGAACACGTTTACAATGGATTCTTCGAGTACCAATCCGTAGAAGATTTTGCGTTTACTAGCCAGGTTATTGGTATAATCGTAAACCGACTGATACCAATCCAGTGCCGTCGGATAGTCACCCCTTTGCTGCTGATCCAGTGCAATCAGCATCGGGACAAAATAATAGGCCTCATACAACACTTCTTTGATCGAATTTGTCCGGAATAATGATCCTGCCGGATTTCCCTGCGGTGCATTTAAATTGGCACGCATGTGCAATTTGATATTGGTAGTGCGCAGATCAAAGTTGTCAATACAATCCCCGGATTCGATTTGCACGGTTACACTTTTTTCAGGAGCAAGAGCAAATGCAAGCACAGCACCCAGTGATGTCATATTAATCCGGAAAATTACACCCGAAAGGATGTTTTCATTGTATATGGTTACGGCATTTGCCGATTCCCAAACAGAACTGTTAAAGCGCGGCGCTATGGATAGCACATTTTTATTAAATGTATCCGCAGTCAAAGCTGACTGGTGAAGATTCAGCACCAGCGGATTGTTGGTAAACGTTCCATAAACTTCCGTATACTTTGTAAATCCGGAGTTATCCCGATTTGCAACTACAAAAGTATCGTGCGACTGATCTTTCTTAAATACACCAATAATATTTGCATAAGAGAGGCTAACCGGAATTATAGGAACTAAGCCGGATAAACTGCCAAAATACCCGGTGCGAATTTCATTTTTGAAAACAACAGTGATACCGGTTAATGCATTGAGGTTTGCAACAGATGTTGTAATGTTATGAACAACACCAGTTATTGGAAGTTTATCATTCTCCAGGAAAATCAGATTTCCTATGTTGGTATCGAAGAAATCATCTTTAGGCATGTATCGGATAACAATGTGTCTCATTACCCCATTCCATCGCTTGTAGGACAATACAAAATTTACAAAATCCCATTCTATGGAATGCTGACAAACAGTAATTTGAGTCAATACATCCAGGTTATTCAACAACGAATAATTTATGGTGTCAGGAGAACTCGAGAACGGACCCTGTATACCTTGATAGGCATCGGAATAAGTTACTTCTGTAAGATCCGGAAGCTCCAGTGTTTCTTCTTCTGCCCATTCACTTCCGGCCGTCATCAGGTCTTTTTTCAGATAAGCCAGCTTGAACTCTCCGTCTTCTTTGAAAGTATAGAACAACCACAAAGTGGCATTCGTTGCCTTTCCGTTGTCATCAAATTCTGAACTGATCGGAAGACAACCCAGGATTGTTGCTTTCTTTCTGATCGGGATTTCTATCCAGAAATCGTGTTCGTTCGGATCGGTCGCATAGAACGCTTTGGATGAATAATACACTTTATCAGTGAGCGTGCTTTGACTGAAGTAGAAAGTCATGTATTCGCGCATGCTGTTATTCATATCACCACAACAGTCCAGAGGATCTTTACGGAAGATGTATGCATCCGTATTTGCCGTGCAGACCAGTTTCAGGTTTTGAATGTCTTCGAAATAGGCCTGGTATTTTTTTGCGGCTTTGCAAGCATCGATCGGTGTGAAACGATTTGCATTCTGAATGGTTTCTGCCAATTCAATGAACGCCGGACTTTGTCTGCGTTTCAAGGTTGGATACAACAGGTTTTCAGGATAGATGTAGGTAAACACCGCTGATCGCCAGGTTGCATAGGAACCCAGCCACTGCCATTCTTTATCGAAGTTTGGCGCGGAAAAAGAGAATCCGTTGAGGTAGTCATCATAAATCCCGGCTTCCAGAGCAAAAATAAGCCCCTGAAGTGTTTCAATCGCGTGTGACACACGGCTATGTTTTACGCAACAATTATCTTTGGTCTCAATGAACAATGTTTTGGCAATCCGTTCCGCTGCCTGATCGAATGATTCACAATTATTTCTAAGCGCCTGGATCAATGCATCACGCATAACCGGCAAAGTAATATCTTCGGTTTCCTCAATCACAGAATTCCATGCTTCCGTCACTTTTTCTTTACGTTCAATTCGCGTATTCAAAGTATCCTTCCAAGCCTTTTTATCTGCGTTCGGAGAACGCCATTGTTGGGTATCTTGTACTAGGTTGATCGGGAAATTAATAATCGCCGGAGTGTAATTTTGGAAATCTTCCCCTTGTAAGACTATATTTTCGGCATATTCTTGCTGAATAAATTCGAAGTACCCGGTAGTAATCAAATTAATACGAATAACTATATTAATGAGGTCATCGTACTCGGAAGGCAACAAGTTGGAGGGAAGAGTCGGAGCATTATAGTTTTCGGCTTTTAGTACCTCAAAGATTTGTCTCAGTACCCGGTATTCTGCAATTTGAATAGCGAGCTGGTTCAAATAAGGTCGGATGTCCTCGCCAGCATCTTCTTTTTCAAATAGGTCCGTGAAATAATGAAGGTATTCAGTACCGACACCGCCGGTAGTTGAGCGGGAAATCATTACGCTTAAAAGAGACTGAATACTAGTGAACAATTCGGCGGCGGTAAATGAATCATTGAAGAACAGACTTAGCTGATCAAAAGCCATGTCCAAAGTTTGTTTCCTTTCAACCCATATGTCGTGAACCGTTTCTCCCTGAACAAACTTTTTAATGTTTTCCGGAGGAACAATATCCGGGAAAACGGTCGGAACGCGGTTCCATTTAGCCAATGTTTGTTGCCACAACGAACGATCCTGGGAATTTCCTCTCATAGGATCCATTCTGAGTTGAAATACATTATAATATTTGATACCCATAGAAATCTCCGGTAAAATCCATCCATTTCCCATATTATCTGTAAAGTACATTTGTTTTCTCTTACAAGCTGTAACCAACAAATCGGCGACAGAACGCAATTCAACTGGTGTAGGCTGATTGGACGGATCCGCATCCTGGTACGCTGTCATTACCGGGATAATCAATGAAAATTCTTCCGGGGTAAGTGCAAATGCATCATTCAATACTTCTATTGCCTCTTGCTTAACGAATGCATCATTACTCTGGAAAGCTGTAATTAATGCCGTCATATCTGCATATGGTGGATTGATATCGTAATTGGTTAATTGGTCTCCGGTATTGATCTCGTTCAAAATGCGTTTAAAACCTGCTGCATTAAAAGGTACGAGTAAAGAGAAATATTCTGTACGCTTATCTTCCAGCTGCTCTTGTCGTGTATCGTACAGATCTATGTAAGGTTCCGCATCGGGTGAAATAAGCAGTCGGTCTCTGGATACCAGTTCCGGATCAATGATTGCAACATTGGAACTCGTGATTTCAAGATAGTTGTCAGGAATGGTCTGCAATGATGGGTCCCAGGAACCAGTAGACGGTTCGTTCAAGGCTTTCCAAAAAAAGCGGGCATCCAACATCAATTTTTCTGGATCTGTGCCACCGGTAGGGATATGGTTAATTTCTTCCTTGACCCAAATGGTGTTTAACCTCGTACGTGCAGAATTGCGAAAAATAGATGCTGTTTGATAGAATTGTGATGATTCAGGTTTGTCAACAGAATACATGGAATCCAGATATTGTTCACAAGCGATTAAATTTTCCATGAACACGCTAAATCCAAACGCATCTGTATATAGATTTTCAGTGATCAGGTCCATATAAGCTTCTGCTGTATCTCCTGAACGAATGATTTCATACAACTTTTTCAGCTTTGTGTAATAGGTCGGTTCTGTATCAATTGACCCTGGCCAAGTCAAGGGTGCTTCTCCAATTGTATATGTAAATGGATCTATCATCCCGGCTGGAGCAGGGTTCAAATAGTCATATTCAAACGACTTTTCAAAAAGTTTGGTACAGATCTTTTCCGGATCAGGAATAGTTGTTGTATCTAATAAGACTTCCGCTTCATAGATAAAACTGACGTTTCCTGCAACAAATTCTGCCGGTAAATCTGATCCTAAAACTAATTCTACCTCAGTACCTCCAGGAGTAACGGAAACCGAAGAAACCGTCATGGTATAAAATCCGATTGTATTCTCTGTGTTGAAAACAAGCGGACTTCCACTACTGATAAGTTTAGCACGTCCCCCTACCAAATAATTTTGAATTGCAGGCCCATCCCAGATTAATGTTATAGCTGAATCATCATCAGGAAGCGGGTTGATTACAGAAACAACATTATCATACCTCATGACAGGAGTATCTCCTTCCGGTTGAAATAAAGCCAATTGGGAGACCTCCGGAGTAGATTTCTTCAATCTCAAATCTGTATTTGCGCCATTTAATGAAACGTTAAACAGTTCAAAATCTTTAAATTCTGAATCAGATGGGTCTTGTAAACGAATTTTATTATCTAAAAAATTTACACCCGAGAGATTAATACCTGGTACCCTTAAAATTCTTCCATGGATATCTGCTGAAGTTCGTGAGAGAATCTCTTCATCAGAGGCAAAATAACTTAAAAAAATGTCCGTATTTTCTTTTCTATGTCTCCACAGATCCAGAGCAAAGTCGGAAGATTTATAGGTCATATCACCTCTTCCGATCATATCAGGATCGATGATTGGTTTCCATTCGGCTTTGAATGTAAGATCATTACCCGGATCAACGCCTTCCCGGCTATATGCAGAGAAATAATAATCTACCTTTTTCCAAGTTTCCAGGAGGTATTCATTCTTCCAAGTTAGCACCAATGCTTCAGCGGGGTTTGTCAATACATCTCGTTCTGTATCCCTGAAACCGTAAATAATTTCCAGATTCTCTGCCGTCAATTCCTGAGCAGCGGATGCATTATCAAAAGTCAGCCACATGCGGTCAGCCGTATATTGCGTAGTGCTCGGTGGTGCATATAACAAAATTCCCAGTTTATCAGCGAAACGTTGTGCAGCCTCTTTTTTATCATCCAAATCTTGTATCGCTACAATACTGCGTAGTTCTTCGTAAGATGTTCCAGATTGAACAAGGATGGTTTTGTAAGTCAATAGCAAAAAGTTCTTGCGGTCGTTCTCTAATCGCTCCAGTACTTCTGTCGGAAGTGTTTTTGTTGCAACATATTGTTCTAAGATCTCTGTTACCAAGCGTAAACGGCAATATTCTTTGTGCAGGGTATCACAATCCACCGAAAAAGATCCGAATGGCTGGAAGAAATAGTCTTCCAGTAGGGTTAAAAATGCATTGTAATTGATAGGCGAATAAGAGGGAATACTCGCTTTGCTAATGTGTTTTGCACCGTATTTTACCAGATCTACCAAGTAAGAGAACGGACTCACTGCTGAAGTACAGTCTTCGCAGTCGCAACGGTTAATGAATTTCGAAAATGCTGTTTGAGCAAAGTTGGAATTTTCAATATCCGGAATATAATGTGTTTTTAATTCGTAATCCCCCAATTTTCCGACCAATAGATTGGATAACAATTTGTGATTTTGAGCTACTGTATCATGAATTTTTGCCGCATCGTAAAGTGTGATCGCGACACTTTCTACTCCATCTATAAATACATCTTTTGGCGTGTTTGCAATTTTGGAAAGATTGGTATAACCATTGCTGATCATAAACTGGTTTTGCTCGGCATCGCGGTTTACAGTATACAAATCGACGTGTGCCTGAAGCAAGGTTAATTCCGAGTCTTCCACATCAGGTAAACCATCAATATACCGGATCGGACCTGCTTTTTTCAGGGTGTCCATAGTATCCAGATTTTCATCTTCCAGGAAATCTATCAGATCAGTTGAAAAAGTGGTGCCGCTGATTGTTTCGATGTCATTAAGTGTCGGGGAGTCAGATTGCGTATCCCAAAACGCAGAAGTTTGTATTACCGTAAAATTTTTACTTCCCGGAAGCAGGTCATGGATAACACCGGAGAAAAATGTTCCAACACCTCCCGGCCCTTGTACGGTTAAGTCAATATCAATAGGGAAGACACCGGTGTTTTCTACCGAGATAGAGAAAGGTGCAAATGTAGCATCCCCCAAAGTACCGGATGTAATAGTACCCACGCTTCCGCCTGCCTCATACATTCCGTCCGCAAAAACCGTCAGATTTTCCGGGTATTGGAATTGGTAAAAGGTCAGGGCCGAATATGTATCCCAGTCCTGAGTATCTTCATTGTACATAAAGAGTGAACCATCCGGATCAATTCCGATTCTTGTGACCGTACCAAGCCCTGTTGGAGTCAGTGCAATCGGGTAGTAAAGCCCATTTCCATAAACGCAAAGTTTTCCTTCATGAACCACCAAAGTCGTGTTCATGGTATATAAAACAGTGCTGAGATCCGGAGTAGCAACTTTTAAATAAACATTTTCAGAAGCAATGGAAGGAGTTCCGTTTATTTTTGTGTTTACAATAAATTCATCACTTGTTTTCACGCTAACCGGAAGGACCGGAACAACTATTTCCAAATAACCTTCGTTAACCGATGCGACAGAGGCACTGAAAAAGCTTTTGGAGATAGCATCGATCAATCCTTCATAACTGCATAGATACCCAACCGGTAAAGGACGCTCCAGCTTCTCTGATTCTTTAATGCTAAACAGAATGCTGTTTCGGGTAGTCACTTGTTTTTCAGCGGCAATAGTAACAGAGCTTACCGGAAATTCAAAAGCAGTAATTTGAACGGTATAAGATCCTACGTTTGTATATCCTTCCCTCAAGACAATGTCTTTGATAGGTCGGCGGGTAAAATCGTCATCTGTATAGGGGTTTTCTCCGGAAATGAGCGTTCCCTGGTAATAAACTTTCGCAAAAACGTTCTCGATACTGCCGTCAACGAGGTATTTGGGTTCATCGTTTACGGTAAATGTGATTTCAAAATCCCCATCATCGTTAGTAATTCCCTTTCCAAGGAAGAAAACATCCATAGGACTCTTTTGCCAGAGTTCTACTTCGAGGTTTGAGATTTTTTCTAAGGATTCTGTTGATTCCGGCGTAAAAGAGGCGTCAATTCGTCCGGCTACGGTAAACTTTCTACTGTTTAGAATAGTGTTCGGCATGGTGATTATAATTTAAGTGTTACAATAAGTTGTTGTTTGCAATCTAGTTACAAAAAATAAAAACGCAATTCCAACTATAATTATTTCTTTTTGAGATTGTTAAAATATGTTATAGCAAAATAAATCTTCAGAAGCTTGTTAACTGATTGTTGCAAAGATGCAGGCGGAAGACCGTAAACTATTTACGCCATGACTAAAATAGTTGTATGTTATGAATGTCCTCAGCCAACTCCTTGTTCGATGGTGGTCGTGTCCCCGCTACAAAGAAAAAAGCGTAATTACGAAAGTGGTTACGCTTTTTTCTTTCCCTCTAGTCTCATACTCATTCTGAAACGCTTTTTTCTCAGAGCGAGAATTGAGAATGAGAGCTTGCGTAACAACTAATTTGTAGAAATCACCACTTTTCACAACAAAATCCATATCGGGTATACATCCAATTTATAGATCGTTTGGGTTACTGGGGATTAGAAAGATGTGGATGACCGTTTGAGAATTTTTTTGATGTGAATAAGTATAACTAAGTACTAAATTTTTATTTGTAACTAATGATATCTGCCATTTATGGTATATTTATATACTAATAATTACTCAATGTCAACGAATTACGATTTAATTAAGAAAGTACTTGAGCTTCTCGAACATTTTGAATCTAAAAACGAAGGAGAGTTTTATTCTTCAGATCTTGATGGATTTAAAAGTTGGATCTTACATAATGATGCCCTTGAAAAAAAACACTCAGATGAAGTTTCCTGGGAATTTAAAGAGCAGGGAAGATCTCCGGAAAGTGTCATTAGTACCATGCTCACACATCTTGGCAAATATGCTAAAATGTACTCCAAATCGATCATTTTGGACTCTCCATTTTCTACGCAGGAAGAGTTTATCTACCTGATCAATTTAAAGGCTTTCGGGACAATGAGTAAAATGGATTTGATCCGGATGAATATTCAAGACAAGCCAACCGGAATACAAATTATCAATCGATTAATAAAACAAGGCTGGGTACTTCAAACTAATTCTGAAATAGATAAACGAAGTAAATTAATTGAAATCACCTCCAAAGGGAAGGACCTGCTAGAGGAGCATATGCTCAAGATCAGACAAGCTACTAAAATTGTATCCGGAGATTTGTCACTTCGCGAAAAATTGGAGCTTATTCGTTTACTAACAAAGCTTACGAGTTTTCATCGTGAGATCTATTCAAGGAACATCGATTCGAAGGAATTACTTTGCAAGGTAATTAGTGAGTATATACCTTCTACCAATTAAATAAAGTGGATATGTAAAGAAAGTAATATTGTTTCATCCTCTGCTAACTCCTTGTTTGGTACCGGTAGTTAATTATTAGTAACCGATTATCATTTTTTGGTTACCGTTTTTTTTGTTCCCAAATTTTCGAATGTCGCACGTTCATCCCAATAGTTATCGTTTTCATAATCGCAACCGCCTCATACAGACTCGCTGAACTTAACACCACTTCGTCAACGTTGAAAGTGCTTGCAACGGTAGTTGTTGGCTGGATGACGATATTGGTAGATGCGGCATTCGCAGTAAAGGTGATGATGTTCATCTGACCGCTTACCAAGGTGTAGTTGGTGACTACAGTTCCCGCGCTCACTTTTAGATTGGCTGCAGTCCCTTTATTGGCGCGGATAAACAACTGGTAAGTAGTACCGGAAACAGTAGTAAAGCTTCGCTGTACAAAATTGTTGCTTCCCGCTGTAGTGGTAACGTTCAGGGTTCCGTAGTTTGCAACCGGTGTACCGGCATTGGAACCGGCTGTCCAGCCATCCACCGTATTGGAATTAAATACATAAGCTGTTGCATTGGCGTGCGTGACTTTGCGATCGGTGATCACTGCATGCACGTTCCCCAGGTAATTGGTCAACTCGTAGTTTTTCCTTCCCAGTTTGTTTTTGTAGAAGCCCAGCTTTTGGTAAAATGTTTTGGGCGCCTGCTGATCAAACCATTTCGTTCCTCATGGTTTACCAGCACCGGGCTTTCCGCTTTATCTCTTCCGGATCAATCAGAAGAGGATGCCGCTCCAATCCCTGGCGCGGGAGTGAAGTAAACCAATCGATTATTGTTTCAAAGGCTCGTCCTGGTTTTATGTATCGATTTTATTCCAGTTATCTTTTTAGTTTTTAAGAAGCATCCATCAACTTACCTAAAACATTACCAATATTCTTAACCATTAAAAAATGAAAAAAACCAAAAATAAGTACCAAGCTACATTGAATAAAGAAGATATAAGCATAAATAATCCCCAAATTATATAAAACTCTTTGAGATTCTTCTTTAAAAGAATGTGTATATCAGGCCTCAAAGCCAAAACTATATTTTTATTTCTTTTGATTACATGATAAGCTAGTAAGAACAGTAAAGAAATAGTAATTATTATTGAAATACCTATTTCAGTTTCATTATGTAATGTTCTCTTGAATATTAGAAATAAGGGTATCAAAAAGGGAAGTGCAATAATTCCCAAATCTGCACCTTTACGTTTATTCATGAAACTTTGACTGAAAAAGATCACGATTCGGATATTTATTAGTAAAGAATTTTTGGTAAGTTGATTATAAATGAATTTCCAGTCCATAATGAATTCGAAATAATAAAAACAAATGTAAGAGATTAGTCATTTAATCAATACATTATAAGTTTTCGAGCCTTTTACTGTTTTTGAAGGAAGTAATTTCTTTAATGGAATTGTTTTGGGATCAGAATAGCTAAAAGTGAATACTCTAAAAAAGATTCTGTTGGGATAGCTATTCTCCAAAGAAATGCCCTTTAAGAAAAACATTCGTTCATACATCATGATACGTCCCAGCGCATACCAAATGGGTAGTAGTCGATTTCATAAGGACAACCGCCTCATACAGACTCGCTGAACTTAACACCACTTCGTCCACCTTGAAAGTGCTTGCAACGGTTGTTGTTGGCTGGATGACGATATTGGTAGATGCGGCATTCGCAGTAAAGGTGATGATGTTCATCTGACCGCTTACCAGGGTGTAGTTTGTGACTATAGTTCCCGCGCTCACTTTTAGATTGGCTGCAGTCCCTTTATTGGCGCGGATAAACAACTGGTAAGTAATACCGGAAACCGTAGCAAAGCTTCGCTGCACAAAATTGTTGCTGCCCGCTGTAGTGGTAACGTTCAGGGTTCCGTAGTTTGCAACCGGTGTACCGGCATTGGAATCGAACGTGCAAGTAGCGTTAAATAACGTGGTAACCGCATTGCATTAAAGGTGATGATTGATAGCACTACTATAATGCCCTACTCAATTTCTTCTATCAAAGTTTCCTTTTCTTCAATTTCGTTCTCATCATGTACGGTTATTTTCTCAATTCGTTCCCTATTATCTCTCAGACATCTCATACAAGCCTCACCTACTGTTGTTATTCCATATTTTTCAGTTTTGATAGATTCAGAGCTTCCGCCTATGGCTATTTCAGTTAAAATTCTTAATGGATACAGACGATTAACGGTGTATTCCTTTTCCATCAATTCAAGAATAGGTTCAATAACATAATAAGCAGCTTCGTATAAATCCGATTGGACAACAACATAATTATCAATATTCCAATATGCCTTGTGTCTTTCTTCCTCCAAAAAAGAACCTAAATGTTTAATTGCTTCCGGAATGTGGGTTGCATAACCCACTCCTGTTTTTATTTTGCTCCAGCCAATATTTTCCATTGTAATTCAATATTCTTTATGTATTCAGACTATAAGCTCTTACAATCAGTAATGTCACCCGTATTGAGCCCTAAATTTAGACTTTATTCCCAACAATAAATCTTCACAACCGCTAAAAGCATCGCTAGTGATTTCGAATAACAAATGGTACTGCGGTTCAAACGTTTCAGGTGCGTTCGCAGATTCAGGTTTTGCTTCTCCCAACGACAAAACTAATAACTTCACCGGTTTCCGGGTTTAAAGAATATGCGATACAAATACGATTGTTTTTACTACTGACATACGTGAATAATTCATCTACCTGGTAGGTTCTTCCGACTGGAACGGGGTTTTTCCCTTTGAATTTCGTGCAATTCTCAGAATACGTCTTATTACCGTTGAATTGGATATTTGCAATAAACGACCGGTACTCCTGATTCCAACACCTTCTTTTACTAGATTTATGATCTCAACGTCTGACACCAAATATGAATTGTAGGTATACCTTTCTTGTTGATATTTATTACAGTCAATGCATTTGTATCGTTGGCGCTTACCGGTTTTTCCTTTTTTAATACAAGATTCTGAACTGTCTACATTTCATGAGGTGCACGTTGAGAACAACTGGTACGTAAACACGGTGTTTTGGATACCTCGTTTCATTTGTTTTCGCTCTTACCAGGTAAAGACAACCCTCCAAAAGAAAAACCAACCCGCAAATACGAGTTGGTTTTCAGTAATTTATAGTTGTAATATCTGTTCAGATGCAGATTGAGAACATTACCCGGAACATTACCTAATTTAATAAGCATTAGGTAAATTGTACGATTATCACTACCGTTACCTGTTTAATAGAGTTTCAATTCCCTCTTTTGCGACTTTAGCAACCTCAATATTTTTATTTTTTTCGTACTTCTTCAGTATATCCAAATATTTCAAGTTTCCACTTGCTATCAGTATTCTCAGAAGAAGGATAAAGGATGAAGGATCAGTTATATCATCAATATAAGATAATAATTTATCATAAGGCTCATCTGAACAAGGAAACCAAGACCAATTATATAATGTTTGAAACATTTCATACTGAATATCAGTAGAATTTTCAACTATTATTGCATCAACAATAGTTGTTATTACTTTGTAAGTAAACTCTTTTTCTGGATTAATCCAATTATACTTTTCCTCAATTAAGTCACCTAATTGCTCTAATACTTTCAATTTTTCCTCGGAAGATTTTCCTTTCAGGATTATATTTTTTTCATTTATGGCCATCTATATATATTTTGATTTGGAATATGAGTGTCATTTGCAGCCCCAGCATTATAATTAGGATTAGGACTTCCATCTCTAAAAGTAGCTTTTAAAGTGCTTTCATGATGCCAAACTCCATTAATATCTAAATATTGTGTTCCGGTACCTTGTCCATTTACTCTTCTTAAAGCTTGCCTTGATACTCTATAAATAGGTCCACTAGCTGAATTTGTACCTATTGGAGCATTAACATCTGCTGCGTGGGAGCGAACAGTATATTTATAGCCACCACGATTAAATGAGACTTTACTATTAATAGGTAATTTAGACGGGAATGCTACCATTACAGCATTTATTATAGCTATAGGATTACTCCATTGATCTCCAACATAGCTGAATAAAGCGCTTACTCTGTCTCCATTTGCATAATCTATTTGCCATTGTTCTAAGTGCAATTTAGCCCCATATCCGAATGAGGTTACCGAAACAAACTCATAAGTATTGACTTCCTTTTCAAAATGATCGAGCTTATCTCTTCCAATTATATAATCATATCGGGCCACTTCTTGTGAAGGATTTGAAGGGTCATTGACCATTGTATGTGCAACATAGTGATCTAATTTATTATTGATGTAATAGGGAACAATAGTATACATACCAACTTTAAATCGTTCACCCATGTGAGCATTTGCAGCAGGTATTGCACCACGCGAATCTGCAACATCATAAAATTCTATGCCACCTTTGTATTTTCCAGATTTAATTTCAAATTTACTACTATACATTGTTGTTGAAAGTTTATCTCTGCCATATGTTTTAGATGCTTTAAAATAATAATTCCCCTCCTTCCCTTTAATATTTCCAACCTCATATCCAGCGTCACGAGCACCTCTTCGTGCTTGGCGGGCTTCTCTTTTAGTTTCATACAATCCACTTGGATCATTAAATAAAATCGGATTGTCAAAAAATGCACGATAAGGAGACCAACCTGGAGCCTGTTCGGCTAATGGATCAGGTGACAACCATCTTCCCAATCGCGGGTCATACTGCCTGAACTCAGTCGTATAGCTGGATCCCGGGATACCCTTCATTTCATCATCTTTCTCCATACCGTTGTATCCAAATCGGTATTTATCGCTATTGGTAAACCTTCCCGGCATCTGCATACCAAATGGGTAATAATCCGATTTCATGATAGTAACAGCCTCATACAAACTCGCAGAGCTTAAAACTACTTCGTCCACGTTGAAAGTGCTTGCAACGGTAGTTGTTGGCTGGATGACGATATTCGTAGTTGCAGCATTGGCAGTGAATGTCAATATATTCATCTGACCGCTTACCAGGGTGTAGTTTGCGACCACAGTTCCCGCGCTCACTTTTAAATTGGCTGCAGTCCCTTTATTGGCGCGGATAAACAACTGGTAAGTAGTACCGGAAACAGTAGTAAAGCTTCGCTGAACAAAATTGTTGCTTCCCGCTGTAGTGGTAACGTTCAGGGTTCCGTAGTTTGCAACCGGTGTACCGGCATTGGAACCGGCTGTCCAGCCATCTACCGTATTGGAATTAAATACATACGCCGTTGCATTGGCGTGCGTGACTTTGCGATCGGTGATCACTGCATGCACGTTCCCCAGGTAATTGGTCAACTCGTAGTTTTTCCTTCCCAGTTTGTTTTTGTAGAAGCCAGCCGGTTCATCAAGTGTTTCCCCGTCCTGGTTCGTGTAGATCAGCTGGTCCCGGTTGATCAAACCGATGCGCCCGGTTCCATAGATCATTTGCTCGTTTACTTCAGCGGTCTTCACGCTGTTGCTGGTATTCATTGTCACATTGTAAGTAGCCATGACCTGCCCGTTGGCGTCATAGGCATAATAGGTGTAAATCCACGGTTCAGTGGCGGTTTGTGCCTGAACAACTCCGCTCACTACTTTCTTTTGAACCTTATAGATGCGCTGCCCAAAAGGGTTATATACGAACTCCAATTGTTTGGTTGCCGACTTTTGGATCGCTAATTTTTTATCGCCCTTGCGCCAGGTATATGTTTGGTTGGACTCAGCGTTGTAAGTCAATTGGCCGATCTGATCGTAGGTGTAATGGACACTGCCGGCCAGGTCATTGATATCGTCCGTATATAGCGGTGTTGTACCTTCACTATCAGCTACTTTTTTAAGCTGGTTCCTGCCGGTGTTGTAATCATAGGTTAAATTATCCATCCCGAGACCAAGCGCTGTGGTTCCTTTTCGCACCAAAGTGGTCAAATTACCATTCTTGTCGTACGTATAGGAGGAGGCGTATTCGGGTGTATAATATGCATCGTTCCAATTATTAGAAGCCTTCAAATTGACCGTTGACCGGTAAACAGCAGTGTTTTTCAGGCGCTGCAGCTGGTCGTAAGTATACACACTGGCCTGATTTTCAAAGCCCGTAATGGCTGTGGTAGTGTGAGCGATATTTCCATTGTAGAGATTCTTGCTGGCACTTGCAAACGGATTTGAAGTTCCGATAGCCGCCAGGAAACTTGTTGGCATAATACTGGAGTAATCATTGGTGAAATACCCCAACGTATAGGCTGTAACATCCTGGGCAAACAGCGCATTGACTTGCTGGTTCACCGGTAAATAACCCATTTTACCATCCTTGCCGGCATCCCGGTTGATATCAATGGTCGTACCGTTCATGGATTTCATCCAGCCATTGATCGTATAACTGTAATCGTTCCCCTGCACTTTGTGCTGCCCGATCTCAACACGTGCCAGCGGGCCGTAATCAAAATAACGGTAGTGGGCATCCCGGTTCATATCTACGCCGTAGTTCGTACTGGTAAATACTTCTGCGAGGCGATTCAGCTTATCGTAGAAATACTGGTGGGTCATATTATCCCGTTTACCTTGCTGGTATTCTACTTTCTTCACATTTCCACTCAGTAATTCAAACTGGTACTGTGTGGATTTGATATCCTGCTGGACGTCGATCATTGCTGGTACATCCTGGAGGGATTCAATGACATTGCCGTGAATATCGTAAGAATAATGCACGGCCGAAACATACCCGCTAGTTGGCATGGTGGTCGCAGTGACTGTCTCAAAGTAAACCACTGAGGCAACACGCAAGCGCAAATTTTGCTGGGTTCCGGTTGCAAATTTGCCAGGTACTCCCGGAATGACTTGTTTGTCGTAGACCGTATAGGTTACTTCTGTCCGGGCACAGGAATAAATATAAGCTTTGAAGGCTGCATCCAAATCATCCTTTTTCAAGGTATTCTCATCCAAAAGCGCCCTCAGGCCATAGTAAGGAGTTCCATTTTGATCGTAGTGGTCAATGTAATCCCGGTCTGCCTGACCGGATTCTACAGGCCGCCCGTAAATGTCATATAAAACATAACTATACTTTTTGTCAGCTGCCTGAGCGGCATTTTGAGAAGCTACCAAACGTCCCAGACGGTCGTACCAGAAGTTGGTTGCTCCATCATGGTCCGGGTTCATGGTACTTACCAACTGATCATATGAGTTGTATTTATAAGTAGTTTCGTACGTATTGGCAGGGAAAGGTGATAGAGACCCGTAGGTCGATACCATCGTAAAATTCGTTGAACTGATCACACTATTTCTTGCAGCATCCACATTTGTTTGATCGAAAAGAGCAGGAATCCCTTTCGGCGCGATTGTCTTAACCAGGTTCCCGGCCTGATCGTAATAGAATAAGGTGTAGTGGTAGTTGTTCGAAGGCCCGGTATATCTTAATTCTTCTGTAGAGAAAACAGAGGCACATGCCGCATTGTAATCTTTCAAATAGGATTCATATAAGGCTTGTACGGCTGCCTGATAGCTATTCCATGCATTCTGGTAAATCTCATCCAAACGAGGCTGATAGCACAAGGTACTATTATCAAATGGCTCGTCACATAAGGTCAGGCCTTCCGGGCTGCAAATACAATCGATCATTTGGAAACAGTTACTAGTACCTATCAATTCTGCAGTTTGCATAAGTCCGCAACTGAGATATTGGACAGTAACCTTAAAATCTTTCGGATTACCACAACCCTCCGAAAGAGGTGCAATACTTTCAAAGGAGACGATATCCTCAAAACCGAATGGTGCATTGTCCGGCAAGGTTAGAGTAATGGCACAACTGCCAATTGCCTCATCTCCCCAGCGTGTTGTTAGCGAATTCCCGTTTAGAGAAGTCCAATAATTATTTCCCAGCAAGTAATTTTTCAGGCTGCCTGTTGCATACACAATATTATCAGTCAGTAAATTAACTGCTGTAGGACTTATTAATGTTCCCCGGAAAGTGATCAATTTCATGACTGATACCCATTCCTTTGCCTGTGGGGTAGCATAACAATAAGGATTCTCCGAAGTCGCACTGCATTTCTGCAGAAATTCATAATAGTCCGCATAACTTAGCTGGAACCCTAATTCGAGGTTTAAATAGTTGGTTAAAATAATCGAATAATTAGCTGAATTTTCGAAGCCCGATTCAGATGAAAACTGATCGTGCAAATCGTTAATTAGATTTCCAACTTCATTGCAATCCGTACAGTTGTCCGGTTTACATGCTATAGTTGCGGGAATGCTGTATCCATAAGCTGCCAATGCAGGAGTAGATCCTGTAGGCCAGTTAACCGCATTCGGAACATACGGATCTTTATAAACAGCTTTACAAGCACATAATAAATAGTGCGCATCTTCCAGAGAAACTCCTGTGCGAGAGGCAATTAATTGTTCCAAATTGAAATGACTCGGATTATTGATACCGTGCGCAATATCGTACTCGGCAGTCATGATCACATCACAGGCACATGGGTCCAACGGGCTTGAAGCAGCAAGGGTCATTGTTTCCGTGCTTGCAAACGGTGCGGGCTCTGAGATCAAAAGACCGGTACAGGTACTTGTCATTGGAATTCCATAACTGGATAATACAGATTGGATTGTTTGTCCGCTGGAAGAAGTGCTTGCTCCCATGGGATGAGTGCTGCTGCAGCCACTTGCGCATAAATCTACTAAACTTGCATGTAAACTGGATACGTTAACCCCTGCCAAATCGCAGTCGCCCAATAAAGCCAGCCATTGATCTGCGTAAGCTACACATGCATCATGACAGGACTGAGCAACCTGATCATCCAAATAATCTTGCCCTTCTGCTTGTGTTAATCCTGTTCCATCTTCCGGGTTCCCATCGCCATCCATATCCGGCAATGTTTCCATATTACCAAAAATAGAGGTGTAATTCTCCCATCCTGCATCAACACCAATGGATGGTACCGACGGACAGCCGGCATGAATTGCCTGGTAGACATATCCTTGTTTGGCTTCTAAATATAAGTCCCTGAAAGTAACCCAAATCAGGTCGTTGAAACAATCTGACTTCTCATTTCTGAAATTGGCAATACACGTGGCAATATCTCCGCTTCCCTGGCAGTATGCATAGTAAATCGCCATGTGCCACATGCTGAATCCCGAAGACTGGTAGTTGTTCATTTCACTATTCATGGCACTGGCATAGGAAGCTCCTACACCTGTTGAAGCAAAGAAAGGATCAATGCCCGAAGTTCCGTTACAAAGAGACATGGGCAATTGAACAGGAACCGTATTGGAAGTAAGCGGATGAAAATACCCGGCAGCACATGCTTCCGAATAAGTATAAGTAGCCTGCAATTCGTTATCGTAATCATAACTATCTGATAAGGTAGAAGTTCCTTCACAGCTAATGTGATAGTAGCAATATTCCGGGTGTAAATACAGTAATGAATTTGCCCAGCTAGGTTGGAAATTCTGGATAAATTGTGCCATTGTAAGACTCTGAGGAGGTACCCCGTTTACCAGGGCCGGGTTTCCGTTTGCATCCAAATAGGGCGGAGAAGGATTTTGATACCCATAACCCGTTCCCAGTCCATTATTGGTGAAAATACTATGACTTCCGGGAATAGCAGAGTATACTCCGCCACTCAGGTTAAATCGGGCATATTGGCCACCAAGCGACATATCGCGCAGCATCATTTGACGATAATCCTCGCATTCATTTCCGGACTCCGTTGCTAATTCAGGAGTACATTCCGGGAAAGTTTGCAGTACATATTCCTGGTTGAAATACGAACTCAAAGGATCCAGGCAGGAATTATTATCAATGTAATAACACCAATTTCTGTATATAGCATCCTGATTGACTGATAATTTTTTAATAATCTGATATTCTCCAACTACCAAAGGAACTGTTTGTGTAAATGAATAAGGATCCTCATCGTTACACAAATTGGTTAACTCATCTCCATTGATTGGTTGACTTTTTTGGTAGACTACAGCTCCACAATCGTCAAGAATTCGAAAATCCAGGTTATAAACACAATCCAGGCAGATATTATCAGCCATGCAGGAATTGTGAAATTCGGCAGGTGTAAATCCGTAATAGAAATCAAAGTCAGCATCGGCTGTTATGAATTGGAGGGAAGTAAATGTTGCCGAAGGAATAATGTCCGTAAGAGACTGCTCACTTTGAGGTAAAAGCGGAATGGTTTGTGTAACCTCCCCGTTTCCTTCGATCATATCTAATGGATCCGGATTCTCTCCTGCCATATAACTGGCAACCACACGTCCGGCCATATCTGTAATTTGAATGTAGATCTGGCCATTCGCATCAATGGTTACCATTTTGTTGTAATGTGTTGCTTTACCAACTTCCGCTCCAAACAGCTTATCAAGCTCGTATTGGTTCACATCCGGATAAAAAAACTGGCTTTCATGCCCTGAACCGGTTTTAAGCGTTCCACCGGCTCCGGATACTAATTTTAAACGTCCGGTAAAATCATCGGTATAAACTTGCCGTGTAAAAGGGAATTTTTCAGCATCGGGAACTCGTTGATTTGCTCCTGTTTGGGTATTATTTGCCGTTGAATAGTATTGGCCTGCCCCTTGGTTGGTCGCAAACCCGATTCCATCCGGGTTACAAACATCCGCATTTTCATTGTCGAAATACTGCCAGCTGTAAGGAATGGTATTATCTGCTTCCGTTCGGTTGAAATTGTCTTTATGTGTTAAATCAATTCCTCCCGTAGGTGTTGGTAAGTCTGCTACTACAGCTCTTCCCACCTGGTCGTAATAAATGTTCGAAACAATAGATTGGTTGGTCTCCGGATTGATCGCAATGCTCTGGTGGACCTTCCCCAAACCATCTGCATAACTCACCGATTCAAATCGGCTTCCGTCATCATCATAAGTCACTTGATGCACCCAGTTCATACCGGACTGGAATTCACCGATTATAGGAATAATGTTCGAATTATGGGTGGTCAATACTCCGGATTCATTCGCATTTGTCCAGGTTCCCTCCTTTCGGATATTAAACTGGGATCCCGTAAATCCGATAGGGCGGACACGGTAAACAATATAACCACCATCAAATACCTTAGGAATTGAGTAGGAATTTCCTTTAACAACCACTCGGGTAGCATTCAAATAATAATTATAACTAAGAAGGTTCATGGCAACAGGAGTATTCACATCAGCTGAAGCATTGGAAATGTGTGACCATTCCAATTCGTAGTATTCAGCTCCCCACTTTTGATCCCAGGCAAACTGAATCAATTCCGTATTACCTGGATAGACACTGTGATTTAAACCTGTTACAGCATTGTTATTCAGGGTATAATAGCGTTCAACTTCCGTTTCCGCAGAGAGAAAAATCGAATTAAATGATGGTAATCCCGAATAACTCGTAATGAAAACCTCTATTTTGTAAGCCCCTTTTAGAGTACAGGAGGAAATTTCGTCCAGGATGTCCGTAGGACCTGCAGATGGGTTTGAAAGCGATAACGTTCTGTTTTCAGTGGTCACACTGAAACCGCCTCCGACTGCATTCCATTTCCACAAATTTAATTGCAAGGTAATGCTTGCGTTGGGGTAAGAGGTGGTATGGATCACATCCGGGTTGATCCCGAAGCGGATGGTATTCGTGACGTTTGCATTGTAAAAGTTCCAGGAAGACGGCAATGTCGTTGCCATAGTATAATACTTATCGTCATACAATGTCAGCGCAGGTGTTGAATAGGAGGCCGTTAAAGTCCCTGAACTGCCATCAACCCTCGCCACAAATTTTTCAACTGCTCCAAAGGCCATTTGTCCGAACTGGACTACTAAAACTATAGCTAATATTAAGTGCTTCATGATAAGGTTGATTATTTCTTTTTACCACCGGTCTCTGTTTCCGAAACCGTTTTAATTCCTTCGATTGTTTCTACTCTGACACGAACCAAGTTGTTATTTTCATCGTAGTTATAGAACATGGTGAAATTATTGCTGTCATGGGTAGCCATTGGCAACAATGTTTTGGCGTCATAAACGGTAGTAGTCATACTTGCCATCTCGGGATGAATTCTGAAATCATCAAAATTCACGGAGGATCCGCTGGTATGGTTCAGTTTAATGGTCATACCTGTGGCTGTTCCATCTATCTTGAATACACCTTCAATTCGCTGCCAGCCGTCTATTACCGGGCCACTTGCAGTGAATGTGTAAGAGGGGGTCGTTGCTCCCGGAATTGAAACCGTAATTGTTCCGTTGGCCGGAAGAGTTGGATCTGTATTCTTTACCCAGGCTCCAATGATATAGCTTCCAAAAGTCGGTTTAAATGGCTCTATACAATTACATTCCGTTACAACAAATGAATTAGCTGTCCCATCCTGAGCTTCTTCCGCAATACAAGCTGTTTCGATACCGGCTGTTGCGGTAAGAGATGACAAAGAAGTCAATTTAAGCGAATTTATTCCACTATGCCTGCTTGTTGCATCTACCTGTGAAGCACTCACTGTGAAATTAAGATGTGGAACATTATTACCCAGGTTTGAAAGTGGATAATAGTTCAAATCTTCAAATCCCTCAAAAGCGATCTCCTGCTGTCGTGCATTTACAGCTGAGGCAACAGGCAGCAGGTTCAACTGAGCATTGTATCCATACAATACGGAAGAATATAAGTTCAATTGATTTTTTGATTCCAGCACTTTGCCGAAAACGTCGTAAGTGGAAATCTTTTCGCCCGGTCTCCATCCGGAGGTAGCCACCGGAGGTTCAACCGGAAATGAATGCTTCACCCAATTCCCCCCGCTCAATGTGTAGAAAGGCGTAAAATTGAGATAAGCCCCGTCAAAACGTGTCCGGTAATCATGTGATGCCTGAACACGCTCACTTTGCCACTCATAAGTATTGTCCACTACCAGATCTCCACGCATTCCATATAGATATGGGTTGAGGCTTTGATTCAGGGTTGCTTCGTTATTCGAATAAGATGCTTCTTTGCTGGAAGGGATACCACATTTGATATTATTCCGGTCTCTGTAGGTCAATGCAGAAGAATGAATAATTTCACTGCTTGCGTTTGTCGGGAAAGTGAGTGTATTGGTTGTTTCATCGAATGGGTCCTTTTTTGTTACAAAATTCTCCATCGTTTCGTTTAAACGGTTCTCCCTGTTTGAACGGATAATCTCAACGGTATAAGAACCTGTATTAGGGTAACCCGGTGTTCCAAAGGCACTTAACCCGGTCATGGTCATTAAAAACAAATCGCCATTAGTTGTTGTGTTTTTCTTTGCAATCCAAACAGTACCTGTTAATGCTGGGCTCACAAACCGAATCACATCTCCGGGTGACAATAAATGGTCCATACCCGAAATCACCCCGCCTGCTCCAACGGTGACATTAAAAACAGCGTTCTGAGAAGACGACTTATCTCTCAAACTCTTATAATACCAGTGAGATGGATAAACCATGGAATATAATTCGTCATTCAGTTTATCATTGTCTTTATTGTCATTGTATTCGTCATTCAAAGACGATAACAACACATTCCCTGACTGGTAATCGTAAAGAATATTTTTTGCCTTATTGACCGAATTAAATGTTCTGGTTTCAATATTTTCAACGATCGCCGAACGATTGATGTGCTTAACAACCGCCGCTGAATAGAATGCTTCGGTACGGCTTGTTTTTGTGATTCCAAAAATCGGAATAGGTATTACATAAGGAGGAGAGTATAAAAATTTCAATGAAACCCCAAATGCCGTCTCGCGATTCGTTACTTCATTACTTACAAATTTGGTATCTGCATGGATATCGTATTCTTGAGCAACATATTCGTTCGTAACAACCCCATTATTTTTTAACATCGGTAATGGAGTTGCCAGATCCCGGTAAGAATAAGTAACCTGTTCCTGCAAACTTGGCATCGGGTCTTGTCCGGGAAGTGGTTTATCATAAGCATAAATGGAAGATCGGAATTCCTTTCCATGGAAATCATTGGTTTGAATCGAAAACCCTTGCGAAAAAGCAAATCGATTCGTTGTTTTCCCAGTTAAGAAATTGGATGGTTTATCCGTTTCAACGGATTTATTAATCACCGTTTTTTGGAAAAGTACAGGGTATTTCTTAGACGTTATGAATTCGGTTTCCGAATATCCACGGTTTTCAACCCCCGTCATCTCTACCTTTACCTTCTCATATCCAATAATCGGGTCCGGGTATAATGGCAGGGCAAGTGGGGTTGGATTAAATTTTGTTTCATCCGGGAACTTTTTCAACACATTGACATATGTATCCCAGGAATACAGGGCACATTCATCAATGATCCCGGCGGGTTCAAAGGCAGCATTTCCCTGAGCTTCGTCTGATGTATAAGTATATTTCCAGGTATAAACTCCAGGTATATCTTCTCCTGATACCGCTTCCCAATTATCTTTATAGGTGATTTGTGAAACCCTTCCGTTTCCTCCGAATTTAGGAGTTGGCGAATAAACCCGAACCGTCGAAAAATCAGTGATTAAGGTTGATACCCATCCCTTGTCACTCATGAGCGCATTGATATCCGTTTTCTTCATCGCCACCGATTTATCAAGGATAAGTTCCTGGTCTGCAGAAGCACTTGCGGTAGCACCATAAACCACATCTGCCAGATTACGGCGTGCAAATTCAATGGCAGCTCTTTGAAGGGGATGGAATACATTCCCGTTCTTTTTTCCATCTTTATCATTTACGATAGTTGGTTTTAAAACCACATAACCATATTTGTAATCATCTCCAACAGCTGTTGGGGGAAGTATACCGATTGCCGTGACACCGCCGTAATCGACATCAATTTTGGCAAACCATGGAACCAACTCGTTGACACCGCTGGTAACTTTTACGTGCTGCTTTACAAAGATGGATTGCATTAATCCGCTGGATTGTGTGAGATCACGGAAGTATTGATTGCGTAATTCTGTATTGGCAGTACTGAATGGTAAAGTTCCGTCAATCGATTGAGGCAATTCATAAATCAGTACGTTATTCGGAACTACTCCTTCATCAAAATCACCTGTTAGATTCAGGTAATCCCGCATAAATGGCCAGTTTGTTCCGGAGGTTACTCCGCTCAGTGATGAGTTGTGATAACTGGACGATAAATACGTACTTTGATCCCAGGTTCCAGCATCCAGGATATCTTTCAATTCAGACACAGCCATCATTCCTTTCAGATCAATGTGTCTCATCGTTTTGCGATTTTGAACAGTCGTATATGAATCAGCTTCATATTCAAACTCAATGGTACCATTTGCAGGAGTGTCAATTCTTTTGAGCTTCCATGCTTTTGCATTTAATGCAGCAACAGATGGATCCTGATCCGTATAAGGAAAAACATCGTTCGGTTTGTTCGGATCAATGGCTTTCTTTTTCCCCCATCCATCAGTTACCGGGCTGTAATCCGGATTTTCTGCTGCTGATGTAGGGTACTTAAATTCGTAATGATAGAGGGAATTTTCCTGGGATGTACCGCTATATGACCTTACTTTTGTAAGAGTCAGTTTACCCGTTTGACCTGGTATGGTGCTTATATTCGAAGGATTATTTTTGCACAATTCATAGGTGTATTCAAATTCAATGGTTTGAAGTGGTTTTACAGAACCTCCGTTTACCGGATCGATTCTTTCCGAGCGGTTGTAAATCTTAATAAACTTCAACCGTTTTAACTTTGCAGCGGAATTTAAAGCACCATTTTCATCCGTCACACCAACTGCATCATCCCTGTCTTCTAAAACGAATTCAGCAATTAAGTTTTTCGATTCGATTTGTTTCGGGTACCACACCTCTTTCTCACCATAGGCATAATTTGCCATATCATCGAGGTTGGTTCCTAATAACCCCCTGTTAAATGTTGCCTGGTTAACTCCCATCGGAAAGCGCCATTTATAAGGAGTTGTTTTATCAAAAAGACGCGTGTATTTGAAGTGATAATAATTCCCGATATCATCCAGACTCGGACCATTATCTGTTCTGTCTACATAATCGGAGCTCAGCATTTCTGTTAGTAAAAAGGAATGCGGATAAGCCGGAACTACCGATTTATCAAAATAGTGGGATTCGCCCCTGGTATTGCTAATAGAATTATCCGTCCCCGGACTGTAAGAAACCAAACCGTCTCCATCAGGATCTGTTTGTCCTGTCATTGAAAAAGTAACTTGTGCAGATTTCAGTTCATATGCAGGAATCCCAAAAACATACCGGGTTCCGTCTGTATTCATTGTTTCTATAGCTGATAAATGATTGGCATAATGCGGATCATTCGAACCTATTCCTGGTTCAATACGTTTTTGAACATTAGAAGCTCCGGTACTTGTAAAGTACTGAAAGCCTGCCTCACCTGCAAAAGCACTGTATTCTTCTGCTGTATAAGGAGCAAAATAATTTGCCCTTACACGGGTATTTGCTGCATTAATCGAAGTTGAATTAATGGCGCTCGAAAAAGTTGCATTCTCATTTTGGATATTTCCAGTTAGTCTTACTTCTTTTTCATTGTCATAAAGTTCAAAAGTCGGGTAAACAGGCTGTGCTCCTCCCAAGGTATTCAGATCGCCCAAGTCCTCCGGTGTCATTTCACCGGATGCTTTAAAGTAGACCGAATTATCAAATTTATTTCCTTTGGATTCGGGAGTAAAGTGAAGTCTCGCATTATTGTCATTAATTGCAGTAAACTCTCCTGATTCTACGTCACCGTCACCGTTAATGGTAGATCCGGCGATACCTAAAGTTCCGATAGTTGGAGGAGTTGTAGACTGTACATATCCTAGTGAAAAGCTGCCTCCTGTATTGTCATTACTCATTTTAGATGCTGCATCCTCATAAGTTCCCACATCCATTCTTCTTCCCCGGTATGTTCCTCCGAATCCCATGGCACTGACACTGAAAATGTCGTAGGTCTGAAATGAAAATGGAAGGTTTACCATTTCTTTGGAATACTCATAATCGTTTATCCGGTTAAAATCCATCAATGGGGTAGTGGTTCCGTATCCATTGGGTGCAACAGCATAGTTGTCGTATTTGTTGCTGTGATAATAACCGATAGCAGGCTGAATAATTTTGGAATCTGCATTTCTGGCTATGGTAATTTGAGTGTCATAGTCGGTTGAAATAAAACCGATTTTTAAGGTACTGATGCCTAATTTAACCCCGAAAAAGAAATCTGTACCGAATGAACCGGAATTACCATAGGAGTTCATGCGCACGCTTGGAAGGGAAGTAATTGTACCATAAGGTAAAACCGAACTGGTCCCGTAGGAAGCACTAAGGCCATACTTCCCCTTGGTCTTGGCATTATTTTTTGTTTTGTCTTTATCTTCATATCCAAGACTTGCGTTGAAAGAATGTGTTTTTGCTACCAATCCCTGGCGACTTTGAAAGCTTTGTCCATAAGTGTATCCCAATGCGGCCCCGATACCCTGGGAACTCCCGTTGTCACGACCCGCAGAGAGCCCGTAACTGGTGTTTGTGCCCACCCCTCTTTTGGTATCCGAACTATAACCCAATCCAAAGGTCGGCGCTACGTATAATCCTGATTTTTCATACCCGAATGATAAGGAAGCCTGCAGTCCGAAATCAAAAGTCTTCCCATTCCCCAAATAAGTATTGCTATAACTTCCCCACAGCGCCGTAACCTGCAGACCTAAATTGGCATATTTCGAACCTCCCAGACCAATACCATATCCCAGATATCCACCCTGTTTGAATCCGTCAGTAACATCATTTGCCTGGTTGAATGTTCTTTCTACAGTCTGTTCTCCGTTAAATTCATCGGGTAAGCCTCTCATAGTGCGGTTCACCGCTCCGACATTTAAATCCCAACCCAGTCCTACCCAGGATGCTTCGGTATTCATGTTAATGTTGGAGCTATAACTTAGCGCTAAAGCATAACCTTCAATATCTGCAATCGGAATTGAGTAGGTTAAATCACCGGTAAATTTATCAACCATTCCATCAGTACTCGATACGGTATAACCGGATGTTTCAGATTGTCCGGGACCTCCTGACATCGTCTTTAAAGTCGTCGATAGATTTGCGTTAGTTTGCCGGTTTACTTTTACAGCTTTGTCGGAATTTTCCTCGCTGAGATTTGCAATGAATCGGGCAAAATTCAACTCTTTTTTATTTTCAATCAATTGAAAGTTACCCGGAACATTATACTGCATGGCGTAAACAACCGGGGATGCACAGTTGATCAACATGGTTATAAGCAATAAGCTACTTATTCCTTTCAAAACCTGCTTGTTATTTTTTAGATGGTGCATGGCTGGAAATTAGTTGTTATATAAAAAGCGGAGATAGCGTTTTTCTCCCGTTGGATTTTGTAATTCAAGGATATAATACTTTCCTACAGTCAAACCTAAGGTGGAGAGAGTCATATTATAAGTATTATCGTCATAATTGTATGGAAGTTTCATAAAGGTATTACCTACAGGAAAAGTGGTTCCATTAAAATCGCAGGAAGCTTTTTTGACATAGTCTTCATCATAAATGGTAAATGGAAGAAATTTACCCGGTTCAATGCTGTATTCTTCCTGGTAATAAAACTTCAGTTTTCCTTCAACTGCTGAAACATACCCGCCGTCCAACTCTCGCTTCACTTCTGCCGGACTGGTATTACTGTTTGTCCTGGCTGCACAAGGAAAATAGGTTATGACGTTCTGTGCTTCCGTATTTAATTGATCTGTAAAAATGGTGACTTTTAATAAGCCTGTTTGAGTGAAATTCGGTGAAACATTTGTTGGAGAATCATTTAACTGGATCACGCAAGTTGAAGCTGAATTTACTCTGAAGAATCTCACCCGATCAGTACTATTACTTGATAATGTGGTTGTAACATAACTGGTTCCATTGTAATATTTCAATTTTATGGATGAGGCAGAAGCCGTTGATTGTCGTATCTCAATGTATTGATAATTACCTGCTGGAGTAAAAGTAGAAAGGTCTGAAGGTGGATTAAAGACACAATACATGGTATTTGGATAAGTTGTTGCAGTCTTCTTTTGAAATTCAATAAACCCATAATACCCGGATGATGTGTTAAATGATTGCTCCCATCCATACGTGTTTCCACTTGTTGTCAGATTCCTGTAAATACTATTCAATGTTGTTCCACTGATCATTTCACTTTGAGATTCCCAACTCACCTGGTAACCAACCCAAATGTGCTTTGAAAAATTAACATTGACATTATTTCCGGATCCATCCTTGGTGGTTATTGTTCCTGTAAAATAGTAATGACCAGGAGGTATATTGGATACCGTTCCTGACGGGTTGGTATTAGCATATAATGCTAAATGATCATAAAAAAAATCGGACACCCCGGTTACATAGTTGTCATAGTACAATTTTAATGATGTGATTCTGGTAGATGAAAGCCAACCGTTTGAAGGTACCAGCGTATAACTACAACTTCCGAGGCTGGGTGTACATGTGTTGTGAGTAACTGTTGTATTAACAGCCACGGTAGGAGTTTGACTCCAAGCAGAAAGCCCACTTAACAATCCTATTGTTAAGACAAGGATCTTTATCATTTCAATTCTCTTACTATTCATTGGTCAATGTTTAATCAAATTCTACCAGCAGCAATTCCTCTTTAATCACTCCCTCGATTCTGGCCCTCAACCAAATTTCAATTGCTTTGGTAGGAAAAACGCCCAACTGAATGGTAAATGTATGTTGGATCGCGTCATAAGTAAAACCTGGAAATGTTGAGATTCCATTTGACATATTGTGGTTTCCCTGGTACAAGTTAGTATGTAAGCTATCAGCTGATGTTACTTCAACCTCGACCAACATAGAATCAGTTAGATTGGCTTCACCGGTTAAATGAAATTCAAAACCGGAGGGAATTGAATCATAAAAGTCTTGATAGACAACAAATCCCTGGCTAAAAGCAGTCGGGGACTGGAGAAGTAAGAAAATAAAAATAAGTCTCATTAGGTGACTTTTTAGGTTGCAAAACAAAAATGTGTTTCCCGAATAGGAACCATTCTTTAAGATCAATGCACAATTGAAATATAAAACCCAAAATTACCTGAAAGGATTAAGGCGAAGGTTGTTGTTCCAGAAGGTTGATCTTAATACATCGCGAAAATAGCAATGTGTTTTGAAAAAAACTAATGAATTGTGTTAAAAAGGAATTATTTTTTCAATCAGTTATTGTAAAAACTTGGTGTTCACGGATTAAGATGAAAGTCTCCCTTAAAAGTCTAATCTCTTATTAATTGGAAAAATCCTGAAGCATGCAAATCCGAAGAATTTAATGAATTTTCTGCTTCTATCCTCCAAAAATACACACCTTCTACCGCCGGTTTATCATCAACCACACCATTCCAGCCGGTTTCCATATCCTGCGTTTCATATATTAAATTTCCCCAACGATTGTAAATGGATAGTCTGGCATTAGTAATCAATCGAAGCTTAACTGGAACTAATAAATCATTTACCTTATCTCCATTGGGGGTAAAAATATTCGGAAATTCAATCAGTGATTCACACATATCTTGACTCAAATCGGCTGCCGAAAAAATGACTGTGTCCTGATACTTGCAACCATTAATATAAGCTTCTACAATATATTGTCCCGTGTCTGAAACCGTAAAAACGGTTGCTTCCACGGCATTTTGCCAAATTACATCTGTTGCAGTTGTGCTGAAGTCATATTGGTAGCTATCTAAGGGACACAAAAACTTATCTGCTCCAAGAATTTCCATTTGCGGTTTGTAGTCAGCTGTATCCAATGGGATGACAAACACATTATCGATGTAAAAATAGGCTCTTTTCATAAGGGCCTGTGGGTTAAACATTTCAACGGTTGCATCATCATCTGTCAAATAGCAACCGATAGATAAGAACTTTTCTGTTCCATTTGCGGTAATTGTATCTGATACCAGGATCCAGTTGACTGTATCTTTGATCGTTGAATTTGAAATTAACAACTCAACATCAGGGTTTGATTGTAGTATTTGTGTAGGACGGCTATCAAAAAATTTCAAGCCAATTTCATTAATGCTGTAAGCCGCTTTATCTCCTACACTAGTATAAAATCCCACATAATACTGATGTCCTTGTTTCAGGCTGCATTCTAGCTCCTTGCACATGTATTCTCGAGCATTATCATCATTAATGGACGGATCATACGCATACTCAATTAACCCGGCATAAACCGCCCCTTCCTGAGGAAATTGATGCCCTGCAAAATTGTTCGGAACCTGCATATTTGTATTCGGAGCACAAGGTGCAAATAAATCAGGTGAGCCCATAATTCCATTTAAAGGGATCATCCAGTCTGTCGCATAAGTAATAGTAACTGAGCCCTGATTGACCGGACAGTTATTTAGGATTTCAAAGCTTCCGTTTTTGACCAAATTTTGGGAGCTACAGTGAAATCCTATCAATATAGTTAAGATATATAAGATTTGTTTAAGCAACATGATGAATGATTTTCAAAAAATAAAATTAGTGCTTTTGCGATGAATATACTTTCCAATTTTTAATACAACCTTTAGGTGCAGACGGCTTAAACTATTAGGGTCGTGACAATCTAAATCTACTAAGTTAAACTTAGTATCAATATCTCCAGCAATTGCTTCCCCTTGTACGGAAAATCGCAACTCACTTGTTTTAAGTATTACTAAATCATTTTACTAAAAGATTAGCAAGACACATCTTTGTAGAAACTTTTAAACTTAAAACAATGACTCAGAAACCTTCATTTGCATTTATCGCTGCCAGCTGGGTGGCTTTCGGAACAGGATTGATCGGATACTTTGCCGGAGTATTCGGAAACAAGGAACTTCAATTGTCTGACAAAGGATATTACTTCACCGTGATTATGTTCGCACTTTTTTCCGTAATCAGTGTGCAGAAAAGCGTGCGTGACCGCCTGGAAGGAGTTCCGGTAACAGATATCTATTACGGAATCTGTTGGTTTTGCACCATTCTTTCCATCGCTCTGCTCGTTGTTGGTTTGTGGAATGCCAACATGTGGGGAAGTGAAAAAGGATTCTTCGCTTTCTCATTCGTACTCGCCGTATTCGGTGCTGTCGCCGTTCAGAAAAATACCCGCGACTCCATTTCTAAGGAGAAACCTTTCTAAATCAAACCGGCCGCTTTCCAAAAGGAAACCATTCACTTGATCAATCACC
This sequence comes from Fluviicola sp., assembly GCF_039596395.1. NCBI lineage: Bacteria > Pseudomonadati > Bacteroidota > Flavobacteriia > Flavobacteriales > Crocinitomicaceae > Fluviicola > Fluviicola sp. The sequence goes on from NZ_JBCNJT010000002.1 coordinate 657,641, forward strand.
ACCTAAAGAACCTTGTTTATTTTGATAAACAGGGTTTTATGTTTTACACTGTTTCCATTTCGGAACACGCAAAGTTTAACAATATTAACGCAGGAATTCACTCATTTAAGCCCTTTTTGAAATAAGAAGCGTATCTTTGCACCTAAATTTCTCAAAATATGTCTCACAAATCAGCTTTCGTAAATATTGTTGGCAGCCCAAATGTTGGTAAATCGACGCTTATGAACGGATTGGTGGGCGAAAAGCTTTCCATCGTTACTTCCAAGGCGCAAACCACGCGTCACCGGATTCACGGCCTGGTAAACGGCGACGATTACCAGATTGTTTTCTCGGATACTCCGGGAGTAGTGAATGCTTCCTACAAGCTGCATGAAGCGATGATGAGCTACGTGGAAAGTTCTTTCAAGGATGCCGACATTTTGCTCTTCATTACCGATATGAGCGAAAATGAAATGAATCACAAAGAAACGCTTGAGCGTATTGTGAAATTGCGCATCCCGGTTTTGCTGATCCTGAACAAAATTGATTTGGCCGATCAAACAAAACTGGAAGAACGCGTGCAGTACTGGAAAGAAAAAGTTCCGAATGCGGAAATTATCCCCACATCTGCGTTGCACAAATTCAACATCGATGTGATCTGGAACCGCATTTTGCAATTGGCTCCGGAAGGCCCGGCATATTTTGATAAGGATGAATTATCCGACCGTCCGATGCGTTTCTTCGTTTCGGAAATGATCCGCGAAAAGATCTTTTTGCATTGCGACAAAGAGGTGCCTTATGCCTGCCAGGTCGAGATTGAATCCTACAAAGAAGGAGATAACATTACGCATATTCGCGCGCTGATCATCGTAGAACGCGATTCTCAAAAAGGAATTATTATCGGGAAAAAAGGCGATATGTTGAAGCGTATCGGCCGCGATGCCCGTTTGGATATGGAAGCTTTCTTAGGTCAAAAGGTATTCCTGGAGACTTTCGTAAAAGTGGACAAAGACTGGAGAGCCAGTGAACAAAAATTGAAAAAGTACGGGTATTAAGTCCCGGGATTATCTATAACGCAGTGCTGTGAAGTACGTCTAAAAAACAAGAAATGGGAAATATAATTGCCATCGTAGGACGCCCGAATGTTGGAAAGTCCACCCTGTTTAACCGCTTAACCGAAAGTTCTCATGCCATCGTAAAAGAAGTAAGTGGTGTAACCCGCGACCGCATCTATGGCCGTGGCGAATGGAACGGGATTCCGTTCTCTGTGATCGATACCGGTGGTTACGTGCGAGGTTCGGAGGATATCTTTGAAGGAGAAATCCGCAAGCAGGTTGAAATCGCGATCGAAGAAGCAAACGTCATCTTATTCGTAGTGGATGCTACCACCGGAATCGTGGATTTGGATGAAACGGTTGCAAACATCCTTCGCAAAACCAAAAAGAAAATTTTAGTGATCGCGAATAAGGTCGACAACAACGATCGTGTTGGAATGTCTGCTGAATTCTGGTCATTCGGTTTAGGAGATGTATTCGATCTTTCTGCCGCAAATGGTTCGGGAACAGGAGAAATCCTGGATGAAGTAGTCAAATACTTTGACAAGGAAGATCCACGCGGAGAAGAGGAAGCAAATTTGCCGCGTATCGCAGTAGTAGGAAAACCGAATGTGGGTAAATCTTCCATGATTAATGCCTTTACAGGTGAAGAGCGAAACATCGTAACGAATATTTCCGGTACAACACGGGATTCAATCGATACACGCTATAAAGCGTTCGGTTTTGACTTCATGCTGATCGATACGGCCGGTATCCGGAAAAAAGCAAAAGTTACCGAAGACATTGAATACTATTCGGTCCTTCGTTCGGTTCGCACCATTGAAGATTCGGATATCTGTATTTTCATGATTGATGCAACCGAAGGAATTCAAAAGCAAGACCTGACCATTTATTATATGATCGAGAAAAACCACAAAGGGGTGGTTGTGTTGGTCAATAAATGGGATTTGGTGGAAAAAGACACCATGACCGCTGTGGAGTACGAAAAGAAACTGAGAAACGATCTGGCTCCGTACAACGATGTTCCGATCATCTTTACTTCTGCCCTTACGAAACAGCGTATCCACAAAGCTTTGGAAAAAGCGATGGAAGTATATGAAAATCGCACGAGAAAGATCTCCACTTCAGAATTGAACGATGTATTACTGCCGATCATTGACAGCAATCCGCCGCCATCTTTGAAAGGAAAATATGTGAAGATCAAATACGTACAGCAGCTTCCGACTCATGCTCCGGCATTTGCATTCTTCTGTAATTTACCGCAGTATATCCCGGATTCGTATAAGCGATTTTTGGAAAACCGCCTGCGTGAAATGTACAATTTTGAAGGAGTTCCGGTTAGAATTTACTTCCGTAAGAAATAATAATTCTATAAAAATGTAGGGGCGAAAAATTTTTCGCCCCTACATTTTTTAATTGATCTCGTTTTAAAACTGTAAAATATAATTTGTCCGTTTCTCTTCCCCGATCGTTGTAGTCGGTCCGTGTCCCGGATAAACCACCGTGTTCTCCGGTAGCGTAAAGATTCTCTTAAAGATCGTTTCCTTCAGCACTTCCATGGATCCGCCGGGCAAATCCACTCTTCCGAAACTTCCTTTGAACAGGATATCACCTCCGATCAGCAAATGATCTGCTTCGCTGTAAAAAGCTACGTGGCCTACAGAATGTCCCGGCCCGAAAATCACTTTCAGTTCCAACTCTCCGAACTTCAAAACCTGGTTATCCGTGAGGTAATCCGTCGGTTCCGGAGAAGGCACATAAGCAGCCAGTCCGTACATCTGTGCGGAACGCTCGGCAAAGCTCAATGTAAATAATTCTTCCTTGTGCGCCAGGAAAGGAACGCCAAAGTGGTTCACCAAAAACGCATTCCCGGTAATATGATCAATGTGACAATGCGTATTCAATACCGCATGGATCTTCAGGTTGTTTTCCCCGATAAAATCCAGCCACTCCTGTTGTTCATAGCGCTCGTAGCAACTCGGATCAATAATGACCGCATCGCCTTGTTCGTTGTAAACGATCGAACCGTTTTGCTGAATGGGATTACCCGTAAAAATCTGTACTTTCATTAACGCAATACATTGATGTATCCGTTAAAGGTATACTTTTTATCGCTTACCAATTCCTTTGTTTCCAAAATCCAGGTGTACTGACCGTTCGGAACTATCATTCCCTGGTAAGTTCCATCCCATCTTCCGGCCGGATCATTGCTTTCCCAAACAACTTCTCCCCATCGGTTGAATACTTTCAGGTTAAACTGCTGAATGTCAATTCCATCCATATACAGGAACCACGTTTGGTTGAACTCATCACCATCCGGGGTAAAGGTGTTCGGAGCGTACAGAATGACATCACTCAGTACCTGCGCGATTTTCGTCACGGAATCAATACATCCGTGTTCGCTCGTAACCACCAGGGTAATCGCATAATTTGCAACCACTCCTTCCGGCAGGTCCACACCTACATCTTCCAGAGAAGATTGGTTCGGCTCACCACCCGGAATAGACCAGCTATAGGAAACCACATCTGTTGAACTCAGATTGTTCAGTTGAATATGTGTTTCAAAAATCGTTGTCGGATTCGGAGAAATATTGAAATCTGCAACCGGATTGTCGTATACCGTGATCATGTTTGTGAAAGTATTCATGTACGTACATCCGCTGTCGGAAAGAGTCATGATACTTACGGTGTAAACTCCCGGATGCTCGTAAGTATGCGAACAGGTATCCAGTGCTTCTGTTGTAATGACCGGTGATCCGTCACCGAAATCAATGGTATTCAACAATGGTGCTCCCGGACCAGGAGTATTGTTCGAGAAAATAACATGATGCGGATAACAACCGTCAGCATCATCCGGAGTAAGTACCAGATTCAATGGCTGAGGAACAGTGATCGTCATACAGGCGCTATCCGGCTGCGAACCACACGCTTCTGTCATTACCACGCAATATTGTGTTGTTGTAATGGTATTCACGTTGATATTCTGACCCACTCCCTGGATTCCCGCATTGGTAAACCAGGTAAAGGTATAAGCGGTGGAACCTCCTGTTCCCGTTACATTCAGAGTTGAAGCATCTCCCGAACAAGTTACCAGATCCGGCGTAATGGAAGTAATTGACAGAGCAACCGGCTCAGTAATGACGAAATCAACCGTGTCGGTACATCCGCCCACATTGTATACAATCACCTGGTGATTTCCTGCTGCCAGGCCATTCACCACGAAAGGAGTTGGAATCGGTGTATTTGCACCACCGTCCAGGGAATATTCCGTAGCATTGGCAACTGTTAAAGTCGCTGATCCGTTTGCGATTCCATGACAATTAGCCGCTGTCGGAACTGCAGTAACCGTAGGGTTGATCTCCGTAACTGTAATAGTCGCTGAAGAAACACACCCGTTGGAATCTACTGAATAGGTATAAACTCCCGGGTTCATCGTAATCGGATCGTAAGGCATGGCAACCGCCGCGCCGGCAGGATTCTTCCAGGTTCCGTTCGGAGAAGCTCCCGGTCCGAGAAGCGGGAATAAATCCGTTGGAGCGCCCTGCGCACAAATCGTTAGTGTATTATTTGCTCCCGGGTAAGCAGAAGCAGAAATATTAACGTTTACCTGATCCGTAGTTGCACACAATGGATGACCTGTCGGGTAAACGGTCAAAGTCAAAGTCGTATTGGTACTCACAGTAGCTGTCGGTGTCAAAATTGCCGGGTTCGAAACTGCACCTGCAGGAGTCCACTCAAAAGTTAAGTTCCCCAAACAGTTTCCGGTTAAATTGTGAACCGTAGTGGAAGCATTTCCGTTTGTTCCGTCAGACAATACTACGGAACCGGAAGCGTCCAATACTTCATAGGAACATTCGTTAATAAAAGATCCGGCACCGTCAAACTCAACGGTAAATGCGGCCCCATTTGGTATCGATAAGGTATAGGTTGCTGCTAATCCGGTTGCAATCGTAAAGCTTGAAGTAACCCCATTGACGGTAACGTGCAAATTATTCCCGTTCCAGCCGTCACCCCACGAATCTTCGAGGTTGAAGGTATAATCACAACTCGTATTTCCACCAACGATGTTTCCATCCAATTGAATCGGTGTTCCGTTACAGATTGTTGCATCTGCACCGGCATCCGCCTGTGGATTTTCATTCACTGTTACTGTTACACTTGAGTCGTTCTGACATCCGAAATTGTCCAATACAATGTAATTGTAAGTATAAGTTCCGGGTGCTCCCGGGTTAATGGTCAACACATCACCGTCGGTAGATCGTGTTCCGTAAATTGCCGGTAAAACCCAGTAAGAAGAATCGCTTCCCAAACCAATTTGCGGCTCGAAAGTAGTTACCGGTTCGTATAAATACGGAGCCATGTTCAATTCAAAAGAAAACAATGTTCCGTCATCCGCAGCCCAGTTATCTACCACGATCAATGTCCAGACTCCGTTCAAAGGACAACCCAACAGGTTGCTAAACGGCTGGATCGGTTCGTAATCTCCGGCAGGAAGTGTTCCGAAACCGTTATTGTTAGCCCAGTCAACCCAGGTTTCAGTGGCAGTCGGTGTAAAACAGTAATTGAAAGGTGTTCCCTGAGTAGAAGGATCCGAACAATCCACATTATCCAACTGGTTTGGAATCCCGATCTGGGTTCCGCCTCCACCCTGCTGGTGCAATACCTGACTTTGCCCGTTCGGACATTCAACGATAACTACCAAATCTCCCATGAAAGAGTGCTCCATTTCGAGACACAAACTCTCCAGATCGCTCACTTGTGTCAGCGTTGCGCCGGCACTGAATCCGGTTTGAGTAATCGGAATTTCCTGGGCAACACCCAATTGGTCATCCGTTAAACATCCGTCATCCACAGTAGCAGATCCCGGAAATCCTGTCCAGGTTACCGGATAAAGTACCGGTTGTGCGGTAAGGACAACACTTTCTCCCATACACAAGGTCGTATCACCCGGGAAAGCTTCAAAGGTCGGCAAAGTAGCCACGAAAACCTGTAAATCAAGTAAGTTGGTATTGGTACAGCCGTTATTATCTGTTACAATCAATTGTACACGGTATTGGCCCGGAGCAGAAAAACTGTGTGACACATTTTGTCCTGTTGCAGTTGTTCCGTCCATGAAATCCCATGCGTAATTCGCCAGTGTAAATCCGGGAGCTGCGAAAGATCCCACACCGGAGAAATCAACCTGTTCGCCGATACAAATGCGCGTACTGTCAGGAGTTTCCCCCGCAACAATGAAACCTCCTGCTGTTGGTGTAGCACAAGGTGTTGTACAGGTTGCACTTGCGGTAAACATTCCGGTTCCCGTAGAATTGGATCTGAAACGGATCGTCAAACAACCGGACGTATTCAATGGCGTACACATGATTACTACTCCCTGAAGCTGAGTTCCTGAATAGGTTCCCAAAGTGGGTGCAGAAGTCGAGTTTCCGTCGTAAACATCCATGTAATCCACGTTTGTCACGTTCGGAGAAGGGTTGTCATCCGCTGTACTTAGCTGAAACGTATTAAATACAAGGGTAATCACATCTCCCGGAGTATCCGGACAGATCGTTACCACCACCGTTTCGTTGTTTCCGTAACCGGCACCTCCCTGTCCTCCGGAGTCAATGATGAAACCGTTACAGGTACTGAATGTTTGCCCGCTGATTGCCGGGCTCATTTGGATGTTCGTTTGCGAAAAAGTATTGTACGCCAATAAGGTTATCAGCGCAAAAAGAAAATTCTTCATAAGGTTACAGGTGTGTTCTATTTAGTATTTAGAGGACTTGCGGTAAAGGCTTTTGTGACTTCGGGAATGGCATAAAAAACCAACACTTGATCCTTATCGACCTGCACATATTGTCTTTCGGTTTTAGACAATTTAATACCCAGGTCATAAAAGTTAAAATTGGAAGTACCGATATTCACAATATCCGAATCCGTCAATTTAATGTTCTTATTAATCAGAGATCGCTGCTCCTTTGAAAGGGAATTTTTGGAAACAACCTCATAAGAATGGTCTAATTCGAATAAGAAATAATTGTATGTGTTCTTGTTGTACTCATACACTTTTTCGGCCTCTTTGCCTTTGTTTTTCAGGATTCTTGAATCGATGGACTGGGAGAAAGTCACCGATGTGGAAATAAGGAATCCCGCAACGATTACTAATTTTTTCAACGCGGTTTATTTTTAGTTCTGTATCTGCTAGACAATAAAAAGTGGGAAAGGTTGTCACGAGGCAAAACAAATTTAACAAAAAAGACTGTTTTTTCCCATTTCGTTTAACGACAATGCTTCAGATTCTTTAAATCCTAATAATACCGGAAGAAAAATTGGATTCCCAACACGAGGCCGGCAAAACCAATGGCGAACCCTATCACCAATTGGGATAAACTATGGAGTTTCAGGTACATCCTTGCCGACATCACGATTCCGCTGGCAATAAAAGCAAGCATAAGAATCCACATCGGGAAGATGAGCATTTTGCTGTAATACATGTAGAGAAAACCGGTTAAGATTCCCATTCCGGCGGCATGCAAAGAAACTTTCCAGCGAAAAGTAAGGGCCGTACAAACAACTACAGCTATCAAAGAACCGAATGACAGGCCAAAAATAAAGCGTGCACCGGGAAGGTTATGAGGAACTTTGAACAGCAGGATCGCCAATAAAGAAATCCCGAACAGAACCGTCATGATAGCCGGGATGATCCGTTCTGTGCGTTTTTCCATCATTACAGTGGTTACAGAACCTCTTGTTTGAAGAAATAAAACCGTTAATGCGGGTGCCAGGAATGAAAAAGAGGTGAACAGGTACAGGAAAAATTCCTTGGCACGTTCATCCAGTGAAAATAAACTGTCTCCCTGGTAAAAATCGGCTTCCCAGCTCTCCGTATACATGGCTATTACCACAGCGTAAACCGGGGCTAAAAGCGGCAGGAAAAGCCAGGACAGAATCTTGGAAACGATTTTCATCAGAGTTCTTTTCTTAGACGTGCTACCGGAACATTCAACTGTTCGCGGTACTTGGCGATCGTTCTTCGGGCGATATTGTATCCTTTATCATTCAGTAACTTCGCCAAATGCTCATCGGTTAGCGGTTTCTTTTTGTTTTCCGCTTCGATCGCATCAGTGAGGATTTTCTTTACTTCACGGGTTGAAACTTCTTCACCGGAATCGGTTGAAAGGGACTCGGAGAAAAAGTACTTCAGGGAATAAACCCCGTAAGCTGTCTGAACGTATTTTGAATTTGCAACACGCGAAACGGTCGAAATATCGAGCCCTACGATTTCTGCAATATCTTTCAGAATCATGGGTTTCATATTCGTTTCATCCCCGGTCAGGAAGAAATCATACTGGTACATCATGATGGCGTGCATCGTAGTATACAATGTCTGCTGACGCTGACGGATCGCATCGATAAACCACTTTGCCCCTTCCAGTTTCGTTTTCACGAACAAAAGCGCATCTTTATCAGCCTTAGACGTTTTCGCCCCTTCGGCATAACTTCTCAGCAATTGCTCGTATTCTTTGGAAACTTTCAGATCAGGTGTATTTCTTCCGTTGATGGATAATTCCAGTTTGCCATCAAATTCTGCAATCATGAAATCCGGGATAACCTGCTGAATGCTTTTCGAATTGTCTTTCAGAGAGCCTCCCGGTTTGGGATTCAAACGAATAATTGCATCAATCGCCTCTTTCAGGTCTTCGTCTTCGATTTCCAGTTTCTTCTGGATCTTATCGTAATGTTTTTTGGTAAACTCTTCGAAATGGTCTTCCAGGATCTTTTTAGCTGTAAACAAGGTAATATTTCCTTCCTGGATGCGTTCGATCTGAAGCAACAAACATTCTCTCAGGTCGCGTGCGCCGATTCCTGCCGGGTCCAATTCCTGTACCACTTTCAATACATGCTCCACTTCTTCTTCGGAAACCATGATATTGGACGAAAAGGCAAGATCATCCACAATGGCATCCAATTCGCGGTTCAAATAACCGGATTCATCCAGATTCCCGATAATGGTATCCGCAATTTGGAACTGGGTATCGTCCAGGTCCAACAAATGCAATTGTTCCGTCAGTTTATCCTGGAAGGAAGAATCGACAGAGAGCGGAACTCCGCGCTCCTCATCGTCCTTACTTTTATTGTTTACCTGTGTTTTGTAATCCGGTGTGTCATCATCGAAGTAATCACTGATGTCGAAATCGGTGTCGAATTCGTTTTCATCGTCTTTGTAATCGTCCTCCGGATCGTTATCGTAATCATCTTCCACTTCTTCGGCTCCTTCGTCCAAAGCCGGGTTTTCCTCCAACTCCTGTTTGATACGCTGATCCAATTCCATGGTAGGAACCTGCAACAGTTTCATCAATTGAATTTGCTGCGGGGAAAGTCGTTGTTCCAGTTTTTGTGTAAGCTGCTGTCTTAGTGCCATGGAGGATTTGATTCCGTATTATAAATATAGTTAAAGTCTGTTCAAATGTTCAAATGTTCAAATGTTCAAATGTTCAAATGTTCAAATGTTCAAATGTTCAAATGTTCAAATGTTCAAATGTTCAAATGTTCAAATTAATTTTTAATCAATAAATTTTTGTCCTTTGAGATCAGATTGCTTAATCTGAACAATCAAACGATAGATTCCAACTGATAATAATTCGGCCTTCGATTTTAATTTCAAAAAATCAGATTCTTGAAGTATTCCAAAGTCCAAAGCCCGGTATAGTTGAGATCTACTTTCTCCAGCGCTTGCTTTCGAAATCCAAAGATACTGTAAAAATTCTTTATTCCCCCCGCGTTCAAATCCTTCGGCGATGTTATCCATAATACTTCCACTTGAACGAATAATTTGGTTACTTAAAGCTCGTTCATTAAACGCAGATCTATGTTTAAACAATGTGTGAATTTCCTTAGAAAAATCACGGCTTTTCTGCCAAACGTGTAACTCTTCAAAACGTTTTATCTTTTCCATTAAATAGTTGATTTCTACTTAATTTAAGAAAAAAGTTCAGTTAATTGAAACGCGATGAAAATTATTTTAACCGCTTAAACTTTGAAACTTTTTGAACTATTAAACCTTTAAACTCTGTTTAAAATTCCGCGTTTTGTGGTGTTCTCGGGAATGGAATCACATCGCGGATATTGGTCATACCCGTCACAAACATCACCATTCGCTCAAAACCCAGTCCGAAACCGGAATGCGGAACAGAACCAAAACGGCGTGTATCCAGATACCACCACAATTCTTCCTCATGGATCCCGAAATCTGCACATTTCTTTTTCAGTATTTCCAAACGCTCTTCACGCTGGGATCCTCCGACCATCTCACCGATTCCCGGGAACAGGATGTCCATCGCTGCAACGGTTTCTTTACCTGGCTCACACCCGTCGTTTGCACGCATGTAGAATGCCTTGAACGATGCCGGGTAATCCGTAATGATCACCGGACGCTTGAATTCTTTCTCCACCAAATAGCGTTCGTGCTCCGATTGCAAATCAGTTCCCCAGTTCACATCGTACTTGAACTTCTTTTTCTTGTAATGGTTCGAGTTCATCAATACTTCGATGGCCTCGGTATACGTAATGCGTTTGAAATCATTGGTCGTTACAAACTGCAGACGTTCGATCAATCCCAATTCGTTGCGCTCGTTTTGCGGCTTCGACTGTTGCTCCTGCGCTTCGCGCTCGTTCAGGAATTTCAGGTCGTCTGCACAGTTTTTCATCACGTACTCACAGATGTATTTCAGCATGTCTTCCGCCAAATCCATGTTGTCGTGAATATCGTTGAAAGCTACTTCCGGCTCAATCATCCAGAATTCTGCCAAATGGCGCGATGTATTCGAGTTCTCAGCGCGGAACGTTGGTCCGAAAGTATAAATCTGGCCCAAAGCCAATGCTGCCAATTCTCCTTCCAGCTGTCCGGAAACCGTTAAGTTTACTGCTTTTCCGAAAAAATCTTCTGCAAAGTTCACCGATCCGTCTTCGGTCAACGGTGGATTTTTCGCATCGAGGTTCGTTACACGGAACATTTCTCCTGCTCCTTCTGCATCCGAACCGGTAATAATCGGTGTGTGAATGTAATAGAATCCGCGGTCGTTGAAGAACTGGTGGATGGCATAACTCACAGCGTGACGCACTCTGAAAACCGCCCCGAACAAGTTTGTACGGAAACGCAAATGCGCCTGTTCACGCAAAATATCCAAACTGTGCTTTTTCGGCTGTAAAATCGTTTTCTGAACATCATCCGGGTGTGCTTCACCGATGATCTCAATTTCTGAAACCTGCAATTCAACTGCTTGTCCGCTTCCCTGGGATTCGATCAGAACACCTTTCAAACCAATAGAAGCAGCGGTTGTGATTTTCTTTAAAATTGCCTCGTCAAAATTAGACGCTTCCACTACACCCTGCAAATTATTGATGGTAGAACCATCATTCAATTGAATAAAACGGTCGTTGCGAAATGATCGCACCCAGCCTTTCACAAGGTAAGTTTCCCCGACTTTCGGTTGACTTAATAAATCAGCAATTTTAGTTCGTTTCATGTTATTTTTCTATGAGTTGCAAAAATAGGAAAGAAATTTGAAAGGAACGGGATTGATTCCGGGTTTCAATCACGGGGTATTTCTACCCGCCTCCGGCGCAAATTTGCCACTTTGACAATTTGCCAATTTGCCTGTTTGCCAAATGACGAACCGGGTTTTTAGTGGGCTGTGGGTGTTTCACACGAGGATTTCCAGCAGGTAATACCAAATTCCACTCGTTACAAACGACAGCAAAATCGTCAGGAAAACAATCAGGTTGCTCAACCGCGGATTCAAACCGAATTGATCATTCAAAATCCCCGCGCTGATCATCGTTCCCATGGAAGCCTCAAAAACAGAAATTTTGGTTTGCATTTCCCCGGTCTGGAAAGCAAAAGCCAACCCCAAAATAATCAGCGGGGAAAGAATGAGTTTATACAATGAAGCCGCCAAAATTGGCTGGAGTACATCGCGCATTTTCCCCAATTCAAATTGCAACCCAACCGAAAATAAAGCCAATGGAGACAAGGTTGCCGCCAGGGTAGAAACCAAGGGAGTAATCGGTTCAAAAGAGATGAAATGCGGCAAAACCAATGCAAGGATGATAACAATAAACGGCGGGAATTTCAGGAGCTTCAGACTAATCGTTTTGAAATCCGCCTTTGCTGTTCCGGAAGCCTGCATGGCAACAATCGACGCGAATACTGCCAGTACAAAAAAGGACATTTGGTCTGTCACAGCGGCAATCGACAGGTATTTTTCGCCATAATAAGCAGAAATTAGCGGAAAACCGACAAAAGAAGTATTTCCCAATCCGGTGACGATCCAAAAAGCAGCTTTGGTTTTCCGGTCAAACTGAAAGCGTTTTGAGACCAATTCAGCAAGCAGCCAGGCACCGAACCAGCAGATCAAAGGAGTAATTAACGGGATAATAAGGTCAGTAGACCAAACAATGTGGGGAAGGTATTTCAATGTTGCGGCAGGAAGCGCTACATAAATAATCCAGACGTTAATTCCCTGGTGACTGCCTTTCGCCAAAACTCCCGATTTCCGGAGTAAGAAGCCGGCCAGAAAACAAACTGCTATCAGGATAAAATTGGACATGATCCAAAATTAGGGCTTATCGATGAATTCGAATGGAAATAAACTGCTAAAATGCTATAGCTTCTGCTAACCTACTTCGCTTTGAGGTCTTTGCTCTTCCGAAGTGGAAATATTCAGGATTTCTTTCACTTTCGCCGCAATCGATAAAGCATCGAAACCACAATCGTGGTGCAATTCTTCCGGTGTGCCGTGATGAACGTATTTATCCGGAATTCCCAATCGAACAACTTGTGAGCGGTAGTTATTGTCAGCCATGAATTCAATGATTGCCGACCCGAATCCGCCCATGATACAGCCGTCTTCAATGGTAATCACTTTGTCGAACTTCGTAAATACTTCGTGCAATAAGGTTTCGTCCAATGGTTTCACAAAACGCATGTCGTAATGTGCCACAGATGCACCTGTTTCTTTCAGCAACTGAATCGCTTCCTGGGCAAAATTTCCCACGTGGCCGATTGTCAGTAGTGCAATATCTTCCCCGTTGCTTACTTTTCGTCCCTGCCCGATAGGAATCGCCTTCATCGGGGTTTTCCATTCGGTCATTACTCCGTTCCCGCGAGGGTAACGAATGGAGAAAGGCCCGTGATTTTCAGCCTGGGCGGTGAACATCAGGTTTCTAAGTTCCGCTTCATTCATCGGCGCAGAAACGATCATATTCGGAATGCTGCGCATGTATGCAAGGTCGTAAGCCCCGTGATGTGTTGCTCCGTCCGCTCCAACCAATCCGCCGCGGTCCAGGCAGAACACCACCGGAAGGTTTTGCAAGGCAACATCGTGCAATACCTGGTCGTAGGCACGCTGCATGAACGAAGAATAAATATTACAGAACGGAATCAATCCCTGTGTGGCCAAACCTGCAGAAAACGTGACTGCATGCTGTTCGGCAATTCCCACATCAAATGCACGATCCGGCATAGCGTCCATCATAAATGTAAGCGAACAACCGGTTGGCATGGCGGGAGTAATTCCCATGATCTTTTCATTTTGCTCGGCTAACTCCACAATGGTATGACCGAATACGTCCTGGTATTTCGGAGGCTGCGGAGATTTCGGAACAATTTTCACGATTTCACCGGTTTCCTTATTGAAAATTCCGGGTGCATGCCACTTGGTCGGGTTTCCTTCTTCCGAAAACTTATAACCTGCTCCTTTTCGCGTGATACAGTGCAGGATTTTCGGTCCGGGGATATCTTTCAAATCTTCCAGTACTTTCGCCAAACCGATTGTATCGTGTCCGTCAACCGGTCCGAAATAACGGAAGTTTAACGATTCGAACAGGTTACTTTGCTTCAGGATGGAACCTTTCAAAGCACCGGATATTTTCGAAACGATTGACTGTGCATCCGGCCCGAACTTGCTCACTTTTCCCAGCAATTTCCAAACCTCATCCTTCACTTTATTGTAAGTATGGGAAGTCGTGATATCCGTCAGATATTCTTTCAAAGCACCCACATTCGGGTCTATTGACATGCAATTGTCGTTCAGAACGACCAATAAATCGGCATCTTTCTCGAATCCGGCATGGTTCATTCCTTCAAAAGCCATTCCGGCTGTCATTGCACCGTCACCGATCACCGCAATGTGATGCCGGTTCTTTTCTCCTTTGTAGCGGCTTGCAACAGCCATTCCCAAGGCAGCTGAAATAGAAGTGGACGAATGTCCGACTCCGAAGGTATCGTATTCACTTTCGGAACGTTTCGGGAATCCGGAGATTCCGCCTTTTGTGCGGTTTGTATGAAAAACGTCTCTTCGACCTGTCAGGATTTTGTGCCCGTAAGCCTGGTGACCAACGTCCCAAACCAACTGATCATAAGGAGTATTGAATACGTAATGCAACGCAACCGTCAGTTCCACCACTCCCAGACTGGCCCCGAAATGCGAGTTCCCGATCTCGGAAATGACATCAATGATGTATTGGCGCACCTCATCTGCAACCTGCGGCAACTGGTCCACAGTCATCTTATCCCGTAAATCCTGCGGGATTACGATTTGTTCCAATAAAGGTCCTGCTTTATAAGGATGCATACAATCAGTATTCGACATACAAAGTTACGTCTTCGTTCAATGGTTAACAAACAAACGAAGAGTTTATTTCGTACGGATTTGAATTTAACGATTTTTCCGGAATAATAACTCCGGAAGACACTTTAATTCAGATGAATACAGACTTGGAAAAAGTAGCATTTGCGCCTTACCTCCATCCCAGTCTGTTTCTCGTTCTGTTCTTAAACCATATCCCAACCCGCCACAAATATCGGCTTGGAACGCAGTTCGTCCATTTTCAGCGGATTCTTGCGCAAAACCACCACATCCACAATCGGTTGCGGGGTCATTTTATGGAACAAGCCCCAATCCACATAATGGCGTGCTTCGCGCCAAAGCGATTCTCTCCGGTCCACGAACCAAAGCATCATATTGACTTTTTGTTCGGCCAAAATACCTTCCAGCAAAGCAGAAAGTACGCCCGGATCGTTGTCTTTTACCCAAAGGGATTCGGGTACCAGGAAACTGTGGTTTTTCGGTTTGACAATGCGCCGGATTCCCGGTGTAACGGTGATCAGTTTGGTAAAAATCCCGCCGAGCATTCCAGGCAAACGTTCAATGACCCAATTGGCTTTCGTCACTTTAACAAAACCCGTTATTTCCCCCGATTGATTGAAATAACCGTAGAACGGCCCTTTCTTCGCGTGATGTTCGATAAAATAAGCGTGTGAGCCGGAAACTTTTGCCAAACACTCGTTGATCAGTTCTTCCGATTCGATCTCACGTACATGTGCTACAGCACGCGGTTTGGTGCGACTGAAAGATTGTGAAATCAACTGCGCTTCCGTGCGGAATCCGAATTGTTCAGACATCCATTTACTGCGGTCGTTTGCAGGATCGATATACGCATAAAAAGCATCCGGGGCGTTTCCCAGTTTGCCTTCGAATATTTCGTCAAAGAAACTTGCCATCTCCATTTTCAACCGCGAATTGCTCTTAGGCACACGATTGACATTTTTGGAAGCCTGTTTCTGGTTTGCAAATGCAAAATAGCGGACATACCATTGTTTTCCGCGGTCACAAAACGTCAGGTTTCCCTGCACCTTTCCGTCTCTTTCCAGGGAAATGAATAAAGGATTATCCGCTTCCAAAATACGTGTCGGTGTATCTAAATGCTTGTAGCGCGCACCGTTCGTACCCAATGTGGTTTGGGTCAATAATTCGATTAAAGCGGGTGACGCCTCCCTGCGGATCGTATATCTGCTTGAAAGTCCCATTGATTAAATAGCCTGGTTAACGATATACTCTGCCTCTTTGGGAGTAAGGTCTTTATTTTCTCCAAGTCCCGTCCAGCCACGTTGCACAAAACGGTCGTGAATGATCTTTGCCGTCTCGCTGTAATCGGATGTGTATTCGGAAATACGTGTTTTGACACTCAGTTTATGGAAGAATTCTTCTGTTTTGACAATGGCTTTTCGGGCAATCTGGTCTTCCGATCCTTCCAGGTTCCAGACGCGTTTTCCGTATTGTGCCAGTTTTGCTTTTTTGCTTTCAAATTTCACTTCATACAGGCGCGGAGCAATGATCGCAAGTGTCTGTGCATGATCAATTCCGTGCAAAGCCGTCAATTCATGCCCGATCATGTGAGTTGCCCAATCGGTGGTCACTCCGCAGCGCAATACGCCGTTCAATGCCTGGTTGGCGCACCACATCAGGTTTGCAGCCAGTTCATAATCCGCCGGATTTTCCAATACTTTTTCCCCGATTTCAATCAGGGTGGAAAGAATTCCTTCCGCATAACGTTCCTGCAATAAATTCTCTCCTTTGAAAGTGAGGTATTGCTCCATGGTATGCGTATATGCGTCGATTACCCCGTTTGCAATCTGGCGTTTGGGCAAAGTTGCCACGAAAGTCGGATCAAGCAAGGCAAACTTCGGGAAGAACAGCGGACCGCCCATCGTTCTTTTTTCTTTTAGCTCCGAACGGCTGATTACCGCTCCGGAATTGGATTCCGATCCGGTTGCAGGAATCGTAAGAATACATCCGAATGGTACAGCAGAAGTGAATGCAGATCCCGGAACGTGAGTCAATACATCCCACGGATCGCCGTCATAATTCACTGCGCCTGAAATAAATTTCGCTCCGTCGATGACAGAACCACCACCAACTGCAAGCATATACCCGATTTTGTGTTCACGGATATATTCCACAGCCTTCATCAGGGTCGTATATTCCGGATTTGCTTCGATTCCCTTAAAGAAATGCAGTTCCAGGCCATTCAACTCCGCTTTTAGTTTATCTAAAAAACCGGATTTCTCGATCGACCCGCCACCATACAGGACAATGACTTTTCCGTCAACAGCTTGCTCATGCAGCATTTTGGCGATTCTCGGCAACTGGTCTTTACCGAAAACCAGGGTTGTTGGAGTTGTTATTTCAAAGTTGTTCATGAACTACGATGATTTCTAAATAATGTGACTGTAAAGATAAAAAAACAGGCTGTGAAATTAATCAAAAACTCCGTTTTCAACACAAAGATTTAAGAAGAATTTACAATTGATTTCACCCGAAAGAAACCCGTTTGAATTACGCTGATTATGAGCGGTATACCAGGAAAAATTTCTTTGAAAAAAAGTTCGTGTTTCGAGAGCATATTCCCGATTCTTTGCTATTTTTGAACCAACTGTTAACCATATTCATTTTTCAAATCCACTTTTCCGGTTTCTGCCACATTATTCACTGCTATGAACTTTGCCGACAACAACATCCTGCTGATTCTCCTTTCACTGGTATTTATTTATGCCGTTTTGAGCATTTTAGTATCCATTCTCACCGAAGCATGGAGCTATTATTCCAAAACGCGCGGAACTTTCCTGAAAGATTCCATTTACAAGTTGCTGAAAGATCCTTTGAACAAGGATTACGGCTACTTATTTTACAATCACGTAACCATCGACGGATTGAAAAGTGCGCGCGACAAGCAAACCCAGTACATTTCTTCCCGCATGTTTGCCGAAGTGCTTGTTGATATTATTTCGCAGCAAGCTGTGCACAACCGGAAAATCAATGTGGTTACAAGCGAAGACGGTCCCAAAAAGTACCAGCTGGAAGAAGTTCCCCTTCCGGAAACAATGATTCAGCGGTTCCAATTGGGGGTCTCTCAAATGAATACCAGCCAGTTTTCCGACCTGATGCAGTCTTTCCTGGATAAATCCGGAACGGATTACGACAAACTGAAAACGCATATCGAACAATGGTACAACGACTATATGGACCGCGTTTCGGGATGGTACAAAACCAAGCAGCGCACCAAATTCCGGGTGTTCGGATTTTTGGTTGCCATTTCCTTAAATGTGGATAGCCTGCATTTATTAAAAGTACTGAGCCTGGATGATAACCTGAAAAACCGGATGGTTGAAAGTGCCGAACGAACAGTGGAAAACCTGGAAAAGGATTCTACCCTGCGAAACGATATCAGTTTCATCCTGAAATCTGTTGCGATTGTGAAGGACAGCAGCGGAAACGTGACCGCCGGATCCGTTGAAGTGGCACGCATGCAACAGGTTTTAAAGAATCTCGACAGCACCTCAAGGCTCAAAAGCCTGATCGATAAAAAAGAACTACACGAACTGGACAGCGCCATGAATATGGTTTCGGAACTCAACGTTCCGATCGGCTGGTCGAAAACAGTTGCTCCTTTATCTTGGTTCGCCGATGAACCGGCAAAGGAAGTACACCTGGCAACGATCCACGATTCCAAAACTCCCGGACTGCTCGCCTACCTGGCCCACCGCAACAGCAGCACTGATTTCAGTAATATCTTCAAATACATCCTCGGCATTGTTATATCCGGTGTTTCCCTGAGTTTCGGGGCGCCTTTCTGGTTCGAGATCCTCACGAAATTTGTCAATATCCGAAGATCAGGGAAGATTCCCCAGGGCGATAAATCATCCAAATCTTAATTCCGGTTTATGAAACAGCAGTATCCTTTTTCAAATATTCATACGCACGTATTCAACAGCGAATGTGTACCCGACAATTTTTTGCGCATCCTGCCTTCCAAATTCGTACGGCGCATGCCACGCATGATCAAGCACATCCTCGACACGAAATGGGCACGGAAAACCATTGCTTTTTTCGCACAAATGGGACGTAAAAAAGACAGCAACAAACGAAAGACTTTCGATAAATACATCGGTTTCCTGGAAGTTGCCACACAGCGCAAACAGCTGGATGTATTCGAACTGGAATTCGAAGTCGGAAAACAATTCGACTCCAGTGTCCGCATTGTTGGATTAACGATGAACATGGATTTCATGGACAACAACGCTTCCAAACACCAGATTACGTTCGAAACACAATTGGAAGCGGTCAAAGATATCAAGCGCTATTACCCGGCAAATTTCTTTCCCTTCCTGGGAATTGATCCGCGCCATAAATCCGGAACGGACCTGGTGAATTGGTCCAAAGACTATTTCGAAATGGGACTGGAACATAAAGGAACGATCTTTCCTTACTTTTCAGGCATTAAACTGTATCCGGCCCTGGGATTTTTTGCTTTCGATCCGCGACTGGACAACCTGTATGCTTATGCCGAGGAAAACCAACTTCCGGTCATTACGCATGTTACACGTGTCGGATCGCAATACATTGGTAGTAAGATCACCGAACTAATCCCGCCGAATCCGAAAACACTTTCGAACAACAATCCCGAATCGAATCAGGCAATGACTGAGATTTACGAGCGAATCGGTGTTTATTATCAAAAAAATTGGATCGCTGATAATCTGATCGGTGACAACGACAAGGCATGCGACCTCTTCAGTCATCCGCAGAACTACATCCCGATCCTGGAGAAATACCCGAAACTGAAAATTTGCCTGGCACACATGGGCGGGTCGAATGAGATTATTGACAATACCGCCAAAGACCCCGACTTACGAAAGATCCGCCGGGTCGACAGCCAATTGTGGTGTGACCGGATCCGCGACATGATGGTCAAGTACCCGAATTTGTACACCGACATCTCCTACACGCTGAGCGATCTGGACGATAAAAAGGTGAAAGCAGCAATTATCGCTTTCATGAAAACACCCGACAACCAGGGAGAACTTTTGGCCAAACGGGTTTTGTTCGGAACTGATTTCTTCATGACCGAACAGGAGAAACGGGAAAGTGAACTGTTTAAATTATCGCAGATCGAACTTTCCGAGTTCCATGACCTCATCACGCGGGATAATCCGCAGGAGTTCTTGCGGCAACCGCTTTGATACTGTTTATTGGGTATATTCCTGGTAGGGACGCAATGCATCGGGTCCCTACCAAAATGGAATCATTTCACCTCCATGGTGATACCGTTCACCGAATAAATAACATTTTTTTACACTTCAATAGGTATGAATCAAAATTAACTATGTAGTTTTGCAAAAAGGTTTAACCATTTAGTTAAACTCAACAATTAAACTATGGGATTAAAGGATTCAACAACGGAAGAAAAGATCTTGGAGGCTGCTAAGGATGTTTTCATGAAGTATGGTCTTTACGGTGCACGGATGCAGGATATTGCTGATACTGCAGGAATAAACAAGGCATTGCTTCATTATTATTTCCGGAGTAAAGAGAAATTATTTGACGCTGTTTTTGACGGAGCACTGGAAAATTATTTCTCACAAATGAGGGTTATCGGAGATACATCGCTTCCGATCAAGGAGCGTTTGATGCAGTATGTAGACAACATGTTCGAGTTTTTCAGCGAATATCCTCAGATGTCTATGTTCATCATCAAGGAAATTTCCATCAACCCTGAAATGTTCCACGAAAAGGTAAAGCACCTGAAGAACCAGCGCTCACTGCTAATCCCCACATTGGAAGAAGCATTCGCCAAAGGCGAGATCAAACCTTTTGATCCTGTTCTTTTCATGGTGAACCTGCATTCCATGTGTGCATACCCGTTCCTGGCATCCCCTCTTTACAAAGTCATGCTGAAAAAACATGGCTATGACTGGGATGACAGCGGCAAAGACAAAATCAAACAATCCGTCAAAGATTTCATTTCCTTCAAATTTCAATAACACAAACAATTATGCGTAAATTACTTACAGTACTAAGCATTGCCACTGCAGGGATCGGGTTTTCGCAAAACTCCATTTCGCTGGACTCGTGCATTGCCTGGTCGAAGAAAAACTATCCATTGATCAAACAAAACGAAGTCACCCTACAACAAACGGAACAAAACGAAAAAGCAATCCGTGAAAACTGGTTACCGAAACTAGCATTCATGGGACAGGCAACTTACAACACGGAAGTTGTTCAATTCAATTTCCCGGGAATGGACATCAAATTCCCGCACGATGCCTACATGACTTCTTTAAGCCTGGAGCAAAACATCTACGACGGCGGACAAACCAAATCGCAGCGCAATGTGGAAAGTTTGAATTCCGAGCTGACGATCCAGCAAAACGAAGTGGAATTGTACAAATTGGTGGAACGTGTCAATCAATTGTATGTCAATATCCTTTTGGGCCGTGAGAATCTCAGAATCCTGGAGCTTTACAAGGAAGACCTGGAGAACCGCGCCAAAAACATGAAAGCCGGTGTGGACAACGGTTTGGTACTTGCAAGTTCCCTGGACGAACTCGAAGCCGAGATCTTGAAGACGGACCAAAACATCATCGAGTCGAAATTCCAGCTGGAAGGGCTTTACAAAACAATGACCCTTTATATCGGGAAACCGGTAGATGAGAATACGGCGATGACGGAAACCCCGATCGGCGGAACCGCTGCACGTATCGAGATCATGCGCCCGGAAATGAAAATCTTCGACCTGCAGGCTAAACTGTTGGACGCGCGTTTCAAGCAAATCAATTCGAACGCGATTCCAAAAGTAACCGTAGGAGCAGCCGGAAACTACGGTCGTCCGGGTCCGAACTTCATCAACCAGGAATTGCGTTTCTTCGGTAGTGCAAACTTAACCCTACGCTGGAACATCAGTTCATTATACGGTTTAAAGCGTGAGAAAACAAAGGTTGAACTGAACAAAAGCCTGATTGATATTCAGAAAGAGGCGTTCCTGTTCAACATCGAAGCTTCTTTAAATACGCAGGCGGCACAGTTAAGCGCATTGGCTCAAATGATCGAAAAAGACGATGTGATCATCGAAAAAAGACACAGTGTCACTTCAACCGCAACTGCTCAAATGGAAAATGGCAAGATTACCGTTGTAAACTATTTGTCACAATTAAACGCTGAACTTCAGGCAAAACTCAATAAGAAAGTTCACGAAATCAAACGCATGAATGCCATTTCAACAATCAACGCAACATCAGGTTCAATCAAATTTTAATTAAAACACTCATGGAAAAGGAAAACACAAAAGAGAAAAAAGGAAAAGGCCCAAGAATGAAAATCATTATCGGGATTATCGCTGCTGCAGTTATTACAGGAGTTGTAATCTTCCTGATGGGCGGAAATACCGAATCCACAGACAACGCACAATTGGATGCGAACATCATTCCGGTTCGTTCATCCATTACAGGCTATGTCAAAGAAGTACTGTTTGAAGACAACCAGGAAGTGAAAAAAGGACAATTGCTGGTAGTGATCGACGATACGGAATACAAAGCAAAAGTAGCACAGGCAGAAGCTGCATTGGAAAATGCCAAAGCCAACCTGAATGCCGTAAGAAGTAACGCAGCAGCTTCCAATCAAAGCGCCAGTGCAGCAGTATTCTCTACAGAAACAACACAGGAGAGCATCAATTCCGCAAAAGCAAGATTGAACAAAGCAAAAGAAGACAACAAGCGTACAAAGAATATGTTCGCTGCAAAAGCTGCAACGCAGGCTGAATTGGATAACAGCAATGCCGAATTGGAAGTAGCTCAGGCAACATATGATTCCGCTTTGAAACAATTGAAAGTATCCCAATCGCAGTCTGCCGGAGTTCGTTCCCAGGCTTTGGGACAAGTTTCCATGATCTCCCTGGCAGAAGCTTTGATCCGCCAGCGTGAAGCTGAATTGAAACTGGCACAGACGCAATTGGATTATGCAACCATCGAAGCGCCGTGTGACGGAGTTGTCTCCAAAAGAGGTGTGGAAGTAGGTCAATACGTTTCCATGGGTCAGGCAGTTTGTTCTGCAATCGACAATTCAAGCCTTTGGGTGACTGCAAATTTCAAGGAAACACAATTGGAAAATATGAAGATCGGTCAGCCGGTTGAAATTAAAGTAGATGCTTATCCGCATATCAAATTGACCGGTAAATTGAATTCATTCGTAGGTGCAACAGGTGCAAAATTCTCCCTGTTGCCTCCGGACAACTCAACAGGAAACTTCGTGAAAATCGTACAACGCGTTCCTGTGAAAATTACGATCGATCATTTGACGAAAGAGGAAATCAAGATTCTTTTCCCGGGATTAAGCGCATATGTATCAGTTAAAGTAAAATAATCGTGGAAGGAACTGCTTTAAAAACACCCATTGTATATCCAACGGGAGCTGAAAAGTGGATCCTGGTAATCACGGCGATCAGTTGTGCCATTCTCGAGTTACTCGATACAACCATTGTCAACGTTTCATTACGCGAGATCAGTGGTAACGTAGGTGCAACAACAACAGAGATCGCCTGGGTTGTAACGGCTTATGCCATTTCAAACGTGATTATCATTCCGCTGACGAGTATGCTCAGTGACCTGTTCGGTCGCCGGAATTACTTCACCGGCTCTGTGATTGTATTTACAGTGGCGTCCCTGATGTGTGGTCTATCAGACAGCCTCTGGACGCTCGTTTTCTGGCGTTTTGTGCAAGGTTTAGGTGGTGGTGGTTTGCTTTCAACGGCACAATCCATTATCATCGGAGCCTTCCCGCCGGAAAAAATCTCTACAGCAAATGCGATCTTCGGGATGGGATTGATCCTCGGACCAACTTTCGGCCCGACTCTCGGAGGTTACATTACTGATAATTTCTCCTGGCACTGGATTTTCTTCGTGAACATTCCAATCGGTATTGTAGCAACGATCTTAAGTTACCGGTATGTGACCGATCGGCCCGGGGCCGTCAGGCCCAAGAAGATCGACTGGTGGGGAATTTTATTCCTGGTTATTTCGATCGGTTCGATCCAGTATGTACTCGAAGAAGGAACAGCGGATGATTGGTTCGAAAGCCACGAGATTACTGCGATGACTATTATCGGAGTGTCGGCACTGGCTGCATTTATTATCCGGGAATTGCGCATCGATTATCCGGCGGTGAATATCCGTTTGTACAAGAACTACAACATGAT
Organism: Fluviicola sp.; assembly: GCF_039596395.1. Lineage (NCBI taxonomy): Bacteria > Pseudomonadati > Bacteroidota > Flavobacteriia > Flavobacteriales > Crocinitomicaceae > Fluviicola > Fluviicola sp. Next base: position 681,526 of record NZ_JBCNJT010000002.1, read on the forward strand.
CATGGGTTCCATTATGAACTTCCTGCTCGGTTTAATGTTGTTCGGAACGGTATTTATCTTCCCGCTTTTCGTACAGATTTCCTTGGGCTGGACAGCCACACAAACCGGTATGTTCATGATTCCGGGAGCTTTGTGTACAGCCGTCGCTATGCCTTTGGTAGGTCGATTGCTCGGAGGCGGAATGAACCCGAAAACGGTAATTCTATTCGGAATCGCCATGACTTTCAGCTTCGTGATGCTCTTGTCGTTCTCTTCACCGGATTCTTCGGAAAGAAACTTCTATCTTCCGTTTGTACTGAGAGGTTTCGGAATGGCATTTATGATGTCGCCTATTCTTTCACTGGCAGTACAGGGTTTGAATCCGAAAGATATGCCGCAGGCGATCGGTTTGGCGAATATGATCCGTCAGTTGGGCGGATCGGTTGGTATTGCCTTGATAAACGTATACCTGACGAATACCAATGCGCTGATTCGCGGAAACATGGTCGGTTACATCAACCAATACAGTGATGCGGTAAACGAACGCCTTCAGTTGCTGACTCAGAATTTCCTTTCACGGGGATTTGATTCGGTAGAAGCAACGGAAATGGCCAATCGCACCATGGACGGATTGATGACCCGCCAGCAAATGCTGGTGAGTTACAACCATGGATTCTTCATGGTCGCTTGTCTGATCCTGATCTGTATCCCGGTGGTATTCCTGATCCGCTACAAGAAAGGCGCAAAAGCTGTTGTAGCAGACGGACATTAAGTTTGAGTTACCCCTAATAATAAACAGAAAAGCCTCTCTTCGGATTAAACCGAGGGAGGTTTTTTTAACCACATAGAATCATAGAATACATAGGATATATTTGTATCGTATTTTCTAATCAAACTTTACAAAAATCTATGTGACCTATATGCCTATGTGGTTTTAATTCGCCAACTTTTACTACTTTTGCACCTCCTGTTGAAACAACAATTCAAACACATTGATTTTTATCAAATAACATTCATTCTTCAGGAAAAAATACCAATTTTATTTACATGAAAATACTCGTATCCTATTTAAAGCGCTACAAAGGACTTGTGTTCCTTTCCATGATACTAGCCAGTATCAACCAGTCATTCTCACTCTTAGACCCTTACATTTTCGGAAAATTACTGGACAAGTATGCTACACGTCCGGGTGATTATACTCAGAACGAATTCCTGGCCGGAGTTGCCGGATTGATCGGGCTGGCAATCGGTGCTGCCATGGTGAGCCGTATTGCGAAAGCTTTCCAGGATTATACCGTGAACCTGACCATCCAAAAAGTAGGTGCAGATATTTACACAGACGGACTGAAGCACACGCTGCAAATTCCATTCAGCGAATTTGAAGACAAACGAAGCGGGGAAACACTGAATGTTCTTCAAAAAGTGCGCATCGATAACGAACGCTTCATTATGAACTTCGTAAATATCCTGTTTACCTCTTTGGTCGGATTGGTTTTCGTGGTCGTTTATGCCTTAAGCGTTCACCCGGGATTAATCGTTGTTTATCTGGGTTCCGCTTTATTGCTGAGCTACATTACCAATCAATTGTCGAAGCGTATTAAGAAGGTTCAAACCACGATTGTAAAGGAAACCAACCAACTGGCGGGAAGCACCACGGAAAGTTTGCGCAACATCGAGCTGGTGAAAAGTTTGGGGTTGGCTACGCAGGAAACAGAGCGTTTGAACGACACTACACGCAGAATTCTTTCACTGGAACTAAAGAAAGTACGCCAGGTAAGAAGTATTTCCTTTATCCAGGGAACATTTGTAAACTTCATGCGCCAGTCCATCATGTTCTTCCTGATGTACCTGATCTTCAAAGATACGTTGACAGTTGGTCAGATCATGACTTTGCAATTCTATTCCTTCTTCATTTTCGGGCCTTTGCAGGAAGTTGGGAACGTAATTATTTCCTACCGCGAAGCAGAAGCTTCTTTGAACAATTTCGAACAAATTATCAATACACCGATAGAAGTGAAACCTGCGGTACCGGCAAAATTGAATGCCATTGAAAAACTGGCTTTCCACAACGTAGGTTTCCGTCACAAAACAGCTTCTTATGATGCTTTGAGCAACATTTCTTTCGAGGTCAATAAAGGCGAAACGATCGCATTCGTCGGGCCGAGTGGTTCGGGGAAAAGTACACTTGTAAAACTCCTGGTGGGGTTGTACAGCGCACCAACCGGCGACATCAGCTACAACGGAGTCAGCAGTACCGAAATCGACAAAGAAGAGCTGCAGCAGCAATTGGGGTTTGTGACCCAGGACACGCAGCTATTCTCCGGAACGATCAAAGAAAACCTGTTGTTTGTAAAACCGGACGCAACGGACGAAGAAATCAGTGACGCTTTACGAAAAGCTTCTTGTGAGAACCTCATTGCACGCAGTGAAAATGGTGTCGACACGGTAATCGGTGAAGGCGGAATGAAACTGAGCGGTGGTGAAAAACAGCGTTTGTCCATTGCCAGAGCTTTATTACGTCGCCCGAGACTGATGGTTTTCGATGAGGCAACTTCAGCCCTGGATTCCATTACGGAAGAAGCTATTTCCAATACGATCCGTGAAATTACCGATCAGAAAGAACACATTACCGTCCTGATCGCGCACCGTTTGTCAACGATTATGCATGCGGACCGCATTTTCGTACTGGAAAAAGGGCTCATTATCGAAACCGGGAAACACAGTGAATTACTGGACGAAAAAGGTTTGTATTACGCCATGTGGAGACAACAGATCGGTGAGCGCCGGGAAGTAGTTACTGAATGATATAAAATGGGATTTATCCGAACACGTAGGGATGCGATGCATCGCGTCCCTACGTGTTTTTACAACAAATAATATTCATCGCGCACACCGATCAATAACTCTTCCAGTTTTTCCAGATCCGGTTCCTGCGGCAGCGGACTTTTCTCAAATAATTCCTCGATCAGCTGCACCTTTTCTTCGGCACGGGTTAACAAGTCTTCGTATTCGAATTTTCCTTCGCGGATACTCATCAAAAATTCCCGGTCGTTCCGGCGCACGAAAATCTTTCCTTCCCGGGCAATTTCTTCAGCCATATGCAGCAACCGGAAAGTGTGCATCATGTTTTTTGCATCGTAGTTCTTCCCGTGAGAAATGGTGCTTTGATAACGACTTTCATTCCGTTTGCCAATCCACTCCCAATATTGTGCATATTCTTTGCAATGGATCGAATAAGCGTCTTTATTGAAGCTCATAAGTCCCAAGGGTTGAATTCCTTTCGGAATAGAACTCAATGAAACATCGTTTGAATCCGGACCGGAATAAATACCTTTCAGAAAACCGCTTTCCAACTGGGAATTATGGAACAAAGCATATGCATCGCGCATGTGCGGAATTTTCACCAACCCGCAATCTGATTGGTTAAAATTCCGGTCGGAAAGCCACTTTGCTACCGGAACTACTTGCATCCCATCAATCACGTAACAAAAATCGGGGATTTCCTTTCTCTCCGGTTCAACCGGATTACTAATCTTCTTGTTTAATCCTCTTGCCTTCTTGATCTGTGACTGCGCATATCCTGCAAAGGTTTGACAGCATAATTCAGACAAGAAATCTTCGGCCTTCAAATCGGCAATTAATGGATGTTTAAACAAAATGCAATCATCCGGAGTTGCCAGCAATTCCAGGATTGTCGGGTTGTTTTTCCCCAACAGGTCTATGAATTTCTTCCATTCGAAATAAACGATATCGTTCGATTCATTTGCTACCTGGTCATTGAAGTGCGAACCGTAAAAAACAGTTTTCGGAGAGACAAAAATCCCTTTGTAATCCGTATCTGATTGAGGCGTGTTCAGTCCATAAGCCCTGCTTCCACTGATGCATTGCAACAGCAAGTGTTTGCGTTCATCATGCAAATCCTGAATGTTCAGCATCACTTTTCTCCCAGGATTTTAAGGAACAGTTCGTCCAGGTCAATCCGTTTTTCCTGGCGCGATTTCAATGAATTCGATTCGTTTTCTGCCCGCAGGAATTGCTCTGCAATAAAATCGTTCAGCAACGGCTCTTTCGGATGAATATAGTTTTCATTCTTTCCCGACTTTAATTCGATCAGCTCTTCGATGCGTTTTCTCAAAGCAGGATCGATTTCCAGTTCGTACAACATCGTCTGGAATACAATCGGAGGCGTAGTTCCTTTGTCCAGGATCCATTTACAGGCAAATGCTGCGCGCAATGCATAGAACAATTTCTTCAGTTTCACCTCATCTTCATCCTTCACATCGTCGAAGCTGTTTCTGCCCATGCTCAGGTAATGGTAAATCGTTGCAATAGGAGAAAAACACGCCTCGGCAGCAGGTTTCATCAGCTCCAGGAATCCCGGTTCTTCACAATAAACAATCGGTGATTGCAAACGTTCCAGCAATGCTGCATTCGATTTCCACAATAAGCGCAAACATTTGCGGATATCCCAGCCGGTAATGTCCAGATCACCGTCGTTCAGCATGGTTTCGATCGTGTCTTTTTTCTCAGAAATGGTCAAATACCAGTTGCGTTCGTGCTTGTAAATCATGCGCACGTCATAATCGCTGTCCGGTGAAGGAAAACCCCAGGCTCGCGAACCTGTTTCACAGGCAAAAAGCACTTTGATATTTTTTTCTTGCTCAATTTTGGCAATGGTTTCGATGATCGTAGATCTCATGGGATAAAGATGGTAAAAGTTTTGGAAACACGTACATTAATCCATGAAAGGCTTGCATTAGTAAGATGCCGGGTAAATCGAAATTACCAGTAGGGGTGTAAAATTTTACATCCCTACTGGTTTTATCCCAAATTGATTTATCTAACTTCGTACTATATTCATGCTAACATGCGCATTTTCATCTACATCTACATTTTTGCCGCCCTGATGCTTTCCTTCGGGTCGCTGATCATGGAAACGTATCCGGCACTGTTTTTCATCAACTTGTTTGCTCCGAATCCAGGTGACAAATACCCGGTTGGTATCACCGGATTGGTAACGCTTTTAGTACTGCTATTGCCCATGATAGCTCTACTGTTTATCCTGAAAGTCATCCGGAACCGGAAAAGCAGTGAGACCGGCTATTTAATCGACGATGATTACTTCAATAAAAGCGGTATTCATTTCATGCGGGAGAAACAAATGCAAAACCGCCTGATTGCCAGCCCGGTCTTTATCAATGGCGAAGAACGCGGCCGCATTGATTCCGGGAAAAAACTATTCATCGAACTGCAACCCGGAACTTATGAAGTAGAAGCAGGCAGAAAAGGCGAAAGATCCGATAAGCTGGTCGTGCAAGTGCAGGCCAATCAGCACGCACAGGTAAGTATTCAAATCGTGCCGGCCGGGTTAAAATCAAAGCACGTGCTGGATACGATGTAATTTTATTCCTTTTCAGGATGATTTCAATCATCTTTTCCAGCTTGCAAAATACCGTTATAACCCGTAACTTAACACTACAAGGTTCAGTTGTATGGAGTATATCGATTATTACAAAATTTTGGGCGTTGATAAAAACGCAAGCGCAGAGGATATCAAGAAAGCGTACCGGAAACTGGCACGGAAGCACCACCCGGATTTAAATCCGAATAACCCGGAAGCAAGTAAGTTGTTTCAGCAGATCAACGAAGCAAACGAAGTATTGAGCGATCCGGAGAACCGCAAAAAATACGATCAGTACGGAAAGGACTGGAAGCACGCCGATCAGTTTGAACAAGCACGCCAGCAGCAAAGATCATCCGGTTCTTACGGCCAGGGAAATCCGTTCGGTGATTCCGGAAACCCGTTTGGCAGCGATTATTTTACCTATGAAGAGGGCGGAGATTATTCCGATTTCTTTTCTTCCATCTTCGGAAATCGCGGCGGTGGTAGGCAAACCAAATTCAAGGGACAGGATTTCCGGGCAACAGTTCAGCTTTCCCTGACTGAAGCGGCCAAAACACATCAGCAGACTTTTACGGTGAACGGGAAAAATATCCGTATTACAGTTCCGGCAGGAATCGAGAACGGACAGGAAATCAAACTGGCCGGCCACGGTGCACCCGGTATGAACGGCGGACCAAACGGAGATTTGTACATCACATTTGAAATTCAAAATAATACGGCATTTACCCGTAAGGGAAACGACCTTTATACCGATGTGCCCCTGGACCTTTACAAAGCACTTCTGGGCGGAGAAGAACTGATCGACACGCTCGACGGGAAAGTGAAAATGAAAGTGGCTCCCGAAACACAGAACGGTACCAAAGTGCGCCTGAAGGGAAAAGGATTCCCGGTGTATAAAAAAGAAGGCACGTTCGGCGATTTGTATGTGACTTACCAACTGCAAATTCCTACCGGCCTTACAGCGAAAGAAAAAGAATTGATCGAACAGCTTGCCCGCGAGCGTAAAACGAATTAATATGGAAAAGGCAAATCACATAACCATTGAGCAATGCTGCGTGGTTTATAACATCGAACGCTCATTTGTACAAAAACTGGATGAGCACGGTCTGATTGAGTTGATTCGTACCGACGAAACGGTTTTCATTGCGTTTGAACAACTGGCCGACCTGGAGAAATACACGCACCTGTATTACGAACTGGAAATCAACCTCGAAGGTTTGGAAACGATCAAACACCTGCTTGACCGGGTTCATGCACTGCAACAGGAGGTAAACCGGCTGAAAGGCGAGGCCGGTTAATAAGGAGCATCCTGCATGTTGCGCGTCCGTTCTGATTTTTTGCCTAATTTTAATACACTCTAAGACACATTTTAGATATACCCAATGATGATACAAACCAAACTCCGTTTCGTACGGATCCATAAATTATATCTGTTCATCGGGATAAGTATGCTGATTTGCATCTTGTCCGGCCAAGCAATGGCACAAAAAAATACCGATGAGAAAAAATTCGACAGTATTTACTTCACCACAGCCGTAAACATTGCAGCCAAAGACATCAATAAAGCCATTCATATTGCGGACTCCCTCTACCGGAATTCGAAGCAGGAAATTCACCGGTTGAAAGCATTGATGCTCTCTTCTTCCCTGTTCCAGCAAAAGGGTGATATCAAAAAATCCGTTCAATTCGCCGTAAAAGCAGACAAGATCGCTGTAAAATACGATTATTACGATTGGGAAGCCAGAATTGCCGGGTTCCTGTCTACTCAGTACCGGATCATGGGACTATATGAAGAAGGAGAGGAATACCTGGAAAAAGGGAAAACCGTCAGCCTCAAAATAGAAAACGACCAGATGAAGAAGCTTTATCTCGGACTGATTTACCAGGAAACCGCCTATTACGAAATCGAATACAAAAACTTCAAAAAAGCTTACAAAGCGGCAAAGCAGGCCGACACCTATTTTAATCAATTGGTTTACAACGAACAGGATAAAACCTATTTTTTAGCTACCAATGAACAGTTGCTCGGACGCATTTGCATCGGGCTGAAAAAATGGGATGAGGCGCTGGTACACTATAACAATTCTCAGGAGCAACTAACACAGGTCACGCAGGAAAATGCCATGCTGAGCGGGTTTATCTACAGCGGATTGGGACGCATTTACCTGGAGAAGAACAACAAAGAAGCCTCCTTTGAAAACCTGCAGAAAGCCGAGGAAATTGTTGAGAAATCCGATTATCTGGAATTGAAAATTGAAGTGTATCAAACACTGGCAGATTATTACAAACTTTCGGAAGACATTCAAAAATACTCCAAATACAACGACAAATATGTTCATGCACTGGAGCTGAGTGAAAAAAAGAAGAAAGAATCCATTGCTGATTTTGTAAGCACCACGAAGTCCAAAGGCAGAGACCTGGCTCAAAACAGGAACGTATTGCTGATCGTTTCAATCGGGCTGTGCCTGGTGATCGTAGGGATTTTTATCTGGCACCGGAGAAGCAGAAAACGCGAACGTGCACGTTTCAGGGAAGTAATGAACCGCATGAGACAGGAACGCCTGGAAAATGAACAGGAGAAAACAGTTATGGAGCCGGAAAAAAGAGACCCGAACCGCAAGATCATGTCGGATGCTATGGAAACCAAAATCATCAATGACCTGAAAGAATTTGAACGGGGAAGTAAGTTCACAGACAAACAAATCTCGCTTCCCATGCTTGCCGGAATGCTCAATACAAACACCAAATACCTTTCTCACGTTCTGAATACCTACCTGAACAAGGATTTCAACTCGTATATCAATGAGCTGCGTATTAAATACATTATCGAGAAGATCGAAACCAATGAGAAATTCAAAAATTACAAGCTCAGTGTGCTTGCAGATGAATGCGGCTTCTCCTCTCACAGTAAATTCTCAGCCGTCTTCAAAGCTGTAACAGGATTTCCTCCTTCTACGTTCCTGGCTTATTTGAAAGAAAGACAGTAAAAACACAGGAAAACTATCCTAATCGTTGCTTAGCACAAAACGGGTGTTATTTCCCACAAAACCCGAAATATAGGGACAAGTTGCGCAAATACATGCTTCCGACGTGGCAGACACTCGCCTTTTTATCAAAATCAATAGTTATACATCTGCGCAAATCCGCGATATCCGCGTGCTTTTCTTACTATTCAGCTTCCTGACCACTCCCATTTAATTACTATCTGAATAGTTGCATCAAAATAAGATGTCTTTTTTACCTGTATAAATACATAATTCCCGAACTTTTTTCGAGTCGTTTCAGATCATTTTCCATGCGCAAATACCGTTTTAGCAGGATGAGAAGTGCTTTTTTACGAATCAGCGCACTAATTGTTTTCAACTAACTGAATATCAATTTATTTAAACTGAATTTACACTGTTTAAATTCCCGAATACAGATACCCTTTTGCTATTAAATGGCATCTGTCCCGAGGTATATTCGCACCGAATTTTTCAGTTTTTAACTCATTATTTTACTCTATGAAAAGACTATTCACCCTATTGGGTTTTTCCTGGATGTGCTTATTAGTCCACGGAAGCCCACTACACGTTTCGTGTGACGAGGATGTCAGTGTCCTGCAAAGTCATTACTCAATCAGTTTCGGCGACGCCATTGAAACAGGAGTTGCCACAGAACTTCCCCTATCCATTTCCTGGAAAGTTGCTCCTCAGACAGGAGTCAGCAAAACATCCGGTACAGGAAAATCCACCGGGAAACTGGTTTTCTCCACGCCTGGAACATACGAAGTCACCTTCGTGATTCCTGCTCATGGAGATCATCCGGGAAAAACAGAAACAGTAACTGTAGCAGTTAGCAGTGTTCAGATGATCTTTGATTTGAAAAATCCGGTCTTCTCAACACCTCTCACCACCGGAACGATTTCCGGAACCAGCATGACTATTCCTGTAACGGTTAAATCCTACGATGGAAAACCGGTTGAATACTCTATCCTTGAAGTACAGACAACCGGTATAGCCGCTATTTCCTCCCGCCTGAAAAATGACAAAACTGTTTTAAAGAACGGGGAGAATAAGCTGGTATTCGAATTATCAGGAACAATTCCCGCTAAAGGGAATGTGCAATTCCGTGTTTACGATACTACCGGGGAAGCCCACTTTTTTAATTACTCAATCACGAATTAAAAATGAAAAAGAAGTTATTTTTCAACCAGTTCATTCTGGCTGTCGGGTGTATCGCTTTTTCCGCTTCAGCGGTAAGGGCACAATCTTCGGGTTGTAATCCCCTTCAACCTTACGATCAGATCCAATCCGGATTCCATACAACCATTGCTTCCCGTCCCGACGGTACATTCCTGATTTGGGGAGCGGGTTCAACAGCCAATGGAAACGGAGCCGCTGCCGCAAGACATCTCACACCGGTTGTTATCGAACCGAATCCGGGAATTCCGGCACAGCATTACAATTATACCGGCCAGCCTTTGTTTGCAACGCTGGCCACACAGTCTTCCACCACTACACAGGCATTCGTTTTGTCTACAGACGGGCTTTACTCCTGGGGAGCAAATAACGTGGCAGTTGGAACGGGACTGGATAACCTGGCAGGATTTGCACAAATTTCAATGCCGGTAGGCGTTGTTCCTACAGACGTGAAAAACATGATTGCTTCCTGGGGAGCATTGGTGTTGCTGACACATTCGGGAGAAGTTTATGTAAGCGGGCGCAACAATGCTATTCACGGGAACGGAGGTGTTATGCCCGGAGCTTCGGAGAATTATTGGGCACGGGTAACCAGGGACATTACCGGAAATCCGGCGCTTACAGGTGTGGTGGATATCCGCGTTACTCCTGTGGGAGCTTTTGCCATCACTTCTACCGGCCAGTGGTATACCTGGGGACCGGCCTGCTACCGTGGTGACGGTTCCGCTGTTGCTTCCTACGACCGTGCAGTAGCTATGACAACGCCGTTCTCAGGACTTCCGGTTATGATTGCCATGACAGCTGATTTCGGTAACAATACCTGGACCGATGCCAGCAACCGTGCAAGCTACTTTGCTATTGATCCTGCAACGAACAAATTATACGCATTGGGAAGTAATGGAAACGGCCAGCTCGGACAAGGAACTACTACCAATTCCACAGGATGGGTGCCGGTAAGGAACTCCACAAACACTGCAGACCTTACCAATGTAATCTTTGTTTCTGCCAACGACAATGACGGATCACCGGGAACACCAAATGCTTCGGTATCTGTGATCCTTTCCAACGGAGAATTGTGGTCATGGGGTTCCAACAACAATGAAATGATCGGTGTACCGGGAGGAACAGGAAATCATACCCTGCCGAAAGTTCCCAATGGATTCGCCCAGGGAACAGATCACGCAACATATGTGGAGATCGGCGGGCACACCACAGCTATTATGAAACTGTGTGCTGAAAGGTATTGCTACATGGGACACAAGATCGATGGTTCCATGGGTGACGGAGTTTCCGCAACCAGTACTGTTTCTACTTTCGACTGTGCTAACACACCGGTAGGTTTGATTTGCGGGTCCAGTACCTACGATGCCGGAGACGCGCCATTTTCTTTTGAAAACGGGAATCCGGCAACACACTATTACATGTGCGGCGATGAAATTTACCTGGGAGCAAGCCAACCCGATCCGGACAATGGATTGAGCAATAACGTAGCTCCAGGAGCAACTAATACAGGAACAAACGGAGACGGAGCAGATGAAGACGGGTTAACAACACCTTTGTCACATTCTACCCTAAACCCGGGCTTTTCTACTACACTTACCTTTACAAACAATTCAGGTACCAACGCGAATATTTATGCGTGGATAGACTGGAACAATGACGGAGTTTTCTCTCAAAACGAGATTGTTACTGCTTCTGTTCCTTCAGCTGTTGGTGCTCAAACTACCACCCTTACGTGGAATGGTGTTTCAACTTCCTGCGGGAATAAGTACGCACGTGTAAGGATTACGACTGAAACACTGAGCGATAACCCTGCAACTGCAGCCATGGATGAAAGAAGTTTCGGGCCTGTGATTCACGGGGAAGTGGAAGACTTCTATGTCGATGTAGACATTTTAACAGACCTTGCCGGAGATTGTGATGGCGATGGAGTAACAAACGGCCAGGAAATCACTGACGGAACAGATCCGGGTGACGGATGTAACCTGCTTCTGGCAAGCCAGGGAACGCCAACTGCTGCCTGGAACACCGACGATTGTGACGGTGATGGTGTTACTAACGGTCAGGAAATCACTGATGATACCGATCCTTTAAATCCGTGTGAATTGCAAATGGCAAGCATTACCCTTACGCAAAGCGGAGCATGGTTGAACGGAGATTGTGACGGCGACGGAGTTACCAACGGAGACGAAGCTGCTGACGGAACAGATCCGAACGATCCGTGTGAATTCATACTGGAAAGCCAGAGTGTTATTCCGGATGCGGCATGGAACAGTTCAGATTGTGATGGCGACGGTGTCAGTAACAGCACGGAAGTAACAGACGGAACCAATCCGTTGAATCCGTGTGAATACAATGCAGCACACATTACTTTACCGGTTACGGCAACAAACTGTCCGCCGGTAGCAAACGGAAATACGGCAACAACGAATGAAGACACACCAGTAGTAATCAACGTTCCGGCAAATGATACGGATTCGGACGGAAACCTCGACAATACGAGTGTAACGGTTACGGACCAGCCTTCAAACGGAACAACCACCGTCGATCCGGTTACAGGAGCGATTACTTATACACCAAATGCAAACTTCTATGGAACAGATACGCTGATCTACTCCATTTGCGATACGGGAATGCCTGTATTCTGCGATACAGCCGTGGTTATCATTACAGTAACTCCGGTGAGTGATGCACCGGTAGCAAACGGCGATACAACTTCTACCAATGAAGATACACCGGTGGTGGTGGATGTACCATCCAATGACACAGATGCTGATGGAAACCTGGATAATACAAGCGTAACAATTACAGACCAGCCTGCAAACGGAACAGCAACTGTTGATCCGGTTACCGGTGAAATTACCTACACACCGGATCCGGGCTTCAGCGGAAACGATACGTTGATCTATTCCATTTGCGATACCGGAATGCCGGTATTGTGTGATACCGCTTTGGTGGTGATTACCGTAAATCCGGTGAATGATGCGCCGGTAGCAAACGGGGATACTTCCACAACCAATGAAGATACGCCGGTAGTGATCAATGCGCCCTCAAACGACACAGACCCTGACGGAAACCTGGATAATACAAACGTAACTGTTGTTACACCTCCGGCAAACGGAACAGTAACCATTGATCCGGCAACAGGTGAAATTACCTACACTCCTGATACGGATTTTAATGGGACAGATACCTTGATCTACTCCATTTGTGATACGGGAATGCCGGTATTGTGTGACACTGCTTTGGTGGTCATTACCATCAATCCGGTAAACGATGCGCCGGATGCCAACGACGATACTGCTGCTACCAATGAAGATACACCAGTAGTGATCAACGTTCCTTCCAATGATACAGATGTTGACGGAAACCTGGACGAAACAACCGTAACTGTTGTGACTCCGCCTTCAAACGGAACGATAACCATTGATCCGCTTACAGGTGAAATTACCTACACGCCAAACACCGGGTTTAGCGGAAACGATACGCTGGTTTATTCGATCTGTGATACCGGAATGCCGGTAGCATGTGATACGGCAGTTGTTGTGATTACGGTAACTCCTGTCAACGATGCACCGGTAGCAAATACCGATAATGCATCTACCAATGAAGGAAATCCGGTGGTGATTGACTCTCCTGCCAATGATACGGATCCTGACGGAAATCTGGATGAAACAACCGTAACTGTGGTGACTCAGCCTTCAAACGGAACAGTAACTATAGATCCGCTTACAGGTGAAATTACCTACACGCCAAACCCAGGATTTAGCGGAAACGATACGCTGATCTATTCGATCTGTGATACCGGAATGCCTGTATTGTGTGATACGGCACAGGTTATTATTACAGTTATTCCGTGTTTGTCAAATCCATCCAATGACTGCGATGGCGACGGAGTTACCAATGGCGACGAAATTACGGATGGAACTGATCCGAATGATCCTTGCGACTTTACAGGGACAAGTCAGACAGTGGCACCTGCTGCGGCATGGAATGCTGCTGATTGTGACGGCGATGGTGTTACAAACGGAAACGAAGTAACCGACGGTGACAACCCGCTTGATCCGTGTGATTTTACAGGGACAAGTCAGACAGTGGCGCCAGGTGCAGCATGGAATGCTGCTGATTGTGACGGCGATGGTGTTACAAACGGAAACGAAGTAACCGACGGTGACAACCCGCTTGATCCATGTGATTACACATTGGCAAGCCAGACAGTGGCACCAAACACCGCTTGGAATAATGCAGACTGCGACGGAGATGGCGTTCCGAACGGACAGGAAGTAACAGACGGAACCAATCCGAATGATCCGTGTGATTTCATAGTGGCTAGTCAAACCGGAACACCGGGAACAGCCTGGAACAATGCTGATTGTGACGGTGATGGAGTAACAAACGGCCAGGAAATCACTGACGGAACAGACCCGAACGATCCGTGTGACCTGACACTGGCAAATCAGACAGTAACACCGAACGCGGCGTGGAACAGTGCAGACTGTGATGGCGATGGAATTCCGAACGGAAACGAAGTAACGAACGGAGATAACCCGTTGGATCCGTGTGACTTTACACTGGCGAACCAGACAGGAACACCAACCGCCGCATGGAACAATGCAGATTGTGACGGAGACGGTGTAACAAACGGTACGGAAGTAACGGATGGGACTGATCCGGCAAATCCTTGTGATTACAACGCTTCCAGTCAAACAGTAACGCCGGTTGCAAGCTGGAATACTGCAGACTGCGATGGAGATGGAGTTCCGAACGGACAAGAAGTAACAGACGGAACCAATCCGAATGATCCGTGTGATTATACTGCATCCAATGTGACAGTGACACAGGGCGGAGCATGGAGTACCGCTGATTGCGACGGAGACGGTGTAACAAATGGTACGGAAACAACAGATGGTACCAATCCGAACAATCCTTGTGATTTCGTATTGGCAAACCAGACCGGTACACCGACTGCTGCATGGAACAATGCAGACTGTGACGGAGACGGCATTACCAATGGTGAAGAAGTGACAGCAGGTTCTGATCCGATGAACCCGTGTGATCCAAAAACTTGTGGAATCGACATTTCCAATGCATTTACACCGGATGGTGACGGCATCAATGAAGTGTGGGTGATCAAAGGGATCGAAAGTTACCCGGATAACCAGCTGACGGTATTCAACCGCTGGGGGAACGTGGTGTTCTCTGCAGACGGATACCTGAATACCTGGGACGGTACTTCAAACAGTCCTTTGAATGTAGGCGGCACAGAGCTCCCTACAGGAACTTACTTCTATGTATTGGATACGAAAGATGAAACCGCGGGTGTATTGAAAGGATACGTATACATCCAGCGATAAGAATAGAAATTTTTCAACTTGAAAAGATGAGAACAAACCAATTTTTAATAGCTTGTTTCACACTGGTGCTTCTTGGGAGCACCGGTGCAAACGCACAGCAGGATCCTCATTATACACAGTATTTTGATAACATGCTGTTTATAAATCCGGCGTATGCGGGAAGCCGCGGTATGCTGAACGTAACGGGGATCCACCGCGAACAATGGGTAGGATTCGACGGAAGGCCGCGTTCTTCCACCCTGAGCATCCATTCTCCGCTTTCCTACGAATCCGTAGGATTGGGATTAACTGCCATAAACGATAATATCGGGCCCATGAACCAAACAATGTTCTACGCCGATGCTTCCTACACGATCCGCTTCAAGAACCACAAGGGTAAACTGGCATTCGGAATAAAAGGAGGCTTTAACCTCATCAATATCGGCAGGGATGGTTTGAACAGTGATACACCGGACGATCCGAAATTATTGCAGAACATCCGCAACAACATCAATCCGAACTTCGGGGCAGGTATTTATTACCACACTCCGAGTTTCTTCATCGGGGTTAGTTCTCCGAAGATCCTGGAACGCAGTTATGACGGTTCAAACTCCACCAACCTGGAACGCCGGCATTATTTCGGGACTGTTGGAGGGGTCATTCCTTTATCCAATAAATGGAAACTGAGACCTACTTCCCTGGTGAAAATTACGGAAGGCGCACCATTAAGTTTGGACTTGACGGTAGCGGCTATTTACAATGAACGTATCTGGTTCGGAGCGAATTACCGCTTACAGGCAGCTTTCGGAGCATTTTTACAATTCCAGCTTTCACCGCAGTTTAAAATAGGTGTAGCAAGTGATTTCGGTACTCAAAAAATCAGGAAGTACAACGACGGGTCATTTGAAGTCATGCTGTCATACGACTTTGTCTTCAAAAAAGAAGGGATCCGCTCACCTCGTTACTTCTAAATCCATAAAAGACACAAACATGAAAACGATATTATTAGCAATCATTTGCAGTGTTTCATTATCGGTATTCGGACAATCGGGGAAACTGAAAAAAGCAGACAGCTATTTCAACCGTTTATCCTATGCCTATGCTGCAGAATTATACGAAGAACTGATCGGTTCGGAAGTGGACAGCCCTCAGCTGAAAAGCAAACTCGCTTACAGTTACCTGAAGATGGACAATTACACCAAATCGGTTGAAAACTACGGCAAAATGATCGAATCTTCCGAAGCCAAACCGGATGATTATTACAATTATGCTTATGTACTGAAACAGACCGGAAACTATTCCGAAAGCGACAAGTGGATGAACAAGTACAGCAATGCTGCACAGGCAGATTTGAGAAGCCAGCTGTTTTTAGGAAACACCGGTTACAAATCCAAAATCGAGAAGACCGCTCCGTTCTTCAGCCTGACAAACCTGGAGCTGAACACCGGAGTTGCGGACTTTGGAGGTTACTACAATCCTTCGCAGAACCGGATGTACTTTATTACGGCACGCAAGAAACGGGTATTCGTGAAAAAAGAGTGGTCGTGGAATGCCAACCGGTTTTTGGATTTGTATTCCGCAACGGTCAGCACCGATAACAAGTTGGGATCTCCCAAACGCGTTTCGAAAGTAAATACCAAATTTCACGAAGGTCCGCTTGCTTTTTCACCCGACGGAAAGACCGTTTACTTTACACGGAATAATATTTCTTCCGGTAAGAAGCGCCGCGACGGACAGAAGATCCAGAACCTGAAACTGTACATGGCCAAAGTGGATGAGAACGGGAAATGGACGGAGGAAAAAGAATTTCCTTACAACTCGAAAGATTACTCGGTGGGTCATCCCGCGCTTACCGCCGACGGTAAAACGATGTACTTCGTTTCCGACAAACCGGGAGGAATGGGTGGTGCGGATATTTACAAAGCGGCTGTTCTGGAAAACGGGACATTCGGTGAGATGATCAATCTGGGGAACAAAATCAACACGGAAGGACAGGAAATGTTCCCGTTTATTGATCAGGAAGAGCGTTTGTTCTTTTCAACAGACGGGCATCCCGGGTTGGGAGGATTGGATGTATTTGTTGCTTTTATGGAAAACGGCAAAATCGGGAAAATCCATTCTTTGGGTGTTCCTGTCAACAGCCAGTTCGACGATTTTGCCTTCAACTCATCGAAAGACCTGAAAACAGGTTTTCTTTCTTCGAACCGCACAGGCGGAAAAGGTGGTGACGATATTTATGCCGTACAGCTGATCCGGCCGATTACTTTCGGAGTAACCATCCAGGGAACAGCAAAGGATAAAAAGGGTGAAATCGTTCCGAATGCAAAGATCGACCTGAAAGACGACAAAGGAACGGTAATCGGAACAGTTACTGCAGATGAAAACGGTTCTTATTCCTTCGAAGCAGAATACGAGAAGAACTATGCTTTGGCGGGTTCAAAAACTAATTATTTCGACGGGAAGAATACCACAAACACCTTTACCAATGAGCAGGTTGTCATTGCGGACGTGATCCTCGAAAAAGATCCGGGCTTGTCTTTGTATGCATTGATCACAGACAAGAAAACCGGGAAGCCATTGGAAAATGTATCCGTTTACCTGGTTGACAATATGACCAACAAGTCGAAAAAGATCACAACTCCTGCATCCGGAGACTTCCGTGAAGCACTTTTCGGAAAGAAACTCAACGATCGCGGAAGCTACAACCTGGTGCTGCAAAAAGAAGGATACTTTTCCAAAACGGTTACTTACAACACTTTGTTCGACAAACCGGGGCAATACGACATTCATGCAATCCTTGACCTGGGCCTGGACCCGGAAGTGAAGGACTTGTCGGAAATGGTACAAATCAACCCGATCAACTTCGACTTGAACAAGTACGTGATTCGTCCGGATGCCGCTAAAGAACTGGATAAGATCGTGGAAGTCATGAATAAATACCCGAACATGGTGGTAGAATTGGGTTCACACACCGATTGTCGTGCTTCCAAGTCTTACAACATGAAATTGTCTGACAGCCGGGCCAAAGCTTCTGCCGAGTATATTAAGAAGAAAATTACCAATCCGGCACGCATCTACGGAAAAGGGTATGGTGAGTCGCGCTTGCTGAACAATTGTGCCTGCGAAGGGCCTGTTAAATCCGACTGTCCGGAAGAAGAACACCAGAAAAACCGCAGAACCGAGTTCAAAGTCATTTCTACCGGCGACGACAAATTGAAAGTAAATAACACCAGCACCGATAATTTCTAATAACAGAGCAAGAAACAGAATGAGAATGATCCGTAATAGCCATCGGCTTTTATTTCTAATACCCAATTAACGCTTAGGTCAGAGTGAATAGTGGTTAGGTTAGAAAGGCTGTCTGAGTAAATCGGGCAGCCTTTGTTTTTGGGTAATGATCAGCATATTGTTCTAATATTTAGCACTTATCTTGCGGATTTAAAGAAAAAGTGTATTTTTGCACTCCACAATTATAGAGAGGTGTCCCCGACTGCTAACGTCGGGATTGAAGGAGCTAAATTTCTTTCTTATCTTTCGAAACAACTAGAGAGGTGTCCGAGTGGTTGAAGGAGCTACCCTGGAAAGGTAGTATACGGGTAACTGTATCGAGAGTTCGAATCTCTTCCTCTCTGCATGAATTATCCCGCTTAACGGCGGGATTTTTATTTTTATAGCGATAAGAGTTTTTCTCTTAATCGGTAGAAAATGAACTAATGCAATCATTCGCAAAGGATTAAGCACGTTGTGAAGCCAATCTTTATTGGTTCGTAATCCCTTCCTCTCTGCAAAGCCAGGAAAAATCTCTGTTTTGTAGCCTTTCACAGTCCAAAAATTCTGTTATCTTTAGTATAAAACCCGATTACTATGAAGATAAAATACTCCGTATTCCTTGCAGCAATTCTTTTAACTAACGCGTATTGTTCCGCTACCGAATGGTATGTCGGAGCTACAAGAACCTATACTTTGCCCAGCCAGGTGAGAAACCTGGTGGCTGATAATGACACGGTTTACCTGGACGGCGGGGTTTATTTGAACGATGCCACCAAATGGACCAAAAAGAATTTGAAGTTTATCGGGTTGGGGACCGGAAGTAACCGGAGTATACTGCGTTATTCAGGAGATATTTCCAACGGAAAGGGAATTTTCGTTTTTGAATCGGCCGGTATTTCCGACAATCCTTATATTGAAAACATCGTGTTTGACGGAGCACAGGTTTCGGACGCAGATGGCGGGAATGGTGCCGGGATCCGGTTCCAGGCAAACAATATTACGATCGTCAACTGCCGCTTTGTCAATTGCCAGAACGGAATCCTGGAAGGCAACGGAAGCGTTACTACCAGTAATGTCACCATACTCAATTCGGAATTTGAGAACAATGGCTACCAGCTCCAAAATGATCCTACGCATTCGGGTTACGAACATCACATTTACATTGGTGCAAGTACGGATACGCTGTTGGTACAAAACTGTTATTTCCATCATCCGAGAGGGCAGGCTAATTCGATCAAGACGAGAGCGCAGAGAAGCTACATTCTTTACAACCTGATTGATGAAGGAACAACGGGTTACGGAAGCTGGGAATTGAACATCGCCCAGGGAGGTATGAATGTAATCATGGGGAATATTTTTATCCAGGGACCGGCCGGAGCCAATCACGGAATAATCGGATATGACGCGGTCACCAATCCGCTGGAAGACTTTTACTTCGTAAACAATACGGTCATTAATCAGTTTCCGGGGAACATCAAATTCTTCAATACTGTTCCGGCTTCCGGGATAAACACGTTCAAAATTTACAACAACATTTTTGCATCGGTTCCAGGAGCGAGTAATACGTTCTTCAGCGGAAATACACCGGCTTCCCTCGATTCTGCCGGAAACGTACTATCTACTGATTACACCACCTTCGGATTTACAAATGCTGCCACAAACGATTATTCACTGACTTCCGGCGCAACAGCTGCTATCGATCATGGAGTCAATGCAGGTTCTACAGCTATGGCTTATCCGTTGATCCCGGTCTATCAGTATCAATCACATACTTCCGCTTTAGTTCCAAGAAATCCTTCGGGAAGTTCAATAGATATCGGAGCTTATGAATTCGAATTCCCATCCACTGCGGGAATTGATCCGGAATTTTTATCAGAAGAAATCAAGGTTTATCCAAATCCGTCAACGGGTATTTTTCACCTGGATTTTGCTCAGCTGACCGGTGAAGCAGGGAACCTGGAAGTTTACGATGCGCTGGGTAAACTGGTCCTCTCAAGTACCGCTGTCAATTGGTCTTCCGACTACCAGCTGGATTTATCAGTATCACCGAATGGCGTTTACCTATTGAAGGTGAATGATGGAGTAAAACTTATCCGTAAAACACTGGTGATTCGTTGAGATGCATCCGGGGATGTAATTTTAGCATTGCATAGTCTTCCGAAAAAACGTCTCCAAAATACAGATAGACATCCATCTATTTGCCCGGTCAGAGTGTGACTTCCCCGCAAACCGACCGTTTCAAAATTGCTTTTGCAATGTCTGTATTTCCGGCGCTTTTTCCTAAAGCGTACATCGTTTTGGTTACCGCTGCTTCTGTTGTAAGGTCGAAACCGGAAAGCACGCCGTTCTTTTCGAAAAAGGAACTGGTTTCGTATTTTCCCTGCTCTACCCTGCCCGTGGAACACTGAGTAATGTTGAGCACGATTCCGCCTTTTTGCAGGTAATTCAACAGCAATTCGTGGAATTTTGCATCGGAAGGGGCATTCCCTGAACCGTAGGTTTCCAGGATGATCGCTTTGGTTTTATTAGCATCGAACAAAGATTCGTAGATGTTCCAATTGATCCCCGGGAAAAACTTGATCAAAGCCACAGAAGGATCAAAATCGGTAAACAGCTCCAATCCTTTGGAGGATGCAACCGTTTCGCCCGTATAATCGATGTGGACTCCGGCAACAGCCAGCGGACGCAGATTCGGGGAGCGGAATGCTTCAAAGGAAGAAGCCGAAACTTTGGAGGTTCGGTTCCCGCGATAGAGTGAATATTCGAAATAGATCGCCACTTCGCGGATGCGCGGAATTCCCTTTTCGTCTGTTGCTGCAGCGATTTCAATGGCTGTTATGAGGTTTTCCTTCCCGTCCGTGCGAATCGTTCCGATGGGCAATTGTGAACCGGTGAAGATGACCGGTTTTTCCAGTCCCTGGAGCATAAAACTCAAGGCAGATGCTGAAAAAGCCATCGTGTCCGAACCATGCAGGATCACAAAACCGTCGAAGTCATGGTATTTGCTGTAAACCAATTCGGCCATTTCTTTCCACCAAAGCGGGTTCATTTCGGATGAATCGATCGGGTGCGGAAAGGCATGCGTGGTGAGTTGTACGTTCAAACGCGCCAGTTCGGGAATGTGCTTATACACGTCACCAAAATCAAAGGCTGTCAGTGATCCAGTCAACGGATCGTTCACCATTCCGATGGTTCCCCCGGTGTAAATCACCAATACTTGCGGCGTTGTACTCATATTGCTCGAATTAGTCGCGACAAAGTTCACTGAAAATACCGAAAAAGCAAGTATCCGGGAAGAAGATTATTCAGCTATCTGGTCGTTTCGGTCTTTGGCAATACCCAAAAAGATTTCGGGTTATTGGTGACATAGTTTGTATAGGTGAAATTCACTCCTTTGGCCTTACGTTCCGATTTCTGCGGACTTTGGTTCAGACCGTCGAGTGGTACCAGTTCCAGGTAAACGGCATTTCCTCCTTCGACCTGGGTTTCGTAGTTGTATTCGCTTGAAACAGGGCATTCCAGGCGATACAGGTTCTTTGCCATGTAAAAATGAAGGTATTCTTCGGCCCAAACATACTCTTCGTTATTCCAATTGGCATCCGGGTTCAGAATGAGGGTCCGGCCATCGATAAGTCGCTGTCTGACTTCTTCAATACTTAAAAGTGTGCCTTTTTCATCCATGACATATGCATTGTTGGTCGGATCCATATACACCCACTTTTTCAGCCAGTCGGAATAAACCATGTTGATCACATGGCAATCGTCAAATTGCAGGTCTTTCGGCATACAGGTAATGTAGCGTGATTTGAATCCCATTGCCAGGTAACATTCATTCAGTGAAATGGCCAGTCCGCGACAATTTAATCCGCGTGAGCCGTCGCTGCAAGCCATGATCATGTCGTCTGCATTTTTGCTTTCGGGATTGCCGTGCTGTCCGTCGTGCGCAACCGTATTATGCATCCAGTGCATCAGGTTAATGATTTGATTCAGTTCTCCGGCGTCTCCCGCAATGGAATCCAGGTTGTATTTTTTACGTAGTGCCCGCAAATGAACATTGCTTGAATCCTGGTAAGTGAACTCCGGAACGGTTCTCAAATCCGAAGTATTGTATTTGGCGGCTTTCTTCAGGGTTCCGATATGGTCCGGGATTTCCTCGAACCTCACACGCGTCAGGCAAGTATCTTTATGCTGGTAAATCACCAGGAAATCGCAAACAGGATGTTTTTTATCCACTTTGATGTAAATGGAATCAACATCTGTAATAAACTGGATTTTTTCATCCCAAACTACCGTGCTGTCGGGTTTCAAATGGGGTGCAATGGTCCAGGTTCGAAGAGTTATTGCAGGATCGCTCGGAAATTTCATCCGGAAAGACTTCACATTGGTATGAAGTACTTTTAGCTTTTTCTGGGCAAACGAAGAAACGCCTAAAAGCAGGAAGGAAAGGATTAAGATTGAACGCATACGAATTCATTAAGAAGAATTCGAAGATAAAATCTTTTCCGGAAGAAATCATTGGAAAATTGGGACATCAGACAATTTGACAACCGGATGTCAATTCTCCCATTTACGGATGAAACAACTCCATCGCATTCAGGGTCGTGATCTCTTTCAGGGAATTCAAAGGCAAATCCAGGATTTCTGCGATCTTTTCTGCCGTGTGAACTACATAGGCACTTTCATTGCGTTTTCCGCGGAAAGGAGTCGGCGCGAGGTAAGGTGCATCTGTTTCCAGGAGCAATTTTTCCAGTGGAATGTGCTTCAGCGTTTCAGGAAGGTCCGACTTTTTGTAAGTCACCACTCCACCGATCCCGAACAGGAATCCCTGGTAACCGAGGATTTTTTGTACGTCTTGTTCATTCCCGGTAAAGCAATGGAAAATACCGCGTAAACGTTCATCATTCTCCTTGTCGAGTACTTCGTAAATTTCAGGGAAAGAATCGCGTGCATGGATCACAATGGGAACCTGAAGTTCTTTTGCCCAATTGATTTGCGTGCGGAAAGCTTCCTTTTGCTCTTCCACGAAGGTTTTGTCCCAGTAAAGGTCAATTCCGATCTCGCCCACTGCCACATAGGGCCTTTTTTCCAGGAAGAGTTTCATTTTTGCCAGCACCAATTCCCAATCCGCGTCTACGGAACAAGGATGCAATCCCATCATGGCAAAACAGTTTTCCGGGAATTGTTGTTCCAGTGCGTGCATTCCTTCTATCGAGTTCAGGTCGATGTTGGGCATGTACATGCGTTCCACTCCGGCCGCAATAGCGCGCCGGATCATAGCCGTACGATCTTCGTTGAACTGTTCGGAATAAAGATGTGTGTGCGTATCTATCATCATTGGATATTAGAACTTCAAGATCCAGGATATTAGGACTTTTAGATTTTTAATTAAAATAAAAAGACTTCAGAACCCCTTGACCAACGAGTCATTCAGTCCTGAAGTCTTAAAATCCTAAAGCCTTAAAGTCCTTAACAAAATTCTTCGTAAGCTGCTTCCAGGTTCTCAGCGATCATAGCTGCAGTTACTCCTTCAATGTTGTGTCTTTCCAGGAAATGAACCAGTTTTCCATCCTTAAACAACGCTACAGACGGTGAAGACGGAGGGAACGGTAAAAAGTACTTACGTGCCTGCTGAGTTGCTTCGGTATCAACACCTGCAAAAACAGTCAATAAATGATCCGGTTTTTTCCCGGCAATTTCCAAAGATTTTTTCACTCCCGGTCTTAAATTTCCTGCCGCACATCCGCAAACAGAATTTACTACTACCAGGGCAACACCTTTGCTGGTTGGAATTGTTGCATCTACTTCTGATGCGGATACGAGTTGTTGAAAGCCCACACGTGTAAGGTCTTCCTTCATTGGTTGTACGAGTTCTGGTGGGTACATAATTTTTAAATTTTAATGTCGCAAAGTTACGGATTCTTCTTGCTTTGGGAAACAAAAACCAGGTTCATTTTTCGCCAATTAAGTTTAAAACGATTCTAAATGATGAAATATTGAATTTTTTTCAGCGAAATCGGAAGTTATCAACAAATTATTTATTTACTTTGTCGCAACAAAAAACAGAAAAGATGAATAATTTTTGGTGGACACTCGGAAAAATCCTAAATGGTGCATGGTTCTATGACAACATCGGTGATATCTTTAATTATTCTGTAATCATTTTAGGTTTCTTCGGATTGTTCTACTGGTTGAGATGGCAGAAAAAATTCAACGATCAGGCTGCAAAAGATCCGAACCAGATCAAGTAATCAGTTATTATAAATATAAAAGTAGGGCCGTAAAATTTTACGGCCCTACTTTTTTGTGGCACTTGAGGTAGGGACGCGACGCATCGCGTCCCTATAAATCGAAACCCATCACAAACCACATTTCATTATATTTATACCATGCTCACATTCATTATTACCGCCGGGGGAATTGGAAAACGCATGGGAGGCTCAATTCCGAAGCAATTTTTGTTGCTGAACGACAAACCCATCCTGATGCACACCATCGAACAGCTGCATGCCTTTGATCCTGCCGCGGAACTGATCGTAACACTCCCTCCGGATTACCTGAAGGATTGGGATGAAATGTGCGGGAAATATGCGTTTACTATTCCACACGAAATTATTCCGGGCGGTGATGAGCGTTTTGATTCGATCAAAAATGCATTGCAAAAGGCTTCCGGAGAATGGATCGCTGTTCACGACGGTGTTCGCCCGTTTATCAGCAAAGCGGTTTTAAAGCAATTGCTTGCTGAAGTTAAGAGCCACCGTGCCGTGATCCCGGTGATCCCGGTGAAAGAAACACTGCGCATTGCAGATGGTGAAACGAACGCAACCGTAAGCCGTGATCACTACCGCATTGTTCAGACACCGCAGGTTTTCGAAGCAAAACTCATTCAAAAAGCATACGAACAAAAATACGCGACCAGTTTCACAGACGATGCCAGCGTGGTAGAAGCAATCGGTGCGCGGGTGCATTTGATCCCGGGAAATGAGGAAAATATCAAGATCACCACTCCGCTGGATTTAAGCCTGGCAGCACTTATATTAAAAAATTGGAAATAACCCAAAATCAGTAGGCGCGCGATTAATCGCGCGCCTACTGATTTTAACCATACTAAATCGATTGTTTTAAGAAATCATCAAGCGCATTTAAAAAAATCCGTCCGGATTCCGTGTTTCCATTCATTTTAACTTCACAAACTTCATTTTTCACCAACACAATCTTACCGTAAAAGTCATTCAATTTCTCCCTTTTGATTATATGCTGTGGTGAACTTTGCCGAAAGTTTATACAGCAATGAAAAAAATGGTACTCTTTATCGGGACGGTTTTTATGAGCATTTCCAGTTTTGCTCAAAATCCGGGACTCGTAATCTCAGAATTCTATATCAACCCTCCTTCAAATGACAATAATCTGGAATGGGTGGAATTGAAAGCCACGAAAAACATCGATTTTTCTCTTACTCCTTATACTGTTGTTGTTAACAACAATGGAACCGCAACTGCCAGCGGTTGGATCGCCGGAGGAACCGTTAGCTATGGTTTCCAGATCAATACCGGAACGGTTGCTGCTGGCGATGTGGTTTATGTAGGAGGAAACGGAATGGCCGTAACCGGAACAAAAATCAGGATCATTGATGTAACCACAACTCCGGGAGACGGATTTGGAAACGCAGGCGGAACAGCAGGTGTTTTTGGTAACGGAGGTGGAAACGCTGACGGAATTGCAGTATTTAACGTTCCTGTAGCAAGCATTACCAACGCTACCGTACCGGTAGATGCTGTTTTCTACGGAACGGCTATCGGAAGTGCATTTGTAACGACAACAACGGGATATGAACTTCCGGTAAACGATTTGTATTCCGGAGGAAAATTGCAAACCAACAGTTTCTTTACGGCTGACCCGGGGGCTTCTACCGGAAAAGCAACAGGTACTTATAACACACTAACCAACACTTGGTCTACAGGTCGTACCTGGACAACACAAACTTTTGCGGACGATAACGCAAGTAGTATTTCTTTGTCAACTGCTCCTCCTGCAGCGGGAACATTTACGTTTTCTGCTGTTACACAAAACTTTGCTGAGAACGCGGGAACTGTAACCGTAGGAATCAATTCAGCAGCATCCAATACACTTCCTGCAAAAGTGATTTTGAGCTATTCTGTTTACACCGATGCTACGGAAACTGCAGACTTTACTTTGGCTGAGGATACGATCGTCATCCCCGCAAGTTTTAACGGAGTTACCAATGTTGGTTTAACAATCGTAGACGACGTACTTGCTGAAAGAACAGAGAAAGTGATTTTGAAAATGAGTTCATTGGAAAATGCAACCATCGGTTCCAACTCTTTCCAGATCATTTACATCAAAGACAACGATTACCAGAATCCTGCTCCGAACAACGAACTGAAATTAAACCTGCTTACCAGCTTCTCTAACGGTGCAGAAGGAACAAACTCCGCAGAAATCGTTGCATTTGATCCCACAACAGATAAATTATACATAGCAAACTCCGTAGGTGCAAAAGTGGATATCGTAGATTTTGCGAATCCTGCAACTCCTGTTTTGTTGAACTCTATTTCAATAACACCTTATGGAAATATCAACTCATTGACGGTTCACAACGGAGTAGTTGCCTGTGCAGTAGAAAACACCAATCCGCAGGCAAACGGGAATATTGTTTTCCTGGATCAGAACGGAACTTTGATCTCCCAGGTTCCCGTAGGAGCAATGCCGGACATGATCACATTCAATAACGATTATACAAAAGTGCTGGTAGCTTGTGAAGGCGAGCCGAAAACAGATTATTCGGTTGACCCGGAAGGTTCCATCGGAATTGTAGACATTACGGGTGGTTATGCTACGCTGACTGCTGCAAACGTAACCATGGTGAATTTCCAGTCATTCAACGGACAGGAAACCGCTTTGCGTTCACAGGGAATCCGCATCTTCGGGCCAGGAAGCTCCGCAGCACAGGATTTCGAACCGGAATACATTACGATCTCAGAAGACAATACTACGGCTTTCGTTTCTTTACAGGAAAACAATGCCATGGCGGTGATCGATATCGCTGCGGGAACTGTTAGCGCTATTCGTCCTTTGGGAACTATGAATTACGCAAACGGGAACAACGGGTTGGATGCTTCTGACCAGACTGCGGGAATTTTCATCGGTTCAGCACCGGTAAAAGGCTTATTCATGCCGGATGCTTTGGCACATGCTTCTATTTCCGGAACAGAATACATTTTCTCTGCAAACGAAGGAGACGCACGTGAATACACTGCTTTCTCAGAAATTGCGCGTTTGTCTGCAACCTCCCTGGATGCTTCCATTCCTGATCAAAATATCCTGAAGCATGCTCAGTTCATGGGCCGTATCAACGTTACCAAAACAAGCGGTGACACAGACGGCGACGGAGATATCGATGATATCCACGTTTTCGGAACACGTTCGTTCTCTATCTGGAATGCGCAAACCGGTGCTTTGGTTTTCGACTCTAAAGACTTACTGGAGCAGATCACAGCTACTCATCCTGCTATTGCCGGATTATTCAATGCAAGCAACAGTGCAGGAGCAGCGGTATCTAAAAACCGTTCGGATGACAAAGGTCCGGAACCGGAAGGTGTTGCAACCGCTGTGATCAACGGGAACAACTATTTGTTTGTTTCCCTGGAACGAGTTGGTGGAGTAATGATCTTCAATGTGGATGTTCCAAGTGCCCCGGTTTACGTAGGTTACTACAACAACCGCTCAGCAGCTTCCAATGGTCCGGACCGTGGTGCAGAAGGAATTATCATCATCAAAAAAGAAGACTCACCTACAGGAAACGATATCGTGATCCTTGCCAATGAGGTAAGCTCCACACTTTCTATTTTCGACATCAATACCTGCGTGGACCTTGCAGGCGCAACAATCACAGTTCCTACGGATTCTATTTGTGCGGGTGACCTGGTTACTTTGACAATTCCGGGGAATGCTCAAAGTACGGTTCAATGGTTGAAAGATGACCAGGTAATCGCGGGTGAAACAGGAAATTCACTGGATGTTACGGAAACAGGAAATTACCGCGTATATGTTTCGAATACCACTCACGCCTGTGCGGATACTACTTTGCCGGAAACGATCAACGTATTGACATTACCAACTATCGCTGCAGGAGCAGACCTTGTAATCTGTACCGGTGATACTGTGAACCTGCATGCTACAACTTCCGGAACAATTGCGTGGAACAACAGCGTACAGGACAGCGTTGATTTCTTCCCGACTTCCACGATGGATTACATCGCAACTGCCACAGATGCTTACGGATGTGAGAATTCAGATACCTTGACTGTTCTTGTAAATACGCTTCCTGTGGTTGATGCCGGTTCCGATCAAACTGTTTGTACCGGAACTTCCATTACATTGACAGCAACAGGTGCTTCAACCCTGGTTTGGAACAATGGAATCACAAACGGAATGGCGTTCAACGCAACAACTGCAGGTGCCTATATTGTTTCCGGAACAGATACAAACGGATGCGTTGGAACGGACACGCTTATACTGACATTGAATGCCTTACCAACTGTAGATGCAGGTGCCGACCAATCTGTTTGTACGGGAACTTCTGTTACCTTCACTGCAACAGGTGCATCAACATTGGCCTGGAACAACGGCGTTATAAACGGAGCTCCATTCAATGCCACAACAGCAGGATCATACATTGTTACCGGAACGGATGCAAACGGATGTGTGAACACGGATACATTGGAATTGACTTTGTTTGTCTTGCCTAACATCAACCTGGGTGCTGATATGACCGTATGTGCCAATCATTTCCCGGTAACCGTGAACGGTCCGGCAGGATACACCACTTATAGCTGGAACAACGGTACAATGACCCAAAACACAACAGCTACACAAGGCGGATCTTACATTCTGACTGTTACGAACAGCAACGGTTGTCAGGATATGGATACGATCGTCATCGTTTCTGACCCATGTTTAGGGCTGAATGAAAACACGGTTTTCGAATACACGGTTTATCCAAATCCTGCTTCTCAGACGGTTTTCGTAGAAACAAATGTACCGAACACAGAAGCGGTGGTTTACGGAGCTAACGGACAGGTATTGTTCACACAGCAAAATACTGCTGCAACCTTTACTTTAAACGTAGCTGATCTGGCTGACGGTATGTATTGGCTGAAAGTTTCTTCCACGGAGGGAACTGCGACGAAACAATTGTTGATCAAGAGATAAATAACCTACATATACACTACGCTGGAAAACCCTGGTGCCCTTTTGGTGTCAGGGTTTTTTGCTTATATCACCCTCCTCAGTCCTCCCTCCAGGGAGGAAGCTCAATTCTCCCCTCGAGGGGAGATCAAGAGGGGTGGTATGCAGATCGCTATCAGGAAGAACAACTTCCATTTTCACAAGCTTTCCGTTCGGTTTCGAAAGTCACGTGCCGGATGTTCTGATGTTCGAGTAAATGGCGCAATTCGTGCTTGATTTTTGCTTCTTCTTCACAGGTTACGGATTCTTCCAGCACCAAATGAGCCGTCATGGCGTTTTCGGTGGAACTCAAAGGCCAGATGTGCACGTGATGAACTTCTCTTACGCCTTTTGCCTGTTGAACCAGAGCCACTATTTCTTCGAGGTGAATTGCACTCGGAACACCGTCTAAAGACAAGCGCAGGCTTTCCTTCATCAACTTCCAGGTACCGAACAATATAATTGCCGCAATAATCAAACTGAAAACCGAATCCAGCCAGTACAAACCGGTGTAGTAAATGACGATACCGCCAACCACCAATCCTGCCGAAACCAACGCATCTGCGAGCAAATGCAGGTAAGCACTTTTCACATTGATGTCTTTCTCTTTGTTGCGCAGGAAGAATAAGGCTGTGGAAAAATTGATCACAATCCCGATCCCTGCAATGATGGAAACGGTTAGTCCCGGAATTTCCTGCGGATGAAAGATCCGGTCTATCGAACCGTAAACAATTGCCCCGATGGTCAGAACCAAAAGCATGGAATTAAATAAAGCCACTAGAATGGAAGTCTTGCGGTAACCGTAAGTATATTGACTGGTCGATTTGACTTTCATGAGTTTGAAAGCCAGCAGCGAAAGGGCCAAAGTTCCAACATCCGCCAGGTTGTGCCCGGCATCCGAAAGTACGGAAAGCGAATCAATTACAATACCTACAATGGCTTCGATGACCACAAACGCCAAATTGAGTATGATCCCGACAACAAAAGCGGTATTGACTTTCGTCAGTACAACTTCGTGATGATGATGTGCATGATCATGTCCCATGCTTAAAGATAAGAAATTCGCAGAATCGGATTGTTCAAAACGAAGTAGGGCCGGAAAATTTTCCGGCCCTACTGTTTCTATTTGAAAGATTTTAAGCTCTTCCCAATTGTTTCAATAATCTCAAATGGTTGAAGATCGCTCCCCAAAAAGTCGTGTGGTAGTTGTACTGAATACCGTATTCCTGTGCCGTTTTTTTAACGATCTTGGAAATTTTCGGATAATGAATATGCGAAATATCCGGGAATAAATGGTGTTCGATCTGGTAGTTCAATCCACCTACGTACCAGGTCAATAACGGGTTCCAGTTCTCGAAATTCGCTGTGGTCATCATCTGGTGTTTTGCCCAGGAAACCTCGTCGTTCTTTTCAGTATACCCGTCTTTGGTCATGAATTCTGTTTGAGGCATTACGTGTGCTACCTGGAAAACAAATGCCAAAATTAATCCGCAAATAAAATGCATCACGAAGAAACCTATGAGCACCTGCCACCAACTTACATCCATCACAAGTAATGGAATAGCGATGATATATACGTAATAAAGCAACTTGGAAAAGATCAATTGGATCAACGCTTTTCTGAATGTCTTGTTCTGTGCCTGAAGCAAGCCTTCTTTGCTGTAACGGCTCAATTGCATGAAATCTTTATTGGTCATCCATGCCAAGGTCATAAATCCGTAGAAGAACCACGCGTAATAAACCTGGAAACGGTGTACTTTCTTACGCGGTACATTTGGTGAAAAACGAAGTAACCCGATCGAATCGATGTCTTCATCCATGTCGTGTACGTTCGTAAAGCTGTGGTGTAATACGTTGTGCTGAATGCGCCAGTTCAAGTTGGAACCCCCAAGGATTTCCATGGAGAAACTCATGATTTTATTCAGCCATTTGTATTTGGAAAATGCTCCGTGATTGGCGTCGTGCATGATCGATAGTCCGATTCCTGCCATTCCCACACCCATGACCATCGTCATGAAGAACATCAGCCAATGATTTTCGATCACTCCGAAAACCATTAAAAAATAAGGAAGTAAAAACAAGGAGAACATCAATGGAACTTTCAGGAGAATGCGCCAGTTTCCATAACGCTTCAGGTTATTTCTTTTAAGGTATTCATCTACTTGTTGGGAGAGCTTTTTTGTAAAGTCGTCACTTCTTGTGAGTCGTATGTATTGCATAGTTTTTTGTACAAATGGTATTTATTTGCACACACAAAGGTAGAGATAGTTTCAATTCGAAAAAATACTTTACAGAGATTTAACACCTTGAAAACACACAATGGCTTGATAATCAAATAACTATTTACCGTTCCAATTTGTCATAGTCAATTGAATTCCTATAGCGGCAAAACTCTTCAAAAACTCGGCTGCAACAGCGATCCGTTCGTTGAGTGTTTCCCGTTCTTCGGCAGTCCATTCACCCAATACATAATCGACCTGCTGGCCTTTGTGAAAATCAGCCCCAACGCCAAAGCGAAGGCGGCAGTATTCGGTTGTATTCAAAGTCGCCTGGATGTCTTTCAATCCGTTGTGTCCGCCATCAGACCCTTTTCCTTTCATGCGCAATTTCCCGAATGGAAGTGCCAGGTCATCGGTTACTACCACCAGGTTTTCCCTGGGAATTTTCTCCTGCTGCAGGTAGTAATTGACCGCTTTCCCGGAAAGGTTCATGTAGGTTGTAGGCTTCACCAAAAAAAGTGTTCTTCCTTTGAATTTCACCTCCGCTACCTCGGCAGTTTTTTGAAGCGAAAAAGTTCCGCCCAATTCCTTCGCCAAAGCTTCCACCACTTTAAAACCAATGTTATGGCGTGTTTCTTCGTATTTCGAACCCGGGTTTCCTAAACCGACAAATAGATATTTCATGGTGTAAAGATAATTCCGAATTGCGAATGCTGAATGGCCAACGACAGTTTTAACTGAAACTCATACACACTGTCACGATCGGGCAACAACCCCTATTTGAAAGTATAACTGGTAGTACTCACTTTTTTGATCTTCTCTTCGCCGAAGGAAATACTGATGGTCCTGCTTGTCTGAATGGACGGCATCCAGCCGCTGCTCAATTGCATTTGCAGTTTCTCCGTATTCTCAAAATCAATTTTCATATCATCAACTTTGAGTTCCTTACTCCCACCGGGAGCAAATACATCAAAAAACGTTTTCATGTAACGCTTCAATTCATCCTGGTTCGGTTTATAACGGATTGCGATGGTGGCAAGGTCCTTCGTCTTATTAACGGACTGAAGGGTGATCTTTCCGGATCCTTTCACAACAATATCCATCAAACACGGAAGCTCCACATCTACATCCAACGGTTTATTCAAACTAAGTTCCATTCCGTAATTCCCGTGGATTGCCATAATATCGCCCAGGTAAAGTACTTCGATGTTTTCGGGTTTGGCAAATTCATCCAGTAACTCATCCAACATTTTGATCACCGGTTTTGCTGCCTCAGCACCCCGGTTGTTTATGATTTGTTGCTTGAATTCCTCAGACTTCTTTTTAAAGTCCCGCTGCAAATCAGCAGTATTGAGAATCTTTTGAAAAGCCCCGAATTCATCCGTCTGATAACGGATCGGTGCACTTGCCTGGAAGGAATTCATCAATTCCTGTAATTGCGGATCATATCCTTCTACGGAAGACTTGAGGTATTTCATTTCCAGGACATAGCTGTGCTCGGTACTATCCAGCACCCTTAATTCGAGATCGTAGGAGTTGGCCGACTCTTTTGCAGGTTGTGAACTGTTTGTTTTGGTGGTCAGTTCTGATTGTTCGACCTGGTAAGCTATTTTATCCCCGATGTTCCAATATCCGATAGTGGTTACTTTGGTGGAAGAAACCAGGTTTGGATGCTCCTGGGAAAAGAGATTGCATGCGAGGATTAAACAGGTGATTGCGGAAGATATCTTTTTCATGACGCAAAATTAGGAAAAAGCACGAAAACAATTTTTGATTGACAGCCGGGCCGGAAAATTTTCAGGGCCTGCGTTGTTGTTTCCCACATTCCCTTAACTTTGGAACAAAAACCTATGCGCATTCTCGGCATCATTCCTGCTCGTTACGGCTCTTCCCGCTTTCCGGGGAAACCGCTCATTGACCTGAAAGGAAAAACAATGATCCGGCGCGTAGTGGAAGGAGCAGCAAAGTCTTCTCTCTTGACAGACCTGGTTGTGGCAACGGATGATGAACGAATCGTGCAGGAAGTTTCGGGTTTCGGAGGAAAGGTGATGCTGACGGATTCCAAACATCCTACAGGAACTGACCGCTGTGCTGAAATCGTACGTAGCCTCGCTGAAAAATACGATGTAGTGATCAATATCCAGGGAGATGAACCTTTGGTGGACGCACGTCAGTTAGACCAGTTATTACAGGCATTTAACGATCCGGATGTGCAGATTGCCACGCTTGCTTCCCGCAAAATCGAAATGGAAGACATCCTGAATCCCAACCGGATCAAAGTGGTGATCGACAAAAACCACCGTGCACTCTATTTTTCCCGCAGCCCGATCCCGAATTTTGCCAACGCGAAGGGCGAACCGCTGGAGATTTACCCGTTCTTACGTCACATCGGATTGTATGCTTACCGTTCGGAGGTTTTGCTTCAATTGAGCGAACTGGCGGAAACGAAACTGGAACAGATCGAATCGCTGGAACAATTGCGCTGGCTGTACAACGGTTATTCCATCCGGGTAGTAGAAACCGCTATAGAAACCCCCAATATAGATACCCCGGAGGACGTCGACAAAGTATTGGCTTTACTCTGAATAAATACCAACTAATCCCAATTTTATGAAACTACTCTTGCAACTACTGCCTTGTACCCTGGCGTTCGGGACATTCGCACAAAAAATGACCTACCAGGCAGATTTGACCAACTGCACAAAGGACCGGATCGCGATTACTTTAAATACAACTTACAAAGGACCAGATACTGCAGTCTTCAACTTCCCGATGACTGTTCCCGGAACTTATGCCGTTTTGGACTACGGACGATTTATCACGCAATTCAAAGCCTTCGATTCGTCCGGAAAAGCATTGAAGGTGAAAAAAAAGGGGAATAACAGCTTTGTAATCGTTCCCGGGAAGGATGTGGCAAAAGTGCAATACCTCGTGGATGATTCCTGGGAGGAAAAGAACGGGAAAACCAAGATTTTTGAGCCGGCAGGAACCGGGTTCGAAGCAGGTAAGTACTTCTACATCAATAACGGCGGACTTTTCGGTTATTTTGGCCTCGAATGGAACAACGAATACGAAATTACTTTCAGGAAGCCCAAAAACCTGCAGGGTTTTACAACACTTGTCCAGCAATCAAAAACGGAAGACCAGGTTACATTCCGGAGCAAGAGTTACCATGAGCTTATTGATAATCCCATTTTATTTACCCACGAAAAGGACGAAAATATCCGTGTGCAGGGAACAGACGTGATCATTGCTTCCTATCACGAAGGAATGGATTCGTCGGCTTATTACATCAAGCATAAGATCGATTCGGCAATGGTTGCCATTGACCGGTTCGTTGGCGGAAAACTGCCGGTAGATAATTACGCCTTTTTGAATTTTGTAAAGGATTACCGCGAATTGGAAGCGGTTTTCAGCGGGGAGAAAAAGATCGGGCTTTTCCAAAAAATCAAATTGGCAAAATCATTAGGTGGCCAGGGATTCGGTGCTTTGGAACACGGGCATTCTTCCTCCTATTTCCTGCCCGATTTCGGTCACAACAGCTACACCGACATGGTCTATGAAACAGGAATTCACGAATTCATGCATATCTATTCGCCTCTGAGCCTCCACAGCCAGTTTATCGGTGAATTCAACTACACGAAACCGATTATGTCGAAACACTTGTGGCTGTATGAAGGAACTACGGAATATTTCTCCGTTCTCGTGTCTATGCAGGGCGGACTGACTTCGGTGAAATCGACCGTTGAAAACAACCTGAAGGGCAAAATCATGAGTGCGTCGGAATACCCGGATAACATGCCTTTTACGGTTATGAGCGCGAACGTATTTGACAAGCCTTACTCCGATCAGTATGCACAGGTATATGAGCGCGGAGCAATTATGGCGATGTTATTGGATATTGAGATCATGCGTCTGACGAAGGGTTCCAAAACCTTGAAAACAGTCATTTTCGAATTATGCGGCAAGTATGGAAGCAACCGTTCTTTCAATGAAGAAACGTTTATCGATGAATTTGTAGCGGCTGTTCACCCGGATCTGAAAGCATTCTTTACGAAGTATGTGGAAGGAACCACTCCACTGGCGATCGAAGAAACTTTTAAAGTTATCGGAATCGACTACGCAAAATCCAAAACGGGAACAGTTCCTTCGCATTTCCTAACCGACAAAAATTGCGGAGTAACAGCAGATAATCGCATCATTAACGGAAAAATTGCTATTAAAAAAGCGGATGCAGCAAACCCTTTCGGATTGCAGGCAAAAGACCAGGTCGATTACAAAGAATTGCAGGCAGTTTACAGAAACGAAGACGGAACTCTTGTCCCGGAAGGAACAATGGTTACCATTCACGTGGAACGAAAAGGAAAACAAGTACCGCTGACTTTCCCGGCCAAATTCCAGGAAGGAATGCTTTACAATACGATAGAGATTATCAGAGACATGACTCTGGAGCAGGAAAAATTATTCAGATTGTGGTCGACAGGGAGATAAATTGAGAATCCCCATAGAGCAACTTTGCGTGAAAAGTTGGTAAAAATCATCTGTTTTCACGTAAAGTTGGTTATCTTTATAAAAAGATAAGGGTGATAAACCAAACAACTATAGACCGATTAAATGATTTGAAAAGGCAGTATTTATTACTTTCTCAAGGTAATGAAAGCTTTCTTAGAGAAATTTCACTTGCTGAAATTCCGGAAATGGTCTATAATTCCAATGCGATCGAAAATTCTACACTGACTTTAGAAGATACGGAAAAAATACTCACAGGGACTGAACTCCCCCGGAAAGTCAATATCCGGGAAGTATTTGAAGCAAAAAATTTAGCACAAATTACCGAAATGCTACTTTCAAAATCACGGCACAAACAGTCGGTTAAATTGATTCTGAACTTGCATAAGATGCTTCTTACAAATATTGATGACAGTATTGCCGGACGTTTCAGAAGTGGAAAAGAGTGGGTTCGGATAGGAAATCATTTAGGTGCTAATCCTTCGTTTGTGAATCAACTAATGCATGAACTTATTGAGCAATACGATGTAACTAAGAACCTCTATTTTTTGGACAAAATAGCTCATTTTCATGCTGAGTTTGAGACCATTCACCCTTTTGTAGATGGAAATGGACGAATGGGGAGAATTCTTATCAATCTTCAGTTGATGAATGCCGGACTTCCTCCGATCATTATTCAAAATAAAAGCAAACACACCGAGTATTATCCGCTATTCAGTACTTATCCTACCACCATGCGGTATGATGGATTCACAAAACTTTTTGCACTTCTTTTGCAGGAATCCTTACACAAAAGGATCACTCAACTTACTGCCAAAAAAATTATTCCACTTTCATTATGGGCTTCCCGAAATGATGTCAAGGCAAATGTTGCTGCTAATAAAGCCAAAAGACAAACTATTCCAGCCTTTCGATTACGTGAAAAATGGATGATCGATTCCGATTTTAAGATGTGATAGACCCTCATTGATAAAAAAAACGGAAGATTACTCTTCCGTTCCTGGTATATTTTCTTCGGTAGAAACCGGATTTGGTTTTGCAACCACGTTTTTTTTATTCTCTTTCGGGAAATACTTCCGTTGTCTGAAAATGATCATGATGACCCCGATACTGATTGCGGCGTCTGCCACATTCCAGATAGCCGGGAAGATCTGGTTATCCCCGTTCTTATCGTACCACGGAACCCAGGATGGCCATTCCGCATTGAACTGGAACATATCGACCACGTTCCCCAGTAAAAACCCGGTATGACGTGTTTCGTACTTTCCTACGATCCCGCAATCCGTCCAGATTCCCGATCCTTCCAAATGATTGAACCCGATACACGGATCGTAATCAAAAATGAAGTCGTAGAACATGGAATCGATCAAGTTCCCGGTTGCCCCGGCAAATACCAGCCCGATTGCAAGCAGGAATTCTGTTTTAGCTCCTTTACGCCACTGTTTTACGAAGTAATAAGCGATCGCTGCACTTGCAAAAATTCGGAAGATACTCAATCCCAATTTTGCCCAGATACTTGCCCCGAATGTTGTTCCGAAGGCCATTCCCTGGTTTTCGATATACAATAACCGGAACCATGAACCGATCGCATTTACCGGCGGATCGTAATAGTTGAAATGGGTTTTCACCCAAATCTTGGTTATCTGATCAATAAGCAATATGCAGAATACCGCTATGACAACGATATAGAGTTGTTTCTTCAACTTATTTGTTTTGCATGTTTTTAGCTTCGATGCTCAATGTAGCATGCGGTACCAGTTTCAAACGCTCTTTTTGGATCAATTTACCGGTAACACGGCAAATACCGTACGTTTTATTCTCAATACGCATCAGGGCATTTTTCAGGTTTTCGATGAACTTCTCCTGGCGGGCTGCCAATTGAGCTACTTCCTCACGAGATAACGTTTCCGACCCATCTTCCATCATATTGAAAGTTCTGCCCGTATCATCTGTTCCATGATTGTCGTTTGACAAAGACGCTTTCAACATATCGTAATCGACATTCGCCTCTTTCAACTTCTCGTTGATCAACTGACGGAATTCTTCCAATTCACTATCTGAGTATCTTGTTTTCTCTTGTGACATTACAACGTAATTTTTGAAATTCGCACAAAAATAATCGAATTTTCAGAGGAGTAAAGCGAAAAGGATGAATGGTAACAATTACTTATTCACAGAACCAAAGAATTAATACCCGATTTTGTTAGTAAAGCCTTGGAAACACTGATAACACAGGGTAAATCACAGAAAATGTTAAAGTAAATGAATATCATTCGTTTCTTTGGAAGAAACGTGGAAATATCCCCGGAATCAGCGGATTTTAATCAACAGTACGGTGTTTTTCCACCCAGTTGGTCAACTCGATAAATTCCTCCACACCCAATCTCTCCGGCCTTAACTGGAGCATCGGGTTTTCTTCGTAGCTTTCGGGAAGCAATGCTTTGATGGAATTACGAATGGTTTTGCGTCGCTGATTGAAGGACATTTTTACCACCTGCTTGAACAGTTTTTCATCGCAGGGAAGTTTTTCCCGGTCGTTTCTGGTGCAGCGGATCACTCCCGACTTCACTTTCGGCGGTGGATCAAATACGTGTTCATCTACTGTAAAACAGTATTCAATATCGTAATAAGCCTGCAGCAACACGCTCAGGATTCCGTATGTTTTTGTTCCCGGTTTTTCGGCTACGCGTTCGGCAACTTCTTTCTGGAACATCCCCATGATCTCAGGAATCGAATCCTTGAAATCGATGCATTTGAACAAGATCTGCGAAGAAATATTGTACGGGAAATTTCCCAGTACCGCGAAAGGTTTGTCTCCTACAATACTTTTCGGGTCCATTTTCAGGAAATCCCCGAATGTAATCTTCCCTTCCAATTGCGGAAAATGCACTTTCAGGTAATCCACAGATTCTTCGTCCAGGTCCATCACATACAAATCCGTTTCAGGGTCCTGCAGCAAGTATTCCGTGAGCGCTCCCATTCCGGGACCAATTTCGATAGCCGTTTTCACTCCCTTGTGATGGGTAAACTGATCTGCAATCTTCTTACAGATGTTCTTATCTTTCAGGAAGTGCTGTCCTAAATGTTTCTTTGCTCTAACGCTCATGCCGGAAATGTTGAATAACGTTTAAAGTGCTTCTGAAAGCCGCAAAACGCCCTTCATACCTGGTTTTATGATCAACCTGCAAAGCAGCAGCGTGATTTTTCTGATAATCGTCGAGGTGTTCCTGGCTATAAGCCACATAAGTCATTGCATAGGTGCATGCTCCGTCCTCCTGCTCGTTCATTTTAGACATGCGGCTTTCCAAAAAACAACCGGTTGCCATTACCTCGGGAATGTGAACTGTTCGCATCCAATTGACCCAATCCTGCTCAATTGCCGGATCAAGGCTTACCGTAACGTTATAAATGATGTGTTCCATTAATGCAAAGGTACATAATAAGTAGGGGCGCGATTAATCGCGCCCCTACTTATTGCATTTTTTGATATTATAATTAGTTTTTCACCCAGCGAACCAAAGCAGTTCCTGAATCAGAAGTCAGGCGAATGAAATATACTCCCGGAACCAGGGAATCCGTATTGAATTCCAGTTCGTTTGCAGATTTCTGAATAGCTGTCAACTTCATTTCTTTACCGTCAACACCTGCGAAAACTACCTGGAATCCGTTCCATCCGTTGCTCATGTTCAATACTACCGAACTTGTTCCCGGATTCGGGTATACATTCAGGTTTGCAAGGATTGATTCTTCGATACCCAAAACTCCGTCAACTCCGTCACAGTTCTCATCGATCGTGTTTCCGGTATTGTCTGTAGCTCCCGGATGGATTGCCGCATTTGTATCGTCACAGTCGGTATTATTCGTAACATATCCTGCAGGCTGAGTACAATCTGTTACAGAAGACGTAGGGTCTCCGTATGTATCGTTATCAGCATCTTCGTAATAAGTCAACATGGTAAATCCTTCGTCGATGTCGCCGTCACAGTTGTTGTCCACTCCGTCACAAACTTCTGCTGCGCCCGGATTAATGTCTTCGTCCGAATCGTCGCAATCGTCATTGTTGGTTACGGAACCGGCAATCGGAGTACAAGAGTTTGTTCCTGCATCAGCTGCATCACCAAATCCGTCAGCATCAGCATCCACATAATAAATCACCACACTTCCGATCTGATCATCTGCGTCGTTACAATCTGTGTTGTCCGCAACATAGTTTGCCGGTTGTGTACACTGAGTCAACGAAACCGCATTGTTTCCTAAACCGTCACCGTCATTATCCTGGTACCAAACCGCACCCGGGAATGCATCTTCGTTTGTGTCGTCACAATCTGTATTGTCCAACACGTATCCTGCCGGAACAGAACAAGCCGATTGAGAAGTTGCAGGATCACCGTATCCGTCACCGTCTGCATCTGCATAATAGGTTGTCGGAGTAAGTGCATTGATATTACCCATGATTTTCACATTATCATGACGATAAGTCGATCCGGTTTGACCGATTCCCGTAATATACCATCTGAATTCAATCGTATTGATTACGTTATCAAATACTGCCGGTAAATCAATTGTATCGGTTTTCGCAGTACTGTTCGGTAATGTTTTCGTTGCAATATCCGCAGTGAAATTGTCCAGGCTTGATCGCAGGTGAACAGTTGGTGTACCTCCGGTATTACTTGTTTTATGTAAGAATATAATCCGGTTTAAATCTAAGCTATAGCAACTTGCCGGTGTTACATTAAAGCTGAAATACTGAGTTGGATCAACCGTAGCTGAAGTATTAAACCCTGCAAAATTGATTACATCCGCAGCTGTCTGACAAACCAAAGTAGATCCTGTAGCAGCATATGGACCGAAA
Source organism: Fluviicola sp. (assembly GCF_039596395.1). Lineage (NCBI taxonomy): Bacteria > Pseudomonadati > Bacteroidota > Flavobacteriia > Flavobacteriales > Crocinitomicaceae > Fluviicola > Fluviicola sp. Next base: position 722,517 of record NZ_JBCNJT010000002.1, read on the forward strand.
GTCGCATTTGCAGGCTGCGTTGTAACCTCCATAGATGCAACAACAATCGGGCAGGTATTTCCCTGGAACTCATACATTCCCAAAGTTGTTCCCATGGTGTTCAAATCGGAACCATTACAGTCTTCGTCCACTCCGTTATTCGGAATTTCAGTAGCACCCGGGTGAGCCGCAGGGTTGTTGTCGTTACAGTCTGTATTGTCCAATACGTAGTTGGCAGGCTGTGTACAAGCAGTTTGAGAAACAGCAGGGTTTCCGTATCCGTCACCGTCGGTATCTGCATAATAGGTTTGTGCTGCTCCGATCGCATTGTTGGAATCATTACAGTCATTGCCGTTTGAAACATAGTTTGCAGGTGCTGTACATGCAACTTGTGTAACAGCCGGATTTCCCAGTCCGTCACCGTCCGCATCAGCATAGAATGTTGTTCCAACAGTGATTGCAGGGTTTGAATCGTTGCAATCGTTTGAGTTGGTAACGTATCCCGGGATCGGTGCACATCCTGTTTGAGAAACAGCAGGGTTTCCGAAACCATCCGCATCTGAATCCTGGTAATATGTAATAGAACCTGTAATTGTCAGGTTGATCGTCATAATACTGTCACAACCAACAGCATTCGGGATCGTATCATTGTACGTTCCTGACGTCATATAAGTCTCATCCCCGGAAGGAACTGTGTAAGATCCGCAGGCAATCGGAGAAATGGTAGAAGTTGTGTTGTTTTTGATCGTTAAGTTAATCGTTAAAACACTGTCGCAACCAGCCGCGTTCGGGATGGTATCGTGGTAAACCCCGGAAGCGAAATAGGTTTCATCTCCGGAAGGAACTGTATAAGAAGTACATTGTGGCGCCGGAGTAATCGTTGCAGCAGTGTTGATACATCCTCCTGTTGCTGTAACGGATCCGCCGAAAGCCAAACCAACTGTTCCTGCAGAAGGAGAGTTATAACCCCATCCTCCTGTGGTTGTTTGTCCGCTGGCATAAAAACGGATAGTAACTGTAATATTATCCGGCACATTTTGCAGCGCTGAAATACCGCTTAAGTTAATTTGTGACATGGCACCGTTTCCAATTTTCACGAAAGGCGAACCGATCAATGTGAAGTTGGTTCCGTCCAAACTGTAAGCGTATTGCATGGAAACACCCGGAGATGCTGAAAAGCTTGCTGTTCCAGCAAAAACAGCATCAATAGATGTAAGTGACAATTGATATCCCGGAGCCGCTGAAAAAGTATTCTCAAAGTAATCCGTATTTGCAACTGAAATACCATTGTTTAGAAAACCAACCGTACGGAAGGAGTTTGATCCTGCTGAAGCTGCAGCACCAGAACCGCGTGTTAAAGTGGGTGAAGCATCCAGATTGGCAGCATAAACCTCAGCGGTACTCGTCGCTAAAGTACTTTCTCCCGTAAAGTCCCATGAAGCGATCTGTGCGATCCCCATCATCGGAAGAAGGGTGATTAGAATGAGTAAAAGTCTTTTCATTTTTTTTGAAATTTTTCCCAAATGTATGAAAAGACGGAGCTATGTTCCTAAAAATTTTACAGTTTACCGGAACAAAACTAAATTTTAGTAAAAAATTTAGTTGTTGAATTTCAATTAGTTACAAAAACTAAATCGATTTAAATAAAAGTATTATTAAATCATTAAGCTTTCTGTTGCTCCATTAAGCGGGCTACATATTTTCCAATAATGTCGAATTCCAGATTCACCCTTGTTCCCACTTGGAACGAATGAAAATTGGTGTGTTCCTGTGTGTAGGGAATAATGTGAACGGAAAACAATCCTTTTTCAGAATCTACAACGGTTAAACTGACACCATTCACGGTGATGGATCCTTTTGCCACGGTAGGCTGATCAAAATCATAACGGAATGTGTATTTCCAGCTTCCGTTCAGATCATCAATGGAAACACAGGTTGCAGTAGTGTCTACATGTCCCTGCACAATGTGTCCGTCGAGCCGTGCGCCCAGCAGCATACAGCGCTCCAGGTTTACTTTCGATCCCACTTCCAGGTCGCCCAGGTTGGTTTTATCCAATGTTTCCTGAATGGCTGTCACTACGTATGAATCACCGTCCAGCTTTACAACCGTTAAGCAGCAACCGTTGTGAGCCACACTCTGATCGATTTTCAATTCGTGGGTAATGGAAGATTCTACTGTAAAATGAACATTGCTTTGATCTTTTTCAATCGCAACAACGGTCCCGAGGGTTTCTATAATGCCTGTAAACATCGTGTTTTTTGTTGAAGATTTGTGTCTGTCCGCTTAAGCGAACTTTATCTCTGGCTCAGCTTGATCTGATTCAAGCGTGCTCTTAAGGCTATAAAGATAGCACACATAGACCAAATAGGAACAGCTGCCTTATCCGTATCTAAAAAATTATTGAGGAATCCGTGAATGAAGTAGGTCGACAAAGCAATGATGAAACCCATTAAGAGCGTTTTGATTTCCCGGTCTTCCGACGGCCACTGATTGTAAAGCGTAATCCCTTCGTAAAAGATCGCAGCTACAATGGCCAGCATGCTCAGCATCCCGATCCAGCCCATTTCAGCCAGAGGCCCCAGATATTCACTGTGCGCATTTCCCATATTCCCGAAGTTGGTGGAAATGATCGTCAGGTTTTCCGGGCGCTGGAAACGGGCATATTCGAAGGAATACATTCCCGGGCCAAATCCTACCCATGGGCGTTCCTTAAACATGTCAATGGCACAATTCCAGCGATTGATACGTTCCAGGTTGGAAGCATCCGTTGTAACGTTGGTAGCACTCTGCAAACGCTCTCCGAATTCTTCGGTCGTGTGTTCGTATTTGTTCCGGGCCAGATCCTGCTGGATCTCATCCCAGGAAGCCCAAATGTAGATTCCGACCACCAGCGTTATTCCGGCAATCCAGGAGAATTTTACTTTGAAGCGGATCAGCATCCAGATGACCATCCCCAAAAAGACGCTCAACCAGGCTGCACGTGTGTAACTGAAATACAATCCCAGGATGGAAATCACCATGAAACCGATCAGGATAAACTGGAGTAGCGGCCCGTGCTTACGCGAAAAGTAAAAGGAGAAAATCAACGGAACGACCAAAGCAACCAACGCACCGTAAATCGTGTGATCCTTGAAAAACGGCCACATGACCCAGTGACTTTCCTTTTCCCCGAAGCGGTAGGAAGCGTGCACCAAAATGGTATAGGTAATTGCGATAATCATGGCAGAGAGGAACAACCACAGGAACCAGCGGATTTTCTTCGGATCATAAAATACCGAACTTCCATAAAACAAAACGGGAACAATGAACCAAAGCCGCGCTAACAGGAATTTCAGGGATGTCACCGGATTTTCACTGGTGATGGATGTGAAAAAGATCCAAACCAAGTAAAAGACAACTGTCCAGACAATGGCCGAATTCCTTAAATAAGTGGGGAAAACCCGGTATTTCAGATTTTGGATCAACAGCAAAAGCATGGTCCCGAAAAGCAATGGTTCCGTAGGTACGAACAGCCCGAAACTGTCTGTATACTCTTCTATATTGATGGACAAAGGAGTTGCTGCGATGATAAAAAAGAAGGTGTATTCCGTGTAGAACAGCGCAACAAACAAAACAATCAGGGCGTAGGGAATAAGCGGAATGTATTCGTTGTCGAACCAAAACCCGTAACCCAGTAAACCGACAAAAGCCAGTCCGAGGGTTAACAATAACTTATTTTCCCGTAAAAAAGCCACGTTTATGCCAGCTTGCGGATTTCTTTGATCTTATCCTGGATCAATAGGGCAAAGACCATGAACACAAATGTTCCGAAAGTTGCCAGCAACATAATGATCAAACGCTTCGGCTTGTCTTTCTTATCTGCTACCACGGCACGTTCCACGATGAACTTGTGGTTGAACTGCGTATTGGCATCCGATTCCGCCTGTTCATAGGAAGCCGCGAAATCAGATAATTTCATGATCTTTTCATTCCGCACATATTCCAATCCGTCGAATACCGCTCCATACTTCAGGTTGATATCGATACGCGCTTTATAATCTGCTTTGTCTTCCGCATTTTTCGCTTCTACGTATGCCTGGAAAAGGTTCGCACGCCCTTCCAGCGGAACTACTCCCAAAGCAGCCAGTGAATCCAACTGGTCCAAAACCGCTTTTTTATCCGCTTCCAATTGTTCTTTCTTGCGTTTGTTGATCTCGAAAGCTGGAACCGTACGTTCCATCACCATTTCGTTTTTCACGGTATCGATCAGGTCCACGATCTTGTTGGCCATATCTGCAGCCAGTTGCGGATCTCTGTCCAATACATCGATCTGGATGGAACCGTAACGCGTACGCACAAATAAAATGTGGCTGTTGTATTCCTTTACCAGTTTGTAGTGCTTATTGGCGTCATCCGGCTCGATTTCATAATGCTTCATCAAATCGAATTGCTGAACCACTTTATCGCGCACTTTGGAAGACTGAAGGATCTGGATCAATTGTTCGGCCTGCTCCTCTTCCCCGAAGTCCATGGAAGAAGCTTTTGCATTTCGCTGTTCGGAGAAAGATACCGTACTGGTTGCCGCCGGGAATACGATTGCCGTAGACCGGTATAAAGGTGTCATTAAGAAAGCAATCACGGTGGAAACCACGAGTCCCGCGGCAGTAACAATGATTAGTATTTTACGCTTAGCCCATAATGTAACGAAGAGATTCATCCGTTGTTCCTGCATTACCTTGCTGCTTTCTTCCATATCCAGTTTCAATTAAGAGTTGCAAATTTATCCCAAATTAGGCAATAGCCAAATTCTAGCGCCTAATCGATGAAAAAATCGCTGTTTGTAGCATTTTTCCCTGGTAAATCCTGTCCTGAAATTTACCCAACGTGCAGATTAACGTGTTTTTTACCGGAAAATTATCACTGACCCAAAATTGATTATTTTTGCTCCTCAATTCAACTCATGATTTCATACAACCCTAAAAGCTGGCTGGCACTCATTTTTCACTTAACAAAAAGCGATACGATTTCCATTCTCTGGAGGGAATTGGTCTTTATTTTTGTGTTTACGATGGGCGTGGCTTTGGCGGAAGACCTTTTCTTTCCGAAAGCGATGGTGCTGGAAAAGCTGTTTTCGATCTACTCGATCCTGGGGTTCGTGATTTCCCTGTTGCTTGCTTTCCGCACCAATACGGCTTATGACCGCTGGTGGGAAGGACGTAAAAACTGGGGCCAATTGGTCAATGATTCCCGCAACCTGGCCGTGAAATTAACTTCACTGGATTTAAGTACGGAAGACAATCATTTCTTCGGGCGTCACATCGGGAATTTTGCTTTGTGCATCAAGGAACATTTGCGGGCAGGAACCAATTACGACATACTGGACATTACTCCCGAAGAACGCACTTTCCTGGAAGGCCTGGACCACGTTCCGTCGGGGATTGTGGAATTGATGTACTGCCGTTTGAACAAGCTGAAAAAGGCAGGCGTTGTTTCCGAAGAAGACCTGATCAGACTGGACCGCAACCTGAACGGTTTCCTGGATTGTGTAGGTGCCTGCGAGCGCATCAAAAACACGCCGATCCCCTATTCCTATTCGATGTTCTTCAAGAAATTCATCTTCAGCTACGTCATTACGCTTCCGTTTGCTTTCGTGGTGAATTTCGGCTATTGGTCGGCCATCATTGCAACTTTCATTTTCTATGTATTCGTAAGTATCGAAGTCCTGGCAGAAGAAATCGAAGATCCGTTCGGAACCGACGACAACGACCTTCCGACCGATGAAATGGCTCAGCGCATCCAGGGAATTGTACGCACGATTTTGGATAGGGTGTAAATCCTAAAACCAATTCTTCAATTCCAGTGAAATTTCAGAAATTTAACCGTAATTTAGCTGCAATCAACCAATTAATTAACGCTTAAATTTCGTTAGATCACATGAAAGCTGCTCTCCATCCGAAACATTTCCTGATTGGAATCCTGTTCCTGTTCACGGGTTTGGTGTATTCCCAAACTACCGCAGATACACTAATCCTTTTGGCCAATCAAAAGCTTTACAAAGTCAATAAGAATAACGGCGGAGTCAATCCTTATCTGAATATTTCCAATTTCCCGGCGGCCGATCCGTTCAGCCTCGACTGGAGTGAGTCCCAAAGTTGTTATTATGGAATCCAGGTCCCTTTGGGAAATTCAATCTTCCGGATTTCTGAAACCGGGGTTTATACTACGCTAGGTGCTGTGAACGTTCCCGGCTACACCATTTCCGTTATGGAAGGAATTGCTTTTAATCCGCAGGACAACCAATTGTATGCTTCGGTGAGCCTCAACGGGGGTGCTTCGCAAGGCGATTATTGTTCGGAAACTTTGATCCGGATCAACACCGCTACGATGCAGGGACAAATTATCGGGGTTTTTAGTCATCCGACTACGAATGCCATTGAATCGGAAGCTGACGCCATCGAATTCGATGAACAGGGAGTCCTGTATTATTTTGATTGTTCGGTCAACTCCGACAGCCGCGTTTTCAAGCAGGATATGGCTTTTGCCAATCCGCCGGTGCTGCTGTGCCAGGATTCCTACTACTCCATGACCGATTTAACCGTGAGAGACAATACCATCTTTATCTCCCGGGGAAGCGGAGCGTATATTATTAATTCCTGCCCGGTTACAGGAGGATCTTTGCAAACGGTACTGGTCTCTTCAGCAGGTTTCCCGTCCGGGACCCAGTTGCGCGGAATAACCTGGAAACCGGAAGACTGCACCCAAATGCCGGTTGCAAGTTTTACCGCTACGGATGCAACAACCGGTTATCCGGGCCTGACGGTTCACTTTTCCAATTCCAGTCAAAATGCGACTTCTTTTGTTTTTGAGTTTGCACCAAATCTGACGACTTCCACCACGGATGTCACGGAAATCGTTTCAGCAACATTTACGCAGCCCGGTATTTACCCGGTGGTGCTTACTGCAAGTAACGGTTCGTGTTCGGATACCGACACAATCTATGTTACTATCCTGGCTCCCGATCCGGGTACCGAGCCGGAACCGCAACCGGAAAATGCATCTATTGCCAATTCCTTTACTCCGAACGGAGACGGGATCAACGATGAGTTTTTCCTCCCGTTTCCGGACGCCCTAAAAATACATGTCGACATTGTGAACCGCTGGGGGAACCGCGTGGCCGAATTAAACGCTCCTACTGAAAAATGGGACGGACGCATCAACGGCGATCCCGCATCAGAAGGAGTTTATTTCTTTACCTATCAGGTAACACTTCCAACAAATATCCAGTTGACAGGTCATCATTTTCTAACGTTGATCCGGTAATTGGCCGGTTCTTTTTATCCGGGAACGCTTTTCACGCTTTCAGCGCATAAGTATCCGGAACAAATCTGAAAAAAAAAGCATTATCTTTGCGCCATGAAGCATATCCGCAATTTTTGTATTATCGCGCACATCGATCATGGTAAGAGTACTTTAGCAGATCGTTTGTTGCAAACAACAGGGACTATTTCAGATCGTGAAATGCAGGCTCAGGCACTCGACGATATGGACCTGGAACGTGAACGCGGTATTACCATTAAATCGCACGCCATTCAAATGAATTATAAGTTTGAAGGGCAGGAATATGTTTTGAACCTGATCGACACACCCGGACACGTGGATTTCTCTTACGAGGTTTCCCGTTCCATTGCGGCGTGTGAAGGAGCTTTACTGATCGTAGATGCTTCCCAGGGAATTGAAGCACAAACTATTTCCAACCTGTACCTGGCTTTGGAGCACGATTTGGAGATTATCCCGATCCTGAATAAAATGGACCTTCCGGGTGCCATGCCGGAAGAAGTAACGGACCAAATTGTTGATCTGATCGGTTGTGACCCAAGTGATGTTATCCCTGCTTCGGGGAAAACCGGTTTGGGTGTAGAAGATATTTTAAGAGCTATTATCGAGCGCATTCCTGCCCCGACAGGAGACGAGAATGCACCGCTTCAGGCCATGATCTTTGACTCGGTTTTCAATTCATTCCGGGGAATCATTGCTTACTACCGCGTGAAAAACGGGGTGATCAAAAAAGGAGATAAAGTACGTTTCCTGAATACCGGGAAGGATTACAATGCAGATGAAGTCGGCATCCTGAAAATGGACCTGAGCCCGAAAAATGAAGTTCGTGCGGGTGATGTGGGATACATCATTTCAGGGATCAAGACTGCCAAAGAAGTAAAAGTAGGAGATACGATTACGCTGGCATCCAATCCGACTACGGAAGCTATCAAAGGATTTGAGGACGTTAAACCGATGGTATTTGCCGGAATCTACCCGGTAGAAACAGACGAATACGAAGAATTGCGCTATTCCATGGAGAAATTACAGTTGAACGATTCCTCGCTGGTTTTCGAACCGGAATCTTCCGCTGCACTTGGTTTCGGTTTCCGTTGCGGATTCCTGGGAATGCTGCACATGGAAATCATCCAGGAACGTTTGGAGCGCGAGTTCAATATGACCGTGATTACAACGGTACCGAACGTATCGTACTACTGTTACACAACTAAAAATCCGGATGACCGCTTTACGGTGAATAACCCGTCCGAATTGCCGGACCCGTCTACGATTGACCGCATTGAAGAACCATATATTAAAGCGCAGGTAATCACGAAAAGCGAATACATCGGTCAGATCATGACGTTGTGTATTGAAAAACGCGGTGAATTGAGAAACCAGGTTTATTTGACACAGGACCGCGTTGAATTAACGTTCGAAATGCCTTTGGCAGAAATCGTATTTGACTTCTACGACCGTTTGAAATCTGTTTCCCGCGGTTATGCCTCTTTCGATTACCACCCGATCGGTTATAAGGAATCTGATTTGATCCGCATGGACATGTTGCTGAACGGAGAACAGCTGGATGCACTTTCTGCATTGGTTCACCGTAGCAATGCTTACGACCTTGGGAAGAAAATCTGTGTGAAGCTGAAGGAACTGATCCCAAGACAGCAATTCGAAATTCCGATCCAGGCAGCTATCGGTGCGAAAATCATCGCACGTGAAACGATCAAGGCTTTGCGTAAGGATGTAACTGCAAAATGTTACGGTGGTGATATTTCCCGTAAGCGTAAATTATTGGAAAAACAGAAAGAAGGAAAGAAACGCATGCGCCAGGTAGGAAAAGTTGAAGTTCCGCAGGAAGCATTCATGGCGGTATTGAAATTGAATGATTAAATAAAACCCGACGGGTTTAAAAATAGTGGTAGGGGCGAAAAATTTTTCGCCCCTACTTATATGTAATAATTCAATTCATTTCTTTAGTCCGATGAAAATCAAACATATAAGGCGTGTGTTTTATTAAAAGATAATCGTGAATAAGCCTCCAATCTGTTCGTTCCACCCCGGCGGATGGAAACAGTCGAATTTGGGAATTGTCTTTTTCGAAAAAACACTTTTTTCAAGCGATAATATTTCCTAACTTAATCTAAGAGACTCTCATTTTATCATGGAAACTATTACTACTATATCAAATAATGAAAAATCAAAAAATTGAAGTTCAGGGTACACCCATAACTATTTATAAAAGCAATTCGGAAGATTATATCTCATTAACCGATATGCTCAAAGCAAAGGATGGTGAGTTTTTCATTTCTGATTGGTTACGTAATAGAAATACAGTTGAGTTTTTGGGTGTTTGGGAATCGATAAATAATCCAACTTTTAATTATGGCGAATTCGCCATAATTAAAAGTCAGGCCGGTTTAAACAGCTATAAAATCAGTGTGAAAGAATGGGTTGAGAAAACAAATGCTATTGGATTAAAAGCAACTGCAGGCAGATACGGAGGAACTTATGCTCATATAGATATAGCATTTGAATTTGGTATGTGGATCAGCGCCGAGTTTAAGGTATACTTAATTAAGGAATATAAACGTTTACAAACAGAGGAAAACAATCGTCTAAATCTGGATTGGAGTTTTCAACGAATGTTGGCAAAGGTCAATTACAAGATCCA